>JAPXNA010000012.1:0-118834 GCA_033808735.1 Fermentimonas sp.
TTGCTCGTTATATTGTTGCACGTTATATCGGATGACGGTACAAAGATAGACGATATAATAATAACAACAATATAGTTTATGTTAAATGAAGTTAATTCGCCGAATGTTTAACTTATTCTTTATTGAAAAAAAATCGTGCCTTGGTGAGAACTTGCTACCAAGGCACGATTTTGTTATTAATACATGATTTTACTTATCTATCTGTTTTTTCTTATCCGGTATGAGTTTAACCACCGTGATTATCACCAGAATGGCCAAAAGCAGGCAGAAAGCCAGCCCCAACATGGCACCTTGACGGATAACCACGTTGTCTTGCCTGCCTGTGAAATGTATAATCTTGTTTAACCAAGCAATCGGCTCTGCCCGGGAAGAGACGGCCGTGTAGATTCCCGCGGCTATGGCAACCCCAAAGCTTGTACCTAATGATGATGCCATCTTGAAAATCCCTGCGCCGCTACCCGCTTGGCTATCGGGCAAGTTAGAGAGGGCAGCATCGGTAGCGGGAGTGGCAAAGAAGGCCAAACCCAACCCAAAAAGTGAATAGGCTACCACCGCCAACACAACATACTGTCCGGTCATTATCTGCGTCTGCATCAGCAATATGATGGCTGCACTTATGATCAACGCCCCCCATATAATTGGTTTCTTTGCTCCGAACTTCTGCAACAACTTTTCACCTAAGCGAATAAACAAAATTACGGTGATAGCAAATCCTAACGTGAGCAAGCCGGCTTCCATAGCCGAAAACTGTGCACCTCGCTGCATCAACGTGAGTGACACGATAAGCAATCCTGCTGTCCCGTTAATGAAAAAGTTGGCCAACGTGGCACCAGTAAATACCTTGTTTTTGAACAGCCCCAAATCCACAAACGCGAACGGAACCTTCATTTCAATCCGAATAAACAGGTATCCAAACACGAGGGCAATAGCTAATAAAACAATGGTAATCCAGCTTGTCCAACCAAATTTATTCCCGTTGGTTATAAAAACCTGCAAGGCAATCATCGCAATCATGAACATAACAATTCCTGCCCAATCGATTTTGTATTTCCCGGCACCTTCCCGTCTGTTTTCAGGCAGCTCTTTCGTTAAAATAAGGGCGATAACCGCCACGATGATGGCGAAGAAGAAAATCCAGCGCCATCCCAAGTTAGAAGCGATAATCCCCCCCGTGAGCGAGCTTAACCCCGAGCCACCGAACGTACCGATTGACCACAGGCTAATGGCACGCTGACGCTCTTTGCCATCCCAGAAGATCTTGATCATCCCCAGGCTCGTGGGCATCACGAAAGCAGCAGAAAATCCTTGCAGGGCCCTGCCCACTAATAGCATCGGCACCGCGAGGTCTCCTTTGGGTGACAGACCCACCAGAAGCGAACCGGCTATTGCCAGATACAATCCTATTTTGAAAATTTTTACCCGTCCTATACTGTCGGCCAAGCCACCAATCACGACGATAAAGATTCCAGAGAAAAGCGCGGCGAGCGATACGGCGATATTCATCGTGTTTGCATCCATGCCCAGCGCTTCGGTCATCACTGGCGAAACGTTCATCATCGAGTTGGCGAAGAGCCAGAAAGTTAAAACGGCCAGGATAAAGCCTATAAGCACTTTATCTGTTCCTTTGTACGATGTTGTTTCCATTGCTCTGATTTTTAATTATTTAAACGTGTAAGGAATGATCAAGTTCGCACCCACCAAAAAGTGAAATTGCTCGGAAAGCGGGTTGTAGGCAATTTTTGTAAAGAGTGGCATCGTTATCGGCTCATAAAGCCGGAAGTTGTACTGCAACTTCAACTCCAAGTTATTTACGCCACCTTTCGCACGATGATACAAACCCTTCCAGGGTGTAACGCCAACCCCTCCCCATACGCTGAAATCATTCCATCGATGTGCGTAGGAAAGCTCGGCATAGGTGGTAAAGTTTCGTTTTCCCTCGGCGTTAGGGTCTTTCCCGGCAACCAGGGTGGTCCACTTCATGGAGAGCGGGAACCAAGGCAGTTGATAAGATAGCACCGCATCCACGAAGTGGTTAGAGGTAGTCAACCCGTAATCGAAAGGCTTGGCCTCGCTCGTCCACAGCTTCTTGCCGGGAGAGTAGATGTCCCAAATACCTATCCATAAGTTTTTCACGGGCGAGAACGAAATCCAGGGTATCACGGCCTTGTAAACCCCGTCAAAGGATCCAGCGGCAAACAGACCCATGTTCCAGTTCTTGTTTAAGAACATAATGCTCGGTTCAAAGGCAGGCGCTTCACCAAACAAGGGTCCCTTACCGAGACCGCGCCAATAGTGCTGCGTAACGTATTGAACATTACCCACGACCGTCCAATTGTCGTTTCGTTTCTCTCCTTGCGAATAGGCTTGAAAAACGAACAACGATATGAGACAACATGCTATAACCGCTCTTTTCATACGCTTTTATGTTTATGTTAAAGTGCATGGAACCTTTGATAACCTACCAAATATTTCCACAACCGATTCACAAAAATAATTAATTGGTTTAATTTCTGCTAAAAAAAGTCATTATTTTTAGCAGAACCGTACAAAAAAGTGGTTAGTTCTTCACTCCTCATACATCCACTCTTTGCTCAACAGCGTAATATTCGTGACGGAAAGATGGGTGTTTCGCGATTGACTCCCCGCACAATAGCCCAGCAAGGCATTGTCATTGTCAACAAAGTGAATGGCTATGTAGCAATACCACCCGTCCGAATCATCGTGAATGTTTTTGATCTTCTTCCACGTTTTCCCCTCATCCCTGGAGATGGCCATGGTGAGCGGTGTCCTTTTATCCTTGATCTCGGGATTTGAACCGTCATTGTTGTTCCACACCAGTAACCAATCACCTGTAGAAGGAACCTTTTCAATGGTTGCGGGAGATAAAGGGGAGGGTATGTTGCTGGTTTCAACATGACTCCAAGTTTGCCCTCCATCAGATGAATAAGATAATAGCTGAAATCCACCGTTCGTTCGGATGTACATCATCACGCCGCCATCATTCATCTCGATCAAGCCCGGTTCTT
This sequence comes from Fermentimonas sp., assembly GCA_033808735.1. Taxonomy (GTDB): domain Bacteria; phylum Bacteroidota; class Bacteroidia; order Bacteroidales; family Dysgonomonadaceae; genus Proteiniphilum. The sequence continues at coordinate 3,027 of JAPXNA010000012.1, forward strand.
GCGTAACAATATCAGTTGTATCAGGAACTTGGGAACTCGACTGCCAGGTCTGCCCGTTATCATCCGAGAAATAACAGTACAAATCAGCCTTATTCGCCCATTGTCCCCGGGGAGTTTGATGCAGTGCCACGGGCATCAACAAGCGCCCATCTTGCAATTGAATGACCCGGGCGTTGTTGAGCACGAAATAGCCTTGTCTGTCGGTAATGCATGGAACAGGGTCACTCCACGACTGGGCTTCATCTTTAGAGATACGCAGCATCGGTATACAATCCTCAGTGGAATTCTTCCTCAAATAGAAGAAAGCGATATCCCCATTTTGCAAGCGAAGCAGGGAGACCGACATCACGTTCATCTCTCCCTCATTTTCTACAACAATTTCATCATCATCCGTCCAACTCCTTCCCCCGTCGTCCGAGTAACGGGCCGCCAGGTAGGCCGGGGCGTGATCGCTCGTGGAGTTTCCGGTGTAACGGCTGTAAATAAACAAGATTCGCCCATCATCGAGCGTGATGAAATCCCCCTCGCTATTGCGGGGGTTGTCTTCAGAGGGAGCTAATTGTAAAACGGTTACCGGTAAGTTGTCGGGCGAGTTGCTTTCCTTTTTGGCCGGTGAACATGAGACGATTAGCGAACCGATAAGCAAAGCGCTTAAAAAGAAAAAGGTCGTTTTTCGCTGTTTGTTGATTGTTGTTTTCATGTGCGTTGTTTTTAAGTATTGGCAGTAACGATTGCCCGAAGAAATAAGTCGATTTGAGAAAAAAAATGTCTAAATTTCGAAAACCATATTATAGCAACACCACATCAGTTTTTCTTATCTCCATCAATCCTCTGTAGAGGGGATATAAACTACTCTCCGTATATATAGTTCCAAATACAATTTTATCCGCTTTCTCAATGATGTACCGATTGCGCAACAGCGCCGTTTGTTTTGACTGACGAGTGGCAGGGGTAATAAAAACAAGTAATAAACGTCCCTCGTCCAGGTGTTTTTGGAACTCAGCCGGTATTGTTTTATACGGTTTACGTCCAAAGACAACAATTATCGGTTGCGTACCTTTCGAGAGGAAATGGAACACGTCTTTCTCAAATTTGGAATGAAAGCCGCTAATTACACATTCCCCTTTTTCCCGCATTTCCGTTGCCCAATCGTAACACTTCAACACTGCTTCCGAAGTGATTTTTCTACTGCTAAAAAAAGCAGTTTTAGGCAGGTTGAGTAATTCTTTATTTCCGATGTAGATAGGTTCCATTATTTGATTTTCTTAAGGCATTACGGTTTTAATCCACATTGGCCGTAATTTACTTTCTATTCTCTAGGCAGAATGCGGTTTTAACCGCAATGTGCTATTCTTCTTCGGCATTTAGTTCACTACCCATGCGGTACTTAATATCGTAATTGATAATAAAGTCCAATTCCTCTTCCGTGAAACCATAATGTTTCGCTAAAACTTTATCAATTTCGTCGATAATAGGCTTGGATTTTCCAATAAAAAAGGTCTGTAGTTCAACTCTACCTGTTTTCTTTTGATTCCTAACACGTATTTCAGAATTGATATTAAAATTTTCATTAAGTCTCAATGAAATATCTATTAATTCATTTTTAATGTTATTATTCATAGTATGGATTGAGCATGAAAACTTATTTATGTCTTTAAAACCACAGTGAAATCCATCTCCATGTATTCTCCAATACCAATAAAAAAGATTAGAATTTAGTAATGAAATAATAATATGTTTGTTGTCAAGCGAAGTGTGAAGTAGCTTAAAATCATCCGAATGCGTTATTGTTCCATCTTGTCTTTTAAAATAAGGTTTGAAGTCTATTGCTTTAATGAAATTGTTAATTATTCTATGGACAAATATGGGAGATGTAGATTTTTTAGTAAAATAAGTCTCTAACTTTGCCTGTGGTGCTAATTTATTCAAAATATTAATTTCAATAGATTTATTTATTCTAGCCGTCCATCCAATATTGTTAAAATTTAAGTTGTTAATAAATGAGATATTTTTAACCAAACATGGTCTTTCTTGTTGAAACCAGCGATAATATTTTGACACATAAAAACTTTTATTGTTTTTATTATATTGAAAGAATAAAATAGCCACTCTCTGTGCAGGTCCTTCAAAAATTCTCGCGGGAAACACATCAAACGAACTGATAATACTATTATATTCATTTCTATAAAATTTTTGAAGGCTTGAAGTTCTGTCAGTACAAACAGATGATATAGGGACTATCCATCCAATTTGAGTATTATTGTGGGATATCACTCTTGCTCTCTCAATAAATTGAGCAAATATATTCCCAGATTGTATAGTCTGATAGTGGTCTATTCTATAGATTTTCTTTACTTTTGAGTACTCTACATACGGTGGATTTCCAATAATTACATCAAAGCCACTTTTCCCATGAATAATTTCGTAGAATTCGGCCAACCAGTGGAAAGGTTGGTGTGACGAAAGCCAATCTTCATATTTAAGTACTGTTTCAGTTGCAGTAGATGCATATAGTCGTTTATTTAACGTATCGTTAAGTTTGGCAAGGCGGCTGTTAAGTTCGGTTTTAGCGTGTTTAAAACTTTCCATATTGTCGTGCTGTGTAAGCTGAATTTCCTTAAAAACTTGATAAGCCATAGCCACTTTTTGCATCTCCTCCTCTATTTTCTCCCTAAATTCCATATTGGCAAACATATCACCTTCCACCAGGTCTTTCTCCAATTCAGCTTGCGTTGCATAACCTATCAGCGTGTTTCCGCACCGAATATTGAAATCGATATCGGGAAGGGGATCCAGTCCCAAATTTTCGGCACGGGGATTCACATCTACTACCGCCACCATTTTCAAGAATAGGCGAAGGCGGGCTATTTCCGTAGCTTCGTGCATAATATCAACACCGTACAGGTTACGCAGGATAATACTTTTGTAGATAAAGTACTGGATGTTGCTTCGGTATTTCTGCTCTATTTCTGCTAATTGCTCTTTGAAAAGCAGGTTGTTCGTGGCATTGAAGTCCTGCATTCGGATAATGCAGATTTCGTAAAGCGGTTCCAAAATATTTAGCGCGGCAAAAAGAAAAGCTCCCGAACCGCAAGTGGGGTCAAGAATGGTTACGTTTTGCAGGGCTTTATAGAAGTGAAGTATAAAGAGATGGTCATCCGCGCGTGCTAACAAATCTTCAACAAACTGGCGGATATCGAGATTATAGGTGATAAAATCGTTGATTTGGGTAATTTCACCGTTTCGAATTTTAGCGAGCAGTTCATGGTAGCGCTTTCTTCTTTCTATAGTTTCACGCCAGATTTCGGTAGGCAGTGCATATGCCTCTGGTGTGGGTCGGTTCCACTCTTTACGTCGCTCCAGCAAATCGGGCTTCGATGTATCTAAGCCCACGGCGATTTCTTCGGGGATTTCCTTGATTTCGGTTCCTTTCTTGACGGCATCGTAAATGTAGGTGTCGCCGGAGTTTCTCAAGGTTTCCCATACCATCCCACCAGGAGTGAAGTGCTTTTTGGAAGGTGATTTTGACACCTCGTCCATCAGGAAAGGCAGAATACAGTTTTTACTAATGTATTCCGTGATATCTTCTTTGGTATAATAAGCACCCATCTGGGCACGGTCGTTGATGTATTGTTCAAAGATATAGCCCAGCACATCGGGGTTGATATCTCGTCCCGATGCTTCGATACGGGTGTCGAGATGCCAGCGCCAATTGTCAAAAAAGTCGAACAAATCCTCAAATGCCTGATCCGGAATATCAATTTGGCTGTAATCTTGTTCCAGTTGATGTAGGTCAAACAATCCTCCGTTTAGATACGGTATGCGTCCGTATTTTGTTTCAAACTCTTGACTGTGCTTGGGGTCGTTCAGTCCTCCATGAAAAAGGCGCAAAAGAAATCCTTTATAAAATGTTCCGAAAAATTTGTTTTCGCCTTGTTGCTCTTTAGTCCACTCCAATTTATTGCGCAGGTAATTTACATCGAAATCGAGAAATCCTTTTTTCTGAATAAAGTAACAAAACATTAATCGGTTGAGCATCACGGAAGCGTACCATTGGCGGTCGCCATCCACGTTTATTCCTTCTATAAACTTGACGAAGGAGGTGTGCTGTTTCCTAAACCCGACATAAAAATCCTTGGTAACTCGTTCTGAATTTAATTCAAATGCCCCGTGAACACGTCGCGTAACATCCACAATGGTTACATCTTCTTCCAATCCGAACCTGAAATCCGCCACTTTGCTGAACAGGAAATCGGCACGGTCGGCACTTTGATATTCAACGATTACCAAATCGCGTTTTTCCACCCTTTTTACCGGTACCATCCACATCTGATGTTCGCTATGGTCTTTGATAAAAATAAGAACATAGTAGTGAAAATACTTCCGGAGCTGAAAGTCGATTTTTCTCCTTACACTGTGTTGAGGCAATTCGGCCGTGTGGCAAATTAATGCTTTAAATCCTTGTTTATCTGCCACCGGAACGATTTCGTAAACCGTTTCGTCAATTTCTATCGGGTTAATTCTGTCTGAACTGTGCACGTAGTTCCAGCCCAACTCCACAAACAAACCGGTGTAGTTGCTTTCTTGAATATAGGAGTTAAAATCGTCTCTTCTCATAGGGTGATGTTAAATTACAGATGGCATAATTTATCTTAAATGTCGTTAATTCACGGGGTGACGTATACATCAAATACCTGAAATGTATGTATCTTTGTCATAACAATATAAGAATTATCGCCGCTTAGCGGAATTTAGATAGTTGGATCGGGGTGTCCCCGTTCGGAAAAGGGTTGCATTGCAACTCTTTTTTTTTGCCCTAATCTTCTCGTGGATGTATTTTCAATCCATGCATTCTATCGTTTTGAGTGTAAATCTTATCCTTTATAATTTCAAAAGATAGATTGACAGCATCTCTGTCCAAAACATAACGGGTAATAGGGTATGCTACTAAATCTGAAATTTGCAAACCAACAACATTATCTCTTTTGTCTTTAAACTGAAAGGACTTAAAATATTTCTTTAATCTTTTTTCATCCACAAAATAGGTGCCTCTATCCAATAACTCATTGTAATAGTCTAATAAAGCTTTATCCTCCTTTTTCCCCCTGCGTTCAGCAATAATATGTAGTTCAATGTTATCGCCAAGACTTTTTTGCTCTCTATCTAACAGAAAAACAGTACGCTCCATGATAAAAGAAAGAGATATAGCGTAAACATCTGATAGTTTTCCATATTTACGTATGTACTTATCTTTTAAAATACTGCAAGCCACGATGGTGTAATCATTTTCGCTTAAAATTTCATTCAATTCCTGATAGAATAGACTCTTTTTTTCTAAATCAAATAAAACCTCAAAGCCATTTTGGCATTTGCGAATATCTCGTGAGTGCAATATTACTTTTTTATCGTTCCAAAAATGAGTTTTAAGTATATTGACTTGCTTTTCTATATTTCGATATTGCTCGTCAGACACTATTACCCCACTTAAAGTGAAAATTGGAAATTCGGGACTAAAATTGCTCAAATTTTGGTCTCCACATTCATCTAAAAACAGATAATACCTCATCCAAACTGCTTTTATTACGCATTACGCAATCCCATCGAACAAATAATCTGTGGCTCTTTATGACGAGTATCCTCATCGTTTTTCTTTATGGATAACTCTTCTTCATTCCGCAATTCAACCACCAACTCTACCAGCTCCATAATGGAAACACCTTTTTTCATTTGCCTGTTGAGTAATATTCGGGCGTTCTCTTTTAACGGATAGTTGTAAATGTCGTCCATTGCCAGTTTTAGATCATCTGTGACAAACAATCCATTGTTCGGCTCATTGCAAAACGCTTCGAGCTTGGTGTAGATCTGATATTTAGTGCTGAACCGTTTGCCCAGCGTTCCACTTACTTTTATCTCTTGTGAACTTATTTGGTCAATGGAAATACCCACCAATTCGTGGTGATTCTCCGCTCTTTCCAATGCCGGTTCATCAAACGAGCACGCTAATGCTCTAAGAATGGCAGATTGTGAATAGGTTTTAACCTCTCCTTGTTTGTTTAACCAAATTAGCATATCGTTGTCGCTTGGTGTTTTGGCATAAGTAATTACGCCTTCGTTAAGCGGATTCTCGGTTTTCTTAGTTGAATAAATCACGTTACTCAACGAAGGTATTAAAGTTTTTAGTTCGGGATTGGCATCCGTGGCATTTTTCCAGATTTGATAAGCCTTGGAACTTAAATCAACCTCTCCATCGTCTTCATCATCTAAAATTCCGCTCTTTTCGTTGTAGATGTCCATCAGGTTTTGAGCATTCCCTTCAAAGAAAATCTCGTCACTCCCCACCACATCGGCATTTTCGTTTATCCGGTCAGTTAATCGTTGACGTAGGCGAATAATGTTTTCCACACCCTCCGCCGGGAAAAAAGAATAACAAAGTACGTTTTCAGCCAATTGCCCAATTCTATCCACACGTCCTGCACGTTGTATAAGGCGGATAATTGCCCAGGGTAAATCATAATTAACGACAATATGAGCATCTTGCAAGTTTTGACCTTCGCTCAATACATCCGTTGCAACTACTACCCTCAGTTGATCATTTTCCGATGGAATTACAGCAACGTTGTTGCTTACGGGTGAAAATAGCTCCACAACCCGTGTTGGGTTAACACTAGCACCTGTAACGCATTCTAAATGGGTTAATCCTCTTTTTTTAAGTTGAGCATAAATATATTGAGCTGTATCGGAATATTGAGTGAAAACGATTACCTTTTCGTTTCTATGCGTCTCATTAATTAACTTTTCAAGTGCATTTAATTTTTCATCTTTTTCGGCTTTCCAATAACCACAATGACCTATAATTTCAAGCAGAAGTTTATTGTCGTTAACGAGTGCTTGTTTTAGTGTCCGCTTGAAATACCTACTCTCTAACCATCTGACATTTTTTGAGTTAGCGGCAATAGAATTATAATAGTTTTTAGCAACCGATAAGTAATCTTCAGCAGTTGATGAAAAAGTAAAATGGCTATCTTCGGGCTTTGTTACCAACTGCACGTTGTTGCATTCAAAGATTTCGTTCTCTATATCTTCATCATCCAAAAGTTCATCTAAAAAACTGCTTTCATCTCCGATAGGTAGCGGCAACTTGTTTTGGATGGCGTAAATGTAGATGGAGTTTCGTAAAATATGCCTGTACAGCGAGATTAAATAAGAAATTCCGCTACTGTCTAATCGTTTGAAAAAGTTGGTTCTACAAAAACCCATCATTCGTTGCCCTGCTCGGCTTAGATTCTGAATAATCTCATTTTCTCTTTCGGTCAATTCCGGTAGCTTATCGCTTATGTAGCGTGTTAAACCATAGCGTGGCAAACGTAATTGAGCCATGTTATCCATCACCTCTTCCGAATACAAACTTTCAAATTGGTCACCTTTTTTAGACGGAAAAGGAATTGATTTTGGCAATCTTTCAGGGAAATAGGATTTTGTGCCATCACGAAACTCTAAATATTTACCCCGTTCATCTTGTTTCGCGTAATTATCCTTAATAAATGTACGGGTTCTTCTAATCAAGAAAAGTCGCATCAATTCTTTCCAATCATCCGCCTCACAGCTTCTTCCGAATGCTTTGATACTACGGATGTAATCCTCATCGTGCCGTTTAGAGAACTCTCTTTCTCCACCCAAAGAACGAATGTATGCTTCCGGCTGGATGCCTAAATCGGTATCATCTTTTAAAAATAATCTCAATTGATTTCCCAGGTCAGAAAAATCCATATTGTAAGGCGTTGCGGTAAGCATCAGCACTTTACAACCTTGCAAGTTGATTAATCGCTTAATATTTTGATAGCGTTTACCTTCGCTGTTACGAAAATTATGACTCTCGTCGATAATAACCAAGTCGTAGTGGCGAACATTGTTTTCATCAATTGGTTTTGCCATGGAATGTATGTCGGCTTTCAAGTCGTATTTAATCACATATTTTCGCCACATATCCTGCAAATTGGCAGGGCAAAGAATGAGCGTAGAACATGAATTGTTTAATTCATACACTTTGGCAATGGCACAAGCCGTAATGGTCTTTCCAAGTCCCACCACATCACCAATCATAGCACCTCCTCGTCTTTCCAGGTGCCTGGCAGCCAACTTTACGGCTGTTTCTTGAAATGGGAACAGGTCTTTCTTAAATTCCCTTGGCAACGAGAATTCGCTAATGCTGTTTCGGGCTTCACGACTTAAATGATACGCGGTTTTCAGGTATATGTAATAGGGCGGGATGATAGTTTCACTCGCCCAACTGTCGTCAATAATTTCTGCTAGTTCTTTCGTAATATCCAAACTCAAATAGTCTTCCCACCTATCATCAAACCAATTTGCCAGTTTTTCTGTATGGTCGCTGTCGCTAAAACCTGCATTTAGTTCACCTTGTCCGTTTAATCCTCCGTAAGTCAAGTTACTACTTCCCATTATCGCCTGAATACGGTTGAAATTATCTTCGGGACGATATGCAATGTAAAGTTTTGCATGCAGTGGCTCTTTCAGATATAGTTTAACACAAACTCTCTCACCTTTTAATTGAGCAGAAAGTCGCCGTAAGTTTACTTCGTCTTTATTGGTCTGTTTGCCAACAATTAATTGTTTTCTGAAATCATCAGCAATTTGTCTTTTGCAAAGTTTTACTTCTTCACCGTCAGGTATTGGATTGGACTGTGAATTGATATATCGCTTTATAAGTTCAATGCCTGGGCGTTGCATTCCTATTAATAGTCTGCAAACTCGATGTATGTTTTTACCATTCTCATAAACAAAATCCCCATCTAACGCATCTATTTCGTTCACAACCATTTCCCAGCCACGCAGATTAAAGTAGCCAACACAGAAATCAACCCGCTTGACCTGTGTATTAGAAATAATGCCTCTAAGTCCTTCGGTAAATTTCGTTTGAATGTTATCGTATATTTGTGCCATGTTGAATTATTATTGATGTGTTTAGCAAAAATACAGAAATTTTCAACATTTAGAGATACAAACAACTTGATTTCCTGAATAACAATTTACCAATCACTTTCTTACTCTTTTCAACCTTTAGCATGCTCCAAAATCCATCTCACATTTTTTGGCCTTGCTTATAAGTTGCAAATAATCGTTAGTGCTTGGTTTTAAAGAATGGTTAATACTCCCCTTTTCATCTAAACTATGGGGACAGCAATTGTACCCGTGAACAGGTAGCACTGATAGTCAGAATCGAAAGAAAAAAAATCCCCACACAGCCATTTGATTGCATAGGGAATAAGTTGTAATCCCAGTACTCGCTGCAGGAGCACATCTTTTATCGCGAACAATACCCAAACATCTCTTAATCAAAAAAAAGAGATGCAAAAAAATCATGTCCTGTAGAAACAGTTAAAATTTCTCCGTCCATTTGGCAAATGAATCAATAAAGTTTTGCAAAAAATTCTCCGGAACAGCTATTCGAGCCGTTCGATATTCATTGCGCAACTTAAAACCATTTCTTTCTACGAAAATAAATAATCATACCGAGGAACACGCTAACAATAATCATCCATATACCTAGGTAGCCGTATTTCCATTCAAGTTCTGGCATATTTGAAAAATTCATCCCGTAAATACCGGCGATGAAGGTTAAAGGAATAAAGATAGTAGCAACAATTGTAAGGGTTTTCATCACTTGACTCATTCGATGCCCCTGTACCGAAAAAAACAAATTTGTTGCACTTTCAAGTGATGAAAGAATCATATCGCAACTATCAATCAATGTTAAACATAAATCTTTGATTTCGGAAAAATATTTCAACTGTTTTTCTTCGATGAATTGAGATTCGCCACGTTCAACTATTAGGGTAAACTCTTTTATCGGTAGAATAGACTTCTTGATGAAATGAACCAACTTTTTATGATTTTCAATGACTTCAAGTGCATTTGGAGAAGGTTCTTTTTTAGTATCCGTGAAATTAAATTTTTCAATCTCTTCATCTAACTTCGTGAGAGTTTTAAAATAATTGTCGAGAATTGACTCAAGCATGGTATAAAGCAAGTAATCTCTAGTACGCTCTCTCAAAATGCCTTTATTTTCTCTTAATCTAACCCTTAGGTGTTCAAAGAAGTCCGCTTTTCTCTCTTGAAAGGAGATTAAATAGTTTGTGCCGAAAACAAAACTGATTTGCTCTGTTATCATCACATTATCAGATGGAATAGTTGATTTTAAAGTCAGAAATGAAAAAATTTCGTATTCTTGAAATTTAGGTCTTTGATTCACATCAAGAATATCTTGAATTACTAAACTGTGAATACCTTGTTTTTCACAAATTGAAACTATGGTTTCAACGTCACTTAATCCATAAACGTTTAACCAGTAATTACTCCCGTCTTGTTCAAACGCGCTGATGTTTTCAGGTAAAACATTGTTTATTTCATCACACTCGTCTTTTCTATACTTAAATAACTGAATATCTGGTTGATTAACCTTTAAGTTTCCCGTAAAGTCAAACTCTCCAGGGTCACTCTTTTTTCGATTGAGAATCGATATAAAATGGGAGGGACTAACGAATTCCATTGATTTATTTTGCTTGATTTGTCGCATATTTTTCAGTCGATTGTTACCAACATGTAATTCGCGTGATGAACTTTCGTAAAACAGATCCAGATCAATAGGCGTTTACAACTGACTCACGTTCAACAAATATATTATAATTCTTTTAGGCTTACATTCTTTTTATTCCTGTCGGTTTCAGAATTAAACGTTTTCCTGTTTTTTCGATTTGGGTACCCCTGGGCAGCCCCTGAAAAAAATGGCTGCAAATCAGTTGATTTGCAGCCATTTGTAGTACTCGGAGCGGGACTTGAACCCGCACAGCCTTAATGGCCACAAGATTTTAAGTCTTGCGTGTCTACCATTCCACCATCCGAGCGCACCTTGAATTATGCGTGAAAAGGAGATGTACTCCTCGACAGAGCGGAAGACGGGACTCGAACCCGCGACCCCGACCTTGGCAAGGTCGTGCTCTACCAACTGAGCTACTTCCGCAACGAACGCTACTTCCACGATTATTTCAAAACTACACCTTGCCAAGGTCGCTTCCTTTTCCTTTTGTGGCAAGGTCGTGCTCTACCAACTGAGCTACTTCCGCAACGAACGCTACTTCCACGATTATTTCAAAACTACACCTTGCCAAGGTCGCTTCCTTTTCCTTTTGGGGCAAGGTCGTGCTCTACCAACTGAGCTACTTCCGCAACGAACGCTACTTCCACGGATAGGATTTTTATTTCGCGATTGCAAATGTAGACATGTTTCGCCGCTTTTCAAAGGAATCCAGGAAGTTTTTTTATAAAACCAACGGAATGCGGGTAAACCGTAGGGCAATAGGGGGAAAAGAGATGAGGGGAAAAAACGATAAGAAAATGGCATTCTAATTCACCACGCGGTATACGCCGGGGGCAGTTGAAATCACGCGGTAGCACTGCAACGATTGGGTGGAAGGTCCCTTCTCCGGGGTACCCAACCCGTACAAGGTGACGAAAACTGTGCCGCAGGTCGGACACGTGGCCGTGCCGTTATCCCCGGGAACGACCCGAACCTCCCTCTTTTTCTCGTGAGGACAGCAAATGTCGTAGGCGTACAATACAGTTCCGTCTGCGTTGGAAGTAACCAAGATCCCGCTATACCCGAAACGCTCATCGTCGGTTCGCCTATCCTTCTCAGTGAATATTTTATAGGAAAGGGGATTCCTCAACACATGGTCTAAGCCATTCAGGTCGATTTGAACGTTGACGGGTGCATACGGGATAGTCTGTCGAGGCACTTCATCTGCACAACCAGTGGACAATAGCAAACCAAACCATAACAGTAATGCCTTGTAAAAAAGGCTCTCTTTCAAACTGTTCGATTTCCTTTTTGTCCACATCCACTTTACCATTTTGGGGGTCAACTCATTTTCCTCTCTATCTCCTTATCCGATACCACGCAAACCACCACCCGCCCATCGGGGGTGTAATTGGGCATTTTGCATGCAAACAGCTGGCTCACCATCAGCAGCATCTCCTCCGAGGTAAGTATCCTACCGCTGGGGATAGCCGTCATGTTAGCCAGCGATAGGGCGATTGATTCCTGGATGACCGTTTTCACGTCGCTACCGGTCTCCATGCTATTGTTGATCATGCCCTTGATCATCTCCGAAAAATCACCGTTCTCAATCTCGGAAGGCACCCCTTGAATAGCGTAACTTCGGTTCCCCATGTCGCTCAACTCAAAGCCGAGTGCCTCCAGGTCGCCCTTCACGATGGGAAAAGCAGCGTCCTCCGCAACGGAAAGTTCCAACACCTCCGGGAAGAGCACGCGTTGCGACACCCCCCTCCTGCCCTGAATCTGCTCTAAGTAACGATCAAAAAGGATACGGACATGTGCCCTATGCTGATCGATGATCATCAGCCCCGATTTCACGGAGGTGAGGATATACTTTTGCTTGTACTGGTAATGTTCCGGGAAAAACTCCGTTTCCGGCACCTCTTGCGAAGCGCCACCCTCAACATCCATTTCGCCACTTAAAGAGACAGGGGATGTTCCTACCCGCTCGAACCCATCGTAGAGCCTCTCCCAATCCAAAGGTTTAGGGGCAAAAGGAAGGTCACCGGGAAAACGGCGCACAGAAGAGTAGCCATCAGGAAACTGATCGTTAGAAGAATGGTCTGGAGATTGATACCCGAAAGTCGGAACACCATGAGGGTGATCAGCAGAAACGGAGTCACGAAACGGATTGTAATCGGGATTCAAGCTCACTTGGGGCATCGAAGTAGGTCGGGAGGGATCATAGATAGGAATATCGGGGGCGTCATCGGTATCAAAATCGATACTCGGAACCGCGTTGAAGCGCCCCAGGGCCTCCTTCACGGTGACCATCAGTATCTGCCACAGGGCCTGCTCGTTCTCGAACTTGACCTCGGTTTTGGTGGGATGGATGTTCACGTCAATCGACTCGGGATCCACCTCGAAGTAGATGAAGTAGGTGGGTTTCTCGTTGGCGGCGATCAGGTTCTCAAACGCCACCAACACTGCCTTGTGGAAGTAGGGATGCCTGATAAAGCGGTTGTTGACGAAGAAGAACTGGCTTGTCCTCGTTTTTTTAGCAAACTCGGGCCTTGAAACATAGCCGTGAATTTGCCCCAACGTGGTCTCCTCTTCGATCTCGATTAGCTGCTGGTTGATATGCTTCCCCTCCATCTGCACGATCCGTTGCCTTAGCCCCGTCTTGGGCAAGTACAACGTCTCCAGGTCGTTCTCCATGAGGGTGAACTCGATGTCGGGACGAACCAACGCCACCCGCTCTATCTCCGTGAAGATATGGCGCCGCTCGGTCTCGTTCGACTTCAGGAACTTCCGGCGGGCAGGCACATTGTAGAAGATATTCTTAACCGAGATGGAGGTGCCCACCGCGCACGCGACCATCTCCTGCTTCTCCACTTTGGAGCCCGATATTACCAGTAGGGTGCCCAGTTCGTCCTCGGCCCTTCTACTCTTCACCTCCACCTGCGCGATAGCCGCGATGGAGGGCAACGCCTCACCCCGGAATCCCATGGTGGTAAGTGAGAACAGGTCGGCCGCCTCCCTTATCTTAGAGGTGGCGTGCCGCTCGAACGCCATGCGGGCATCGGTGGGCGACATCCCCTTGCCATCGTCAATCACCTGAATCAAGGTACGCCCGGCCCCCTTAATATGCACCGTGATACGGGTGGCACCCGCGTCCAGTGCATTCTCCACCAACTCTTTCACCACCGAGGCGGGACGTTGAATCACCTCACCGGCAGCGATTTGGTTCGCGATAGAATCGGGTAAAAGATGAATGATATCTGGCATAAGCCCTATTTACGAGTTGTTAATCAACGATTACAAGAGCAAAAGATGAACAGCATCCAGCATAGGCCCTCCGCTACAACGTTATATCTTCACGTTGGAACCGTTTGGGGGGCTCTACCATATCTGAACCCTCTCGTTTGTTTTCACGGAAGATATCATCCGGTCCCGTTGGCCGCAGGTAATCCAACCAGGAAAAACCCTTAAGCGTGAGCTCCTCCGGCTTCAACAGGGAGAGCGGGGTGGTGGACCCTTTCACCGCAGACCACCCTTTTAGCTTGGTAATCTGCTCGTTTTCAATATCGATGGAGAAGTAGGGACTCTCCATCCGGTTCAGCCCAATCATGGTGCTGTCTTGTTCCACGACGTAATAGAGCGATTCAGCGCTCCCCTCCACCAGCACACGGTAAATAGCCCCATCCCTGAAGAAAGCCGTCATATCCTTACCGCTCAACTGGTTATACTGTTTCTCCTCTCTCCTGTCCTGTATGGCCAGCGCGTAATCCCGCACGTGCGCTTTCTCCACGGTAGAGTCGTTCAGGTAGATATCGATCATTTCACCCAAGACCTGGTTGTTCTCGTTCCATATCACGGGATTGCCCCGCATGTAGATCATAGAGTCGCGGGAGGAGTAGTGTACCGAGTCGCTAATCGCCTGAAGATCGGAACGGTAAATCCGAACCTGGTAAAAAGCCCTTATATCCCGGTAAATCGAGTCGGTACTCATCATCAACGTGTCACCGTGCAGGAAGAGGCTATCTTGTTGGGAAAAATCGATCGCGTAAGCGGAGTCAGTGGCAAGACCGAACTCGGTCTTCTCGTTGTAAAAACCGTAATTACCCCTGAGTATAGCCTTTCGCTCCTGGTCTTCGAGGTACATATCCCCGAACACCTCCCCCTCTCCCGATAGCCGGTTGTAGTATATCGTGTCGCCAATCAGCACCTTGGTGCCATCGTTGCTGTAAACCTGTGATCGGTCGAGCAGCCTCGAATCCTCGGTGACCGTATTGTACCAGCCGCGGTTAGTATGTATGTACCCGCTATCCGACACGATACGGGAGGGCCCCAGGATATCGGCAATCTTTGACTCGGTGTTGTACTTCAGCGTGTCGGCGTAGATGGTGTAATCCTCATTTACCAGCTTCACGCTATCGCTAAAAAGCGCCTCTTTGGTGTCGGGCGCGTACTGGCCCCAGTAGGAGGTAAGCTCATTCTCCTCGTCCACGATCATACCCCCGTCGAAGTAGTACCCCAAGTTCGCCACCCTATCGTAATCCAGGCTATCGGTGAAGAGCGTCATCGTTTGGTCCTCCATCCGGATATTATCGCGAAGGCGGGCCAGCTTGGTGTTTCCATCGTAGTGCAGGTAGTCACCGTAGACGAAGATGGTATCGCCCTGTTCCATCATCACGTGACTAAACGCCTCGAACGAGTTGGTCTCTTGGTAGAGGTAGGCGCTATCGCAATACATGTAGGCACCGTCATGGTAGAAAACCACATCGCCAGAGAAGATCATGGCCTCGAACCCCTCTCGCTTGAATCCCAGTTGTGCCTCTCTCATCTCAACGATGCGTACCACGCCCTCAGGCGGTGCGTTATCGGGAGGTTGCTGTGCCTTGGCAGCAGCCATAATAACAAAAAGCACACCCAACAACAGCGTGCTTTCTTGTAAAAAATATGAAGACCCTCTTCTCATCTCACCCAACCGTCGTATTGAAATTCACAATTCTTCCATCCGGGATCGATGCGCACGTAGGTCTTTTCGATTTTCTTTTTGAGCCACTCGTCCACCATCTTCTGTTGCCTATTGGCCTCTGCCATCTGCTTGATAATCTGGTAGTCGTTATTGATATTCGCCCTGTGCCCCTCGTTCCTCTCCGAGACCTTCACCATGGCCGCCACCTGCCGCCCCTTGTCGTTGATCATGATGAACGGCTCCGATATCTCGCCGGCCTTCATCTCGCCCGCCACCTTAGCGATATCCTGGTTCAGTTCATTCAGCGCGAAACGGGAAGTCCCGGCATTGCTGCTCCGCGGCACGTTGTTCACCATGATCCCCTTGTTGTTGCGCGTATCTTTATCGGCTGAAAGGTAGGTGGCTGCATCATCAAACGTGATCTTTTTCTCTACAATACCGGTTCGGATAGAATCCAATCGGATAATCGCCGTATCAAGCGATACCTGGGGAATTTTCGGTTTCAGCAGGATATGACGCAAGTTGGCCATCTCCCCCCTCCGCTCGATTAGCTGGATGATGTGGAAGCCATACTCGGTCTCCACCACGTTAGACACCTTCTTGGGGTCGTTCAACGCGAACGCCACGTTGGCGAACTCAGGTACGTAGTTACTCCGCGGTGCGAACCCCAGCTCGCCCCCCTGCACTGCCGACGGGTCCTCAGAATGGATGAGCGCCAAGGTCGAAAACTCACGCTCCCCGCTGTTGACCTGCTCCGTGAACTCCCTCAACCTTGCCTTTACCTTATCGATCTCGGATAGCGGTATCTCCGGCTCCACGGTGATGATCTGAACCTGCATCGTGGTGGGGATAAAGGGGAGGCTATCCGTGGGTATACTGTGGTAAAACTTCCGGATCTCGGAGGGGGTCAACTGGATGTTGCCGAAGTGCTTTTGCTGTACCCCCTCAATAAGCATCTGCTCCCGCATCTGCTCCCGCATGTCTTCGCGAATGGTCGCGATGCTCTTCCCAAAGTACTCCTCCAGTCGCTCTACCGACCCGATGCTCGATATGTAATGGTTGATCTGAAACTCCATTTCGCGGTTCACCATGGCATCCTGCACCTCGATACTATCTAACTTGGCCTGGTCGAGAAATAGCTTGCGGATAGCCAGCTGCTCGGGTATAAAACAGTAGGGATCCCCTTCTAGGCGCTGGTTTTGCATGAGGATATCTTTCCGGTACTCCTCCACTTCCGACTTAAGGATAGCCTCGTCGCCCACCACCCAGACGATCTCGTCGATCACGTTATTTTGCGCCATCATGTGCGGCACTGATAATAGCACGAGAAAGGCGAGAGAGATAAGGCGCGTGAACAAGGAACGGGTAGAGCCGAAACGGGTGGACCTGGAACGAACTGAAGCGGAGCGCTCAAACTGGGAGCGGCTATCCACGACACGAACAATAACGGGACTACCGGACACGGAGCGCCTACTCACCGGGCGGACAAAAATAGGAGACGGGGATACAGGATCCACGTAGGGCGACGGAGACAATATAGCGGGACGATTCATACGATGACTCATACACTCTTTTTTGATGCTTTCAAAATGTAAAAGTAGTGATATTCCCCTTAATAGCCAAGCGGGCGGGGGGTTAAAAGTAGTTATAACCCGTCAAGCTACCCGCCTAAGCTTCACGAAGGAATCAAAGCGGCAGGGTTAAAAACAGCCCTAACCGACGAAGGCACCTCTAAGTAGGTGCCTTCGTTCGTGAATAAATGGTCAGGAAAAAGTTAGCCTTCAATAACCGCCTGCGCTGCAGCCAACCGGGCAATGGGTACCCGGTAGGGTGAGCAGGAGACGTAGTTTAGCCCTACCCGGTGGCAGAACTTAACTGACGTGGGATCTCCACCGTGCTCGCCGCAGATACCGCACTTGAGTGATGGCTTCGCTGCACGTCCTTTCTCGACGGCCATGCTTACCAGCGGGCCTACACCTACCTCGTCAATCACCGCGAACGGGTCGTGCTTCAAAAAGCCCTTGTCAATGTACATTGGCAGGAATTTGGCCACGTCATCACGGCTATACCCGAAGGTCATCTGGGTGAGGTCGTTCGTTCCGAATGAGAAGAAATCGGCTTCCTTCGCGATGCTATCAGCCGTGAGGCAAGCGCGCGGGATCTCTATCATGGTACCGATCTGGTACTCGATAGTGTCGTTCTTCTCGGCGAACACCTTCCGGATGGTCTGCTCGATGACCTCTTTTTGCGCCTTGAACTCGTACACGATACCAGTGAGCGGTACCATGATCTCGGGCATTGCTTTTACCCCTTCACTCTTCAGCTCAAGAGCAGCTTCCATGATAGCGCGGGTCTGCATCTCGGTTATCTCGGGGTAGAGGTTACCGAGTCGGCATCCCCGGAGTCCCAGCATCGGGTTCGATTCCATGAGTCCTTCCACCCTCTCGTGGACCTCCTTGTACGAAATGCCCATCACCTCTGCCATCTCCTTCTGCCCCTTCTCATCGTGGGGAACGAACTCGTGCAGAGGCGGGTCAAGGAGGCGTACCGTGACGGGCAGGCCATCCATCGCCTTGAAGATACCGATAAAGTCTTTTTTCTGAAGCGGGAGCAGCTTAGCCAATGCAATACGCCTCCCCTCTTCGTCCTTGGCAAGGATCATCTCCCGCATGGGGAGGATCTTGTCGTCCTCGAAGAACATGTGCTCTGTACGGCACAGCCCGATACCACTTGCGCCAAAGTTGCGGGCCACCTTGGCCTCTCTGGGCGTATCGGCATTGGTACGCACGTTCATGCGGGTATACTTGTTCGCTAGTGTCATTAGCTCGGTAAAGTTAGCGTCCAGATCGGCATCCTGCGTGGCGAGTGCCCCTTCGTAAACGCTTCCCGTTGAGCCGTCGAGAGAGATCCAATCGCCTTGCTTGATCAGCTTCCCGTTCACGGTCATACAACGATCACGATAATCAATCACCACGTTGTTGGCAGCCGAAACGCAGCACTTGCCCATGCCCCGGGCTACAACCGCCGCGTGCGATGTCATCCCACCGCGGGCAGTCAGGATACCTTCGGCAGAAGCCATACCCCTCAGATCCTCGGGCGATGTTTCGATACGGCAGAGGATCACCTTCTTGCCCTCGTTGAACCACTGCTCCGCCTCGTCGGCGTGGAAGACCACCTGTCCCGAAGCCGCGCCGGGTGAGGCTGGCAGACCGGTAGTGATAGGTTTCACTTTGGCCAACTCCTCCTTATCGAATATGGGGTGTAGTAGCTCGTCCAGCTTCTCGGCCTCGCACCGCATCAGGGCTGTTTTCTCATCGATGAGTCCTTCATGCAGCATATCCATGGCGATCTTGACCATCGCGGCACCCGTGCGCTTGCCACCGCGGGTTTGTAGTATCCACAGCTTACCGTCCTGTATGGTGAACTCGAGATCCTGCATATCTTTGAAGTAATTCTCCAAGTTCTGTTGTATCTCGATGAGCTCTTTCGCACATTCAGGGAGTACCTCTTCGAGCGATGGGTACTTCTCTGCCCGTTCCTCTTCCGATACACCCTGCAATTTAGCCCAACGACGTGCCCCCTCGGTCGTGATCTGCTGAGGAGTCCGAACGCCGGCTACCACATCTTCGCCTTGCGCGTTAACCAGGTACTCACCGTTAAAGATGTCTTCGCCGGTGGCTGAATCACGAGTGAACGCCACGCCGGTAGCGGAAGTTTCACCCATGTTCCCGTAGACCATGGCCTGGACGTTCACCGCGGTACCCCACTCCTCGGGGAAATCGTTCATCTTCCGGTAGAGGACAGCGCGTTCGTTCATCCAGCTGTCGAACACCGCGCAGATAGATCCCCAGAGCTGCTCCCACGGGTCGACCGGGAACTCGTGCCCCGTCTTCTCCTTAACGGCAACCTTGAAGCGCTTCACCAACTCTTTCAAGTCATCAGTAGTCAAATCGGTATCCGACTCAACCCCCTTGGCCTCTTTCATCTCATCCATGATCTCCTCGAACGGATCGATGTCCTCCTTGCTATGGGGCTTCATCCCCAGCACCACATCGCCGTACATCTGCACGAAACGGCGGTAGGAGTCCCACGCGAAGCGGTCGTTGCCCGATTTTTTAGCAATACCTTCCACGGCACCGTCGTTCAATCCCAGGTTCAGTACGGTGTCCATCATGCCGGGCATCGATACCCGTGCGCCGGAACGGACCGAAACCAAGCACGGGTTCTCGTTATCACCGAACTTGGTACCGGTGAGTTCCTCTACCAGCTTGATCGCTTGCTCCACCTCATCTTTTAACACGCTGATCACGTATTCTTTGCCCTTCTCGTTGTACTCCGAGCATACCTCCGTGGTGATCGTGAACCCGGGGGGTACGGGTACCCCGATATGGTTCATTTCAGCGAGGTTCGCACCTTTTCCGCCAAGTAGATTCCTCATGTCTGCACGCCCTTCAGCGGCACCGTTTCCAAACGTGTAAACTCTTTTCTTCTTCATTTGATGTTAAATAATGATATATTAATGATTACTTATTGATTGTCTTTACCCAATGTTTAACCTTCCGCGAATATAACAATTTATCTTGAGATAAAGCGCGTTATCGCTCACAAAAGCGTATCGGATTGAATGACTTCGGGCTGAAGTTTATCTGCCTCCAACGGACTGGCCGTCACCGTATCATCAGGGACGATTTCAGCCGCGAGAGAGTCTGACGGTTCGAGGTCGGTTTTTAGAGAACCGACCACCAGGGAGTCAACTGCCAGGGAATCGGTTTTTAGAGAATCAACCTGCAAAGAATCTACCGGAGCAAGGTCAAGCCCGTGCCGTAAGTTCCCAAGGTATATATCGTGCAGCAGAATACTCGGAACCGTCCCCGTGGGGTTTTGCAGGTGAACGAAGCCGCTAATCTCCTTGA
This sequence comes from Fermentimonas sp., assembly GCA_033808735.1. Classification (GTDB taxonomy): domain Bacteria; phylum Bacteroidota; class Bacteroidia; order Bacteroidales; family Dysgonomonadaceae; genus Proteiniphilum. The sequence goes on from JAPXNA010000012.1 coordinate 23,491, forward strand.
TCGTATCGTTATCGAACTGTTTCGAAGCATCGATGCGGTAGCGCCGGTTCTCCGTCAGTCGCAGGGAGTGGTAGAGCGTGGTATCACCGTAGGTCAAACCGAGGGTGGCCTTCGGCGGTTCAGGATAGGCCGGGGGTACCCCGATCACCTGGAAGGTGAACAAGAACGTGTCCTCGGGGATCGTAGAGGCGATTTTGGCCGAATCCAAGCGAAAGCGAAACCCGTTTCGTATACCGTACGAGGTGAAAGAGTAACGGGGGGGAATATACGAATTAGAAGTGAGCGACGGATCGTGAAAGGTAGGTTGCTGGGATTCTAACGTTATCAGCGCATCGACCCCCTCCTGGGCTCGTTTTAGCCGTGCCTTCACGGAGTCGTTCATCCTCAAGTAGAGATCAATTCTATCGGCGTACCACGACAAGGAGGTGTCCCATCGTGCTTGCGTCACGTTGTGTTGCTCGAAAACCTGGTGAATATAGGCCTCTTTTTTTTCGGGCGTATCAAACATCGGGTAATCGTACTCCATGGTAGCTTCGGCGATGTAGATGTCATACATCAACCTCTCCATCTTCTTCCTGCTCAACACCTCCTTGGGTCTGTTGCAAGAGGTGATTAGCAGGCTTGCGGCAACGAGCAGCAACGGGTATACCAATTTACTCTTCACTCGCTTTCACATTGGCGTTAGCGTTTGCATTAACATTGGTTGTGGTAGTCGCATGGGGACCGGCGTTTTCCTTGGTCATTTTTTCATTGTCGTACTTTTCACGCTCCTTTTTGGATAACAACGAGTAGGACAACGTATGCCGGTAGAAAAGCAGCAACAGGATCACCCCCACGGTAATGGCGGAATCGGCCACGTTAAAGATGAAACGGAAAAACAGGAACTCCTGTCCGCCCACGAAGGGTAGCCACTCGGGATAGGTCCCACTGAAAAGCGGGAAGTAGAGCATATCAACTACCTTACCGTGTAGGAGGGAAGAGTATCCCTCGCCCCAGGGTACCAGCGAGGCAACGTGCCCCGGGTAGCTGGCATCAAATATTACGCCGTAAAAAACACAGTCGATGATGTTGCCGAATGCTCCCGCCAAAATAAGCGAGATGCATGCTATGAAGCCGGTCTTGAAGTTTTCTTTTACCAGCTTATGAATGAAATACGCGATGAAGACAACGGCCAAGATGCGGAACAGTGATAAGAAGAGTTTGCCCCCCGCTTCAATGCCGAAGGCCATCCCGTTATTCTCCACGAAGTAGATTTTGAACCAGTTGGCGATATGAATCATCTCCCCAAGTTCCATGTGGGTTTTGACCCAAATCTTTGAGAGCTGATCAATGATCAGTACAACTAAGACAACGGTGATAGCAACTAACGACTTGCTTTTTCTGCTTTTCATCGTTTTGTCACCTCTTCTTCTTCGTTTTGGCCTCGATGCTGAGTGTCGCGTGCGGCACGGCGCGGAGCCGCTCCTTGGGGATCAGCTTACCGGTTTCACGGCAGACGCCGTAAGTGCCGTTCTCGATGCGTACCAGTGCGGCCTGAAGGTTCTGAATGAACTTCATCTGCCGCTGTGCCAGTCTTCCCGCCTCCTCTTTCGAGAGCGTGGAAGCACCCTCTTCCAACACCTTGTAGGTAGGTGATGTATCGACCGTGTCGTTACCATCGGTGTTGGTCACGGCGGCACGGTAATTCTCGTACTCCTGTCTGGCTATCCGCAATTTCTCGTGTATGATGGCACGGAACTCTTCCAATTCCTCCTCTGAATACCTTGTTTTCTCTCTCATAACGACCATTTTTTTTCAACTTTCCTGGTTTACCTCCGTTTTTTTAATGCCCCTTCGCTTTGAAAGCAACAATTGACAAAAGAAAACCTACGAAAGTGAAGTTATTTGCCTGCAAAGATAGGTATAAAACAACTATTTCTCAACTGTTTTTTCGAATGGTGATTTCCAGGAACAGATTCTCGATCTCCACCCGGTCCTCCAACGGTTCGCTCACGATACGTATCGAATCGGCTAATACCTGGCTTTTGATGTACTCGGCGTTCTCCCAGACCGCCTCGTCGATGGTTGGAGTGGAGCTCAGCCAAACGGTTATCCTGTCGGTAATCTCGAACCCCTTCGCTTTCCGCAAATTCTGAATCCGGTTGACCAGCTCACGGGCAAGGCCCTCTTTTTGGAGCTCATCGGTCAGGGTGATATCGAGAGCCACCGTGAGTCGCCCTTCGTTGCCTACCAGCCATCCCGGCACGTCTTCCGAAAAAATTTCCACGTCATCCAAGGAGATTACCGCCTCCTGTCCATCCACCATCAGGGTGAACGTTCCTTCCTTCTCCAGCTCTTGAATCTCGCGGCTCTCCATCGCCTGTATCTGGTCGGCCAGTTTCTTCATGATTTTGCCATAACGCGGTCCCAGCTTCTTGAAGTCGGGTTTCACCCGTTTCACCAGCATCTCGTTCGCGGAGTCTACGAACAACATCTCCTTTACGTTCACCTCGCTAAGGATTAGCTGCTCCACCGCCTGCACATTCTTCTTCTGCTCTTCGTCGGCCACGGGGATCATCATCTTGGCGAGGGGTTGTCGCACTTTGATATTCACCTTTCGGCGCAATGACAGCACAATGGAGGAGGCCGTTTGCGCAAGGTACATCCGCTCTTCAAGTTGCTTGTCGATCACGCGATCGTTCCAAACAGGGAAATCAGTCAGGTGCACCGACTCCCGTCGTTCCCCATTAATTGCCGGGGTCGTTAGGTCAAGATAGAGCCTGTCGGCGTAGAAGGGGGCAATGGGTGCCATCAATTTGGCTACTGTCACCAGGCACTCGTAGAGCGTTTGATAGGCCGATAGCTTGTCCTCGGTCATCCCCCCGCCCCAGAAGCGTTTTCTACTCAGCCGCACGTACCAGTTGCTCAGCTGGTCGTTCACGAAATCGGTAATCGCTCGACCTGCCTTGGTCGGCTCATACTCGCTCATCCCCTCGTCCACCTCTTTCACCAGTGAATTCAGTGCTGAAATGATCCAGCGGTCAATTTCCGGACGATTCTCCAGATCGATGGGCGGGTATTGGTTTCTGAAGTCGTCAACATTGGCATATAGTGCAAAGAACGAGTAGGTGTTGTAAAGCGTACCGAAGAATTTCCTCCTCGCTTCCTCTACCCCGTCGATATCGAACTTGAGATTGTCCCACGGCGATGCGTTGGTAATCATATACCAGCGTAGCGGGTCGGAGCCGTATTTCTTGATGGTCTTAAAGGGATCGACCGCGTTCCCCAAGCGCTTCGACATCTTGTTGCCATTTTTATCGAGCACCAACCCGTTAGAGACCACGTTTTTAAAGGCTACGCTCCCCTTCACCATGGTAGCTATCGCGTGGAGCGTGTAGAACCACCCGCGGGTCTGATCCACCCCCTCCGCGATAAAGTCGGCCGGGAACACCTTCTGAAACTCCTCTTCCGGGATGTGCGGGTAAAAGACCTGGGCGAACGGCATTGCCCCACTATCAAACCAAACGTCAATCAAGTCGAGCTCACGGTACATGGGCTTCCCGCTATCGGACAGCAGCACGATATCGTCCACGTAAGGGCGGTGGAGGTCGATATCATCGTACTCCAGATCTTTATATTCATCCAAATTCACCCCCTTCCAGGGAAGCTCTTTCATTACCCCGGCATCAAGGGCTTTTTTCATCTCTTGGTAGAGCTCTTTCACCGAGCCGATGCAGCGCTCCTCCTGGCCATCCTCGGTACGCCATATGGGTAGGGGTGTGCCCCAGTAACGGCTCCGGCTCAAGTTCCAGTCCTGCAGGTTCTCCAGCCATTTACCGAAACGGCCGGTACCGGTGGACGTGGGTTTCCAGTTGATGGTATTGTTGAGCTCGATCATCTTATCCCGGCAGGCGGTAGTGCGAATGAACCAGCTATCCAACGGGTAGTAGAGCACCGGCTTATCGGTTCTCCAGCAGTGCGGGTAGCTGTGCTCGTACTTCTCGATGCGGAACGCCCGGTTTTGCAACTTCAGCATCACCGCCAGATCCACGTCGAGGGTCGCGTTGTCATCGGTCAGTGATTCGTCGAATTCGTTCTTCACGAAGCGCCCCGCGTATTCCTTGTACAGCTCCACGTTCACCTTTTCACGGACGAACGTGGTGTCCAGGTCTTCCAGCCGGAAGAACCTCCCGGTCAAATCGACCATGGGGCGGATATGTCCCTCCTTGTCTGTCAATGTAAGGCCCGGCACGTCGTTCTCTTTCCCCACCTTCGCATCATCCGCCCCGAACGTGGGTGCGATATGCACGATACCGGTTCCCTCCTCGGTGGTCACGAAGTCGCCGGTAACCACTTTGAAGGCATTGTCCGACGCTTTCACCCACGGGATCAACTGCTCGTATCCGATTCCGGCCAGCTCGGCCCCGCTCCATACCTTGTCGATTACCTTGAAAGGGATCTGCTTATCCCCGGGCTGGTACTCCTCCAGCTTCAACTTCCCGTTTTTCGGGGAGAAGTAGACTTCCAGTAGGTCCTTGGCAAGGATGGCCGTCATCGGTTTCCCGGTATACGGGTTAAAGGTTTGTACTGCCGTGTACTTCACCTTGGGGCCTACTGCCAGCAACACGTTTGATGGTAGCGTCCAAGGTGTGGTGGTCCAGGCCAGGAAGAAGGGCTCACCGAAGGTCGCCCACTCCGGCAGTGGTTCCTTGATTTTAAATTGAGCCGTGCAGGAGGTGTCTTTCACGTCGCGATAGCACCCCGGCTGGTTCAGCTCGTGCGTGCTGAGCCCCGTGCCTGCAGCGGGGGAGTAAGGCTGTATAGTATATCCCTTGTAGAGGTATCCCTTATCGTACAACTCTTTAATCAGGTGCCAGAGGGTCTCGATGTAACGGTTGTCGTAGGTGATGTAGGGGTCGCTCATATCCACCCAGTAACCCATGATCCGGGTGAGGTCCTCCCACTCCTTGGTGTACTTCATCACCTCGGAGCGACATGCCTCGTTATACTCTTCCACGGAGACCTTCTTCCCGATATCTTCCTTGGTAATTCCCAGCGTCTTTTCCACCGCCAGCTCCACGGGAAGCCCGTGTGTATCCCAGCCAGCCTTCCTGTGCACCAGGTACCCTTTCATCGTCTTGTAACGACAAAAAATATCTTTGATGGCCCGCGCTATCACGTGGTGGATCCCCGGCATGCCGTTGGCCGAGGGCGGTCCCTCATAAAAAACGTACGGGGGATTACCTTCACGCAATTTTAAACTCTGCTTGAAAACACCCTTCTCGTCCCACTCTTTCAACATCTCGCGGTTAATCCCCGTGAGGTCTAAAAGGTTGTGTTCAGGAAATTTCTTGCTCATTATCGTTGATTTTACATCGCATATAACCCAACTCTCGCCCCTGCAACGGCTTAGGCTTCAAGGCTACAAATGCCTTAACCGCCACAAAGTCACTGACGAAAGCCGAGTGATATGAAAAGAATGTGCAAAGTTAGCAATTTATTGGCAAACGGTCTGTAAGTACCGAGTGTAAATTATGTTGCGCGAACAATTGCCAACAAGGGGCAATAGGCGCAATTTGGGATAAAAAGGGAATGAAGTTAGGTTTTTTAGTTTAAAGGCGTGTATTCATTTTGTACGCTGTTATTATCGATAGAAATTAATCTCACCCCAGGTTTTGCTTCGCCTAATGGTCTGCCTGCCGCGCTGGTTGTAATCATTAAAATGCCGTTATAAGATGCTTCGGCATTATCATGTAAATGACCTGCAAAAATTGCATCTACGCCATATTTCTCAAATAACCGGAAGTATTTATTTCTCGCTTCCATGCTTTGGTTCGAATAAGTGACTTTTTCGTTGAAATCATGAAGAAAGAAAGGATAATGGGTGAAAAGAACAATATTGTCTGACTTTTTGGCTTTTCGAAGCTGCCTTTTTAGCCATCGGAATTGTTTTTTTTCATCTTTACTGTTTTTTTCAGATTTTATAATGACTGAATTAAACCCGATAAAAGTTGAATTGTTTTGTTTAAACGAAAAACGATCACTTCCTTTACCGTAGTTGGAAAAATAGAATTCAAAATCGTCTTTTGAGGGTGATTGTCCTAAGTCGTGATTACCAGGACTTAAATAAACCGGAATTCCCTTGTCTATTAAGCTTGTTATTCTTTTAAATTCTTTAATCTGTAAAGTGTCTTTTGAGTTGTTGACGAAATCTCCGGTGATTACAACGAAGTCGGGTTTCAACTCGTTTATTATCAAAATCGTTTTAGTATAGAGTTCGGTTTCTTTATCAAAACTCTTGTTTTCCGCAAAGAAACCAAACTGCGGATCGGTTACTTGGATAATTTTGATGGATTCTTCTTGAGCAAAGATTTTGGTGCAAAACAGCACCAGTATTCCAATAGAAAACAGCAGATATTGGATGTTCTTGTTAAAATGTATCATACTTTTAATTTAATTTATACCTTGTAATATCAGATGGCGTATCTTCAAATCTTCTAAAGTGTTGTCATTCCACCTCGCTTCCTGTGGGATAGGGATTCATCGTTGTTGATGCCCGGTAATTCCTTGTTATGGCGCTCCATATCGCCTTTCAGCATTAGCTTTTCCGGCATGCTTCACGCTCCCTGCATCGAAACTGTTTTCAAAAAGGCCCAGTTTTTGGTTAATACCCTGAGCTGTAAGCATGAATGGAAATAGAATCCCAAACCCGATTATAAAAAGAGTGATCTTCCTAATTTTCTAAAAGATAATTAGGGGATTTCTCGATTTGAAAAGCAAAGATAAAGAAAAGAAAGGGTTATTTGAGTGTTTTTCATCTGTGTAAAACTTTTGTCATAAAAAGAATATCGTTTATCTTTACATCACATAAACATAAAAAATAGAGTACAAATGAAACGAGCATGTAAAAGAGTAAAATAATCGTATGAAATACAAATCATTATTCCTTCTTTTGTTGATAACCGTTTCTTTACACGCTCAGGAAACGATACGTGTGTCGCACTATCTCTTTCCCGATTTTCAACCGGGGGTTGTATTAATGAAGAACGGTACCAGAAACAGTGCTAAACTTAATTACAACACGGCATCGGAAGAAATGGTTTACGATGAAAATGGTAAATTATTAGCTTTAAGTGATGTTCTTCTTCCTCAGATAGATACCGTTTTTATTTCGAATGAAAAATTTATTCGAGTGAATAACAAATTCATGAAAATTATTATCGATGAGCCGGGAATTTCTCTGTTTGTTGAACATAAATGCAGATTAATTCCTCCTGGAAAACCGGCTGGTTATGGTGGTACATCGCAAACATCGTCCGTCACGTCGTATTCATCGATTACGGCGGGAGGAAGAGTATATGACCTGGAACTACCCGATGATTTCAAGGTCGTACCATATAAAGTTTTTTGGGTAAACCGAGATGGAAAATTGCAAAGTTTTTCAAATATCGGACAGTTAAAAAGGGTTTATCGCGATAAAAAGAGGGTTATCGGTGATTATCTGAAAGAAAACAATGTGGAAATGACCAACGAAAAAAGCATTGAGGATACTATTATGTTTATGGAAAACAATGGATGATTGTATAAATTATATACGATGAATTAGCCTGTTTATTCTTCCTCTTCGCTTCGTCTGGCTCGCTGGGAGCGGCGATAGCCTTCACGGCTGTTGCGTTTATAGTGATCACTCTCGTGAGCCCGCTTCTCACGTGGTGCATTCTTTTTGGGTCGCTCTTCCCGCTTACCGGCAAAAACTTCGTACTCGCGCATCTCGCACTCTAACGCCCCATTATACAAGAAGAAGCGCTTGGAGTGGCGAAGGCCGATTGCATCGAACGACTCTTTCCGGTAACTCAGCACGTAGGCGCGGTATCCCATGAAGACGTGTTTCAACCGCTCACCGATCATGTCGTAGAGGCTGTCCAGTTCTTCCATTTTCATCCGTTCACCGTAGGGTGGATTGGTAATGAGTACGCCCGTGGGGGCCGGCGCTTTGTTGTACCGCTGCATGGGCTTCACGGCAAGCTCGATATATTGTTTCAGTCCCGCGTTCTTGATGTTCTTTTCAGCTATGCCAATCGCCCGCCGCGAAATGTCAGACCCGATGATGGGGTGTTTGAGTTCACGAGCTCCCGAATCGTCGTTGTAGATGGTACTGAAAAGTTCCTGGTCGAAGTCTGCCCATTTCTCGAACGCGAAATGCTGCCGGTGAATACCGGGAGGTATGCCCAGGGCAATCATAGCTGCTTCAATTAACAACGTGCCAGAACCGCACATGGGGTCGATGAAGGGAGTGTCACCATTCCAGCCCGACTTCAGGATCATTCCCGCTGCCAATACCTCGTTAAGCGGGGCCTCAGTTTGGCCAATCCGGTAACCCCTCTTGTGAAGCGATTCCCCAGAGCTGTCCAAGGAGAGCGAGCAGCGATTATGCGCGATGTGCACGTGTAAGGCGATGTCGGGGTTTGTAATGCTCACCGATGGGCGCTTCCCGTACCGCTCGAAGAACCAGTCGGCAATGGCATCCTTCACCCGGTAGGTGACGAATTTCGAGTGGGTGAAGATGCGCGAAAAGACTACCGAATCAATCGAGAATGTGGTATCCAGGGAGAGCCACTCCTCCCAGTTCAACCCCTTGATCGCTTCATACACCTCGTTGGCGCTGTTGGCCTTGAAATTGTAAATCGGCTTAAGGATGCGCAGCGCCGTGCGGCAATGCAGGTTGGCCTTATACATCAGCGCCTTATCGCCGGTGAACGATACCATGCGCGTCCCGATATCCACATCCTCCGCCCCCAAGGCCATCAGCTCCTCGGCTAAAACGTCTTCCAACTCCGCCAAGGTTTTAGCGATCATCGGGAAACGCTCTCCTTCGCCTACCTGTTGACCCAGTGGTTCGGTCACCTTGTCATCATGTTGATCACTCGTTGGCGACTCCTGTATAACCGACTTTTTCAAACGTTCGCTTTCCATTGCTCTTTTTTCTTCTATTTAATTACTTTCTTTTGACAATTATAACCTCTATTTCCGTATGTTGTTTACTGTTTCAATTTATTGCCTTTTATGTCGTCACTCGGCAAAGTCAAAGCAAGCTTTGCGTTTGCTCTCACTTATCGTAAATATTTACGCCAGTCGAATCTGAAAGTGATGAAACAGTTACATGCGAAAGTTAAGTAAATTACAACGTCACCTTTATTTTCTGGGCTTTCGATTCGTTCCAGAAGGCATCCAGCGCGGTGACCACGTAGGTATACCGGTTTGCACCTCCTTCGTACGGCAGCGTGAAAAAGTTATCCGGTGTGATGCCCACTATATTCTCCGCCCGGTTGATGTTTACTTTCTCCCCCTTCCGGAAACGGTACACAACGAACCGTTGTGCAGTTTCCGGGTCGGAGGGGTTCCTATCGTGATCCCACGCGAGGAAATGCATATCCTCGGTGAACACCTCATTGAGGTTCTGTACCTTGTCTGGGCGACCGTCATGCATATGGGTATACGCGGGAATCAGGGCAGGTGCCCTGTGGAGGTCGTCCTTCATCGCGTCGGTTACCCCCTCGAAGTTGTCCAATACCTGATAGCCGTACCAGTAGCAGTTTCCGTGCACGAACGACATCTCGCGCGTCTGACTGATCTTTACCTCCAGTTCATTCTTGTCGATGCTTCGCTTGAGGTCCTGACCGATGTAAAGGTGCTGCCCGAAGTTGTGCTCGTTCCACCAATGCAACAAGGTGGTATAATCGGCCGCGGCATGTCCCCTCTCCCAGTAGAGCTGCGGCAGGTTGTAATCGATCCACCCCTTCTCTACCCAAAGTTTGATGTCGGCATAGAGGTCGTCGTAGTTCTGCAACCCGTTTGTATCGCTTCCGTTGGTGTCGCTACGCTTGTTCCGGTAAATGCCGAAGGGGCTAATCCCGAAGCGTACCCACGGCTTGGTGGAGGCAATGGTCAGTTTCAGTTGCTGTATCAGGCGATTCACGTTGTCACGCCGCCAATCGCCCCGCTGGGAGGGGGTGAAGCCTTGAGAGGCCGCGTACCGCTCAAAGCTTTCATCATCGGGGAACGATTGCCCCGCGATGGGGTAAGGGTAGAAGTAGTCGTCCATGTGGATCGCATCCACGTCGTATCGGGTCACGATATCCCGAACCACCTCACAGATAAACGAGCGGTTTTCCGGCAAGCCGGGATCGAAAAAGAGCTGGGTCCCGTACTGAACGAACCGCTCAGGGTGCTCCCAGTAAATATGCTCGGGCGCCAACTCGTTGTCCACGTGAGTTTTGACTCTGTAGGGATTCAGCCAGGCATGGAGTTCCATGCCCCGCCTGTGGCACGCCTCAATGATGAAGGCGAGGGGATCGAAATCGGGATCATCCGGAGCCACCCCCTGGACTCCGGTAAGAAACCGGCTCCATGGCTCTAGTTCCGAACGGTAAAAAGCATCGGCTTCAGGGCGAACCTGGAAAATCACGGCATTGATACCTGCCTCGTCGAATTTCCGGACCATCTCGGTCAGGTAATGCCTCATCGCGGCGCTGTTCATCTGACGGTAACGGGACTGACCGACTGTCTGCACCCAGGCACCCCGGAATTCCCGCTTGGGGGTAGGGTCGGCCACGCGGGTCAAAGAGCGTTTAGAGGTACCACAGGCTGTCACCAAGGTAATAAAAGCCATGAAAAAGAGGACCCCTAACGAACGGTGCATGGAACGAATGGTCATGATACAAACTTGTTATGTATTGAACGGCAAAGATACGCATAAAATCCTTACCTTCGCGGGTTAGAGCAAATGTAAACATGAGTAACCACAAGCATATTGAAATAAAGGGAGCCCGCGTCAATAACCTTAAGGGTATCGACGTGATCATCCCGCGCAACACGTTCACGGTTATCACCGGCCTCTCCGGCTCCGGGAAATCGTCCCTGGCCTTCGACACCCTGTACGCCGAGGGACAACGGCGGTACGTGGAGAGCCTCTCGGCGTACGCCCGCCAGTTCTTAGGGCGGATGAACAAGCCGGAGTGCGACTCCATCAAGGGGATCCCCCCCGCTATCGCCATCGAGCAGCGGGTGAACACCCGCAACCCCCGCTCCACGGTGGGCACCTCTACTGAGATATACGAATATATGCGGCTCCTGTACGCCCGCGTTGGGAAGACCATCTCGCCCATCTCGGGTGAAGAGGTGAAGCGACACTACGTGCATAACGTGGTGGAGAAGATGCAGGAGTACCGCGAAGGTACCCGCATGGCCGTGATGGCATGTATCCAGCTTCGGAACGGGCGAACCGCCCGCGAACAACTCGAGATACTGATGAAAGAGGGGTTCACGAGGGTGGACGTGGGTGAACGGTTCTATCGGATCGAGGAGCTGCTGGAGCAGAAAACGCTGCCTCCCGTCAACGAGATGCTGCTGGTGATCGACCGCCTCTCCTGCTCATCGGACAAGGCAACCGTCAACCGGCTGTCGGACTCGGTGGAAACCGCATTCTTAGAAGGGAATGGCGAATGTATCGCCCGCTTTTGGGGGGGTGAAGGAGTCGAGACGTTCTCGTTCTCCAACCGGTTCGAGGCAGACGGAATGACCTTTGAAGAGCCGACCGAGCTGATGTTCAACTTCAACAGCCCCGCCGGTGCGTGTCCCAAGTGCGAGGGGTTTGGCAAGATCGTGGGCATCGACGAGAACTTGGTGATCCCCGATAAAAGCCTCTCCGTGCAAGAGGAGTGCGTGCAGTGCTGGAAAGGGGAGAAGATGAGCGAGTGGCGGCGCGAGTTCGTGAGAAACGCGTACAAGGTGGATTTCCCGGTGCACCGCGCGTACCAAGACCTGACGGAGGAGGAGCGGGAGCTCTTGTGGAACGGTCGCCGTGACCTGGGAATCTACGGTATCAACGACTTTTTCGGGATGCTGGAGCGTAACCTGTACAAAATTCAGTACCGGGTGATGTTGGCCCGCTTTCGGGGGAAGACCGAATGCACGCTCTGCAAAGGAACACGGCTCAAGCGTGAGGCACAATACGTGAAGGTGGGTGGAAAATCGATTACCGAGCTAGTGACGATGCCCGTGAATGAGCTAGCCCCCCTTTTCGACCAACTTCAACTGGACGAGACAGATGCGACCGTGGCGGAGCGAATCCTTACCGAGATACGGAACCGACTCGGGTTCCTGATGGAGGTGGGACTGGGGTACCTCACCCTCAACCGCCTCTCCAACACCCTCTCGGGCGGAGAGAGCCAGCGCATCAACCTCGTCTCATCCCTTGGGAGCAGTCTGGTCGGCTCGCTCTATATCCTCGACGAACCCAGTATAGGTCTTCACTCGCGAGACACGCAACGTCTTATCAGTGTACTGAAAGAGCTACAGCGAATCGGCAACACGGTGGTGGTGGTAGAACATGACGAGGAGATCATCCGCTCGGCTGACTACATCATCGATATGGGCCCCCTGGCCGGGCGACTGGGTGGCGAGGTGGTCTACCAAGGCAAGGTGGCAGAACTGGAGAAGAAGAGCGATAGCTTCACGGTGAAGTACCTCACCGGCGAAGAGCAAATCGAGCTGCCTGCCACCCGCCGCAAATGGAACAACTACATTGAGGTGAAAGGGGCACGGCAAAACAACCTGAAGAATATCAACGTCAGGTTCCCGCTGCACGTGATGACGGTGGTGACCGGCGTGAGCGGGTCGGGTAAGTCGTCACTCGTGAACGACGTGCTGTTCAACGCGCTGCAACACAAGTACAAGGAGAAACCACTAGAGCGGGCCGAGTTCAACGGTATCGCGGGGGATGTCAAGCTGATAAGTGACGTGGAGTACGTGGACCAAAACCCGATCGGGAAATCGTCACGCTCCAACCCGGTCACCTACTTGAAAGCGTTTGACGAGATACGGAAGCTCTTCGCGGCCCAGCCGTTGGCAAAGCAGATGGGCTTTACCCCGGCTTACTTCTCGTTTAACGTGGAGGGAGGCCGTTGCGACGAGTGCAAGGGGGAGGGCACCATCACCGTGGAGATGCAGTTCATGGCAGATATACAGCTGGAATGCGAATCGTGCCACGGGAAGCGTTTCTCCTCCGAGGTGCTGGAGGTGGAGTACAATGGGGTGTCCATCTACGACGTGCTGGAGATGACCGTGGATCAGGCGATCGAGTTCTTCGAGCGTAAAAAGGGGGCCACCGAAAAGAAGATCGTGAAAAAGATTCAACCGCTGCAGGACGTGGGGTTGGGCTACCTGAAGCTGGGGCAATCCTCTTCCACACTATCGGGCGGAGAGAACCAGCGGGTGAAACTGGCTTTTTACCTGGGTGAGGAGAAGACGAAACCCACGCTGTTCATCTTCGACGAGCCAACTACCGGGCTACATTTCCATGATATAAAAACGCTGCTCAAAGCCTTTAACGCCCTTATCGAGCGGGGTCACACCGTGATTATTATCGAGCACAACATGGAGGTAATAAAGAGTGCCGACCATATCATCGATCTAGGCCCTGAAGGTGGAAAAGAGGGGGGCTATATCGTCTGCGAGGGCACGCCGGAGGAGGTCGCCCAGTGCGACGCTTCCTACACCGGGCGCTTCTTGAAAGATAAGTTACGGTAATGGATCTAAAACAAGTTTCGCCCAATCCAAAAGGTGAGCACCAGTACCAAAACCGTGAGGGCCGACCAGCGTCCGAAGAGGAGTTTCTCGACCTTGGGGTGCCGTCGGCTACCGCCAAGGTACTGCAGGTAAATACCTATAAGTATGTAAGGTATTGCCAGCACCATCAGTGCATTGTAATGGAGCGCGGCCCTGAAATCGAAATGCAACAGGCTATGGATAGCCCGCTGGGAACCGCAACCGGGACACTTGTAACCGGTGAGCAGCAGAAAAGGACACCGTGGGAAGATTGGCTGCTCGCCAGGATCCAGCGTGTAAAAAACAAAAAGCATCCCCACCACCACTATAGTAATGGCAATCCCCAAGCCAATTTTAGCCCCTCTTCCCACGTTAATCTTCAAGACTTCAGGTAGTCACCAACTCGCGGGGTCTCGTCATCTTACAAGTCCTAACACGCTAACTACCACAACTAAAGGCTGCACGCGTTCACACGGCAGCCGATTCTCATTTTTAGCACCTCGCTTGTGTGCACAAAGGGTTAGAAGTTGTAGCCGCTGGCACTTTCCTCGATAAGCTCTTGCAGCCCCTCGAGGTTGCCCGTGAAGTATAGCGACACGGTAACCGCGATATACACCAAGCCTACCACGACCGCGATCAGCGTCCACATCTTGGCCTTCTTCGCGGCCCGTTCCGCTTCCTCGTATTGCTTCTTGTAGTAAAGCGAATCCACTTTCGCCGCGTAGATGATACCCACGACACCAAAAACGATACAGCATAAAATCGTGGCTACGATCGATTGCCACAGCCAGTTGTTCGGTTTCAAGGGAGGGATATCATCCGTCCTATTCTCAATGGTAGGGGCTTGCCATTCACCTTGTCCATCTACCGGGGGTACTGGAGGTACCGGGGGAGGAGTAAAATTTTTTTCTTCCATCTCGTTTTAATTGTTAATATTAAATATCAATTAGGTCGTTCACATCATAGAGGCTAAAGCCAAACAAGAGGGCGATGGTGACGATGACAATGATCATCAGCGCTACCCATGCGATGGCAATCCATAGGGCAATACGGGTCCACCTTCCGGCCGAACGGGATGATTCCACCGATGCCTGGTAGTCACCCCGGTTGTAGTACGACTCTACTTGTGCCGCGTAGATAATACCAATGATACCGAGAAGACTCAAAAAGCTGCCGCATAACAAGAATGGCAAAAGTGTGACCAATATCGATTCCAGTAACCATGTTCTTGGCTTGGTGGGTTGAAGATGCGGTTCGTTGGTTTGGGTATAACTTGGCTGATTCGGCTGGGACCAGGCGGGACGTGGTGGCTCGGGCTGAGGTGGATAGTAAGTTCCCGAAAAGAGGAAGTTCAACTCATCAACCTCCCCAGCTCTTTGCCACTGTTCCATTCCCTGCGTCCACACCAGCGTGTCACGTCTCACACCCTCTTCCCTTAGCTCCATAGGCGTGAAGGTGCCTTTCTGCTTTCCTTCCGCGTCAATATAAAAATAGCGATTCATACTGTAGGGATTTAGTTGAAAACAAAAGTAAGAAAGTTTAGGCAGGCGTGGAAATAAAATAAGCAAAATGAGGATTGAACGCAAAAAATTTGGCAGTATGTCATCGCGACACACCGCCAAACATGTTAACCTTAAATCTAATACTATTATGAAAAAACCACGTCGCAAATATATAAAAGAAATAAATATTTACCAAATTTTTTTCATGAAAAATCAAAAAAAATTACAGATCCGCATGAACAAACACCTTCCTTTCACTTTTTTCTGTGCGTAAGAGATAAAATCGCCTATTTTTCGTTAATCGCGAGGAAAACAAGAGGTGGTAAAACGAAAGGTTGACAGAAATAGTTCCGTACACCGAAACTTCAAAATAAAATAATCGTATAAAAATGGGGGGATTGTTGACGATTAAGGCTAAATTTGCAGTGTGAAAGCTATTGCTCCCTAAGCAGGCTCACCTCAAAGAACGACGATCAAGACAATGACAGACATTATTAATCACGAATGTGGCATCGCGGTCATCCGCCTCCTTAAACCACTCGAATATTATCACCACAAGTACGGAACTTGGCAATACGGTTTGGAAAAGCTCTACCTGCTCATGGAAAAGCAGCATAACCGTGGACAAGAGGGTGCAGGCCTTGGGGCCGTGAAGTTAGAGGCTGCCCCCGGCAACGAGTTTATCTTTCGGGAGAGGGCAGTCGGCTCGGGTGCGATCACCCGTATATTCTCCAACGTTCACGCCACCTTCCAACGCTTCACACCGGAACAGTTGAACAATACTCAGTTCGTGAAATCGTCCGTCCCCTATGCCGCGGAGCTCTTCATGGGACACCTCCGCTACAGCACCACGGGTAAAACCGGACTAACCTACGTGCATCCACTGTTGAGACGTAACAACTGGGCGTCCAGGAGCTTGGCACTGGCGGGTAACTTCAACATGACCAACATCGATGAGTTGTTCCGGCAGCTCTTGGAAGAGGGGCAACATCCCCGTGATTACGCTGACTCGTTCGTCATGCTGGAGTCGCTGGGCCATTACCTTGATCGGGAGGTGCAGTACCAGTACGATAACCTGGAGAAAGAGGGCCTATGTGGACAAGAGATTAGCCACAAGATCGAGGAGAGGTTGGATATACCCTTCCTCTTGAGGCGTGCTTCTAAGCACTGGGATGGCGGGTATGCACTCTGCGGGCTGATTGGAAGTGGCGATGCTTTCGCCTTTCGCGACCCGTGGGGTATTCGCACCGCTTTCTACTACCACGACGATGAGGTGGCAGTAGTGGCATCAGAACGCCCCGTGATTCAGACCGCGTTCAACTTGAAGAAAGATGATATCCACGAGCTACAGCCAGGTGAAGCGTTAGTGGTGAAACGGAGTGGGAAGATCAGTTTACACCAAATCCTGGAGAGGAAAGAGAAAGTCACACCCTGCTCGTTCGAAAGAATCTACTTTTCAAGGGGATCGGATTACGATATTTACCGGGAACGCAAAAAGTTAGGTAAGCTACTCGTCCCGAAAATCATTGAAGCGATCGATGACGATTTCGAGAACACCGTTTTCTCCTTTATCCCCAACACGGCCGAAGTGGCCTATTTCGGGATGCTGCAGGGATTGGAAGATTACTTCAACCACAAAAAAGCGGTAATTATCCTGGAGAAAGGGTCTTCTCTGACCCGGGAGGAGGTCGATACGATCCTTTCCAAGCGGGTACGTTCCGAGAAGGTGGCCATCAAAGATATCAAGCTGCGCACCTTTATCGAGCGGGGAAAGACCCGAAACGACCTGGCTGCACACGTGTACGACGTAACTTACGGCTCGCTAAAGAGGGGAAAAGACAACCTGGTGATTATCGATGACAGCGTGGTGCGGGGAACAACCCTTCGGCAGAGTATCCTCAAGATACTTGACCGGCTTGACCCGAAACAGATTGTCATCGTATCCTCCTCACCCCAAATACGTTACCCTGATTGCTATGGAACCGACATGTCCCGTATGGGTGAGTTTATTGCTTTTAGGGCAGCGATCGAACTGCTGAAAGAGCGGGGGATGCAACAGGTGATCGATGAAACTTACAAGAAATCGGTTGCACAACGCCACAAAAGGAAGGAGGAGATCGTGAATTACGTGAAAGATATCTATGCTCCCTTCACGGAAGAGGAAATATCGAACAAGATCGCACGTATGCTTACCTCTGATTCCATCAACGCAAAGGTTACCATGGTGTTCCAGAGCATTGAAGACCTGCATAAGGCATGCCCCAATCACCCTGGGGACTGGTACTTTTCGGGCAATTATCCTACGCCAGGGGGCAATCGGGTGGTAAACAATGCCTTTATCAACTGGATGGAGGGAATGGAAAACAAGCCCTACCAATTTTCACTCGATTTTCAAACAACGAATGATTGAACGACTAATCATATTAGAGAACGTGGATCCCGTGGTCTTCTTCGGGGTCAACAACAGCAATATACAGCTGCTTAAAACCCTGTACCCCAAGCTTAGGATTGTGGCCCGGGGCAACGTGATCAAGGTGATCGGGGAAGAAGAGGAGCTGGCGGCGTTCGAAGAGGCGATCCATGAACTGGAGAAATTCAGCATCGAGATGAACATCCTGAAAGAGGAGGACATCATCGATATCGTGAAGGGGAAAGCACCCGCCGTGGTGAAGGTAGATAACCTCATCATTCACGGGATGAGCGGTAAGCCCATATTGGCACGGACCCCCAACCAAAAAAGGCTGGTGGAGGAGTTCGACCAGAACGATATGGTTTTCGCTATAGGTCCGGCTGGATCGGGCAAGACCTACACCGCCATCGCACTTGCCGTTAGGGCCCTAAAGCGCAAGAGTATCCGCAAGATCATCCTGAGCCGACCGGCCGTGGAGGCGGGCGAAAAGCTGGGATTCCTGCCCGGGGATATGAGGGAGAAAATCGACCCATACCTACAGCCACTATACGATGCGCTGGAGGATATGATCCCCCCGATGAAGCTCAAGGAGTACCTCGAGAACAACGTTATCCAGATCGCACCGCTCGCGTTTATGCGGGGACGCACCTTGAACGACGCGGTCATCATCCTGGACGAGGCGCAGAACACCACCAAGCCGCAAATAAAAATGTTCCTCACGCGATTGGGGCTGAACGGGAAGATGATCATCACGGGCGACATCACGCAGATCGACCTCCCCCTGTCGCAACAGTCGGGGTTGATCCACGCGATGAGGGTATTGCGGGGCATCAAGGGCATTGCCACGGTCGAGTTTAACAAGAAAGATATCGTTCGTCACAAGCTGGTACAACGCATCGTGGAGGCGTACGAGAAAAGTGAACAGGCAGAGAACGAAAAAAAAGGGCAGACAATAAACAACAATAATAGCTCAATCCTATGAACACATTGCTAAAAACCGATTATAATTTTCCCGGACAAACCGGCGTGTATCATGGAAAGGTACGCGACGTATACAGCATTGGCGACGACACGCTGGTGATGATCGCGACCGACCGTATCTCGGCGTTCGACGTGGTACTGCCGAAAGGGATCCCTTACAAGGGGCAGGTGTTGAACCAGATCGCCTCGAAATTCCTGGACGCTACAGCTGATATCGTGCCCAACTGGAAACAGGCATCGCCCGACCCGATGGTTACCGTGGGCAGCCGCTGCGAACCGTTTAAAGTGGAGATGGTGATTCGCGGGTATATTACCGGAAGCGCGTGGCGCGAATACAAAAGCGGTGCCCGCGTTCTTTGTGGACTACCCTTACCCGATGGAATGCGGGAAAACCAAAAGTTTGAAGCGCCGATTATTACGCCCACCACCAAAGCTGATGAGGGGCACGACGAAAATATTTCACGCGAAGAGATCATCGCTCAAGGATTGATGTCGGAAGAGGATTACAAACAGCTAGAGAAATATACCTATGCCCTTTTTCAGCGTGGAACCGAGATGGCTGCCGAGAAAGGGCTGATTTTGGTAGACACCAAATACGAGTTCGGTAAAAAAGAGGGGAAAATCTACCTGATTGATGAAATCCACACCCCAGATTCCTCCCGCTACTTCTACAGTGAAGGTTACCAGGAGCGCTTCGAGAAAGGCGAGGAGCAAAAGCAACTCTCCAAAGAGTTCGTCCGCAAGTGGCTGATGGAGAACGGATTTCAAGGGAAAGAGGGGCAGCGAGTTCCCGAAATGACGGAGGTGTATTGCAACAGCGTATCGGAACGCTATATCGAACTGTACGAAAAGATCGTGGGCGAACCGTTCGTGAAAGCCGAAGCGAAAGAGTTGGAAGCGAGAATTGAGAAGAATGTGAAAGAGTTTTTGCAAACCGTTTGACGATTTTAGCCAACCCGTTGGATTCAAATCATTAAAAAATCATGATGGAATACTCGGTAGATCTGTTATCATTTCGGACAAAGTCAAAATTTGTTTTGGTTTTAGGTATATTGCTCGTGCTGGTGGCGATTGGCTGGTTTATTGCCATATGGGTACGTAAAGGCTCAGCATCCTTTTTCGACTGGCTTTTCTTCATACTCTTGCTATTGAACGGAGTAGTGCAAACAAGTTATGGGTTAGGCAACCCCATCGAAAGACTGTTTGGGAAGGCATTTGTCAGGATAAACAGTCAGGCAATAAGCATCAAGACCGGGGTGTTTGATAAAAAACAAACGGTTAAGTGGTCGGACATACGTTCCATCAGCTACAAGCCGGCTAACTTTATTGTTACAAAAAAAGACAATTCAACCTGCATGTTGTCCATGTCAAAGCTTGGGTATTCACTGATTAAAGAGATTAAAAATGTAGTGAGTAACATGGCCAACGACAAGAATATCCCAACAGAGAATTAAACAATGACCTATAAGGTAGAGAAAGTCAACCCGTACGACCCGGGACGCCCCAAACAGGAGCAGGTAACCGAGCTGTTCAACGAGATTGCCCCGGTGTACGATCGGATGAACGGGGTTCTCTCACTGGGTATCGACGCGTACTGGCGGCGGGAAGCGTTGCGCTCGTTGGGGAAATACCGACCGGAGAAGGTTTTGGACCTGGCCACCGGCACGGGCGACTTGGCCATTGAAGCGCACCGGATACTACGCCCCAAACAGATTATCGCTGCCGATATCGCCGAGGAGATGATGGAGATAGGGAGAAAGAAAGTACGTGCCAAGAGACTGGAGCAGGTAATCTCTTTCGAGCGCCAGGCAAGCGAGTCGATGACCTTCCCCGATAACACGTTCCACGCGGTGATCTCGTCGTTCGGGGTGCGCAACTTCCAATCTATCGACCAGAGCTTCCAAGAGGTGCTACGGGTATTGAAGCCAGGCGGTGCGTTCCTTTTCCTGGAGCTCTCCACGCCGGAACAGTCCCCTGCGAAGGAGCTTTACACGTTTTATAGCAAGCATGTTATGCCGGTTATGGCTGGTCTCTTCACCAGCAATGAAAAGGAGTACGCCTACCTGCCAAACTCTGTAGCCCTATTCCCGCAAGGCAGGGAGATGATGGCTATCTTGAGCAAAAACGGGTTCTGCGCGATCCGACTAAGGCGCTTCACCCTTGGGATCGCCACCATGTACCTGGCAGAAAAGTAGGGTTTGAAAACGGTGAAGGAGGAGGAGATGAAGATGAAGATGAAGCGGATGCTCCACGACATGTACCTGACAGAAAAATAGTGATTGAAAGCAACAACATGGAAACCTACGGACTTATCGGCTACCCCCTTGCACACTCCTTCTCGTCTGAGTTCTTCAACCAAAAATTCCAGCGGGAAGGTATTCACGCGGAGTACCTCAACTTCGAAATAGAAGAGGTAGCGGAGGTGCTTCGTGTGGTGCTCTCCAATCCGCACCTTAAGGGACTCAATGTAACGATTCCGCATAAAGAGGCTATCCTCCCATTTCTGGACGAGGTAACACCCCAGGCAAAGGCAATCGGTGCCGTGAACGTGATACGGGTGGAGCGGTCGCCCAACAACAGGCACGACCACAGGCTCGTGGGGCATAATACCGACTACATAGGTTTTAAAGAGTCAATCGCACCACTGCTCAATCCGGCAATACACCGCAATGCCTTGATATTAGGTACCGGGGGTGCCTCCAAGGCGGTGAGATGTGCCTTGACTGATATTGGAGTCGAGTGGAAACAGGTCTCGCGTACCCCGGCGGAAGAGCAATTGGGCTACGACGAGGTATCACCAGAGATGCTCAAGAGTTACACTGTGATTATCAACGCGACCCCCGTGGGTACCTTTCCGAACGTGAACCAATGCCCGCCCATCCCGTACGACTGTCTCACGACCGACCACCTATTGTACGACCTGGTGTACAACCCCGAGGAGACGCTGTTTCTCAAAAAGGGAAAGGAACGAAGGACCTCCATCAAAAATGGCAGGGAGATGCTGGAGCGACAAGCGTTCGTGGCATGGGATTTTTGGAACGAGTAGGAAAGTAATTTAATAACGAACTCTATTTGACACGTTCGCCACCGCATCAGGTAGCCTTGGATGTAAAAAAACAATTTAATAACGAACTCTATGAACGAATTCCCCTGGCACGAGACCTCTTCCCGATTACAAAAGGTTCAGCGAACCCTTGCAAAGAGGCTAGCGGATGCCTGTCTTATCACGTCGGCGGTCAATCAGTACTACCTCACCGGCGTTATCTTTGACGGCTACCTATATATCCTCCCGGAGGGAGATCCCCTCTTTTTCATAAAAAGACCGGTGAATTTCCTGGATGAACCGGTCAACGAAGAAAGAGGCCCCATGCGGGGCAAACTGATCCGTAAACCGGAGCAAATCCCCGATTTGCTGCACGAATTGGGCTTGCCTCAACCCCAACGGGTACTTATCGAAGCCGATCAAATGAGCTTTAGCGCGGTCACCCGCCTGCAAGCGGCACTGAGCATGCCAGAGATGGGAAATATCTCGGGAGAGATGCGGAGAATACGAGCAATTAAATCGGAGTTCGAGCTAGAGCAGATGCGTGAAAGCGCACGCGTACATGCGAAGGTGTACGAGACCATCCCCTTACTGTATCGAAAGGGAATGACCGACCTGGAACTACAGGTGGAGGTAGAGCGGCAAATGCGTATACACGGGTCGGTAGGCATCTTTCGGTCGTTCGGTGAGAACATGGATATTTTTATGGGAAGCATGCTCACGGGCGATAACGCCCAAGCGCCCTCTCCCTACGATTACGCGCTCGGTGGGGCCGGTATATCACCCCTGCTACCGATTGGCGCCAACGGCACGGTACTGGAACCCGGCACCACGTTAATGGTGGATATGGCGGGCAACTACGGTCCCTACATGGACGATATGTCTCGTACCTTTGTTATCGAACAGGCTCCTGACCTGGCCTACCGGGCACACCAAGTCTCCATGGAGATACACCGGGCGATCGTCGAAAACGGCAAGGTCGGTACCCCATGTTCCGACCTCTACCACTTGGCCGAGGAGATGGTGAAGGAGAGCGGACTATCCCCCTACTTCATGGGTACCATCCAACAGGCCAAGTTTATCGGCCATGGCGTGGGGTTAGAGATTAACGAACCGCCCGTGCTCTCCCCCCGCTCCAGGGATCTTCTCGAAGCCGGGATGGCCATCGCGCTGGAACCCAAGTTCGTCCTCCCCGGTATTGGCGCCGTGGGTATCGAAAACACCTATATCGTGCGGGAGGGCAAACGGGAAAATGGATGGAAAAGTGAACGAAAAGGTGAACGAAAAGGTGAACGGGAACGGGGAAGTGAACGAAAAAGTGAATGGGAAAACGATCGGGAAGAGGGACAAACGAGCTGGCTGGAAAACATCACCCTATTTCCTGAAGAGATGGTGGTATTATCATGAGATTCACGGGTGAATCGAGGTTGTCTCTCTGGAAGTTACTTGGTTACTAAAAAACTCTCTGCGAGAAAAAGGGGATGCGAATGTAACATGTATCGCTTTGGAATAGCTTTTTAAAGCGCGAGGGCGCAAAATGTAAAGCAATACTTACATTTTAAACGCTTTTCTTTGTATCTTTGGAGGTATCGATCAATATTATAGTGACATTATGCCTTACACAC
This sequence comes from Fermentimonas sp., assembly GCA_033808735.1. Lineage (GTDB taxonomy): Bacteria > Bacteroidota > Bacteroidia > Bacteroidales > Dysgonomonadaceae > Proteiniphilum. The sequence goes on from JAPXNA010000012.1 coordinate 46,636, forward strand.
CTAACATCTATTTTACGTGAAATGGCATCGAGAAGAGAATTCATAAGAACCGGTATTGGGACGTTGGGTGGCATTTCATTCCTGCATGGAGGATGCGTACGATCGGGAAATAAACCCAACGAATCGGCTTCCCCTGCCTCTCCGCTGAGCACGATCAAGGGAAATATTACGGTCACCAACGTTGGACTTCAATTTGAACGGGAACCCCTTCTAACTCCCTTCGGCTTCAAAGGGGGTTACCTCAGCGAGTTGTGGCAGGTTATAAGCTTCCTCGAAAGCGATAGCGGGCAACACGCTATAGGCCTGGGAACGCAAAGCGTACTATGGTCTGATGGCACCGTATTCGCCACCAGCTCAGAGGCCGGGGGGAATGCCTATATGCTCGCGTTAACCGAACACGCGCTCAAGTTGCTTAAAAACTGCTCCTTTAGCTCTCCCATGGATGTAATTGAACCTTTGTACGAGGAGGTATTCGAGTACGGGAAAACGATTACATCCAACCCCGCACTGCGTAAAACGTTCGCGCTAAATGCACTGGTGTCCGTTGACAATGCCCTTTGGCTACTCTACGCGAAAGAGAGAGGGATTACTAACTTCGATGACTTGATTCCGCCTGAATACCAATCCACTTTCTCGACAAAACATGAGAAGCTCGCGGCAATGCCTTTGATTTCATACAACGTGACCCCTGAAGAACTGAGAAGGGAGGTGGAAATGGGCTATTTCTTTATGAAAGTCAAGATTGGCCAATCTGGTACCCAAGAGGAGATGCTTGAGAAAGATAAAACACGCCTCGGCGAAATTCACAATGTTCTAAAGGGTATTTCAACTTCCTACACGAAAAACGGGAAATTGCCTTACTATTTTGATGCCAATGGCAGGTACCAGACGAAAGAATTATTCTATCGTTTTTTAGATTATGCCGACAAGATTGGCGCGTTGGAACAGATCGTTATGATTGAAGAGCCCTTTTCCGAAGATTTGGAAATAGATGTATCGGATATCCCGGTTCGCTTGGCGATAGACGAAAGCGCACATACGGATAAGGATACGATCGAACGCCTGAGCATGGGGTACAAGGCCGTGGCGCTCAAACCTATAGCCAAAACATTAAGTATGAGCATGAAGATCGCCAAGGCGGGTACCGAAAGGGATATCCCCTGTTTTTGTGCCGATTTAACGGTCAACCCCATGCTGGTGGAATGGAATAAAAACGTTGCTGCACGGCTTCCAGCCTTTCCCGGTTTAGACAACCTGGGGTTGATTGAGAGTAACGGGCATCAAAACTACGTGAACTGGAAACAGATGCAACAACGCTTCCCTCAACATGAAGCGCCCTGGGTAGAGGTGAAAGGCGGGTTTTACCATACTGACGAGAACTATTTCAAAACCGGGGGTGGAATTTTTGACCCCATCCCTTATTACGAGGCGATGTTTATTAAGTAAGAAGCTGAAACAAAAAATAAAATAATCGTATGCAGACAAAAACAACACGAAGGGATTTCTTGAAGAAATCAACCGTAGCTGCCGCCGGTTTATCGGTATCGGGGTTAGGGAACAAATCAGTAGCCGCACCAATTGTGGACACAAAGAAAAGGGTCATCGGGGCAAACGATAAAATACGCGTCGGCTTTATAGGCGTAGGTAACCGTGGGACCCAACTATTGCACCTGTTCATGGAGCAGCCCGATTGTGAAGTGGCAGCCCTCTGTGATGTATATGAACCCTACGTAACACGTGATTTCTCGACGGTACACGAGCGCTACGTGAAAGATATGCGAGAAAAAATTCCCAGAATGGGTGAAAAGTTTCCCAACAAGGTGAAGACCTTCAAAGATTATCGACTGCTATTGGAGGATAAAGAGATTGACGCGGTTTGTATCGGAACACCTGACCACTGGCATGCTTTACAAACCATTGACGCTATCGACGCGGGGAAGGATGTCTTCGTGGAAAAACCGCTATCTAAAACGATAGTGGAAGGTAGAAAGATGGTGGAGGCGGGCAATAGCAGTCGACAGGTAGTAGCCGTGGGATTGAATAGGCGCGGGTCAACAATTTTCCAAAAACTGGCAAAAGAGGTGCCGGCGGGTAAAATCGGCAAAGTAACCTTTGCATCCGCGTGCCATGTAAGCAACATGGCACCGAGTGGTATTGGGAAGCTACAACCCGAGACACCCCCTGCCAACTTCGACTGGGACATGTGGCTCGGCCCAAGGGCATATCGACCCTATCAGTATAACATCGCACCCTACATGTTCCGCTGGTGGGAAGATTACGCCAACCAAATCACAAACAACGGGGTACACTACCTCGACCTGCTACGTTGGCTATTAAACGAGGAGGCTCCGACGGCAATAAGCGCTCACGGGGGGAATTACGTGGTAGATGATGACCGCACCATTCCCGACACGATGCATGTCACCTATGAATTCAGATCGGGCGTTTTGGTCACGCTAACTATTTTGGAAGGAAGTAGCGGAAGCTTCATCCCGCACGGCTTTCTAGAGTTAAGGGGTACGAAAGGTACCCTACATACCGGGGAAAATGATTACAGGGTCACTCCCACTATCGCTGGCCAATTTCAAACGTGGAAACCGATGATAGAGGCTGAGAACTATTCACTTGCGACGAATGACACGCTCCTGATCGATGGAAGCTACAAGGATAGCGCGTTCAATTTGATCCGGAACTTCCTGGACTGCGTGAAATCGCGTGAGCAGCCATGGGCTACGCTTGAGATCGGCCATCGATCCACCACCATGGCACATTTGGGTACGATTGCCCTGTTGACGGGCGAAAGGTTAGAGTGGGATGCGGTAAACGAGAGGTTTAAGAATTCGGAAACGGCGAACAAATACCTCTCTTACGAGTACAGAAAACCGTGGATGTTGTAACCTCTAAATTTATCTTCAGTTTGGCGGAGACTGATTCTGACGCTGATTTTTTGCCGTAGCATTTGTTTGTTAAAATTATTCCTGTTTAATTTGTTGGTAGTTAACTGTAAAAGACCATCAAGGAATCCTTAAAACAGTTGCTAACAACCTAACAAAGCGGGTGAATACCGAACCGATCGGCTTCGCACGTACTAAAAGTTAATCATATGAAAATCAACAAGCTGCTGTTTTTCATCCTTGTAGGTTCCTTGTTCGCCTGCACTGGCTCGAAAACGAAAACGGAAACAGTAACGGAAACGAAAGCTGAACAACAGGGATGGAAGCTATCGATGCAGTCCTTCACCTTTCACAGGTTTACCGTGGTGGAATCACTAGACAAAACCAAGGAATTGGGGCTGGCATACATTGAGATCTATCCCGGGCAGAAAATGGGAGAGGGCTTCGGGGATGCCGTTTTTGGCTATGACCTCACCAGTGAGCAACGGCAACAGCTCAAGGAGCTGGCCAAGTCGAAGGAGGTAAAAATCATCTCTTCCGGCGTATGGACACCCGCCCGTGACGAGTGGGAACAGGTGTTCGCCTTCGCCAAGGAGATGGAGATGGAGTTCATTAGCGCCGAGCCCGCCCAGGAAGATTGGGACCTGGTGGAAGAACTCGCGAAGAGAGAGGGGATAAAGGTGGCTTGCCACAACCACCCCAACGAGGCCTCCTACTGGAAGCCGGAGATCTTGATGGAGTGCATCGGGGAAAGAGACCCGCTGTTGGGGTCGAGCGCCGATGTAGGCCACTTCAAGCGAATGGGCATTGAGCCGATACCTGCCTTGCAAGAGCTGGAAGGAAGGTTAATTGCCCTGCACTTTAAGGACATCGCGCCCAAGGGCGAGGAAGAGACATTGGAAGACGTAATCTGGGGCACGGGCGTGCTCAACGTGAAGGGGATGCTGGAGGAGCTCAAGCGACAAGACTTCAAGGGCTACTTCACGATCGAGTACGAGGCCGACTGGGACAATAACCTCCCGCACATTAAGCAATCCGTGGAATACTTCAATCAGGTCGCGGAAGAGATATTATAAACCTTGTGACAACTGCATGAGGCTAATCCACAAAAAATTTACCCCGGTACTCTTCCCGGCATTACACCTGGTGTTACTCCAGGCACTCATCCTGGTGGTATCGTTATCGCTTCTGCTCGCCTGCGATGAAAAACGCGTAGATCCTGACTACGAGTTTCCAAACGTCACCCCGGAAGAGAACAAGGAGAAACCCCGATACATCTGGATCGACGCGGCGGCCAATTTCCGGGACTTCGCCAATAGCCGGGAAAATATTGCCCGCGACCTTACTTCAGCTAAGGATGTCGGTTTCACCGATATCGTGGTAGACGTGCGCCCAACATCAGGCGATATCCTGTTCTCCTCGTCCGTCGCGGGTGCCGAACAGGTTAAATGGTTAGGAGCTTGGGTAGACGGCGTCTACTCGAAGGTGGAACGTACCGCCACGTGGGACTACCTTCAAGCCTTTATCGACGAGGGGCATAGGCTCGGGTTAAACGTTCATGCCGGTTTTAACACCATGGTGGGTGGGCATAGCAGCGGGTTAGGCAGCTCGGGAATACTGTACAGAGACCCGTCGAAAAAGGAGTGGGCCACCTGTGAGAATCTATCTTCCGGTATCGTGAATACCATGGATAGAGGGGGAGGAACCAAGTTTTTCAACCCGGGAAACGATAAAGTACAGGCCTACCTGTGTGGCCTACTTAAAGACCTTGCCAGGTACAACCTGGATGGCATCGTACTCGACCGGGGGCGATTTGATGGTATCCAGTCCGATTTCTCCAACCTGACCAGGGAGAAGTTTGAAGCCTACCTCGGGAATATAAAGCTAACAAACTTCCCGGACGACGTGCTCCCCCCCGGTGCTACCATGCAACAGGTGATGAACATGGGCACCTACCCCCCCTACTTCACGAAATGGCTTGAATTTAGGGCGAAAACGATGTATGATTTTATGAGTAAGGCCCGCGACGCGGTGAAATCCGTGAACGCGGATATCCAGTTTGGCGCCTACGTCGGGGGGTGGTACTCTACCTACTACGAGGTGGGCGTCAACTGGGCCAGCCCGAAGTACAACACAAGTCATTCCTACAAATGGGCCACCCCGAAATATATGGAGTACGGGTACGCGGAACTGATGGACCAGATCCTTATTGGCGCCTACGCATCTCCTCTAAGGGTGTATGGCTCTACCGAGTGGACCATGCAGGGTTTCTGCAAGCTGGCGAAAGAGAAGATAAGGAACAGCTGCCCCTTGGTGGTTGGCGGCCCTGATGTGGGCAACTGGGATCCTGAAAACAAGGCAACACAACAACAGGAAAACCAGGCGATTGTCAACTCAGTTAAAGCGTGTATGGACGAGTGCGACGGTTACTTCCTGTTCGACATGATCCACCTGAAGTTGGCCAACCAGTGGCAACAGGTCAAAGAGGGAATTAATTTGGCAATCGGTGCCAACAAGTAGTAATATTAAGCAATAACTTCATTGGTGTTGAAATGATGAATAGACGACGTTTTTTCTCCTGTGTCGCCCTGATAGGTGGCACCGCGGTGGCACGGGGGCACATCAGATACCCGCTGTCCAGCGTGCAGTCCCTGTACAATGGGCGGCCTTTCTTCAACGGGCAACCCGGAGAGCAAAGTAGCTCAAAAGCACGTGAATTGAAAGCCGATGTGGTTATCATCGGTGGTGGCATGGGAGGCTGTGCCGCCGCGCTCGCGTGTTGCCGAAATGGCCTAAGTGTAATCATGACCGAGGAAACCGACTGGATCGGGGGACAACTCTCCCAACAGGGGGTGCCGCCCGATGAGCACCGGTGGATTGAGACGCACGGTGCTCCACAATCGTACCACGACTACCGGAATAGGGTACGCGATTACTACCGCCGCAACTACCCGGTGACCGATGATGCCCGCGCCCGTGAGAACCTTAACCCGGGTAACGGTACCGTTTCCCGACTATGTCACGAACCAAGGGTAGCGGTAGCCGTTTTATATGATATGCTCTCCCCCTACCTGAGCAACGGAAAACTACAGATCCTGACCGATTACAAGGCGAAAAGTGCCTACGTGGATGGTGACCGGGTACTGGCCGTGAAGGTGCAACACCGCCACACGGGTGACCTTACGGTGCTGACGGGTGACTCCTTCGTGGATGCCACGGAGTGCGGTGACCTGTTGCCGCTAACCGGCACGGAGTATATCACCGGCACCGAATCGAAGCACGACACCGGTGAGCTCCACGCCCCGGAAGAGGCAAATCCGATGAACAACCAGGCATTCACCGTCTGCTTCGCCATGGACTACCAGCCAGGGAGGAACAACGTGAAAGAACCCCCTGAAGGGTACGACTTTTGGAAAAACTACGTTCCTGACCTCACCCCCCCATGGTCGGGGAGGCTGCTGGATCTATCCTACTCCGATCCCCGTACGCTGGCTCCCAAACGACTGGGATTCGATCCTAGCGGAAAGAACCTGGATGGGGTGCTGAACCTCTGGAACTACCGGCGGATCATCCACCGGAACAACTTCAGAGAAGGCACCTACGAGGGGGATATCACCATCGTTAACTGGCCACAGAATGACTATTTTTTGGGCAACTTGGTCGATGTGTCGGAAGATGAGTTTCAACAAACGGTGGAACGTGGGAAACAGCTCAGTCACTCCCTCTTCTACTGGCTGCAGACCGAAGCGCCCCGTCCTGACGGGGGAACTGGGTGGCCAGGCTTAAGGCTGCGCGGAGATATCATGGGTACGGAAGACGGGATGGCCAAATACCCCTATGTCCGAGAATCAAGAAGGATAAAGGCTGAGTTCACCGTGCTGGAACAGCACGTGGGCGCGGAAAACCGGAAGATGGTGGCTGGCGAAAAAGAGGGTGTCAAAGCAGCCGACTTTTACGACAGCGTAGGTATCGGGTATTATCCCATCGACCTCCATCCCAGCACAGGGGGAAACAACTACGTTGACTTTCCATCCCTCCCCTTTCAAATCCCGCTGGGTGCGCTGCTCCCCGTACGGATGAACAACCTGCTCCCCGCGAATAAAAATATCGGCACCACCCATATCACCAACGGGTGTTACCGACTGCACCCGGTGGAGTGGAGCATTGGCGAAGCCGTGGGGCAACTGATCGCCTTCTCACGCTCATCCAATGTCCCCTTTAAGGCGGTGAGGTCAAATCACAAGCTGCTACGCGATTTTCAAAGGATGCTGCATGAACAGGGCGTGGAGACGGTATGGCCAGCTGTGTGACTCCTGAAATAAAAAGAGTAAAATAATCGTATAAAAAAAGGAACAAACCTGAGTAGTCTGTTCCTTTTTTTTAATCTTTAGAGCAATACCCTTATAGGTTAGACAGATCTGAGCCTGGTTTGAACTTAGCGGTCTTCTTGGCCGGAATATTGATGGGTTGTTTTGTGCGGGGGTTAATCCCTTTCCTTGCACTTCTTTCTGACACAGAGAATGTCCCAAAGCCAACCAGTACGACTTTACCGCCGCCTTTTACCTCTTCAGAAATCGTTTCCAGGGTAGCGTCTAATGCTTTTTTGGCATCCACTTTGCTAAGACCTGATTTCTCAGCAATAGCACTTATTAGTTCCGATTTGTTCATAAAAAATGTAAATAAAAAAATTAAACATGCATTCTGTCAAGGCTCTGCCTTATTTAGGCTTCAAATATAAGCGATAAATCGAAAATAATCAAGAAAAAAGGTGAAAACAATTTGATTTTCTTAAAAAACTCCTTTTTATGGGGCAAAAAACCCCGTTACATGGGAAATAATACGTAATTTTGCGCCTTACCTGTAGTTTAAACGTATGCAAAATTCCAGGAATAGTTTCGCCGGTGTATTGCCCGTGGTGACAAAGAATATCATCATTATCAATGCGATTATTTGGCTAGCTCAGTTTGTTTTACTACGACGAGGAGGGTTAGATCTGACGCAACTATTCGGGCTTCATTTTCCCGCTTCAGATAACTTCAGACTGTATCAACTGGTTACCTACATGTTCCTACACGACCCTTACTCGTTGGCGCACGTGTTTTTTAATATGTTCGCGGTATTCATGTTCGGGCGTACGTTAGAGCATGTGTGGGGGCCCAAGCGTTTTATCACTTACTACTTAGTCACGGGGGTAGGTGCGGGACTCATTCAAATCCTGGTTATCTATCTGCGCGCGAGTGCGGTATTACCGCCCGAGATGTTCTCGATGATTAACAGTGTTACGGTTGGTGCTTCCGGTGCTGTTTTCGGCATTTTGCTGGCTTTCGGGATGTTGTTCCCAAATGCGCAACTCTTTATTATCCCATTCCCGTTTCCGATTAAAGCGAAATGGTTCGTCATTGGTTACGGGATTTTGGAGTTAATCTTCGGGGTAGCGAACCGCACGGGCGATAACGTGGCTCACTTTGCTCACTTGGGGGGGATGCTTTTCGGGGTGTTCATGATTATATACTGGAGAAGGAAGGATAGGCGGTATGGGAGGTATTATTGAGCGATTAAAACAGGCCTACAGAACGGGCAACGTGGTAACCCGGCTCATTTTCATCAACGTTTCCGTATTCATAATCCTGAAAGTGATCGATGTGATCTTCACGTTGTTCAACGTGTATGCACTCGACCTGATCACGTACCTGGGTGTTCCTTCGCATATCCCCTTGCTGCTACGTCGGTTGTGGACCCCCATTAGCTACATGTTCGTGCACGAGGGGTTTATCCACCTGCTTTTCAATATGCTGTGGCTCTACTGGTTTGGGAAGATATTCTTGCAATACTTTTCCGGCAGGTCGCTAGGAAGCCTCTACGTGTTGGGGGGGCTGGCTGGGGCCCTGCTTTACGTGATCGCGTTCAACACGATTCCTTACTACCGGGATATGGGAAGGGGCTGGATGATTGGGGCATCGGCCGCGGTGATGGCCATAGTGATGGGGGCTGCCTTCTATAAGCCTGACACGCGGATCAACCTCCTGTTCCTGGGGCAAATCAAGATCATCTACATCGCGATCTTCGCGTTCGTGCTTGACTTCCTTTCGCTGGGTAGCCCAACTAATCCCGGTGGTCACGTGGCGCATATCGGTGGAGCATTACTGGGATACTTCTACGCAGCCCGATACCTGAAAGGGCGAGATATCACGCGATGGATGAGCCGCACCATCGATAGGTTCGTCGGGCTTTTCAAGCCGCCTGTGAAAAGACCAAAACGTGCGAAGATGAAAGTGAAGTACAAGGCAGACGTTCGTCACGAGACCGATCGGGAATACAACCAACGAAAGCAAACCGAGCAGGAAGAGATTGACGCCATACTGGATAAACTAAAACAGTCGGGATACAGCGGTTTATCGTCTGAAGAGAAAAAGAAGTTGTTCGATGCTAGCAGGAAATAAAAAAACTAAGTTCAGGAACGTGATCGTTTGGCTCATCTTCGCAACCAACCTGATCGCGATTGCCTTGCTTTTCTGCTCGTTCCTTTCGTGGGGCGTTTCCCCACTAAGGACCAACCTATTCTCTTATATCGGGTTGGGATTCGGCATTATCTTGTTGGTCAATACCCTCTACCTCGTTCTCTGGATCACTTTTGCCCGGTGGGGTTTGGCTTTCGTCTCCCTGCTGGCTATCGTCCTGTGCTATAAGCCGGTAACTACCTATTTCCCGTTGCACCTTCGCTCCCCGAAACCCCCGGCCAATTCCATCAAGGTGTTAACGTATAACGTTCAGGGGTTCCCGCAGGAGAGTAATATTCACGCGAAAGAGCAACCTATTCTCGATTATATCGCTGCCACCGACGCCGATATCGTTTGCTTGCAAGAGTACTTGGTGAGCAAGACGGGACACTCACTGATCTCTCAGCGTGACGTGAACCGGATCCTGAACAAGTATCCCTATCGTTCAGTTACCGGTTTGGAATCCTCGGGAAAATATCATACCTTCGGCTTGGCATGTTTCTCGAAATATCCCATCGAGCGGACCCACGAGATAGTTTTCGAGTCGTCATACAATGGTGCGGCCGTCTACACGATCAACATCAACGGGGAGAGGTACAACGTTGCGAACGTGCACCTGGAATCCAACAGGATCAAGCCGGAAGATAAAAAACTGTACAGCGATTTCCTTCAAAGCAGCGACCCGGTACGTTTAGATCAGGTTACCAGTAATATACGTAACCGGTTGGGAGGCGCTTACAGGACCCGAGCCAGGCAGGTGGAGAAGGTGAAACAATACCTTGACACGCGCGATACGTGGGGGACGATTATTTGCGGCGACTTTAACGACACGCCTATCTCCTACACGTATCACCAGATGCGAAAAGGGTTAAAAGATGCTTTCGTATCCACTTCGTTCGGACCGGGGATCACCTATCACGAAGAGTTGTTCCTTTTTCGGATCGACTACATCCTGCATAGCGAGAACATGCAGGCCTATCGAACCAAGGTGGACAAGATAAAGCACTCTGACCATTACCCGCTTCGTACGTGGATTGAACTAAACCCGCGACAGGAATAGCGTGTACCGTACCGAAAAGGTTACGGGGGTGTCTTTCCATTGCAGGTGGGGATATATTGGAGTTTGTTAATATGAGTCAGTTTCAAGTAACCATACTCGGGTGCGGGTCGGCAATGCCCACCACGCTTAACAACCCCCCTTCGCAGCTGGTAAACATGAACGGCAAGCTGTTTATGATCGACTGCGGGGAGGGGACGCAACTCCAGATGCGCAAGTTCAAGTCACGGATGAGTAAGCTACAGGGTCTATTCATTTCGCATCTTCACGGTGACCATTTTTTTGGGTTACCGGGGTTAATTACCACGCTCAGCATGCTGGGGCGGACGAGCGACCTGGATATCTACGCCCACGAGGAGATTAGGCTGATGCTAAACCCTTTGCTTATGTACTTGGGCCACCATATGCAATTTAAGATCAACTTGACCCCACTTAACCCCGAGGGACATGAGTTGCTGCTTGAGGATGAGTCCATCCGGATTAGTACTTTCCCGCTTAAACACCGGATTGCTGCCAACGGCTTTCGATTCGAAATGAAAAAAACATCTCGTGCATACGCTTACTGTTCAGATACGGCGTATCACCCGGAAATCGTTCCATACATCAGAGAGGTAGACCTGCTTTTCCACGAGGCTACCTTCGCGGAGAGTGAGAGAGAAAGGGCGGCGGAAACGTACCATTCCACTGCGCGTGAAGCCGCGGAAATAGCGAAAATGGCGGAGGTCAAAAAGTTGGTAATCGGCCACTATTCTTCCCGTTACAACGAGATAGGGATTTTACTGAAAGAGGCTGTGGAGGTTTTCCCAAACAGTGAACTGGCGGTCGAAGGAAAGGTGTTCGAGGTATAAATGCTTCGATATGTAAAACGATGGTGCGGCAAACCAATAACAATCAAAAGGCAATAAAACGCGTTCGAACCCCGTTCGCCTTGCCCCTTTGTATCCTATGCTTATGCTTGTATACAGGGATAGCTCTCCCTGGAGAAAGCTATATCATTGGAATTGCTGCCAATTTCACCACAAAAAAAAACCTATATGCCCTTAAACCATTAACGTATACCACAGGTTACCTGAAAAATGACGTTCGGGTTGATTGTCAAGGAATTCAGGCAGATAGATCCGACCGGATTGACTCCTTGCATGGACAAAGTCCGGTATCCCAACAGCGAGAAGTGAGTAAAATTAAGATCAAGCTCGCTGAGAACAAGCTTACCATTGAAAACCTCGAGAGAGACGGTCTGCTCGAAGTCTACAACATCATGGGAACCAAGGTGTACGCCCGGCGAGTGCAAGCGGGTACCTCTACACATATCTTGCCGCTACCGAAAGGGTACTACATCATCAAAATTGGAAAGTTCAGTCGAAAAATTGCGGTAAAGTGATTTTTTCTCCACTTTTTTATATCTTCGTACTTTATTTTACTATTTGACAAATGAAAATAGCTATCGTAGGCATCAGCGGGGCTGTCGGCCAAGAGTTGCTCCGCGTTTTGGAGGAGAGAAATTTCCCTATGGATGAATTGGTTCTGTTCGGCTCTTCACGAAGTGCCGGAACCTCCTATAACTTTAGGGGCAAGTTAATCACGGTTAAGGAGTTACGTCATAACGACGACTTCAAAGGTATCACTATCGCGTTCGTCTCCGCGGGAGGTGGCACTTCATTGGAGTACGCTGAGACCATCACGAAGCATGGCACCATCATGATCGATAACTCCAGCGCATTTCGTATGGACGACGATGTGCCTTTAGTGGTTCCCGAGGTGAACGCGGAGGATGCGCTGAACAGCCCTCGCGGCATTATCGCGAACCCCAACTGCACCACCACCCAAATGGTGGTTGCCCTGCAGGCAATCGAGAATGTTACCCCCATTAAAAGAGTCCATGTAGCCACTTACCAAGCCGCTTCTGGAGCGGGTGCCGCCGCCATGCAGGAGTTGGAAAATCAATACAAACAGCTAATCAACGGGGAGGAGCCCACCGTCTCCAAATTCGCGTATCAACTCGCGTACAACCTGATTCCTCAAGTGGACCTGTTCACCGAGAATGGGTATACCAAGGAGGAGATGAAGATGTATAACGAAACCCGCAAGATCATGCACTCCGACATACAGGTAAGCGCTACCTGCGTGCGCGTACCGGTGATGCGTTCTCATTCAGAAGCCATTTGGGTAGAGACGGAGCGTCCTCTCTCGGTGGAAGAGGCACAGGAAGCTTTCCGCCACGCCGAGGGGGTCGAACTGATCGATAACCCCGCGGAAAAAGCGTACCCTATGCCGTTCGACTTAGCCGGGACGGACCCCGTTTACGTGGGGCGTGTCCGGAAAGACTTGACCAATGAAAACGGGCTATCATTCTGGACGGTATCGGATCAGATTCGTAAGGGGGCTGCGCTCAACGCGGTACAGATCGCGGAATACTTGATCAAGAACAGTTAGCTAACTGTTTGTTGCCACCCTCTCTTTTCGTACCCCAAACCGGGAGTATATTATCTAAGAACATGATAACCGCGGTCAACACGCCCAACCACGCGATTATCTTCCACGAGATGTCATCGCGGGTAGAGGGGATGAATTTATTGTGCGGGGAGTGTTTTTCTTACTACTCTCGTTCCGCATGCTACTGCATGCCACTCCCTGCATTCAAGGCAACAACCTTGGCGTAACTTAATCCAATGCGATGGAAACTATTTTAAAATTATCGGGAGACGGGTCACACACTCTGTTTGTCCCTTCGCTTAATGAACATTACCATTCAACGCATGGAGCTATCCGGGAATCGCTCCACGTGTACATCCATGCTGGCTTCGATCAATGTACGGAACGGGAGGTAAACCTTTTGGAAATTGGATTCGGAACAGGACTCAACGCACTCCTCACCCTTCTCCGCGCAGAAGAGTTGGGGAAAACCGTGCATTACACCACTTTCGAAAAATATCCGCTTGATATGGAACAGGTGCGGAAGCTGAATTACGGTGACCTTATCGCTCCCGCTCGAAAAGAGGCATTCATGGAAATTCACGATGCCCCATGGAACGAGTGGGTGGAAGTTACACCCCGGTTTCGATTGAAGAAAGTTCGTCAAGATGTTACTCGATTGGGAGAGTTTCGCCCCAATACGCGTTTCAACGTGATCTACTTTGATGCGTTTGCCCCTGAGAAGCAGCCGGAGATGTGGACGAGTGATCTGTTCAAGCAAATACACGCGTTGAGTCGCCCGGGGGCTTTACTTACCACCTACTGTGCGAAAGGAGCGGTTCGCAGAACGCTTCAAGAGATCGGGTATCAAGTGGAGAAACTCCCTGGTCCACCAGGGAAATGGGAGATATTGCGCGCCACACGGTAACGAGTTTAACACTTTCAGCAAATCGTGTATCTATTGTGCTCAAACACCTATAAATAAAATGATGTTGACAAAGCAATTATCTTCGGGATTGGTTATTGCTACCTATATTTTTTCCTGAAACTAACGGGTGTATGTCCCGTGTTCTTTTTAAAAATCCTGTAAACATTTCTAACGTCATTAAATCCAGTTTCAATGGCAATATCCCATAAATCCTTGTCTGTTGTTAGCAATTCAGCCGAAATCAAATCCACCTTTTTGTCCAATATAAACTGATAAATCGATGATCCGGTGGCTTCCCTAAATTTCTTTTCAAGGTTTCTACGCGAAAGTGGAACTATAGAGGTCAACTCATCAACGGATATATTGAGCCTAATGTTTTCATGGATATACTCGATTACCTTTTTCACGTAGGTGTCAGAAACATTGTACTTCTCAGTGGATTGCCGCAATTCAATACGAATCGGGTCAATATTGATGTTGAAAGGGATGTTGTTTTTGTTTAGGATCAAGGTATGCAACATTTTCCCCGTTTGATACCCCCCGTTTTCATCATCCGTAACAATGGAAGAGATGGATGGATGTGATAAGTTACATATCAGCTCATCGTTATCTACGCCCAGCAGCGATAATTCATTCGGAATAGTGATGTTGTTCACCTTGCACATTTCCGACACCTGTAAGGCAAAGTTGTCATCGCATGCGAACAGGGCCACCGGTTTGGGTAAATCCTGTAACCAGTTATCCAACTCTACATGTTCCCTGCTCCACTCCATGCTATCCAGCAATTCAGACTCGAAGTAATAGTAGTTTCCCTTTATCCTTTCAACTTCCCGACGATAGCCTTCGGCCCTGGCTTTTGACCAGAAAAAATTTTTATTCCCGTAAAAAGCAAAGTTCTTAAAATTCCTTTTAGCAAAAAATTGAGCGGCCATTACACCTACACCGATGTAATCACCGGATATTCTTGAGAAACGTCCACTGATATTTCGGTAACTCTGTAGAAAAACCGGGATATCCAGTTGATCGAGGAAATCCACTCCCTCGTACTCCCATTGAGCTATTACGGCATCAATCTCCCACTCTTTGATTCTATCCACTATCCCGGCTTCCCCGTACAATGCTTTATAATAGGAGGGCAAGCGATAAAAAGTCCAAGTATCATTCTCTTTGGCATACCGAATTAAGCCGGTCAGGAAACGGCGGCTAAACTCAGTGGCAGAATCTATAAGTACCAAAATCTTTATCATTGTTTTGCACGATCTCGTGTTAGAAAAAAGAACATTTAATGCCTCACCTATTGTCAAAGGTACTAACCATAAAACAAAATAAATCACCTATTGTTCTTTATTTTACATTTTAATAATAGAAACCTGCGCAAGGTGTCATTATTCTTTTCGTGATAGCCCTTCACTTGTTTTAGAAGAAACGGGATTGAAGCAGGAGCACGATTATGTATGGCTTACCCTAAACAACTTCGTTTTTTGTCACTATAGTTTCATAAATTATCTAAAATAAGCGCTAAAAAAACAGTTTCTTTAAATGTTGACATGAAAAGGCACCTTTAAGAAGTAAATTGATGGATTGGAATAGCAATATGGTAAACAATAATTTAACAAAACTATAGAAAAAGGTATGCAACAAAGCATGTATTTAAGACGTTTATTTTTTAAAACATCGTCATCGACAATAACAGGAGTGACAGCTTTTCATCCAAAAACGTTCACGATGACTTACACGCTCGTTGTCTTGTCCTAGACGATGGTAACACTAAGTTGGTTTTTATTATAGCAGATTTACTTGGAATGCGCCAGTGTCTTACCGAAGAAATAAAGAGGTTAATTTCTACAGAAACAGGTATCCCGAGGGAAAACGTGTTAATATCTGCCGTTCATACCCACTCGGCTACCAATGCTAGGGGAGAAGGATACGGCGGCTGTAGGCAATGGGAAGAAAGTGCTAATCTTTTCGATGATTACCAGAAATTTGTAATAAGGCGATGCGCGGATGCCGTTAAAATCGCCCTTAACAACCTGGAACCTGCACAGATTGGCTGGGGAGCTGGAGAAGTTCCTGAACACGTATTCGTTAGACGTTGGAAAATGAAACAACCGGTTATTAATCCTTTCGGGGAATATGAACAGGTCATGATGAATCCCGGTCATTCTAACCCTAACCTCCTTGAGCCGGCGGGAGAGACTGACCCCGAAGTCGCGTTTATTTACGTTAAATCAACAAAAGGGGAACCGATAGCACTGTTGGCAAACTACTCGTTACACTACGTGGGAGGAGTTCCCGGTAGAGATATATCTGCTGATTATTTCGCGGTTTTCGCGGATCGTATTCAGGAATTACTGAAGGCAGATAGGCAAGACCCCCCATTCGTTGGCATAATGTCTAATGGGACCTCTGGGAACGTAAACAATAATAATTATGCTAAACCCGCGGAAAAAAACCTGCCTTACGCCAAAATGCGGCGTGTGGCCGACGATGTTGCACGAGAAGTATTCCGCGTGTGTAACAAAATTCAATGATAACTAAATAACATGAACTATGATTAACAGGAGAAGATTCATAAAAAAAGCGGTAATGAGTGGCATTGTAGCTACCACTCCATCCTTATTAATCTCAAAAAACAACATCCCGCTTACAAGTTCACCGCGAGATAAAAAAACAGGTCAATTGTATGTCGGGTGGAGTGTGGCCGATATTACCCCGAAAAAGCCTGTTGCTTTGACAGGGAATATGGGTAAAACCATATCCGAAGCTGTAATGGATCCCCTAACTGCCACAGTACTTGCCCTCGAGACGAATAATGGCACTAAAGAGCAGGCAATCATGATTTCCTGTGATTTATTGTTCATAAGAAGGCAGACACAACAAAAATTACAAAGCATCGTTAAAAAAGAATTACCCGATTTCGATCATACCAAACTATTCCTCAATGCCATTCATACACATGCAGGCCCGGGTGTAATTGATGGAGAGTTTTTTGGGATGTACGATGTGAGCAATGATGAAGGTGTCATGAAGCCATCGGAGTATGAAGAGTTCATGATCAAACAAGTATCTGACGCGGTCATTAAGGCTTGGAAAAACAAAAAAGAGGGTGGTTTTTCATGGGGGCTCGGGAACGCGGTGTTGGGACATAACAGAAGAACGGTTCAATTTGACGGTACTGCCAGGATGTACGGGGTGAATGATCCGGGGTTTGCTCACTATGAAGGCACCCATGATGATCGGGCCCAGTTTTTATTCTTTTGGGATACCCATAAAAATCTTACGGGTATTTTAATTAATACGGTCGCAACGGCTCAAGCGGGAGGTACGGGAAGAAATGTTTCCGCGGATTTTTATAGTGATGTAAGGGAGAATATCCATAAGAAATACGGTAAAGATGTATGTGTGTTCATACAAGTGGGGGCAGGAGGGGACATTACTCCCGTTGCCCATGAATACACCTACCGGAGAGCAGAGAACGAGATGTTAAAAAGAAAAGGAATAACATTCAAACAGGAACTGGCTAACAGGTTGACAAATGCCGTGGATGAGGTGATGCCTTGGGTAAAAGATGAGATTGAATATAATCCCATCTTCAAGCATGAAGTGGTCAACGTGGACCTTCCCGTGAAACAACCTCCCGCCAACCCTTTCTACATGGTTGATCATGTTAATCCTGCCGAGTTACATGTGCTGAGGTTGGGTGATGTTGCTATCGCATCGAACCCTTTCGAGTTATTCATTGACTACGGCATTCTTATAAAAGCACAAAGTAAAGCGATGTTGACTTTTCTTGTTCAGTTGTCATGTCATCATAGTGGCTATCTTCCCACTGAAAGGGCTGAAAAAGGTGGCGGTTATAGCGCGGATAAATATTTAGTAGGTTCGGAAGGAGGTTACAAATTAGTAGAAGAGACGGTTAAAAATATAAATCAAATGTGGAATGAAAATTAGCAAAACATTACATTAAACATGGAAAAACAAAAACTCAACTCTATTTCCCGCCGCCAATTTATTGGCGGCGTCATGCTAGCTGCAACAACAAGTACGCTGTCAAGTACATTATTAAGTGCGTGTAATAAATTTTCCAAGACCTCTCCATGGCTGATAGGATGTTATACTCGGGCATGGGGAGATCGTAATTACTTGATAGCGTTGGACGGAATGGTTGAAACGGGGTACAAGTATGTGGGTCTAAGTACTCACGACAAAGGTAGGGTGATCGATAAGGATACAGCTCCCGATATCGCGTTTCAAGTGGGTGAAGAGATCCAGAAGAGGGGACTAAAGCTCGTGACTTTATCAGGGGGGTCATTTGATCCCAACGCACCGGTCTCGGAAGGTATTGAGCAACTGAAACGACTGATAGACAACGCTGAAAGATGTGGTGCTCCATTGATACAATTAAACGATATTGCTAATCAGTCACTGGAACCCAATTTTTATAAAGTGATTTCAGAATGTTGCGATTATGGTTTGGAAAAGAAAGTGTTGATCACCGTTAAACCACATGGTTCCACGGGTGCTGAGTGTAGGGCACACGTTGATCGTGTAAATCATAAAAATTTCAAACTATGGTATGATCCGGGAAACGTCGCGTACTACACGGATGGCGAAGTTGATCCGGTTCAGGATGCCGAAGCGCTGGATGGAGTAGTGGTAGGTATGGCAGTGAAAGACTTTAAACAGCCCAAGAATGTCAACATTACTCCCGGAACAGGAATCGTTGACTTTGAAAAATTAATTGCTCGTCTGAAAAAGGGTGGTTTCAACAAAGGCCCTCTTATTGTTGAACAGTTGGCACCGGGAGAGCTTCCTTTCGTTAACGCCGAGGCACGAAAAGTAAGGGAACTTCTTGAAAGAATAACATCATAAAGATAAAATAATCGTATGAAACGAGCATGAAAACTGTTCATTAACATTAGACTATTCCTCGCCATGGCCTTGTCCAAGTGAACTTGTCCAATGCTCATTTGGCTTAACGGAATAGTTCTCACACAAGAACATGATTAAAGCGAGTTCCATACACCGAAATAAAAAAAATTAAATAATCGTATGAAAACAAGTCGCAGAGATTTTATTAAAACAGCCGGTATGGCAGGAGGTATTTTAGCCACAGGCGGATTGAGTTCGTGCAACGGTAGAGGAGGCACTTCGGTATCAGAAACAGCCCCAGGTATTTGGGATATATCAACAAATAAAGGGAAACAGGTTTTTAACATGTCCGGGTACGCTGCCCCAAAAATGGATGTAATAAGAGTGGGTTATATCGGAGTGGGCGGACGCGGGATGGCTGCCGTGAAAAGAATGGCACTGCTGGAAGGAGTTGAAATCGTCGCTCTTTCAGATCTTAAAATTGAAAGGGTAAACGAAGCGCAAGCTTACCTGAAAAAATTGGGTATGCCGGAACCAAAAGGGTACGCGGATGGCAGTCAGGAGTTATGGAAAGAGTTGTGTGACAAGGAAGAGCTGGATTTGATTTATATAGCCACCCCTAGAGACCTTCACCCCTCCATGTGCGTATACGGCATGGAGAGCGGAGCGCACGTGGCAACCGAAATTCCGGCCGCCCGTACGATGGATGAATGTTGGCAACTGGTTGAAACCTCGGAGAAGACCAAAAAACATTGCAGTATGATCGAAAACTGCGTCTATGATTTTTGGGAATTATTGATCCTGAATATGGTAAGACAAGGCTTTTTTGGAGAAATTGTACACGTGGACGCGGCCTACATTTCGAATCAGATAGATATCAATCTTCGTAAAGACCTGGAATGGCGTACCCGGGAATTTATAAATCGTAATGGAAATATTTATCCAACCCATGGTTTAGGACCCGCTTGTCAGATATTAAATATCAATCGTGGAGATAGACTTGATTACTTGACTTCAATGTCGTCTGACGACTTCACTATGGGTGATGAGATTGAGAGACGTGCAAAAGAAGATGATTATTACAAGCAATTTATTGGTCAGTGGAAGTTGGGAAATATGAATACTTCTACCATTAGAACCGTAAACGGCAAAACGATTAAATTGCAGTATAATGTTTCAAATCCGCGACCTGGTACCAGGACACATTGGGTTGTAGGCACTAAGGGCATAGCAAAAAAACAACCGGATCCTGCTCGAATATCGTTGGGAGGAAAATGGATGGATGCGGATGAGTTAAAGACATTAGAAGAAAAATACACACCACCCATTGTTAAAATAGCAGGAGAAATGGCCAAGAAAGTCGGGGGGCACGGAGGTATGGATTTTTTGATGCAATGGAGACTGGTTGATTGTTTGAAAAACGGACTTCCCCTTGACATGGATGTTTACGATGCTGCGGCATGGAGTTCAATTGTGCCCCTAAGCGAGTGGTCGGTGGCCAACTTCTCAAATCCGGTAAAGGTTCCCGACTTCACCCGTGGCTCATACAAAACTAACGTTCCACTAGATATTGACATGTCGATGGGGGGAGGTAATACTGTCATAAAAAGGGCCATCAAATTTGACGACGATTATTTTTAAATCCTAGCCAACAACACTTTCCTTTATAGTTATGTCACGTTCACTGAGTTGAAGGAGGTTTACGTTTTGATATCACTACAGCAAGGAGCAGGGTGGGAGCAATGACCAAATCTGCCGGAAGCCGTGGGGTTTGGAGCGGGGCAATCTTAAAGGATAAGTGGAAGAAGTTAAACGACCTGCCGCTTATAGGGTACGCTTGGGTTAGTCAACCTGTTGACGGAAAAACCATTTTGATTACTGGAAGGGCAGATGGACTTGTACATGAAGATATTTGGATAGTAAATCTAAAAAACATGGAGATGAAAAAAACGGGCGGTCTAATATCCCCCTCCACAACGGTACCCTTAATAAAAGCGCCAGACGATAGTTGGTGGGTGGTGGGCGGTGACCCCGATCCTAATAGAAATAGAACGGGAATAGCGAGTATTATTCATTTAAAAAAATAAAATATTCGTATGGAAACAAAAATCAAAAAAGGTCAACGAGCAACCCTGATGTTCATAAACGCTTTACTTATTGCTTTACTAGTCGCTTCATGCTCATCACCCAAGAAGGGCGGCGAATCGCCTGACAACGCCCCGGTAACCGTCTTAAAGTTGGTGCCTTCAGAGAACAACCCACGCAACAGCGAAGGCGATTTCATCACGCTTGATGATGGACGTATCCTATTTATATACAGCCATTATGTGGGCAGCTCCGCGTCTGATAACGCACCGGCTCATTTAGCGGCTCGCTATTCAAATGATGGAGGGAAGAGTTGGACGGAGGAAGACGAGGTTGTCGTTGAAAACGAGGGGGGCATGAATGTGATGTCGGTCTCACTGCTTCGCTTACAAAATGGAGATATCGCTCTCTTCTATTTAAGGAAGAATTCAGGCGAGGATTGTATACCTATGTTACGCGTATCTAAAGATGAAGCAGACACATGGAGTGAGGCCATTCCATGTATTACAGACAAGCAGGGCTATTTTGTACTCAATAACGCCAGGGTCATTCAATTGCGAGACGGTCGACTGTTGATGGCTGTTGCGCTGCACCAACTCCCCGGGGGACAATGGTCGGGGAAGGCCAATCTGTATGGCTACTACTCGGATGATAACGGGCAGACGTGGCAATCTAGCTCTCCAGTTCCTGACACGACCGATATCATTACTCAGGAACCGGGGTTAATTGAGATGAACGATGGTAGGGTGATGATGTACATCCGCGCAAGCGGGGGATTTCAGTTACTATCCTATTCCTCAGACAGAGGGGAGACCTGGAGCCACGTTGAGACCAGTAACATTCCATCCCCTCTATCCCCCGCGACCATTGAAAAGATTCCCGCTACAGGCGACTGGTTGCTGGTGTGGAACAACAACGACGGTTCAAACCCCGAAATTAAGGATAAAAGGACACCGCTCACCATGGCTATCTCCGGGGATGAAGGGAAAACGTGGGAGAAGATCAAAAATATTCACGATGATCCTGACGGGTGGTATTGCTATATAGCCATTCACTTTGTAAGCGACGACGAGGCTTTGCTGGGCTATTGCGCCGGGAGTCAATCGCGGAACACGCACCTTTCCGTTACCGACGTCACGCTTCTAAGCAGAGAATGGATGTATGAAAAGTGAGAAGCTAAGCAAGATGGCGAATTCTCTAAAACAGCGGTACGCTTCGAATAAAAGTAATGGGTCATGCCACCACGTTTAATCAGTTGCTACTCTCTCGCACCTTAATGGGTATAAGCGAAGCCTTTTACATGCCGGCAGCATTGGCTTTAATAACCGATTATCACAAAGGTCCCACTCAGTCACTGGCAACCGGGTACGGGATCCTGAATATGTTGTCAACGATTATCGGTGGATTAGGGGTATATATGGCCAGTGCGATGAGGGATGCCCAAATTGGACTTTCACTTGTCTATCAAGCTTCCGCCATCGCGTTAATCGTCTGTTCTGGGATTCTCTTACTGGTTTTAAAAACCGTGAAAAGGGAGAGCTAGTGCATGGTAAGATGACACCCACAACACGTTACGCTTAATAGCGTGAAATGCTTCAAGAAGATATTGAAGTAATAGAGTATCAATTAAAATAGTAGTCAAGAATATGAAAACAAAACTATCATTTTTAATACTGGTCTGTTTAATCTATTCCAGCGGGGGTTTTAGTCAAGGTTCCGGAGATGTCATGAGTGAAAAGTACCGCGACATCTGGAACCAAGAGGTACAAAACAATATCAATGCCGAGATTGAAAAGAATCGGAAAGCTAACGCTGTACTGACATTCGAGAATCTACCAAGAGAGGCTGAAATCGAGGTGGAGCAAATAAGCCATCACTTCCTGTTCGGAGGGAATATATTCCTGTTCGGGGATTGTGGTAGTCCTGAGAAAAACGGGAGGTATGAGGAGACCTTTGGTGAACTGTTCAATGCCGCCACAGTCCCCTTCTACTGGAAAACGCTGGAGCCTGTAAAGGGCCAACCAAGGTATGAGGCTGGCAGCTCGTACGAGTATCGACGCCCACCGACGGACCCCATCATCGACTTTTGCGAATCGAAGGGGATCAACATGAATGGGCATGCGATTATTTACGGGTTGCCTAGATGGGGACACCCGGTTTGGATGCCTGTGAATCGTAAAGAGATGGAACCCTACTTTGAAGATCATATTCAAGATTTAGCAGAACGTTACAAGGGGAAGGTACAGCGGTGGGATGTGGTGAACGAACCAACCGATCAGGCAAACCGCGGGTTAATGCCGGATGATTATACCTATAAAAGTTTTTTGTGGGCGATGAAGTTTTTCCCGGATTCAGTGCTTCTCAACATCAACGATTCGGATATGCACTGGGATATAACACTTTATCGTCGATATTTAGAAATTGTACGAAACTTGATTGATAGGGGAATCAAAATAGATCAGGTGGGGCTTCAGATGCATATCTTCGACCCTGAAGAGTCTAGGGAGATAGCGAGTGGCGCCGATATTTTGACGCCTGAAAAAATAGAGGAGAGGCTCAACTTGATGGCCGATGCGGGCAGGCCATTGCACGTTAGTGAAGTCACCGTTAGCGCACCGGACGATAGCGAAACCGGGAAACAAATTCAGGCGGAAATCACGAAAAACCTGTATAGACTATGGTTCAGCCATCCCCAGGTAATGGGTATCACCTGGTGGAACGTGGTCGACGGGGGTGCTGCCCCCGGTGAGCCATCATTTTCCGGGATATACGACAAAGAGCTGAACCCCAAGCCCGTTTATAACATCCTCGACGAGCTGATAAACGGCGAGTGGAAAACCAACATCACACTAAAAGCATCGAAAGACGGGGTGGTACATTTTCGCGGGTTTAAGGGGCGGTACGCTGCCAGTTGGAAAAACAAATCAGGAAAAATAGAGCGGCGAGAGTTCGATTTACTGAAGGATGGGGATGGCTTTTAAATGATTTCAAAAACACACACGATACAGTTAAATAATTAAAGGAAAAACAATGAAAAACAATCTATTGATCGCGATAATCGTGTTGTTGTCTTGCCCGTTATTGCAAGCACAAACATCGTTCCCGAAAAGTTCAAAAGAGGATCGTGAAAAGATCATGAGCGAAGCGTATTGGGAAATATGGAATCCCGAGGTACAGAAAAAGATCGACCAAGATATTGAGAAACATAGGAAGGCGGATGGTGAACTGACGCTGACGGATTATGCCCCGGGTACGGAAGTGAAAATAGAGCAGATTTCACATGATTTCATTTTCGGTGCTCATATTTTTAACTACAATCAGCTGGGGAAAACGGAATATAATAATCGTTACAAAGAGCTGTATGGAACCCTGTTTAATTCGGCCACGGTCGCCTTTTATTGGAAGACGTTTGAAATGCAACCGAATCGCCCCCGCTTCAAGGAGGAATACTGGGATTCGGAGTCCTATTGGAACAGCGTGATGGAGCCAAAAAAAGAGCCACACTGGAGGCGCCCGGCACCGGATCCCGTTATCAAATTCCTGGAGGGTAAAGGGGTTCGCATTCACGGTCACCCCATTATCTGGGGTAATCGAAAATGGCACAACCCCAACTGGATTATTGAACAGTATATGACCCCCGAAGAGAGGGCAAAAATGGATGATCTCATCGTGGAATATGGGAACTTGGAAAATTACTTGGACAGCGAGAAATATTCCGAAGCTTACCGGGATTTAACTGTGGAGCAACTTGAGGAGGTGTTTCCCGAGTTAACTAAAACGTTGAAAGCACTGTTTAAAAAACGGGTTGTAGAGTTGGCCGACTATTACGGGGATCGCGTGGACAGTTGGGATGTCGTTAACGAGAGTGCAACCGACCACCAGAGAGGCTTGTTGATCCCGGGAAGTGGCCTCGCTAAAAGTGTTTATGGCATTATGCCCGGCGACTACACGTATGAAGCGTTCAAGGTGGCGGGCAAAATGTTTCCTGAAAACGTGCTTTTAAACATCAACGATTACAACCTTAGCCAGAGCTACACCGATCAAGTGAGGGACCTATTAGACAGAGGCTGTAAAGTGGACATCATAGGTTCGCAAATGCACCTGTTTAATCCACAACAATGCTTGGATATCGCCGCTGGAAAAGAAATTCAGACCCCGGAGCATATCTGGGAATGGAACGAGCGGTTAAGCCAGCCTAAATTACCGATTCACCTGAGCGAGATCACCATTACGGCACCGGGGGACAATGAAAGAGGTAGAAAGATACAAGCGATCATTACCCAAAACCTGTACCGCCTCTGGTTTAGCCTAGAGCAAATGATGGGAATTACCTGGTGGAACGTTGTGGACGATTGTGGCGCACCAGGTGAACCCTCGATATCAGGTATCTTCACGCGCGACATGGTAGCAAAACCGGCCTACTACGCGCTTGATAACTTGATAAACAACGAGTGGAAAACCAACCTGATCGCTAAGCCAGACAAAAATGGGCGGGTCAAATTCCGCGGATTTAAAGGGAACTATCGGGTTACATGGACGGATCAAATGGAAAACGTGCAAACAAGAGAATACTACTTGAAATAAAAAGTACTCTCCTTCGCGTTTTAGATCATCTTCAAGGTGTTGCCGCGCGAGTCCCGGAGAAGATTCAAAGCGGCAACCTCATATTTAATGAGCTAGTTATAACTCACGGGAGGTAACTCATTTAAAGTCTTTGCTAACGTTTACCCTCGTGAAGAATTCTCCCCGATTTAAAGGTACGAAGTCAGCGTCATCTGTCTTGTCGGAGTTACTGATCGCCTTTGTTTCTTGCCCGGGATGTTCTAACGGTGCAGCGGCTAAAGAGCCAATGTAGGCAGCGGTTCTGCCCCGTTCGTCAATTAACCGGCCGTGATCAACTATTTCATATTGATCTTTCCCACTCAATGACACGCTTTTTAAATGCAAGTCGTTGATATGGTACCCTTTTGAGTCGGTAGGTTCATCCCTCATTCCCTCCACGTTATAGTTTCTGCTAGAGGCATTGTCACCCCTTTGGATAAAGTAAACCCTGTCGCCACCCAATGCTAGGGGTAGGAATGTATTGCCAATATCACACAGCGGCGTGAAATCTTTTTTGGAAGGAATATCTTCATGTGGGTCAAACAGCCAAAGCCTTTCGTCTCCCCCGCCAAAGTCACCCATGGCAAAGAGACATTTTTCACCTCCATCAACGGGTTGAACCCAAGTCCACGCGGGTGATGGGAAAAAGGGAGGATTCGTATAAGGCTGGGATACTTGGCTTCTGCCTTGTTCGACACGTGGTCCCACCCTTTGAAATAGGACTCTTGTTTCCACCGGAGACGCTTAACTTGTAATCTTGAGATATTCCGGTTCGCATCATAAGGTCGACCCAATTGACACCTTTGGTGCCGTTTTTATAGGTTTCCAAATCGGCTGCTGAGACCGTGTTGGCTCCCAGTATATCATTCAGTGCCAAAGCGTAGTCGTAGGTGTTCAGAAAATCGAATCGGTTGACCATGGTAGAGGCACCAACCTGCGCATCGAAGGTAATCTGCATCTTTCCTTCTTGCCCCCCCATCGTGGTGACCAACACGATGCCATTAGAACCACGAGAACCATAAATGGTCGTGGCGGAAGCATCCGTAATAATACCATGAATAGTATTATTCTGAGCATATAAACTTAAGGACAAAACCCACACGAAAAGAAATTTTAGCCCTTTGTTTAAACTTAACTCACCAAATTTGAATAACTTGCCAATCAACCTCAATATTAAAATTGATAATATGCGCAACCTGTCAGTTTTTATTCGCGATGGGCCACAGTTTTTCTTGGGAAAATGACTTGATTTGAGATTGAAAATCTATTACCGCAAGCGGCTAAAAGGCGCTTGTAAAAGTTAAACTCAAGTAAGATGAAAGCGACTGGTCGAAGAGAATTCCTAAAGTTATTGGCAGCGGCAGGCTTGGCTTCAAGTGTTCCTCCCGCCGTTTTTTCACGATCAAAACAGGGTGAAGTGAAAACCTTGGTTGCCAACGCTATCGTCTTGTCTCGATAGGCACATTGATGCGATCAATCAAATAAATAGGGCAATTAAAAATTATTATTGAAAGTAAACAAGGAAGATCCTTGAATAAACAAGATGATATTTATGTAAAACCAACTATTCCGTTAAGCCAAATGAGCATTGGACAAGTTCACTTGGACAAGGCCATGGCGAGGAATAGTCTAATTTTAATGAACTATTCCGTTAAGCCAAATGAGTATTGGACAAGTTCACTTGGACAAGGCCATGGCGAGGAATAGTCTAATGTTAATGAACTATTCCGTTAAGCCAAATGAGCATTGGACAAGTTCACTTGGACTATGCCGTGGCGAGAAATAGTCTAATTTTAATGCACAAAATTAAACAACTATGACAAACCGTAGAAACTTTATCAAACAGATGGCAGCAGTCGGTATCGCGAGTTCAATGCCATCCGTGATTCGTTCACAGCCGGATATGCAGCAAACAAGCTCCGTGCAGAAAAGCAACGACGAACAACTAATCTGGGCCAATCTTTTACACCTCAGCTACAACATGTGGGAAGATAGCGTGCCGCTAAAGTACCGCGACGAAAATTACCCCTGCGCTACATGTCAGGAAGCCAGGGAGTGGGCCCATCCCTACAGGTCGTTTTTAACTTTTGATGAGGCAACGTGGAACACACTCCTTCAAGAGATGGCCAACGTGGGGATGAACATTGTGGTGCTAGACCTGGGAGATGCCGTTCAATACGAAAGTCACCCCGAGATCGCCGTGAAGAATGCATGGACGAAAGAGAAGTTAAGCTCCGAGCTGGCTAAAATGAGGAAGCTGGGCTTAGAGCCTATCCCCAAGTTGAACTTTGCCACGACCCACGATGTGTGGATGGGGGAATATTCACGAATGGTTTCAACATCGACCTATTATACTGTTTGCCGAAACCTGATTAGCGAAGTTATCGAACTATTCGGTACCCCTCGCTTCTTCCACCTTGGAATGGATGAAGAAACAGCAGGACACCAGAGTCGTTTCGACTACACCGTAATACGTCAAAACGATTTGTGGTGGGGAGATCTCTACTTTTATATCGGTGAAGTGGAAAAGAAAGGGGTAAGGGCTTGGGTATGGTCGGATTACGCTTGGCATAAACCGGAGCTTTTTTTCCGGAAGATGCCTAAGTCAGTCTTGCAAAGCAACTGGTACTATGGGACCGGGTTCGATTTAGATGCATTAAAAGAACCGACCAAAACCTACGTGAAGCTTTACAACGACTTGGAGGAACATGGCTATGATCAAATACCAACGGGCAGCAATCATTCCAACGAGGTTAACATGGAAGAGACCGTGAAATACGGGAAAAAGGTTATCGATCCGTCAAGGCTTTACGGTTTCATGACCGCCCCATGGAGGCCTACCCTCGCGCCCTGCCTGGATAGGCATAAAGAGGCCATCGCGCAAGTGAGTAGGGCCATGAAAAATTATTAACCCCGGGAATTACTTTTAAAATCGCACACACTATGAGATCACTTACATTACACCTTTGTTTTGTTGCGCTGCTAATGATGGGTTTGTCCGGTAAGGTATACGCTGAAATCATGTTTGATAAGGACATTGCAGAAAAAAGTGAGCAAAAGGTTTTCAAGGCCGGTGCCGCTAAGGCCAATATCACCCCGTTCCTTGGTGGTGCGCTGATTGGCGAATGGAATAATCCACCCGGCACCGAAGTAGATGATGAGTTGCACGTCCGTTGTTTAATGCTCGACGACGGGACAACCAAGTTGGCTTTTGTTGTCGCGGATATTTTAGGTTTGAATCAGGATTTGATCGATGCGGCAAAAAGATTAATTTTAGAAAGGATAGAAATCCCTTCCTCCAATATCATTATCTCCGCTACCCATACTCATTCGGCTGTAAGCGCGCTGGGAACGGGAGACGATCGACGTAGCTGGAGATCAGTCCCATTTGACCGCTACCAAGAATTTGTTATTAACCGGATAGCCGATGTTGTACAACTTGCTTTCAACCGTTTGGAACCCGCACGGATAGGGTGGGGAGCTGTTCCCGTGCCGGAGCACGTTTTTGTTCGCCGTTGGAAAATGAGACAACCGGTAATTAATCCTTTCGGGGAATATGATCAGGTCATGATGAATCCCGGTCACGACAACACCAATAAATTAACCCCTGCCGCCGTGCCCGACCCCGATGTTTCTTTTATCTCGGTTAAATCGACCGAAGGACGCCCCATAGCCCTGTTTGCAAACTACTCGCTCCACTACGTTGGAGGAACGCTTCAGGGGCACATCTCGCCAGACTACTTCGCTGTTTTTTGTGAACACATCCAGGAACTGCTTGATCCCGAGGGACAAAATCCCTCGTTCGTGGGGATTATCTCCAACGGCACTTCCGGTGATGTCAACAATATCAACTACAGTGCTTCTCCTGAGAAAAATGCTCCTTATGCAAAAATGAAAAAGGTGGGTAGGGATGTCGCTCAAAAAGTGTTTGATGCCTCAGGGGGAATCACTTATCACGATTGGGTGCCTTTGAACGCTAAACAGGAGGAGGTTATCCTGAAAGTGCGTAAACCCGATGCGCAAATGGTTGAACGAGCCAAAACCATCCTGGCTAGGCCCGACTCGATCAAACCGGCGCACTGGCTCGAAAAAACATACGCGGAAAGGACATTTAATCAACTAAAGAAGCCCGATCAGATGTCTGCCTGTTTGCACGCGTTCGGTATTGGCGATTTGGGTGTGGCGAGTATCCCATTTGAAGTGTTCGCTGAAATCGGATTGGAAATAAAAGCAAAGAGCCCGTTCAAACAGACGTTTGTCGTTGGATTGGCAGGCGGTTATTGGGGTTATCTGCCGACTCCGGCACAACACGAGTTGGGAGGATATGAAACTTGGTTAGGTACGAATAACGTTGAGATTGAAGCGTCGGAAAAAATTGTAGCTGAATTGTTAAAACAGTTTTCATTGATAAAAAGCAAGTGATAAAAAGCATATGGAAATAAATGACAATATAGTCATAAACTCGAAAGATGGTGATGAACTGATCATTCGTAGACTTTTAAAAAGTGATCGGAGCAATTTGCAGGAATTCGGGAGCTCTTTGTCTGAAAAATCGACCGCTACCTTTTTGCCTCACTCCTATGACGACGATACCGTAAACGCGTTCCTTGAACGTTCCGAGGCGGGAGAGGATCTCACTCTTGGGCTTTTCAGCCATGATAAAATGGTGGCGTATTTCTTCTTGTGGTACTATACCAATCCCATACCGTTGCTGGGAATCGGGATTCTTGACGAGTACCAGGGAAAGGGATTGGGTAAAAAGCTGACTCAATTCCTGATCGATGCTGCCCGCCGCTCGAGCCGAGATGGCATTGAATTGACCACGTTGCCGGAAAACCATCGCGCCTACGCACTGTATGAAAGCCTAGGTTTTCGTCATTACGCGGATGTGAGTAACCTGGCGGGCGACGGACGTATCGTGATAGAACGAGCCATGTTCCTCCAATTCAATCCGGACGCTTCACCATCGGTAGATTTACACAAACCTCCCGTTGATTTTAATCAGTAAACAAATTAACGCGTGAAACTGACATGTTTAAAATAATCGTATGAAGACCAAGCAAAGTTATTTTTACCCGCTTTTAATCATGGGGATGTTGTTCTTCGTTTTCGGGGTGATGACCTGGGCTAGCGCTATACTTATCCCCTATTTCAAGGTGGGCCTTGAATTGAGTAATACACAAGCAGCCTTGGTGGCGGTTGCCTCTTTTATCTCTTATTTTCTTTTTTCCATACCCTCTTCAAGCTTTCTTAACCTAGTAGGATATAAAAAAGGACTTATCATTGGCTTATTTGTCATGTCTATCGGGGCATTACTGTTTATTCCCGCGGCTTTATCGCGACAATACAGCGTTTTTCTGGCAGCCATTTTCGTGATAAGCATCGGGATGGTTTTGCTTCAAACCGCGGCAAATCCCTATGTAGCCATAATTGGTCCACGAGAAAGCACGGCACAAAGGATGGGGTTCATGGGGATGGCCAATAGACTAGGAGGGGTTTTAACCCAGTTGATATTCAGTAGTATCCTGTTACGTGACGCGGGTGATATCTCCCATCAATTGCATAATGCCTTGCCAGCGGAAAAGGAGTTAATACTCGCGGGATATTTATCAAAAGTTATAAATCCCTACCTTTTCCTCGCGCTGTTTTTCGTGGTAGTGGCCGCTCTGATCTATTTTTCGAACATCCCTAACCTGAAAGATGAAGAAGAGAATAAAATCACTGAAGGAACAGAGCGAAAAAGTATACTCAGCTTTCCCTATCTCGTGCTGGGGGTTGTCGCGTTGTTTTTAGACGGCTCAATTTCCGTTGCGGTGAACAACAGTATTCTCTATGGTGATGCCTTGGGAATCCCTTTCACCGTATCTCGCCATTTTAGTACATACGCGCTGACATTCACGTTTATCGGCTTCTTTGGGAACACGTTGCTTATACCCAAATACCTGACGCAACAGAAAGCTATAGTGCTTTGCGCTATCACGGGATTTACTTTAACTACACTCTCCTTTTTCACCGATGGGGTTGTGTCCGTCTGGTTTTTGTTGGCTCAAGCCTTTTTATCTGCGTTTACGTGGGGATCGATATGGGGATTAGCCATAAGAAACCTTGGTAAATATACGAAATTAGGCTCTGCATTGTTGTTGATGACATTAATCTCGTATGCGATCGCACCCGTGATTTTTGGGAAGATAATCGATCTCAACCCCATGAACCCACGTTGGGCTGTCGTCATGTTAATACCCACGTATATCTACCTGTTCTACTACGGTAAACGCGGGTATAAAGTTGAAAACTGGTGAACTCGCGTTGCTAGAACAGATCTTGTTATTTACATTTAACGAACATGCAAAAGTGTAATTGGTAAACAAACCGTGGGCGTTAGATTTTACAAACCAAAGAGAAAGGTTTTGTTAAGGTTCAATTAGAAAGTAAAACATGCTAAACAGAAGGAATTTTTTAAAATCGGCTGGGACCCTTTCCGCTGGAGTGGCCGTAAGCCCCGTTATTATTTCATGCAACAAATCGAAGCGTGATCCTGTAAAATTTGCCTACACCCTGCATGAGGTAAGGAAATCCAGAAAACAGCATTTTAACATGTGCGGATACGCGGCGCCACCCCTGGAAGTTGTACGTGTTGGTTTTATCGGGTTAGGGAACAGGGGACCGTCATCATTGCGGAGGTTGTGCCTGATTGAAGGTGTTGAAATAAAGGCGATTTGCGATATCCGTCCAGACTGTTTGGTAAAAGGGCGAAAGGTCATCGCGGATGCCGATCTAGCTCCTGCCAGAGAATATGGTCAGACGGAAGATGATTTCTATAAAGAATTCGACACTGATTCTTACCGGGGTAACATGAACTC
Source organism: Fermentimonas sp. (assembly GCA_033808735.1). GTDB lineage: Bacteria > Bacteroidota > Bacteroidia > Bacteroidales > Dysgonomonadaceae > Proteiniphilum. The sequence continues at coordinate 78,843 of JAPXNA010000012.1, forward strand.
CTCCATCATAAAGACTGGAAAAGGGGGGCAATACAGGGATAAAACTTGAAAGCATAGAAACAGATGAATCTTTGAAACAGCAAAACGTATAACAGATGATTCAGATTATTTTTAGTGAGCTTTTAAAAGAAACAAGAGGCTTAAACGATCAATTTAAGGGATTTACTCTCAGGTACATTTGTGGTCAGCAATCCAACAGAATGTAGTCGAGTCGCTAATTAGCTGCCAACATAAACAAATAAATTAATTACATTTAAGCGCTGAACATGCAAACAAAAGAACAATTCCGGAAAGCCCTTCTGTTAGCCGCTTTTCTCTTTTTTATTTTCGGCTTTTTAACCTGGGTTAATGGTACGTTAATCGCCTTTTTCAAAAAAACCTTTGAACTAAACCATTTCAACTCCTATTTGGTTACATTTGCCTACTACCTCTCTTACACGATTATGGCCATCCCCTCCTCTTGGGTATTGAAGAAGATGGGGTTCAAGAACGGCATATCTATAGGCTTGTTAATAATGGCGATAGGGTGCGGCCTTTTTATTCCGGCAGCCAAATTGGCATCATACCCTGTTTTTTTATTCGGGTTATTTCTCACGGGCATCGGGTTAACGCTCCTCCAAACGGCTATCAATCCCTACGTCACTTTAATGGGACCTCACGAAAGCGGTGCCAAACGCATTAGCTTTATGGGGTTTTCCAATAAAATTGGGGGTATCATCGGGCAGCTGGTGTTGGGGAGTATCTTGCTGCATGGGGCGACAAACATCGTGCAACAAAATGAGCTTGATAAAATAATTTTCCCTTACCTGATTCTTACCGTCCTCTTCGTGTTGATGTCATTTGTTCTGAAAAAAAACAACTGGTTTCCTGAAATTGAGGAGGAGAAGGAAGAGCATGAAACGGCTTCGACAGATAACGGCAAAAAAAACGTATTACAATTTCCCAACTTGGTTTTAGGGGTAATCGCCCTTTTTTGCGCCGGGGCCGCGGAAGTGATGGCGGTCGACAGCATTATCTATTACGGCATGTCGTTGGGCTTTCCGGAAACCCGCGCAAAACTATTCGGCTCGTATACCCTAATCGCGATGATTATGGGTTACCTATCGGGAATGATACTGATACCAAAGTATATAAAGCAGGAGAAGTTCTTACAATATGGCGCCCTTACAGGGGGTGTCTTGACGCTGCTGGTTATATACGCTCATTCGTCTATCTCTGTTTTCATGGTCGCATCACTCGGGTTTGTTAACGCTATGTTTTGGCCGGCTATATGGCCCCTCGCCCTGGAGGGCTTGGGTCGTTTCGTGAAAATAGGCTCCGCGTTGCTTATCATGAGCGTGCTTGGGGGTGCTTTCGTACCGCTGCTTTATGGGTCAGTTGCCGACATGATACATAGTACCCAAAAAGCTTATTGGGTACTTATACCGTGTTATATATTTGTCGCATATTATGGTGGGCACGGGTACAAAATTAAAAGTTGGAGAAAAAAACAACAAAATGAGTAAAAAAAATATCAAGGGGAAAATTGTCCTGAACGATAGGATTCTGGAAGGGTACCTCATAGTTGAGGGCGGGAAAATTACCGGGATCACGTCAGAAAGGCCCCAGGGAGAAATCACGGACATGGGTAATACTTTTATTGTTTCAGGGTTCATTGACCTGCATATACACGGTATTCACCGGATGCTGGTGGACAATGGCATGGAAGATTTAAAACGAATTTGCCAAGTGCTACCTCAATATGGGGTCACCGGATTTCTACCCACGTTGGCACCCCGACCCAAGGGAGAAGATGCCGCTTTCCTTTCGGAATTGTCAAAAACGAAAACCAAAGGAGCGGAAATTTTAGGTTTTCACCTAGAAGGCCCTTTTCTCATGATCACGGGGGCTTTAAGTGCAGGAGCCGTTTCGGGGGCGGATAGGGAGCGAGTGAATGCCTTGATTGAAGCGGCTAAACCTCGCAAGGCCATTTTCAGTATCTCTCCTGACGTGAGTGGAATCGAGGAACTGATATCGCTAATGGCAGCCAACGACACCCCTGTCTTTATGACGCACACTGCCGCTACCGTCGAGCAAACGCAACAGGCTATAGCTCTGGGTGCACGGCATGCTACCCATTTTTACGACGTGTTTCCTTGCCCCGCCGTTTCCGAACCTGGCGTACGACCTTGCGGGGCTGTGGAGGCCATCCTAGCGGACGAGCGGGTGAGCGTGGATTTTATCCTGGATGGCGTACACGTTGATCCCGTGGCGGTAAAAATGGCCTTGATCAGTAAAAGGAAAGGGCCGGGTAAGGTGTGCCTTGTGACCGACGCCAACGTGGGTGCCGGATTGGAACCCGGGCAATTCTCTTTTGGGGATTCGGGAGACATCTTCTTCGCGTACAAAGGTGCACCCGCCCGCTCCGTGAAAGACAATACGTTGGCTGGTAGCGGGTTGACGATGGATCAGGCGTTAAGGAATGCCGTGACATGGCTGGACCTGGATTTGGTACAAGCTTCTAAGCTGGTAAGCCATCACCCGGCCCAGGTTCTTGGGCTAGAACACAAGAAAGGATTGCTGGAAGCGGGATACGATGCGGATTTCGTCGTGTTAAACAATGACCTGGATGTTTTACAAACATGGGTAAACGGCACATGTTTTTTTGAAAGGAAATAATTTTTAAAAGGAAATAAGACGGAACCTTTAATGATTGCTTCAATCATCAAAGGTTTCATACAGTAAAAATAAAAATATAATAATCGTATGAAACAAACTCGGAAACTAGAGCCTACCCCCGGGCTTAACGCGGGGGATCAATTCGATTTCAGCCCGTCCCAATGGGTGCCTTTCAGGGATAAAAATGAGATCAACAGGGTGTTAGCCATCAAAAGGGAGGATATAGAGAGGCACGGGAACCCCGATTTCAGGATCAAGGTGTTGCCCGATGCAGACGTGGAGCATTACTGGATAGCGGACATGTTCAAGAGGATCAAGCACTCCTCGGACACCGGGGAGAAGCTCGTGATGATACTCCCCAACCCGGCCCCGCTTTACAGGCACTTGGCCCGGCTGATCAACGCGTGTAACATCGACTGCCGGAACCTTTACGCTTTCGCCATGGACGAGTACGCCGACGAAAACGGGAACATCGCACCCGAGGAATGGGAGTTTGGGTTCACCCACGCGATGATGAAATACTTCTACTACGAGCTGGATGAAAAGCTCAGGCCGCCCAAAAAGCAGTTCGTCGGGTTTACCAATAAAAACGTGAACGATTACAGCCAGATGATTGCTGACCTCGGCGGTGCCGACATCTGTTACAGCGGTCCCGGGTGGACGGGTCACTTGGCCTTCATCGAGCCTGACGCGCCCGAGTTCCGGGGTTCACTGGAGGAGTGGAAACAAATGGAGGCAAGGGTCTGTACGCTGAGTCCCTTTACCCTCGCCCAAAACTCGTTACACGGTATTTTCGGGAAAAGCGGGAACCTGGCGGCCGTGCCCCCGAAAGCGGCGACGATAGGGCCGGTTGACGTGATAAGGGCCAAGCACCGTTTCGACACGCACGCCATTACCGTGCACGGCACAACCACCGCGTGGCAACGGTTTATTACGCGCCTGGTGTTGCACGGGCCGGTCACGCCGCTCGTGCCCGAATCCATCCTCCAGACCTTAAGGACGGACGTGTACGTCTCGGAAACCATCGCGCAAAACATAGAAACGGACTGGAACAAGGGATATTAAAGGATATGTTGAACATGATCGAGTTAAAAGCCGGTGCAGCCGCGGTAAGCATTACCCCGCGAGAATCGCGCTTCTTGTTCGGTTACCCGTTCGTTGAAAGGATGAGCACCGGCACGCACGATGAGCTTTTGAGTTCGGCCCTTTACCTGAGCGATGGGAAAAATCGGGTTTTGTTTATTTCTAACGACGTTATTTACGTGAGTAAAGCGTCCACGGTGCGGATTAGAGAAGCCATCTCGGCAAAGACGGGGATACGGGGTTCCAATATACTGATCGCCGCAACGCACACGCACTCGGGCCCGGTTACCGTGGACCTGGTGATTAGCGCAAACGATCCGATTGTCCCGAGGGTCGATGAAAACTACCTGGGATTCATGGAGGAGAATAGCGTGAAGGCGGCTTGCCAGGCCGTTGAAAACGCGACGTTGGCTGAAATCGCCCTCGTCGTTGGCGATGCGACAGGCGTGGGAACCAATCGCCATAATCCCGAGTGGGCAAAGGACACGGACGTTCCGGCATTGCTTGTCAAAAGGAAGGGTAGCGATGACTTTATCGGTTGCATGCTGGTTTGCAACATGCATCCAACCGTGCTTCACGAAGATTCGACTCTTTATAGTGGCGATTTTCCGCACTTCGCTCGGGAGACCCTTCAAGACGCGGTTTTAGGAAAAGAGTGCCCGGTCATCTATTTTACCGGGACCGCCGGGAATCAAAGCCCGAGGCACGTTACAAAGGACAACACGTTCGAGGAGGCCAAACGACTGGGACAGATCGTTGCCGATTCCATCATCGCCAAGCTAACGGGGGCGGTGACCTTCTCTTCCGGTATACCTGTTTGGGTCGCACAAAAATTCGTCGACCTGCCCAAGCGGGTTTTCCCCCCGGTCAAATGGGCCATGGATCATCGCGACGAGACCAAAAGACGTTACGAGGAGCTTAAAAAGAGCTCGAAGAACCCGCGGGAGACCCGCACGGCAGAAGTCAACTGGTTCGGCTCGGAAGAACTCCTTTACCTGTCGAAATTGGCCCAAGGCAACGAGTTGGAAAAGGCGTACCAAAGCTCTCTCCCCGCCGAAATACAGATAATCAAGGTGGGTGATTGGAAATTTGTCGCTTGGCCCGGTGAGGTGTTCGTGGAGTACGGTATTGAACTGAAAAAACAGGTTGAGAAGACCGCGTTGATAACTTACGCCAACGGGGAGCTTCAAGGGTACATCGTTACCAAGGAAGCTCAGGAACGGGGGTATTACGAAGCCGGGAATGCTTTCTTTGGTTACCAGGCCGGTCAGTTATTGTTGGGCGAAACGATCAAGGAGTTAAAATTGCTTTGAAATGGGATTCTACCTCGGCATAGATTTGGGAACAAGCTACTTCAAGGCGGGTATATTCGATGAACAGGGGAACCTTGTCGGGTTGGGACGTTGCTGTGTTGATAAACAAGTAGATGATGGGGGGATTTGCGAACTGGCAATCGCTGATTTTTGGAATACACTTCACAAATCCATAAACCAGGCGATGGAAAAGGCAGAAATTGCCCCTAACGAGTTGGTTGCCGTTTCTTACTCGTCGCAAGCCAATAGTTTCGTCTTGCTGGATGAAATGGATACCCCGTTAACCCCACTGATCTTGTGGCCGGACGAAAGGGCAGGTCAAGTACCCCCTGCCTTGAAATCGCTACTTGAAAATCCTGACTTCTTGAAGAAAACGGGCTTGGGAATTTTGCCCGGCGTGCATTCCATGGCAGCTAAAGCAATCTGGTTTCAAGAGAACGAGCCGGGAACTTGGGGGAAGGTAACCAGCATTGCATCCATGTCAGACTACCTGACGCTCACGTTAACCGGGCAAAAAGTGAGCGATTTCAGCACGTCATCCATGACGGGACTGCTTGATGTGTTAGGAGAAAGGTGGTGGGACGAGGCGTTAGAGACGCTAAATATTAGTGGGAAATTCCTCTTCTCCCCGAAAAGAACGGGAAGTTTCGTGGGTCCTTTAATCGGGAAGGGGGCGAAAAGTTTGGGATTGTCTGCCAGCACCCAGTTCTTCTTGGGAGGTTTGGATCATCACATTGTCGCCGTGGGAGCGGGTTTGCCCAACTCAGACAACGTTTCCGAATCAACGGGTACCGTGCTGGCATGCGTGAATTATCGGCAAGGATTTTACCCGAGAGAGGGAATAAACGTGGCTCCCGGCTTAAAGAAAGGGTATTATTTTCAAATGGCGTTTAATGAAAATGGGGCCATGGCACTAGAGTGGTATCAAAAAAAGTTCGCCTCTGAATTATCCATTGAAGGGCTGCTAAAGATGGCTGAAGGAACTGCCCCGGGAAGTGCTGGGTTAAAGGCTTTTCCCTGTGCTTACAAGTTTGAATCACTCTTGGGATTCCAGAATGTCACAAACAAGCATTCCCATGGGCATTTCGTAAGGGCGATCCTTGAATCAACGGCCTTGAGCTTACGAGATTTGGCGTTTAGCTTAGATAAGGAAAACGTTTCGGAGGCGTTCATAGCTTCCGGAGGAGGAGCTCGAAGCCTTTTGTGGATGCAGATAAAAGCCGATACCCTCAACAAAGCCTTCATAGTGGCCGAATGTGGTGAATTGGGCTGCCAGGGAGCCGCGCTAATCGGGGCAATGGGAAGCGTTCAACTGAAAAACGAGGTAGAATCTTTTGAAAAGCGGGTAAGATATGCTCGGTTTATAGAACCAAATCCAGTTACTGTAGAAAAATATAAATTAGAAACAAAATAATCGTATGAAGAATTTAGAAAAAGATGTTGTCCTGCAACGGGCAAGACAATCCTTGGAGATCGAAAGCAAGGCCATTTCAGACATCATTGACTACTTGGACGAGAAGAGTTTTTTAAAAGCCGTTGAGGTATTAAGTAACTGTTCCAAGATCATAACCTGCGCCAGTGGCTCATCCGGCATCGCGGCCAAGAAATTCGCACATTCGCTATGTTGCATCGAGAGGAATGCGCAGTTCCTCTCCCCCGCGGAAGCCATCCACGGGGGCATGGGATGCATGAAAAAAGGGGACGCCGTGGTGATGGTTTCTCGGGGTGGCAAGACCGCCGAGCTGCTGCCCATCATCGAGGTGTGCAATAAAAAAGAGGTGATCCTCATCGGCGTTACCGAGAACCTGGAATCACCCTTGGCCAAAAGTTCGCAAATCGTTGTCCCCATGAAGATTGAAAGGGAGAGCGACGGGTTGAACGTCATGGCTACCTCCAGCTTCGTGGTCACGATCGCTATCTTCGACGCCATGCTCGCGGCCATCATGGAGATCACCGATTACTCGTTGGAGCAGTTCGCCTTGATTCACCCGGGTGGCGCCGTCGGTGATAGGCTTAACAGGTAAGTAAGGTAATTGAAGTTAAACAAATAATCGCACAAGATGTACAAAGGAATGACCGTGAAACCCCCGTTTTTTGAAGTGGGCCCCAAGGCTTACATGTACGGGGAAAGGATATTGAAGCTGGCAAAAGCGGCCGACGAGGCTTCAGAGAAATATGACGTGAGGGTAATCTTGACTGTGCAACCGTCTGATATCTACCGGTTGGCGAAAGAGACGAAACGGGTGCTTGTTTTTGCCCAACACATGGACCCGATCCCGGTGGGTAGGGGAAACGGCTCCATCCTGCCCGAGGCGCTGAAAGAGGCCGGCGCCGTGGGCGTCATCCTTAACCACGCCGAAAAACCAATGACCCTGGCTGACTTGGCCCAGGCGATTAAGCGGGCGGATGAGGTGGGCTTGCTTTCAATGGTGTGCGCCGACTCCATCCGGGAAGCGGAGGCCATCGCCCACCTTGCCCCGAACATCATCGTGGCCGAGCCTACGGAGTTGATAGGCACGGGGCAAACCAGCGACGAGGAGTACGTGATCGCGACCACCTCGGCCATTAAACGTGTCAACCCGGAGATCCAGGTGCTACAAGCGGCCGGGATCAGGGACGGGGGGGACGTTTACAGGACGATCAGGGCAGGGGCTGACGCAACGGGTACCACCAGCGGGGTCATGAAGGCGGAAGACCCGGAGGCGATGCTGGAGGAAATGATCGCTGCCGTCAGAAAAGCATGGGATGATTTAAATAAATAATTGATTTGAAAACCATTTAAAAAAAGATTTTAAAAATGAAACTTTACAGGGGCCTAAGTTCAACTTAGAAGTGCAACGTTTCATCGATCACGTTGCTTGATTTAGGCTGTTCAACTGTTGTGTTGTTTCCCATGTTTAACTATGTCAAAATATAATGTGGATTATTGTAAAAGCATTAGATCAAAAAAACTCATATTGTTTTTTATTTGACGAAAAAGAGTGTAAGTGATTATCGACAAAGCGATTTGTTTTCTGGGTTAGTTAAAGATAAATGTTTTATCCGGCAAGGGGAACTCCTTTCTTGTGTAGCTGCATCGGGCGAATTGCTTGATCAATTTCAGCGTTATTTCAGACGGTTTCGCTTTCATTTGATTCGCGGGGTTGGCCTCGCCTCTATTCTTGGGTTGAGGGTCATTCATCTGTATGCGTTTTAGTAGAAGTAAAACGGTGGGGGATCGGCTTTATTGTTGTCGATGTAAAAAAAAGGTAAAAAGTCGGAATTGCACGCCCAATTTATCTATCTTCGCGTAGGTTTAACGTTTAAAATGAAACGAAATGAGAAAATTATTCAACTTATTCATACTGTGCACGTTGTTAATCTCTTGCCAGACCAACAGCCGGTACTCGATTCAAGGCACCGTGATCGACGAAGCGTATGAGGGTGCCAATGTGTATATGCAACGGATGACGGCCGATGCGATGGAGAACATCGACACGGCGATAGTACTTGATGGCTCGTTTACCTTTACCGGTTCGGTAGACTCCGCGGTGTTGCGGTTTATTGCCCTAGATGAGTCGGTGCAGGAGAAGCAGAGAGTTAGGGTACCTTTACTCCTTGAACCGGGAACCCTGACGGTAGTGATTGATTCCGTCGTAACGGTAACCGGAACCGAGGTGAACGATGCCTACACCACGTTAAGGGCGAAACAGCAAGAGACTGGTTTAGCCCTCCGCTCCATATTGGGAAACTACAATAAGGCGAAGCAAGAAGGTACGCTGACTGACGCCATGGAGGAGCAGGTACAGAACGATTACGATCGCCTCAACGGAGAATTGGTGGAATCAATTTTCGGTTTTACCAGGGATAATATGGGGAATGAGCTTGGAAGGTACCTGTTCATCACCTCCCACTCCAGGTTCGAGCCGGAGCAGCAGCAGGAGTTGCTGGACTTGGCCGATGATGCATTCAAGGCTCGCGAGGATGTGAGCCGCGTGATCAAGCGGTTGGAAAACCTGGCCAACGTGGCGATTGGGAAACCGTTTGTGGATATCACCTCGAAGGACCCGAAAGGGAACGAGGTATCGCTATCCGATTACGCGGGAAAAGGGAAGTACGTGTTGGTTGATTTCTGGGCAGCGTGGTGCGGACCTTGCCGTAACGAGATGCCTAATGTGGTAACCGCGTACAAGAAGTACAAGTCGAAGGGGTTGGAGGTGGTCGGCGTGTCGCTGGACCGTACCCAAGAAGAGTGGACAAAGGGTATCAGTGAATTGAAAATGACCTGGCCGCAGATGTCAGACCTGAACTTCTGGCAAAGCCCCGCAGTGGAGGCGTACGCTATCCGGGGGATTCCTCATACCGTGCTCCTTGACCCGGATGGGGTGATTATCGCGAAAGACCTGAGGGGTGAGGAACTGGAGAAGAAATTGGCCGAGCTGATGCCTTAAATGTAGCAGGAGAGTATACCTAAGGAGCTATTGAGTTAATCGGAAGGTGCTTCATCACACTATTAAAAAAATAAAGAACGTGCGCAAAGAGCCTGATAAGAATAGACGATTCGAGCGAGTGAGCAACAGGCCTCCACGGGGAGGCCTGTTGTTCCTTTGCTCTCTCCTTGCTTCTCTTCTTTTCACGGGTATGCTTTGGGCTCAAGAGCGGCCGTTCACGGTGATTATCGATCCCGGCCACGGGGGTAGAGACCCTGGGGCTGTGGGTGCCACCTCCAAGGAGAAGGATATCGTTTTATCGGTGGGACTTAAGCTAGGACGTATGATCGAGCGAGGGCATCCTGATGTGAAGGTGTTGTACACGCGGAACGAGGATCGTTTCGTGGAGCTGAACAAACGGGCCGAGATCGCCAACAAGGCGAAGGGCGACCTCTTTATTTCTATCCACTGTAACGCGGTGGACAGGCGACGCACTTCTCCCCGGGGAGTGGAGACGTTCGTTCTGGGGTTGCACCGCAGCAAAGATAACCTGGACGTGGCTAAAGCGGAGAACGCGGTCATCATGTACGAGGAGGACTATTCGGTGAAGTACGAGGGGTTTAATCCCAACGAGCCGGAGTCGTACATCATCTTTGAGTTTATGGCCAACGAGTTCCTCGACCAGAGCGTGCGTTTCGCGACGATGGTTCAAAACCAGTTGGTATCGAATTCTCAGCGGGAGAATAGGGACGTGCGTCAAGCCGGCTTCCTGGTGCTGAGGGAAGTCGCCATGCCGAGTGTCCTTGTCGAGTTGGGTTATATTAGCCACAGGCAGGAGGAGAATTACCTGAAAAGCGAGAATGGGCAAACGTCGCTCGCGACCTCTATCTACAATGCGTTCCAGCAGTTTAAGAGGGAGCATGATAAGAAGAGCCACGTCTTTGGTAGTACCGGCAACAGTGCCCCCTTGTCTGTAGGGAGCACCGCTGCTTCTAATCAGGGTGTTACACTTGGTGCGAAGGAGTATCGGGTTCAGTTCTTGACCTCTTCCCGGAAGTACGAGAGCGGAGCCTCCGTATTCAAGGGATTGTATCCGGTTGATGTTTATAAAGAGGGCACGACCTATAAGTACACGTTCGGTAGCACTACGAGTCAGGAGGAGAGTCAAAGGACACTCCGGCAGGTGCGGAAAAAATTCAAGGATGCTTTTATCGTCGAATTTATCGACGGGAAACGCGTGAAATAGGGAGTATTACGTCGTTATTCCTCACGAGTCTCCTCCTTAACTCGGGAGAATTTGACCTTCGTGTCTAGAACTTTTGAAACCGGAAAAAAATGTGGATAGCCTGCGGGACAAAATAGAATTGTTCTAAATAGCGCTTTTCAAGGCAATGCCCGTGAAACTCATTGCGAGAGTGCATTTAACGACAAACAAATGGGTTCCTTCGTTTTTTCAGGTCATTAAAAAAGTTGTCTGTATTTGCTTGTTAATCAGCCTTATCTGTTATCGTCCATGAAGATATGTGTTTGAAAATGAGCGCTGTATGTCTATGCGGTTGATAAATAGGGCAATTTGAAAAAAGGGAGGTCAATGAATGGGGAATACATTTTTTTTTCTCGTTTTTTTTTGAATATTTGTACTCCCATTTTTGCAAGACGTTAAGGAGAGAAGATCAGTTTGCAGGGGTAATGGAGGGGGGCTGAATGAAACTTTCGCTTCCCGAACAAATAACCAAAATGAGCATTAAATGAGGCCCTTTCGTTTCCTTGAGAAGCTAACCAAAATGAGAGCAAAATAGTGATGGAATTAAACGGAAAGGAGTTAAAGATATAGGACTACATGAAAAAGAACGGTCAAGTTTTATGGAACAACTGCTTGGAGGTCATTCGGGACAACATACCCGAGGTGGCGTTCAATACGTGGTTTGCCCCTATCGTTCCATTGAATTACAAGGACCGTGTGCTAACTATACAGGTTCCCAGTCAGTTTTTCTATGAGTACCTAGAAGATAAATACCTCGATTTAATTCAGCAGACGCTTTACCGTGAGATTGGAGAAGGGACCATCTTGAACTATCGCATTCTGGTGGAGACGGAAAGCAATACCGCCGTGGAGATGCGTGGCGAGGTCAAGCCCTATAGCTCTTCTGATAAGAGGGGCGAAAAGAAACCCCCGATCAAGGTGCCCAGCCCTTTCGATCGAGTGGAACCCGCCCAGTTTGATTCACAGATCAACTCGAAATACACCTTCACCAACTTTTTCGAGGGTTCGAGCAACCGGTTGGCCCGCACGGCTGCCGAAGCAGTGGCGATGAACCCGGCAAAGACGGCCTTCAACCCCCTGTTCATTCATGGTCCCTCGGGGGTGGGAAAGACCCACCTGTGTCATGCGATTGGCTCGGGTGTGTTAGATCGTTACCCCGACAAGAAAGTACTCTACCTTTCGGCTCACCTCTTCAAGGTGCAGTACACCGATGCGCGCCGCTTCAACACCATCAATGATTTTATCAACTTTTACCAGAGTATCGATGTCCTGATTATTGACGACATTCAGGAATTGTCGGGGCTGGAAAAGACGCAAAACACCTTTTTTCATATATTCAACCACTTGCATCAGAACAACAAGCAGTTAGTGATGACCTCCGACTGTGCACCCATGGATATGCAAGGGGTAGAAGAGCGCCTGCTTACCCGTTTTCGCTGGGGATTGAGCACCCTGTTGGAGCGTCCGGACAAGGAACTTCGCAAGAAAATACTGCAGAATAAGGTGCTGTCCGATGGACTAACCATCCCGGATAACGTTATTGAGTATATCGCGGAAAATGTGACCGAAAACGCACGAGACCTGGAAGGGATCGTTGTCTCGTTGATGGCTCACTCCATCATTAATAACCGGGATGTTGATATGAGTCTTGCGCGTCGGGTGATGGAGCAGAGTATCCGGTTTGAAAAGAAGCGGGTGACGGTCGATAAGATACAGGATACCGTTTCGGAATACTACAACGTGAAGAAGGAACTCATCCAATCGCCTTCCCGCAAGCGAGAGATCGTGCAGGCGCGGCAGGTGATCATGTACTTTATCAAAAAGCATACCGAGCTCTCCCTGTCGCAAATCGGTTCGCGGGTAGGCAACCGCAACCACGCCACGGTCCTACACGCCTGCAATACCGTGAAGAACTACCTAGATGTCGATAAGGGGTTTCGGTCCGACCTTGAAGAGATAGAGCGGTTAATTACCTCCTAGCCGTTTCACTGCCTGGACACTTTAATGTTTGACTGTCCCTCTGCCTCACCTTTTGGTCGCATGAGTACTTGTTTGGCTGCGATGATTTCCGAAAGCTTCAACAACTTACTTTTTGGTACCTTGAATGGTTTGCCGTTCACTTTTTTTTCTTTCGCTCCCTTCGTCTCATGAATGTTATGCCCTCTAAACGGTGTCTGTCACCCTTTTTTTCGTTGATCATGGTTTATAACGAACGAAATGAAACAGTTAGTTGCACCTTTGTTGGGAAGTATGGTGTCCGGTCGTATTGAAGCCGGGTGCGATGAGGCGGGGCGTGGCTGCTTGGCGGGTCCCGTGTTCGCCGCGGCGGTGATCTTGCCGGAAGGGTTTCAATGCGAGGGGCTGACTGACTCCAAGCAACTCACTGAGGGGCAACGGCGTGCATTGCGGTACGTTATCGAAGCGGAGGCGGTCTGTTACGCGGTGGCGAGCTGTAGTCCTGAGGAGATCGATGCGATGAATATCCTGTGGGCATCGGTTGAAGCTATGCATCGGGCATTGGGTAGGCTGACCGTGACACCTGATCATATCCTGGTGGATGGCAACCGGTTTCGTTCCTTCCGGGATATCCCGTACAGCTGCGTGATTAAAGGGGATTCCCGATTTTTGTCAATTGCGGCGGCTTCTGTGTTGGCAAAGACCTACCGGGATGAGTATATGGAAAAACTTCACGCGCAATTTCCAGCTTACGGGTGGGAGCGCAACAAAGGGTACCCCACCCGTGAACATCGCAAGGCCATAGCGCAGCACGGGGTGACTCTCCATCATCGGAAGTCATTCCAGTTGATGGAAAAGCAGCTAAAGATTGGTTGGTGATTTAAAGAGTTAATGAAAAACCACCTGCAGCGAGGTGAACTGAATGGTATGCAATGCCCCGAACACCATACAGCCAAAATCTACTCGACCCGGATAAATCGCCGTTTTTTCCGATCGTAATTGTAAATCTCGCCCTCTTCAATGTGGTAGTACCAGCCCATCACGTTTAACTTTCCCTCCCTGACTCGTTTCCGGATATAGGGGTATTTCATCAGGTGCCTGAGCTGCTCCACCACGTTCATCTTTTCGGTGTACTCGCTGCGTTCTTCAAGGGTGAGTTTCTTTTTGGCGATTTTATCTTCCACAACCTTTTTTACCGGCTCTGCCAGTTGAAGCCAAATTTTGGTGTGCGGGAGGTGTTTTAGCTCCTCCTCCTGGTACAGGGCTGCACAGCCCCCGCAGTTGGAGTGACCGCAAATAACGATGTTGTTGACGTTCAGCTGGAGAACCGCGTACTCAATTACCGCAGAGGTAGCCAGGAAGGTCTCGGACTTTTTCGTATAGTGAGGGACAAAGTTACCTATATTCCTCACGACGAACAGTTCGCCGGGGATGGTTTGGGTGACCACGTTGGGTATAACACGCGAATCGGAACACCCGATAAAGAGGGTGTGCGGGTTCTGATGATGTGCCAGTGTCTCGAAAAATTCCTGGCGCGGGATGAGCTCGTTCGCTTTAAAATTCCGAATGCCCTCAAACAGATGGGCGTAATCGATGGGTTCGGGAACGTTTTTATCAGTTTTTGAAGATGATGACATGTTCTCTATTGTTTAAGTGATCAAAATTGAAACAGATGAAACGCTATTTCGGTTCTTGAAAATGGGCAAAAAAAACATTTTTCATACCCCTTTCATACTTAATTGAATTCTTTTTCGTTCCAGGTCGACCGACAGCACTTTCACCTTCACGTGCTGGTGCAGTGATACCACCTCGGCCGGGTTGGATACGAACCGGTTCGCCAACTCCGAGATATGAACCAGCCCGTTCTCTTTGATGCCGACATCCACGAAGCAGCCGAAGTTGGTGATGTTGGTGACGACGCCGGGCAAGACCATCCCCTCCTTCAGGTCGCCAATGACCCGGATGGAAGGGTCGAACTCCAGCACCTTCGCCTCGCCGCGGGGGTCTCTCCCCGGCTTTTCCAACTCCTGCAATATATCGGTGAGCGTCTCCCTGCCCACCGTCTCTGTCTTGTACCGGTTAATATCGATCGTGTCGATCAGTGGTTTGTTGTGCATCAGCTCTTGAACCGGCAGGTTCAGGTCGCTCGCCATCCGTTTCACCACCGGGTAGCTCTCCGGGTGCACCGCGGAGTTATCCAGCGGGTTCTCCGAGTTGGGAACGCGTAGGAAGCCGGCACACTGCTGGAAGGCTTTTTCGCCCAGTCGGGGCACCTTCTTCAGCTCGTTGCGCGAGCGAAACGGGCCGTTCTCCGTGCGCCAGTCCACGATGTTTTGCGCCAGCGCGTCGCCCAGCCCCGACACGTAGGTGAGGAGGTGCTTGCTCGCCGTGTTAAGGTTCACCCCCACCTGGTTCACGCAGCTCTCCACCGTCTGGTCGAGCGACCGCTTGAGCTTTGTCGGGTCCACGTCGTGCTGGTACTGTCCCACGCCGATCGACTTGGGGTCGATCTTCACCAACTCCGCCAGCGGGTCGCTCAGTCGCCGCCCGATGGAGACCGCTCCACGTACCGTCACGTCGTAGTCGGGAAACTCCTCCCTGGCGATCTTGGAGGCGGAGTAGACCGATGCCCCGCTTTCGCTCACGACGAATAGCTTCACCTCCCTGTCGTACCTCAGGTTGGCGACAAAACGTTCGGTCTCCCGGCTCGCGGTGCCGTTGCCGATGGCGATCGCCTCGATCCGGTAGGCGGACACCAGCTTCGTCATCTTGTTGGCTGCTTTGGCCCCCTCGTTCTGCGGTGGG
This sequence comes from Fermentimonas sp., assembly GCA_033808735.1. Classification (GTDB taxonomy): domain Bacteria; phylum Bacteroidota; class Bacteroidia; order Bacteroidales; family Dysgonomonadaceae; genus Proteiniphilum. The sequence continues at coordinate 94,331 of JAPXNA010000012.1, forward strand.
TGGGGGTAGATGGTTTCGTTGTGCAGCAGGTTCCCCTGCTCGTCGAGGCAGACCACCTTGCAGCCGGTGCGGTAGCCGGGATCGATCGCGAGGATCCGTTTCTGTCCCAGGGGTGGGGCGAGGAGCAGTTGTCGCAGGTTCCCCGCGAAGACCGCGATCGCCTCGTCGTCCGCTTTCTCCTTCGAGAGGTTGGCGAACTCGGTCTCGATCGAGGGTTTTAGTAACCGCTTGTAACCGTCCTCCACCGCGTTTTCCACGTGATCAGCCGCCTCGCTGTCGTTCTTCACGAAGCGGCGGGTCAGCCGGTCGATACACCTCTCCTCTTCCGGCGAGATGGAGACCCGCAGGAACCCCTCCGCCTCACCCCGGCGGATGGCCAGGATACGGTGCGACGGGCAACGGGAGAGCGGTGCGGTGAAGTCGAAGTAGTCACGGTATTTCTCCCCCTCTTCCTCTTTCCCCTTCACCACCTTCGACGTGATGACCGCCTCCCGGGCGAAGATGTTACGTACCGCTTGCCGTGCCGCGGCATCCTCGTTCACCCACTCCGCGATAATGTCGCGTGCACCTTTTAGTGCCTCGTCGGCAGAGGGCACATCCTCGTTCACGAACGTGGCGGCTTTGGCCTCCGGCGAGCCCCGGTGTTGCGCCATCAGCCAGTCGGCCAAAGGCTCCAACCCCTTCTCACGTGCCATCTCGGCACGGGTCCTCCGCTTTGGCTTGTAGGGGAGGTAGAGGTCCTCCAGTTCGGTAGCGTCCCAGCACCCCTCGATGGCTTTCTCCAACTCGGGGGTCAGCTTCTCCTGCTCCGCTATCGTTTTCAGTACGAACTCTTTTCGTTTTACGAGCTCCATGTACTTCTCGTGAAGCGATTGAACCTGTCCCACCTGCACCTCGTCGAGCCCCCCGGTAGCCTCCTTCCGGTAGCGGCTGATAAAGGGGAGGGTGGCTCCATCCTCCAGGAGTTGGACGCAGTTCTCGATGGACTTGATCGGGATGGAGAGCGACTGGGCGATAAGCGTGTGTATGACTGACATTGTAACCGTTTTTTTAAGTAGTTGCAAACATACAAGAAATTTTCGTATCTTTACTCTATAGAAAAGATCCCGTTTGATTTTTTCAACGATTTTCACCCCTATACCAATAACGGATGGCAAAGTTAAAAACGGTCTATTTTTGCAGCCAGTGCGGACATGAGTCGCCCAAGTGGATGGGTCGCTGCCCATCTTGCGGGGAGTGGTCCACCTTCGTGGAGGAGGTGGTGCGTAAGGATGCCGTTTCCAAGCAGGAAGATACCCGCTCTTTCACCGATCAAAAGAGCGAGCCGCTCACGTTGCGGGATATCAAGGCAGAAGAGGAGCCACGGATCGATATGCAGGATGCTGAACTAAATCGGGTGCTGGGCGGTGGGCTGGTGCCCGCTTCGGTGGTACTTATCGGTGGGGAGCCCGGTATTGGCAAGTCGACTTTGGTCCTGCAGACCGCTCTCAAGCTCAAAGGGCTTCCCGTCCTTTACGTCTCCGGCGAGGAGAGCGCCCGGCAGTTGAAGCTTCGGGCAGAGCGAATCGGGTTGGAGAATGACGACTGCTGGATTGTCTGCGAGACCGATCTTGATGAGATTTTTCGGCATGTGAAGAGCTTGTCGCCCAGGCTGTTGGTCATTGACTCTATCCAAACTGTCTATAGTGACGCTTTGGACTCCGCCCCGGGCAGCCTCTCGCAGGTACGGGAGTGTGCATCGCTATTGCTCAAGTTCGCCAAGCAGTCGGGTACGCCGGTGGTGCTCATCGGACATATCACCAAGGAGGGGAGTCTCGCGGGGCCCAAGGTGCTGGAGCATATCGTGGACGCGGTGCTGCAGTTCGAGGGCGACCAGCATTACATGTACCGGGTGTTGCGGGCCATAAAGAACCGGTTCGGGAGTACTGCCGAGCTGGGGATATACGAGATGAACCAGTCGGGCTTGCGGGAGGTGAGCAACCCTTCCGAGCTGTTGCTTACCCAAAACCACGAGGGGCTGAGCGGTGTCGCTATCGCCGCCGCGATCGAGGGCATCCGTCCCTTCCTGATCGAGACCCAGGCGCTGGTCAGCAGCGCCGCGTATGGCACTCCTCAACGGTCGGCCACCGGCTTTGATATCCGCCGGATGAACATGTTGTTGGCCGTGCTGGAGAAGCGCGCGGGCTTCAAACTTGCCCAGAAGGATGTCTTCTTGAATATAGCCGGTGGGTTGCGGGTAAGCGATCCCGGGATGGACCTGTCGGTAATCACGGCGGTATTATCATCGAGTCTTGATATAACGGTAGATCCCGATACCTGCCTCTGTGGGGAGGTGGGCCTCTCGGGGGAGATTCGTCCGGTTCACCGCATGGAACAGCGTGTGCAGGAGGCCGAGAAACTGGGTTTCTCCCGTATCTTGATTCCCTCCAATAACCTGAAGGGGTATCATAAGAGGGGAGCTATTAAGATCGTGGAGGTACGTAAGGTGAGCGATGCTTTCAGGCTGCTCTTTTCGTAAAGAAAGGGGTAAATCCTTTGCAACTCAAGGAAAATAACGTATCTTCGCGTTCGCTTTAAGCCAATTTAGGCTTACGAGGTTTAGGAACTCGTTCTACCTTAAGGTCGTTCACGATCCAAGCCGTTTAGCTCCCGCGTATAGGGTACCTTGACCGAGTGGCTAGGTAGCGGTCTGCAAAACCGTTTACGGCGGTTCGAATCCGCCAGGTACCTCCAAGCCCCATTCCCTTGATATTGCTTGCAATGTCAAGGGTTTTTTTATGATAGGGCGATCAAGCGTCTTTTGGCTCTGTCGGCTCTTTTGGTCCCTTTGGTTCCTTTTCACGGAACGCGTCGACCACTTTTCGGTAGTTCTCTCTCCACGCTTCGGCGACCGATCCGAAGAAGCTGCCCGCGCTCTCTCGGATCACGCTCCACTTTCCTTCGGTAAGTCGCTCGTACTCCTTTAGCTTCAACACCAGCTTGTCCCTCGTCTCCTTTAGCTTGTTCAGTTGTTCCCGGTACTCCTCCTTCTTATCGTCCGCTATCTCGTTGGCTTTCTCCTCGAGTTTATCAATCCGGTCGGCCAAATCATTTACAATTTGGTACGCTTTCTCTTTGAAGTCATCTTTTTTCATCGTAACTTGTGTTGATTTTGATTTTAGTAGGTAAACATTTCTGAAGGGGTTTGGTTCAAGGGCAATAGCTTCGCCTTACGAATTAACCCTGTGAATAGAGCGATTGCGATTCATGGGAATTGTCATCAGGGAAGAGAAATGAATCTCGATCATGTCCCCGTGAATAGAGTGAATGCGATCGGTTGAAATGAAGAAAAAAGGGTCGAAAACGGCAATAAGCATGACGTAAAGTGCGAAAAACAGGGAGAAACGCGTATCTTTGCAACTTATTTTACCATTTATGTTGAATATCATACTATTTGGTGCCCCAGGTTCTGGAAAGGGGACACAAAGCGAGAAGCTGATAGAGAGATATGGGCTAAAGCATATATCTACAGGAGAGTTGTGCCGGGAAGAGATCAGGGAGGGTACTGCGCTGGGTGCGGTGGCAGACTCCTACATATCCAAAGGGCACCTGGTACCCGATGATATTGTGATTGGACTGCTGGAAGATCAGCTGAAGCGATGCTGCACCAAGCCCGGCTTGATTTTTGATGGCTTCCCCCGCACGTTGGTTCAAGGTGAGGCGCTCGACCAGATGTTGGCCAAGTACAACGAGCGGGTATCGATCGTGTTCAGCTTAGAGGTTGATAAGGACGAGTTGATTCAACGCTTGCTCAAGCGTGGCGAGATGTCAGGTCGATCTGATGATAATTGGGAGGTTATCGAGGCGCGGTTGCGCGTGTATCAAGAGCAGACGGCCCCGCTAAAGGCATTCTACCAAGACCAGGGGAAACTGGTGAAGATAGATGGAATCGGCTCGATTGACGATATTTTTGCATCGATGGCGTTAGCGGTAGACCAACTGATGGTGAAGGCATGACGGGGAGCAACTTCGTTGACCATGTAAAGATATTTTGTCGTTCGGGGAGGGGGGGAGCCGGCTCTGCCCATCTCCGGCGGGAGAAGTTTGTGCCTAAGGGTGGTCCTGACGGCGGTGATGGCGGCGATGGCGGTGACATCATTTTACGGGGTAACCGAAATTTTTGGACGCTACTTCACCTTCGTTATCAACGTCATATCTTTGCAGGGGACGGCGAAAGTGGTTCCAAAGCCAACCGAACCGGGAAGTCGGGTGAGTCGAAGGTCATCGAGGTACCGTGCGGCACCTTGGCGTACGATGCGGAAACTGGGGAGCATCTCTGCGATATCATTGAACACGATCAGGAGGCGGTGCTCGTAAAAGGGGGTCGCGGCGGCTTGGGGAATGTCAACTTTAAATCGTCTACCAACCAAACGCCGCGATACGCCCAGCCGGGTGAGCCCCACGAGGAGCGGTGGGTGACCCTGGAGCTCAAGCTATTGGCCGATGTGGGACTGGTGGGGTTCCCGAATGCCGGGAAATCGACCCTCCTCTCCGTGGTGTCGGCCGCGAATCCCAAGATCGCCGATTACCCTTTCACCACCCTCGAACCCAACCTGGGCATTGTAAGCTACCGTGACATGCAGTCGTTCGTGATGGCTGATATTCCCGGTATCATCGAAGGGGCTAGCGAGGGGAGGGGACTCGGGTTGCGCTTCCTGCGGCATATAGAGCGCAATTCTCTGTTGCTCTTCCTGATTCCTGCCGATAGCGCCGATATAAAGGAGGAGTACGCCATTTTATACAACGAGTTGGAACAGTATAACCCCGACCTGCTCGATAAGAAGCACCTGTTGGCCATCTCGAAATCGGACCTGCTGGACGAGGAGTTGATGCGGGAGGCTCGCTCGCACCTGCCCGAGGGTATCCCCCACGTTTTTATCTCCTCGGTCACGGGGTACGGCATCACGGAATTGAAAGACTTGCTGTGGCGGGAGCTTAACTCGGAAACACTATGAAATCGCATCCTCAAAATAACAACCTACTTCTTTTTGACCTGTTAGACGGTGAAGAGGCTATCGTTCACTTTAGCACCACCCGTGTGGGGGGCGTGAGCAGCGGTCCCTTCGCTTCGCTGAACACGGGTAATTTCTCGGACGATAGCCCGTTGAACATTTATGAGAACCGGCAACGTATCGCCCGGATGTTGTTCACCCCGGTTGAGAACTTCATTATCCCTCACCAGACGCATGGTAACAGGGTGTTGACGGTCGATGCCGACTTCTTGAGCTTGAGCCAAACGGAAGTTGTTGAGACGCTGTACGGGGTGGATGCCGTGGTAACGAATCAGCCAGGGGTGTTCTTATGCGTTACGACTGCCGACTGTGTTCCCATATTGTTGTACGATAAGGAAAAGGGGGCGATTGCCGCCATTCATGCCGGCTGGAAGGGGACCGTGGGGCGTATCGTGGAGAACAGTCTCAGCGAGATGGGCCGACAGTATGGAACCTCTGCGGGGAATCTAATCGTGGGAATGGGACCTGCGATTAGCCAGCAACACTACGAGGTGGGGGATGAGCTAGTAGGAGCGTTCCGGGAGGAGGGGTTCGATTTGTCTGATAGGGCGGTAATTTATCGGGAGGCTCGTTCGGGCAAGTGGCACATCGACTTAACGGAGATCAATCGCCGGGAACTTGTTCGGTTGGGTGTTCCTGAAAGCCAGGTGGAGGTAAGCGGCCTCTGCACCTTTGAAAATCGGGAACTCTTCTTCTCGGCACGTCGGCAAACCATCCACTCGGGGAGGATGCTCACCGGCATTAAATTGGAGGTTAGGGGTTAAATGACGGAGTGTTTTTTCGTGAAACCCATTTTAATCCGGAAGATTTGAAGGGATAGATGACATAAATGGGTAGAGATAAAAAAGTCGGGTGAAGTAAAAACAAGGGGGCGAAACTGTTACAAGTTTCGCCCCGATGTATGTTAGTCGTCAATCAACGTTCGTACGTTAGGCAAACCTCTGGCCTATTGCCTCCCAGTCGATAATATTCCAGAGCTCCTTCAGGTGGTCACCCCGCCTGTTCTGGAAATCTAGGTAGTAGGCGTGTTCCCACACGTCGAATCCCAAGATGGGGGTTAGTCCTCTGGTGATCGGGTTACCGGCTCCACCCTCCTTCTCGATGGAAAGTTTCCCGTTTGCATCTTTCGCCAACCACACCCATCCGGAGCCAAATAGGGCAACACCGGCCGCATTAAACTGCTCCTTGAACTGCTCGAAAGAGCCAAACTGCTCCTTGATCGCTTTGGCTAAAGCGCCGGTCGGTTCTCCCCCGCCACCCTTTTTAAAGGAGGTGAAGAAGAGATCGTGGTTGTATACCTGTCCAGCGTTATTAAAGATGGCACCGTCACTCTCCTTGACCACCGTGATGAGGTCGGCGTTCTCAAACTTCGTCCCCACCGTTAACCGGTTCAAGTTATCCACGTAGGCTTGATGGTGTTTGCCGTAGTGAAATTCAATGGTTTGTTTGCTCATGACCGGCTCCAGGGCATCGGTCGCGTAGGGCAACGCTACTTTTTCAAATCTACTCTTCATAATCATTTTATTGTTAAGTTCTTGTACAAATATAACGAATCTACACGTTCAATTGTTCGGCCTTATTTAGACACGTTCCAATTACTGAGGCTACCTGGGAAGTTCTCCAGGACCTCTCTCGGCGAATAAAACAGCCTGAGTGTTGTTACTCAGGCTATTAGTTTTTCTTTTCAAAGGCGTTTCCGGGTTTATCGGTTTTGTCTATCATCCGTTGTAATTATTGATGGGCGTAAAGGATGTGCATGCACTGGCTGACGGAGTATAACACTATTGCTATCACCATAGTCGTCTTGTTTTACCCCTCATCGTGTTTATTGATGTATCTCCTCCGTTTTAAAGGGGATTTCCGGCTTAGAGGCCTCTTCCGTCTTATCGCTTGACTCCTCGTTGCTCGCGAGAATCTCTTGTGCACGTGATATCCACTGGCGTTTACCGAAGACATGTTCCAGGTCTTCAGCGTAAATGATCTCTTTTTCCAGCAATATTTGTGACAGCTGCTTATGCCCTTCTGTCTTTTCGCTTAATATTTGCTTGGCTCGTTCATACTGCTCAGCGATCATCGTTTTTACCTCCGAGTCGATCAGTTCGGCGGTATCCTCACTGTAGGGTTTCGAGAAGGCGAACTCCTGCCCGGATGAGTCGTAGTAACTCAGGTTCGGGAGCTTGTCGCTCATCCCCATGTAGGTGACCATCGCGTAGGCCTGTTTCGTTACCCGCTCCAGATCATTCATCGCTCCCGATGAAATCTGTCCCACGAACAGTTCTTCGGCGGCCCGTCCCCCCAGCAGGGCGCACATCTCGTCAAGCATCTGCTCCTTGGTGGTGATTTGCCGCTCTTCCGGCAGGTACCAGGCGGCTCCCAGCGCTTTCCCACGCGGTACGATGGTAACTTTCACCAGCGGGTTGGCATGTTCCAGGAACCAGCTTAGGGTAGCATGTCCCGCCTCGTGGATCGCGATAGTTTTCTTCTCATCTTGTGTGATGATTTTGTTCTTTTTCTCCAGTCCCCCCACGATGCGGTCTACCGCGCTCATGAAATCCTCTTTCTGCACGAACTTCTTCTTGTTTCGCGCCGCGATAAGCGCCGCTTCGTTACATACGTTGGCGATGTCGGCACCCGAGAAGCCCGGGGTTTGGCGTGACAGGAAATCCACGTCCACCGACTCGTCGATTTTGATGGGGCGCAGGTGCACCTTAAAGATCTCCTTTCGCTCGTTCAGGTCCGGCAGTTCAACGTAGATCTGTCGGTCGAATCGCCCTGCGCGCAGCAATGCCTTGTCCAGCACGTCGGCCCGGTTGGTCGCCGCGAGGATGATGACGCCGCTGTTGGAGCCAAACCCGTCCATCTCGGTTAGGAGCTGGTTGAGGGTGTTCTCCCGCTCGTCGTTCGAGCTGAATCCCGTGTTTTTGCCACGTGCCCTTCCTACGGCGTCGATCTCGTCGATAAAGACGATGCAGGGCGCTTTCTCTTTCGCCTGTCGGAAGAGGTCCCGCACCCGTGATGCGCCAACCCCCACGAACATCTCCACGAAGTCGGACCCGGAGATGGAGAAGAAGGGTACGTTCGCTTCTCCGGCAACCGCTTTGGCCAACAGGGTCTTACCGGTTCCCGGCGGGCCTACCAGCAGGGCACCCTTTGGAATCTTACCGCCCAACTTGGTGTAGGTACCCGGGTTTTTCAGGAATTCCACGATCTCCTGTACCTCCTCTTTTGCCTCGGAGAGACCCGCCACATCTTGAAACGTCACTTTCTGGCTGGAGTCCTTGTCGAACAGTTGCGCCTTCGATTTCCCCACGTTGAAGACGCCTCCGCTACCGGCGCCGCCCCCTTGCATCCTGCGCAGCATCCATATCCAAACGGCGATAAAAAGGAGAATTGGTGCAAAGGTGAGCAGTACACCCCATATTGCCGACGTGGTGTCAAAACTGACCTCGATGTCGTACTCCCGCTCACTCTTTACCTCTTCAATGAATTCGTAGATGGCGTCGGCTGAAGCCCCCCTAACCTGGATAACGGGTGTTCTCCTCACGCGGTCAGCATCATCCCCGAACACGTGGTGGATGGACTCTTCCCGCACGATGGCTTGGGCGGTACCTTTGTCATACACCACCAAACTTTTGATACGGTTGTCCCTTACGTATTCTTGGAAGTCCGACCAGTTGACCTCCTTCATGGAGGTGTCTTGCCCGAAGAAGAACATTCCCATTAATACCAGGAAGATGATAGTATATATCCAGTAGGGGTTGAATGGTTTCTTGGCATTGGGGTTGCCTCCCAAGTTGGGGCGCAGGGTGGGTTGCTTGTCCTGTTTTTTATTTTTATTGGTGTTGCTCATTGCTTTTGCTCTCTTCCTTTTTTTACAAATTGTAATACGGAACGTTGGCTTTATCTAGTTGCGGCTGTTGGTCCAACTTTAACACGAAGCGTCTGTATTATTTCACCGCGACAGAGAACTTAGCTCCAACGCTGTAAGGATGTAACAATGTAACAATTTTTCAAGGAATATGTTTTAGTCGATAGAAGGAATTCGCACGGCTCGTGCGTCTTGCCAGAGCAGATCAATGTTGTAGAAGTTTCTCAGCTCGGGAAGGAAGATATGCACGATCACATTCCCATAATCCATGCCAATCCACTCTGCGTTTTGTTTGCCGTGTACGCGTAGCGGTCGTTCCCCAACGTTTTCAAGGACCATTTTTTCTACCGATTCCGATAGTGCAGACACCTGCGTAGGTGTGTTTCCCTCGCAGATCACGAAGTAGTCGCACACCGCACCTGATATGCCTTTTAATTCGATCGTGTTGATGTTCTTCCCTTTCTTCTCGTGAATTCCTTCAACGACATGCTTTAACAGCTCATTTTTAAACAGTTCGTTTTTCTCAATCATGTTTCTTTTTAAGACGGTTATTACTCATGTAACAATACTTACTTGTGAATGGGGTGTGTACCTACGCAAAAATACCCTGCCCACGAGCGGCAGGGTATTTTGGTAAATTCACTATCCCACCAGATGGGAATTACAGGGTTTGCAGCTTCAGGTTTCTCCAGAGCACTCGGATACCTCCCCCGTCGTGTATCTGCAGTGCGATGCGCCCTTGCGCTTTCCCGATCTTCTCGTCAGTCAGGTCCACCATCTCTTCGCCGTTCAGCCACGTCTTCACGTTATCGCCTTCCACCCGAATCCGCATGGTGTTCCATTCGCCCTCTTTCAAGATATCTTCTTTCTCGTCGGGAATCTGAACCAGCCATCCACGTCCATAGGACTCGTAGATACCTCCAGTATCGTGTCCCTTGGGCGCCACTTCTACCTGCCAGCCGTTCACGATAACGCCTGGCTCGATGAATGAGCGGAAGAACACGCCCGAGTTGCCATCGGCCTCCTGCTTGAATTCCAGCGTCAGATCAAAGTTATCATAATACTCCCGGGTTGCAAGGTAGCCGTATTGCTTGTCAGGTCCGCTTTCGCACACGAGTAGCCCATCTTTAACGTACCATTTTTCTGTGCCGTACGCTTCCCACCCGTGTAGATCTTCCCCATTAAAAAGGACAACTTCCTTGGTTATACGAGGCAGCTCTTTGATTTTAATGTTTCGAAACCAGGCCGCCGAACCATGGTCTTGTAGGCAGATTACCCCTTTGCGGGCTAGCCCATATTCGGGTGCGTTCTCCCACTTCCCGCTGTTCTTGCGCTCGAACCAGTTGTCCGTCCAGGCTTCGAACTCGATTACCTTTTCGCCGTTCAGCCAGTGTTCCACGTGGCCGTTGTCGAAAACGATCTTGGAGCTATTCCACTCACCTGCCGGCTTGATAACGGTTTTTGCAGGGTCGGTCGTGTACATCGCGTAATCTGCCGCCGTTTTCTGCCAATCTTCAAGTGGCTCAGGAAACCCGAGGTCGTCAATCAATTGGTATTCAGGTCCTGTTACGTAAGGAACGGCAAATTTCGGGTTCTCCACAACGTGGTACAGTACGCCGCTGTTACCCCCGTCGGCGATCCTCCATTCCCAGGTCAACTCGAAGTTCTCGTACAGCTTCTCGGTTACTATGTAGCCATGCTCATCGGCGCCTTCCCCTTTGGCTTGGATCATGCCATCTTCCGCGAACCAGGGGGCGGTGAGCTCTGTGCCGTTGTAATCGCGCCAACCGTCTAGCGTCTCCCCATCGAACAGGAGTTCCCAACCCTCAGCCATTTCCTGCTTGGTGAGGGTATTATGCTTCCCACCAGTACAGGCTGTTACCAAAACCATCATACCTGTAACAAATAATAAAAGAGTTTTAGATTTCATCGTCTTTTCTTTAAAAGGATTGTTTTAAACTGTAAATCAATTACAAAATACAAAGATATTAAAAGTAGATGAAAATGACTAACTTTGCCCCGCGATAGTTTGTTAATTTCGCGGTTTTCGGGACTGGTTTAACTATTTTGTTTTGGAAATTATCGATTTAGTAAAGGGTAGGGGGTTGGATGACCTGGTTTCCGTGCCAACGGGAGGGCCGTTTTTTTCGGATAAGCAGGATCTCTTGTCGACCGTGCAGCCTTTCGTGGCTACGGTCGGTTTCTTTGATGGGGTACACGTGGGGCATCGCCACCTTATCGAGCAGGTGAAAGGGGAGGCGCAGCGCAGGGGACTTCCTTCCGCGGTGGTCACTTTCCCGGTGCATCCGCGGGAGGTATTGCAGTCGGATTACCGCCCCTTACTACTCAATGAGTTCGATGAGAAGGTGTCGTTATTGGCTTCCACGGGTGTTGATTACTGCATAAGCCTACCTTTTACCGAGGCGTTGTCCAGGCTTTCGGCCGGGGATTTCATGTGCCGTGTACTTAAACGAGCCCTTTGGGTGGATACCCTTTTCGTGGGGTACGACCATCGGTTTGGTCGCGATCGGGTAGAGGGGTACGAGGAGTACGCCCGTCACGGTAAGGCTATGGGCATGAAGGTGCTTTTAGCTACACGGTTTCCGGTGGATGGAGAGGGTAACGTCAGCTCATCTCTGATTAGAAGCTTGTTGCAAAGCGGGAACATTAAGGATGCCAATCGACTGCTTTCGTACCGCTACACCCTTTTCGGGACGATCGTGGAGGGAAACAGGGTAGGGCGCACCATTGGCTTTCCTACCGCGAACATTCAACTGCGGGAGCCTAATAAGGTGGTGCCGGCCAAAGGCGTTTACGCTGTTCGGGTTCGGTTGAAGGGCGACGAGGTCTACACGGGCATGCTGTACATCGGGACCCGCCCCACGTTCCACCGGGAGAGCACGGTTAGCGTGGAGGTGAACCTGTTCAACTTCGATGGTGACCTGTACGGCCAGTCGCTAAGCGTAGAGTTTATCGATTTCGTACGTGGTGAGGTGAAATTTAATTCTAAGGAGGAGTTGGTCGCCCGGCTTCATCGCGATAAGGAGATAGTTATGAAGATGCTGTCCCAATAAAAATTTCCCTTATCGTTTAATATCTCTGAAGGGATAGACGATGATGAAGTTACTCACCCTCCGTTTAGGGCGTTAACCGCGAATCGTAACCTTTCACAAGGGCAAATAATGATGAAGGTTTTTTCCTTTAATAAATACCCCTTTCGTTTAATGCCCTCTGGTAGGCCGCCGCGTTGCGTGCGTGTTCCGCATGCGTGGTGGCAAAGTTATGCCGTCCCGATAGGTCTTCTTTCGCGCACATGAAGAGGTAGTTGTGTTCTTCAGGGTTCAGTACCCCGTCAATCGCCTTGATGGAAGGCATGCGAATGGGTCCCGGGGGCAGTCCCCCGTGCTTGTAGGTGTTGTAGAGCGACTCCACTTCCAGGTGGCGGAAAAGCACACGCCGCAAGGTGAAGTCACCCACGGCGAACTTTACTGTCGGGTCAGCCTCCAGTCGCATCCCCCGTTTTAACCGGTTGAGGTACAGCCCGGCTACCGTGGGGTACTCGTCACTGTAGGTCGCCTCTTCTTCCACTATCGATGCGAGGATGGAAACCTCTACCAGGGTCAGCCCCACCCTTTTCGCCTTTTCCTTTCTCGTTTCATTCCAGAACCGATCGTACTCCCGCTTCATCCGGATCAGCAGGTCATCGATGCTCGTGTTCCAGTATACTTCGTAGCTGTTGGGGATGAACATGGCCGGGAAGGTTTCCGGGTTGAAACCGAACTTTTCTGCCTGCTGGCTATCGCGAAAGCTTTGGAGCAGCGATAGGCTATCCAGCATTAGCTGCTGTGAGAGGCGACCTGCCAGGTTCTCGAAGGCACGGATGTTGTTGAACGTCAGGTTCACGGGAGCCTGGTTCCCCGAGCGCAATCGCCGGATCACCTCCGGCATCGTCATCCCCTCTTCAATGGCGTATCTCCCTGATTTAACGGTATTGGGGTAGTTCATCCGCTCGGCTAAAAGGAGAAAGATCTCTTCCGAAGGCATCGCCCCCTTCTCTTTCAGCTGCTCTACTACCTGCTTGTAGCCGGTCCCCGGCATGATGTAAACATAGGTCGTCTCTTCCAGCGAGATGGGTTGGAATACCAATCGGTAGATATAGACGCCGGTCAGTGCAGCGACAAAGAAAAGGGATGCGATAGTCCAAAGTACCCATCGCTTGCCCCGCTTTTTCGTTTTCCCGGTTCCCATTTTCTCGTTGTTCCCCGTTTTTTCCTTGTCTCCTATTTCCCCCATGTTCCCTTTTGTTCCTTGTTCCTTGTTCTTTGTTCCTTGTTCCTTGTCTCCCCCTTGTTTACCCTTTCCTCTATGCTTCTTGTTTCTCCTTTGTTTCTATTTTCTCCCTGTTGCCCCTTTGCCTTCCTGTTTGTCTTGTTCATCTTTGCTGACCGTACAGGGTTTGTCTCTTGGGTGAGGATGACCTACATGTAGCACGATTTCCCACAATTCCACCTTTTGCGTTTCTAGTAGCTTTTCGGGTGACAAAAATAGCGTTTAATTTCGCATTATCAAGGAAAACAGGGGAGGCAAAAGCTAATGAACTGAAATATTCGGCTCAAATCTTCTTTTTTTCTTTGAGAAGTTGAAAACAAACTCGTATATTTGCAACCGCCTAATGGAACAGTTAATTTGGAAGTTGGCTTAGCTTGTCCTTGGGTCAATCGGTTAGATTTGGAAGTGTGGGTGAGTGGCTGAAACCAGCAGTTTGCTAAACTGCCGTACGGGTGACTGTACCGGGGGTTCGAATCCCCCCGCTTCCGCTAGAGAGTACAAAAAAAGGGCTGTCTTGAAAGAAAAGGCGGTCCTTTTTTGTATGTTGCCCCATAAAAGTTTAGGCATATCCTAGCCCGGTATCTGTTAACTCTCTGTTATTTCCCATATTTGTCAAGTACCGCTCTGACTGAGCCGGCTTCAAGCAGTTGGGCTTGTGCATCGTCCTGTTCCAGCCCCAACTCCTCAACAAGCATCTTGGCACCTCGCTCAATCAGTTTTTTATTACTGAGTTGCATATTCACCATCTTGTTTCCTTCAACGCGCCCCATCTTTATCATCAGGGCAGTGGAAATCATATTTAGCACCATCTTTTGTGCCGTCCCAGATTTCATGCGTGAACTGCCTGTTACATATTCCGGTCCTACCACTGTTTCGATGGAGTATTCGGCTACCTGAGAAACAGGACTGTTGGGATTGGAGGTGATGCAGGCTGTCAGGATACCCTCTTCGCGCACCTTTTTAAGTGCTGCCACAACATAGGGGGTTGTACCGCTGGCAGCTATACCTATCACGGTATCTTTTTGACAAATATTATGCTCTTGAAGATTTTTCCAGGCCAGCTCTTCAGTATCCTCCGCATTTTCTACCGGGTGTCGCAGAGCGTAATCACCGCCCGCGATAAGTCCAATAAAAAGGGTGGGAGGCATTCCAAAGGTAGGCGGAATTTCGGAGGCATCAAGCACTCCGAGCCTGCCGCTTGTACCCGCGCCTATATAAAAAACTCTTCCGCCACGCTCCATCCTTGGTACAATCTGCTCAATCAGCTTTTCGATTACGGGAATGGTTTTTTTGACCGCCGGCGCCACTTTATGATCCTCTACATTTATATCATTCAAAATCTCAACTATTGACTTTTTCTCAAGATCGTTATAAAGTGAGGGCTGTTCTGTTATTTTTTCAAAAGAAGTTGATATGTTCATTAAATCTTGCTTATTGACAACTGTGATATTTAATTAAGCTCTTCATAGGCTCTTTTATTATGCGTCCAAAAGTAATATGCTTTTTCCCATATTGTTACATTAGTTGTTCGGGAAATAGGGTGTCACCCTATTAAAATTCATGAAATGAAAAAACATCTCAAACGGATGGTGTCGCTGTCGGTCGCGTAACACCTCTATCCCCGTTTTAGTAATGGGCTGCGAGAAGAGAGGGATTGTGGTGACAGTTCATATAATTGTTGAAAAAACAATATCTCTTTTTTTCTCATACTTTACGCTTCATTCTTCTTCGCAACACCATACTTGGGATCAACCTTGATAATGGCAGTCCCGATGATGGTGGCGAGACAGCATGCCATTACAAACCAGAAGAAGTTTATGTAACCCAACGCTTCCTGAATAAAACCGGCTACCATACCCGGCAGCATCATGCTGAGGGCCATAAAACCCGTGCATAGGGCGTAATGTGCCGTCTGGCTCTCACCTTGCGCGAAATAGATCATAAATAGCATGTAGGCGGTGAAGCCAAAACCGTAACCAAACTGGTCGATAACGATACAGCTGCTGATAACGGCCATGCTGGTGGGTTGGGCGATGGCCAGGTAGAGATAGAGTGCGCAAGGCACCATGATGCTGAAAGCCATGGGCCATAGCCACTTTTTCAGTCCCCCTTTCGAGGCGGTAAAGCCCCCGATAATACCTCCTAAAGTAAGACCTATAATTCCATACGTTCCGTATGCCAGTCCCACCTGTTGCGTTGACAGTCCCAGACCGCCCACCTCTATGGGATCCAGTAGAAAGGGATTAAGCATTTTTATTACAAACGCCTCCGGTAAGCGGAAAGTGAGCATGAAAATAATAGCCGGTATTACCTGTTTCTTTTGGAAAAAGGTGATGAACGTTCCAAAAAACTCCTTCATGATCTCCCCGAAGGTGCGCTGTTCGCTACGATCCATATCTTTCGCAGCGTGAGGCAACATTCGTTTATGGTAAATGGTTAGAAGCAGGAAGAGCATGGCGAGAAGTATAAAGGTAATGCTCCAGGAGCGCTCGATGCTTCCGGTAGATTTTTCGATGGAACCGGCTATAATAACCAAAACCCCCTGTCCAAATATGGTGGCGGCACGGTAGAAGGTGCTTCGTATGCCTACAAATTTTGCCTGGTTTACCTCGTCCAGTCCCAACATGTAAAAGCCGTCAGCCGCAATATCGTGCGTGGCGGAAGAGAAGGCCATCAGCCAGAAGAATGCCAGCGTCAGCTGAAAGAAGTAGGGTGCAGGTATGGTAAATGCCACTCCCGCGAAAGCTACCGCTATGATGCTCTGCATGGTTATAATCCACCATCGCTTGGTTTTAAAGATATCCACGATGGGACTCCAGAACGGTTTTATAACCCATGGCAGGTAGAGCCAACTGGTGTATAGCGCGATTTCGGCATTGCCTATCCCCAGCTTTTTATACATGATTACCGATACGGTCATGACGGCCACGTAGGGTATCCCCTCTGCAAAATAGAGGGTGGGTACCCATGCCCACGGTGAACGTTTTTTTTGCTTATTGTTCATCATGCTGATAAAGTTTTGTCAAGTCAGTACCCGGGTAGTAGTGCGAAAGAATCTCCCGGTAGCTATATCCTTTTTCCCCCATTACCGCCGCTCCTATCTGACAAAGTCCCACGCCATGACCCCATCCTGCACCATGTAGCGTGAAGCGTTCGGGCTTCTCTCTTGCCCCTTCCGTGTGCACCGTGAATGCCGAAGAGTAGAGGTGACTCTCCGACAGGGCCCGGCGTATTTCCAGCTCCTTGCCAATTACCACCTCGCCCTTCGTGCCCACGATACGCAACCGAGATATCCTGGAGGAGGGACCCCGTGTAAGCGGTTCAAGGGTTGTGATTTGCCCTAAGTCTTTGCCTAGTTTCTTTCTCACCAACCCGGAGAGCTCTTCTGCTGAATAGCTCACCTGCCACCGGTAAAAATCGGTCGTGGTGCGATCGTAGAAGTTGAGGACCTGATCCAGGATGTCCGGGTCTTGGGTGTCGCAAAAACTCTTCGGGTGACCTTCGATAAAGGCTGTCGCATCCTCCTCGTTAGAGTAGTCGGCAGTCTTATAGTGTTCGCTTGTCTGAGCGTGTTCGCCTGTCTTAGAGCATTCAGCTATTCCGGAAAAGTCAGCCGTACCATCGTTTTCCGCGTCGCGTACCGATAGCAGGTAGGGGTAGTGCTTGTCTTCCCAGCAGGTGGCAAACCGTTCGAGTACCCCCCCGCAACATTTATGGAAACGGGTGTCGGCCAACTTGCCCTCGTAGGTAAGCACCTCTCCGGCTGTTTCCATTACGGCTATTTCGGCTTTTTCGGTTATTTCCCGAGAGATACCCTGATACCGCTGGCAGTGGTCATCGGCACACACGTTAAATTGCGTATGGTCATCCTTATCGTACCACTTGATCATATCCCCCTCTTCGGCTAACGTGGCGACTGCCGTTCCGGGCAGTTGGTTGAAGCCTTCAAGCTGTGCCAACACCCAGCTACGTGAAATAACGGCATGCGCCTTCAGGAGAGGTATGTTGGCCGTGCTCTTCATTTCAGATGAGATAACGCTTAACAGGTAGGACTCCACATCTATCAGATTGATCACGTGCAGCATTTGAGGTTCTCTGTCTGAAATGATCAGCTTTAACGACCCGTTAAAAGTCTGATGCTCTTTCTGCTCCCAGTGAAAATGTACACCGATGGTCACATCGTGTATAGTGAAGCTGTCGTGGGGCAAAACGGGATGAAACTCCAAGGCTCCTTTCGTCAGTTCCGTCGCTTTAAACCGATGCTTGCCAGTGATGGTGGTAGCGTCAGGTCCCTTGAAATCACCGTGAAAATCGATGGTGACATCCGGTGCGGTGAGTATGCCTACCGATAGGGTTGGAATCATATTGCTGGTTTTATCTTTTAAGTAATTCTATTAGCCGATGGAACTTGTCGGCAGGAAGAGAGACCTCCTCCATAAGTCGCATCCAGATAGTGCCCGTTATCCGGGAATAGTCCTCAGGACGGGGCAGCACGGCAATACCCGACATGTCGATTACCCCGGGTGAACAGAGGAACTGCTCATCACCTTCCCGAAAATAGCACTCCGGGCGGTGCTTACTCCTTAGAATGACCCAGAGCTGCCACTTTTTCGCTTCGGTATGCCTGAGTACCAGGTTTAACTGGTCGTCACCCACTTCAATCTCCTTCAGGCCCTCTGTCAACAGCGACCATAGTGAGCAGAGTGCGCTGATTGAATTCGCCTGCAGCAACAGTACGGTGCGGGGCTGTTCCTCCATCAGCCTAATCGAACCGCCGTCTCGCTCTATGATGGGAGCCTTCGGGTGCTGTTCCATTAGCGGCAGCGTACCCTGCGGCCCGGCTTGAAAGTGGAAGTGATCGGGAGCCGAGGCGCCACAGGTAGCCCCATTGAAGTAGATATCCAGCAGTTCCGAAAACAGCTCTGCCAGGCGAGCCATATCTTCAATGCTGTTGCCAATTAATATTTGATGGTCGTTCTCGTTTTCGTTCTCTTCCCCATTCTGTCTGCTGTTTTGTCTTCCGCTCTGCTTGCCACAATTCAATATTTGAGAACTGTTCTTCCCTCCCTTTTGTCCCCTTTTCGACCCGTTCTCCTTTTCATCGCCCATTAATCGTTGGGGTATATGGTTGATACACGGGATGACAAAATGCCTCTCGACAATGGGGAACGGGTTTGTTAAGACGATATACCTGCCCAAGAGAAGCAGTCCCTTCTGCTCCGTGGGCAGGTTGTGCCTGCAGAGAAAGCAGGGGCGGGCGGCAATGCTTTCGCGGTCCGTTTTAGCAGCCGAAGAGACGATACGTGCCGGGTTATGTTGCGCTTTGAAAGGGATATGGTTTACAGAGATGTCTTTGGTGAGCAGCTGCTGCAAATCGGCGTATCCCTTTTTCATCAGTGGCCAGTTGGTTGTCTGTTCACGCCAGAGGGCATCCATCAACTCCTTGATGCTGTTTCGCGAACCCTTTATACCAGTTTCTAGGTTGCCCTTGCTGTCTGGCAATTCTTTTCCGCTATTTTTTTTCTTTTTTCCCCTGTCCTCATCCATGGCTCTTAGCTGTTCTTCTTCAGTCGTGCCTGCAGTTCCCAAGTCCTCAGGCTATCTTTATAGAAGTTGTTGGCATTTACCTTGCTGATATCAAGGTTGGCATCGGAGTTGTCCTCCCAACGGCGACAGAGGTAGACGACATCGTAGATGCGGCCGATTTTGTAGTCGCGTGTAAATGCCAGTCCCACCGCGTAGTCTTCACCGTAGCTGGTGTTGGGAAGCTGTATTTCGCGGAGCAAGGGGGTGTAGAAGGCCCGCGGGGCACCGAGCCCGTTGATGCGGAGCGCGTTGTTTCTGCCATTATCGGGTGTCCACTCCTTATGGTCGATAACACCGGGAGGGATCTCCTCCAGGTCGAAGTTAGTCATCCTGTAGGTCCCGACTACCATCGCACACCTCTCTTGGTGGAACAGGCGTATAATTTTCTCCAGCGTGTCGGTTCCGCTATAGAGGTCGTCCGAGTCGAGCTGTACGGCAAAACGTCCGCAATGCCGGCTCATCACGGCATGGTTCCAGCATCCACCGATACCCAAGTCGTGACGGTCGGGACGTAGAACAATTAAGTTTTTGCATTCAACGCTTAATCGCCTCAGCTCCTCGTATGTTCCATCGGTGGAGTGGTTGTCGGTCACGATAACGTTAAAGGGGAACGAGGTTTCCTGTTTCACTGCCGACAGCACCGCGTCGGCAATGGTTTTGATCCGGTTTCTTACCGGGATAATCACGCTGGCTTCTACCGGGAAATCGTGGGACACATCGAGATTTATCGTTTGGGGCTCGTCCGTAAGCAGGGCTCCTATGCGTTTGAGGTGAGCGGTACATGCTTGTTCCATTTCAATCTGCACCGCCCTGTTTTTGGGATCCACGTAGTCGAACAGCTTTTTGCCACTCGCCCTTGCATCTGTCTCTGCCTCCGTGTATAGGTGTTCATTAATGCGCACTATCTGGCCAAGCTCCGAAAGATGCAGACGCAGGTCATAGATAGCGGCATGCTGGTATTCGTGTTCCATCAACGCTACAGCCTGTTTGAAGCTGTTTGTGGGCATGAGGACCAGCGCGCCAAAGTCGAAATCATCCCTCAATGCCCCCTGTTGGTAGTTGATGGTGGGGTGCGACTTTAGCTGATTATCTATCTTTTTGTACCTGTCAGCATAGAGCAGCGTGGCAGACGTTTGCCTGGCCACGCCCATCCAGCGCTCCAAAGCGAGGTAGCCAAGCTCCACGTCACAGTTTTTAATCTGAAGCAGCAGGTAGGGCGAAGCCACCTTTTCCGCCACCTTTTTCATCGCTTCGGTGGAGTAGGGAGTACCCTCCATCTCTACTATATTTGCAAATCCTGGTTTGGTGTGTGTCACCTTGGTACTGTCTTTCACCACGAAAATATCTACAATCGATTTCTGTAAGTGGGTCATTGTATTGCTTTGTTTAAAAACGCGTTGAACGGGTATTGCACCTTGAACAGCTCCATTAGGCGCTCGATCACGTTCTCTTGCATGAAAAAATCGTCGTCCAACGGGAGGTAAGTGATAAAGTGCTTGTTTTTTATCAGCTCGATCTCTTTGCACTCTTTCGTGTATCCCCGTGGCGGATTTTTGAGCTTCTCCTCTTCCGATAGTTTTGGGAAAAGTTTTTTGAACGGTTTGTTGTCCAAAATTGCCCGAATTTCATCGGGATGGTGGTAGATATAATTTCGTATGGACTCCAGCGTGGCGGGATCGGGCGAGTAAATCCCCCCGGAGATAAACGACTCGTCCGGTTTCAGGTGAATGTAGTATCCCGCCTGTCGTGTTTTCCGTCCCCCGTTGGCGATAAACGCCCCCATGTGCGTTTTATAGGGTGTTTTATCGGGCGAGAAGCGAATATCCCGGTAAATCCGAAACATGCATTCCGAGGCAGTCACCATGCCTATGCTTTCATCCAGCTCTATGAGCGGCGGGATAAGCGCATCGATCAATGTGGTAAACGTTTCCCGTGCCCGCTCGTACTCCCCTTTGTGTTCGTTAAACCAGTAGCGCTCGTTGTATATCTGCAAATGCGCCAGAAAGTTGAATAGTTGTTCGAAGTCCATTTCATTCACGTTTTATTACCCAGGTGTACGTTGTAGCCCAAATTACGTTATTATCCGAATGTATGTTGCTGTCCAAAAGTACGCGTAAATTTTGTTTTTGCGTCATCAAACAACACTCATTGTTATTTCTCACTTCTTCATAAACTGCATTGCCAGCAGGCGGCGAAAGTAGAGGATGAACGTCGTTTCATGATCTGACCGTGAAGGCTGTTGGTTTGTTACTTAGCGCCTTTTCAACGTGTAAATATCTTTTCTCCTGTCCCGCAGGTTCCTCACGCTTCCGAACTGGTTTAGCTCGTTCAGCAGATCCAAGTCCACGTCGGCAATCAGTATCATCTCCGTGTTGGGCGTGGCCTCGGCTTTTACCCCGTTGGTTGGGAACGCGAAATCACACGGGGTGAAGACCATAGCCTGTCCGTACTGTATGTCCATGTTGTGCACTTTTGGCAGGTTGCCCACGCATCCGGCGATGGCGACGTAGCACTCGTTCTCGATAGCCCGTGCTTGCGCGCAGTGTCTTACCCGCGAGTAGCCGTTTTGCGTGTCGGTAAGGAACGGGACGAAAAGGATTTGCATCCCCTCATCGGCCAGCAGGCGCGGAAGTTCCGGGAATTCCACGTCGTAGCAGATGAGCACCCCTATTTTCCCGCAGTCCGTGTCGAATGTTTTCACCACGTCACCACCCTGCATCCCCCATACGCGGGCCTCGTCGGGTGTAACGTGAAGCTTTTCGTACTTCTCCCGCGAGCCGTCACGGCGACAAAGATATCCCACGTTGTAGAGGTGGTTGTCCCGCATTTCGGGCATACTACCGGTCAAAATGTTGATGTTGTATGAAATGGCCAACTCCGACATGTTGTTGACTATTTCTTCGGTGTATTTGGCCAGTTCACGGATGGCATTGGGCTCAGAAAGGTGGTTGTATTGAGCCATCAGCGGGGCGTTAAAAAACTCGGGGAATAACGCGAAGTCACAACGATACCCGGAAACGGCATCGATAAAAAACTCCGCCTGCTGCATCATATCGTCCAAGTTTTGGTATGAGCGCATCTGCCACTGGATAAGCCCTAATCGAACGATCTTTTTGGCGATGGTGGCCTCCTCGGTCGGCTCCTCGTAATAGATATTGTCCCAGCGCATCAGCACGGCATACTCGTTGCTCTCTTCATCGCCAGGCAAGTATCCGCGGAGCACCCGAACGGGCTGAAAGTTGTTCGATATTTGGAAGTTGAGCACCGGGTCGTCCATCTCTTTCAGTCGCACGCTCCTGATATATTCGCGGGGCGAAAGTTTGTCGGCATACAGGTGATAGTTGGGCATTCGTCCACCAAAGATGATCGACTTCAGGTTAAGTCGTTCACAAAGGTCTTTGCGGTAGTCATAAAGTCGCCTTCCCAGTCGGAGCCCACGGAACTCTTCACTAACAAATACCTCTATACCGTACAGCACGTCGCCTTTCGGGGTGTGTGCACTGAAATTATCCCTGGTAATCTGTTTATAGGTGTGTTTGTCGCCCAGCTTCTTGTAATCCACGATAATGGAAAGCGCGCAAGCGGCCAGCTTCCCGTTTACTTTGATCACTACCTGTCCCTCGGGAAAAATATTGATGAGTTTTTGAACCTGCTCTTTCCTCCAATACCCACCGGGCTTATCAGAGTAGATTTCAATCATGATCTGCTTTAACTCCTCGTAGTCATCAATGTTCAAATAACTTAGTTCAATGTTTTCAATGTTGCTTACATCCATACTTGTCTGTTTTTTTAGAAACACAAAGTTACTAAAAATTACTTACAACCGTGGAGTGGTGTGGCAACGAACAAGTACGGTGTTAAATGATTATATTGAGGGGTGTTCCGCTTGAACTTTGCATGAAATTACAGAATAGTGTTTGCCGATGGCTTTGTAATGAAACTTTGGTTGTGTCCTTGTTTTATTATCACGGAAATTGAGTAAATTTGTTATGCGAATAAATGTTTTTTCTTTTGTAAACTACAACACAAAATACGATTTTGTTCAAAAGACAAAAGTGTACGTCCCCCCTCAATTATTTGTTTTTGCTTAATTTTATAATTGCTGTTTTCAATTCTTAATAGAACTTATTTGTTTTAACTCCGTGATATTTTATTTTTGCATTATTGCGTGAATATTTATTATTTTTGTCGTATTAAAGATGCAGTGTCAATTTTTACAGATTATTTGATTTAGATATGATACGAAAAAGGCATAAGATAGATAATGAATTAATTCTTCATTTTTTAAAGACTAACAATTTCAATAATTCAATCCAACAAAGTCTATTAGATTGGTATGCTTTGTTAAACAATAAAGACTATAAGCAAAATAGGGATAAAGCTATCGAATTCATTAAAGGAATCGCAGAAGACGTTTTTGGAGAAGTTGAATTTTCCAAACAGGATAAAAATAAATTGATTAATGTTTTTGAGCCATTGGAAACAATTCTCCGAACAGCTCAATCGTTAAACACTCGAAAAAAAATTAATATTCGTGACCATTTAAGTCATACAATAAGAGTTATTTTATTTTCAAATTACTTATTTACAGACTACTACAAGATTAAGGAAGATGAAAGCAGACAAAAAAGAGTGGTTTTTATAGCTGCTATTTTTCACGATTTAGCATACCCAATAGAAAAAATTAAAGAAATTGGAAATAATCTTAGCAAAGGTGCTTTCAAGAAGTTATTAAACTCAAGTGGCGAAATCGAGTTCACTTTAGATAATCCTAAAGACTTGTTAGATTTGATAGATTTTTGGGGGTCTTTACCGAGTGCACTTGAAGAAGAATATCGTAATTCAAAAAAGGACTCAAGTGCATATCAAGCAGAAAAAGAAAGATGTAAAAATAAAATAAAACACATTTATAAAGAAATAATTATGCCTGCAATTGCAGGTAAAGGTTTATTTAATGCGAAACATAATCTTTCATCAGTTGTGTTGTTTTTAAGGCCAATTTTAAATGAATGGAGAAACTCTAATACTTATTTACGAAAAAAAATTGAAACTATTTGTGACATTTGTTTAGCAATTGCCTATCACGATAGATCTCTGGATATTAGCAATTTCAATAAAATAGAATATAAAACGGACATACCTCTTGCTGTAAAAATATTAAGAATAGCTGATGAACTACAAGAATGGGATAGAACAAGAAAGGAGGATTCATTTACTGATGATGTTTCATTCGGCAAGTCACCAGAAATTTTTAGTCTTAATTATTTACAAAGAAACAAAGAGGTAATAAATGATGGAAAAAAAGAAATTGAAGTAAGCAATTTTTGTTATTTTTTAATTGATAAAATAGACGGACTATTACCAATAATAAATCAAAACTCATTGCAGCTCCACTTTAAACTACCTAAATGCCAAAGGTTTAGCGACCACAGAAGGATAATGTTAAATAAAAACGGTGATGAGAGGGAGTTTGATTTTGAAGAAATTTTAAATGATAAATTCAAAGTCAAAGGTAAAATAACTGATAAAGATCATAAAGTAAATAGTCGCTCCTTATAAATTCAAATCATGTCGAGGAACATATTTTATCTCTCTGTAAAAGCCATCGAAAAATAAAATTCAAGAAATCCTTTTTAAGCATTTCCATCATTTTCTTCAAGTTCCAAGCTG
>JAPXNA010000013.1:0-112993 GCA_033808735.1 Fermentimonas sp.
ACGTTAAACGTGCAAGAAACAGTGAAGATGAAAAGAAAATAAAACGGTATCTCTCGAAAAAAAAGAGAAATTCCGCTTTGAAAACTATTAACTTGAGTTGGGAATTTTAAATGAGATTTTTAAGTAGTAAAGAATCATGAAAAGAATCGCTTTCCTTGTATTAGGTTGGGTAGCTTGCTGCTTGCTCACTTTCGCCCAAACTGGAGGATTGAAAACCAATCTCGCCCATTGGGCGGTAGCCGGTACGCTCAACGGCGGTTACGAGGTTGCCCTAAACCGCGAATACACGCTTGAGCTGGGAGGGGGCTTTAACCCCTTTACGTTCAAAGACAACAAGAAGTTCAAGCATTGGATCATTCAGCCCGAGATAAGGTATTGGCCCTGTGAGAGCTTCAACGGACATTTCTTAGGGCTGCACGCGCTGGCCAGCGAGTACAACGTAGGCGGCCTGGATATCCCGGTTGGGCGGTTGTCGAGGTTAAAAGAGTACCGCTACGAAGGGTTCGCCTTTGGTGGTGGGTTAAGCTATGGGTACCAGTGGGTGATGGCACCCCGGTGGAACTTCGAGCTAAACATTGGCGCCGGGTACGCCTACCTTACCTACGACCAGTTCCCCTGCGTGAAGTGCGGCGAGAAGATAGCGAGCGAAACCGATCATTACCTGGGCGTGACCAAAGCGGCCGTCTCCCTGATTTTCCTTATTCATTAAAATATATATAAGAGCGTATGAAACCGACATGATTAAAATAATCATTAAACACCCTTAGAAATGATTATTTTAAACATCAAAGGTTCCATACACCGAAACAAAAAAAATAAAATAATCGTATGAAACGGAAAAACATATACACCCTGTTCGCAATTACGGTGACCCTGTTTGCAACCTTCGGGATGGCCACCGCGCAAGTCAACTACATGGAGCAGGTCGCGGTTGAAAACCTGACCGTATCGAAAGAGGGCGCTACCACAAGCGTGCGCCTCGATTTCATTCTGAACAACCTCGAGCTCGATAAGAACGACCTGCTGGTGATCACGCCCGTGATCGTATCGGCCAACAACGAGGTAGTTCTTAGGCCCGTGGCCGTGAAAGGCAAGCTGAGGAGCAAGGTGCTCGAACGGCCGTTCGAGTGGAAAGGGAAAATGCGGCTCAATATGCCGAAGAGCGATCAACTGGTACGTGAAAACGGGACTCCCCAGTCGCTGCGTTACCAAACCTCCCTGCCGTTCGCCGAGTGGCAACGTCAAGCACGCTTGATTCTGAGGGGCGAGGTAATCGGCTGTGCCGACTGCAGCGAAGCGCAACCCGACAGGCTCCTCTCCCAGAAGATCCTGCCTGACCGGTATGTCCCCACCTACCGCGTATCCTACATCGTACCCGAGGTAGAACCCGTGAAGCAGCGCAGCGAAACCTACAGCGCCCACCTCAATTACCGGGTGGGACGGCATGACCTGCTGCCCGACTTCCAGAATAACGCCGCTGAGCTGGCCAAGGTGGGTAAAATTATCAGGGAGCTGAAAGGTGACCCCGACTTAACGATCACCAACTTCACCATATCGGGGTACGCGTCGCCCGAGGGTAATTACGATAAGAACATGCAGCTGTCGCAACGTCGTGCCGAAACGTTTGCCCTGTACATGGAGAAAGAGTACGGTTACAACCACGACCAGTTTAAGGTGCAGTGGTTTGGCGAAGATTGGAAGGGCCTGAGAAACGCGGTGGTAGCATCCAACCTGGCAAACAAGAATGCCATCGTGGAGATTATTGATAACGTGTCTAACCATGACGCGCGCGATGCACGCCTCATCGCTCTTGACAACAGGCAGACGTACAACGTACTGTTGAACGACTTTTACCCGCCGCTCCGCCGCAACGATTACGAAGTGTCGTTCGTCTCACGCCCGTTCAACGTGAATGAGGCGAAAGAGGTCATCAAAACGAGGCCCAAGCTGCTAAGCCTGAACGAGATGTTTCTCGTTGCACAAACTTACGACCCGGCGAGCAAAGAGTTCAAGGAGGTGTTCGATATAGCCGCCCGACTCTACCCTGATGAGCCAATTGCCATTTTAAACAGCGCGGCGGCCGATATCGAGGGTGGCAATAACCAAGCGGCTATCGACCGGTTGAGCCGGATAGAGAACGACCCACGCGCGTGGAACAACTTGGGCGTGGCTTACGTCCGAACGGGAGAGGTGGCAAAGGCGAAAGACTGTTTCGAGAAAGCCGCTGCCCGTGGCGATGAGGATGCGAAACATAACCTGGAGGAGTTGGAAAAAGCAATGGAGGATTAGCAATTAGCAATTAGCAATGAACCATTGGCAATAATATACAAACCCGTAAAAAAGATGTAACAAACAGAAACAATCCATTAAACGAATCAAATAAACTAAAAAACCAAAGAAGAAACGATGAATAAATGAACTGACTAATGAACGAACAAAAAAACAAATCAACTAAAACAGACAAATCAGAAAACAAACCAATAACAAACGAAAAAGAATAATTAGAAAAAACAAAACAAACAAAACAAAACAAAATCAATTACTTAAACCATTTAAATTTTTAAAAGTATGAAAGTAGCAAAACTTTTTTTAGTCGGAGCCATCGCCTTGGGTTTAGGGCTGACGGCTTGTAACAACGAGACGGACAACTTCGTGGACAAGCCCGAAGCAACCGTAAGCGTGAAGATCGTGCAGGATGCAAACCCGGGAACGCGTGTTATAGGAGATCTAAGCGTTACGGGAGCAGTAGCTCCCGATGGATTGGCAGCCGAGTCGGCAGTAAAGAAAACGCAAGTATGGGTATTCGTCGGAAACGTGCTCGATGGGTACGGAGCATCTACACCGGAAAAACCGAAGGAGGTTTTAGATATTGCTGTTCATACCGGTTCGCGCGATATCTACATCGTAGTGAACGGACCAGCAGGTCTGGGTGCCGCTACTACGAAAACTGAATTGGAGGCTGCCACGCAAAGCTTGCCGATAAGCGATATCGCGACAACCGGATTAGTCATGACGGCCAATAAAATCACCAAAACTATAGTTGAAGGTAAAAACACCATTGGTTACGGTGCTTCTACGGCTAACACGACAAGTTTGCAAGATGACCCGGTTAAAGTTTCGCGTATCAACGCCCGTGTAGCCATTGCAGAGGCAGCCCTAGACCTGGCTGGAATAGCTCCAGCCGACCTAATCTTTGACGCGCTAACTAACGTGCAGGTGGCCATGTTTAACGTGCAAAAAACGGTTAATATTTTCACGGGCGCAACTTCCGGGAACTGGATGTACGGCCAGGCGTGGCCCTCACCAAACAACAGTTACGAGAAAGGTGCTGGAACCAGTGAAACGGCGGCTGCCTTCTTAGAAGGAACGATTACTTTCCCCATTACTAAAGCGGCTGCACCCTATTTCTACGTGAACCCAATGGCAACAGCCAGTAAAATGTTTATCGTACTGCGCGGGAAACCAACCTTGAACAATAATCCGGTAACTGCCGAAGGCTTATACACCGACGAGAACGGTTATACCTACTATCCCGTTTGGATTAACCAAGCCAAAACCGGTACAACGTTTACAGGAGAATCAACGGGTGATGGTGTAGTACGTCGCAACACGCAGTACAACATTTACCTCACCATTAAGGGCATAGGTAATCCATACATCGACCCGGCTACAGATGCCCTATTGGATGTGAAAGTGGAAGTTGAACCGTGGAAGGTAGTAGATCAAACCGTAACTTGGTAATCATCCACTTTCGTTACACAAAACGCCATCCGGTGCGTGCTGAAACCGGGATACCGCGGCGGGGAGTGATACCCCTCCGCGGAACAGGGAAACAATTAAAAACAACAATATGAGCAACGCGAAAAAAAAGAGCTTTTTACTCGCAGCAACGCTACTGTTGCTGACGGGGTTGCTAAGCAGTTGCCTGAAAGAGGATTTTTCGGACTGCCCACGCCCGTTCAGGCTATTTATTAAGGCGGTGGACGCGGACGAAAAAGACATTACCGATTCGGGCGACGTGCAACAGGTTATCCTGTTCGTATTTAACGAGAACGGGGAGATAGTGGATGCCGTGCTGCTTGACGCCGCGGCCGTGAAAAGCCGAAAGCCAGTGGACATCAAGCTGGACTACCCGGGGCACCAATCGCTCACGTTCGTAGCATGGGGCAACACCGGCGGGGTCGATTTTCCCGATAAGGCTTCGGTCAAGCAGTTGAGCGATCTCTACGCCAAACTCAAGGCGCAGAGCGGTGCCGTGCAATCAGCATCCGACCTCTTCTACGGAAACCTCTCGGTACCGGTAGAGTACGGGAGCATTGAGCCGGCGGGTGACCAAACGGTTACCATCCGACGTAAAACAGCACAGGTCTTCATTTCGGCCATACACCTGAAACAATGGTACGGGAACAAAGAGGGGAACTACTCTTTCCGGCTGAAGGAGTCGCTGAACACGTATGACCAAAACGGCAACCTAACCGGTACGGCAGTGAATTACATCCCCGTTACGCAACTACAAGACGGAACGCTTACCGCTCCTGTTTTCAACACCTACCCAACCGGATCAGGGCAATCGTACACCCTGGAGATCCTCTTTAACGGCGAGGTAATTTACACCGCCAACAAGGGCTCAGACGGAAAAGCATTCGTTCCCGAAGTGGGACGCCTGCTTAA
This sequence comes from Fermentimonas sp., assembly GCA_033808735.1. Taxonomy (GTDB): domain Bacteria; phylum Bacteroidota; class Bacteroidia; order Bacteroidales; family Dysgonomonadaceae; genus Proteiniphilum. The sequence continues at coordinate 4,672 of JAPXNA010000013.1, forward strand.
TATTATCATCGACTTCCGTGGCGGAGTCAGCGTGATGGTGGTGATAACACCCTGGGATGTGGTACATCAGTATGTGGTCATTTAATAACTAATCGTATGAAACCGAAAGGTTCCATACACATTAATATAAAAATGAACTAATCGTATGAAACAATTAAAATATACCTATAGTTTTCTCGCGATATTGCTCCTGCTGATACCGGGAATACTCTCCTCTTGTTTGAAAGATGAGTTGACGCAAACCGAAGAACGCGGGTTGATCATCATGTCGCTCGATGGCGTGACTACCCGTGCCGCGGGAGATACGATTAATAGCGGCGATGCCGTCATCACCAAAGTGCGTGTTTTCGTATTCGTGGGTCAGATGCTTGAAGTAAACAAGGTTTTCACGGTCGGAGACTCCACCTTCATTAACCCGTTTGTATTAAACGTGAAAACCGGTCCCAAAACTGTCTACGTGGTGGCGAACGAGCGGAGTGGCATGACCACTGACCTTAACAATGTAACCACCCAACAGCAGTTGAAAAATATCGTTACTCCACAAACAGACCCGGGATCATTGCCGTTTGCCACACCGCTTACCATGGTGGGTTCGAAAGAGGTAGTAGTAATGCCCACGGTTGACCCGGACAATCCCACGGAGGTAACTGTAGCGCTCACCCGATTGATGGCCCGCGTAAACTTGAGATTAATAAAAGGAGATACTCCGGCCGATATCATCATCAAATCCGTCCGCTTACTTCGCGGTACTACCAAATCGGCACTTATAGAGGGACAACCGGTACCTGGCCAAGTATATGGGAATAATATTTACACCGGGGCAGGAGAATACGAACTTACTACATCCGGAGTAGATGCATGGACAGGTGCGACACCCATGTACCTGTATGAAAATCCCGGTTCCGTTCTAGATACTGCCAATCGCGCAACCTACCTTGTTATAGAGGCACGATACAATGGAGTAAATACCCGATACCAGGCATACGTGAACGATTCTACCGCGACTTCAACCTCCGCGGGATATAATCCACATCCCTATGCCATCAAGCGGAACCACATGTACAACATCGAGGCTACCATATCCAATATTGGGGAGTTTGACGGGTTGACGCTTTCGACATTCGTTATGCCATGGAATAAACTTGAATCGGCGTTGACGTACGACCGTATTTATGAAGCCTCTCTCGATCCACAGCCGACATTAGAGAATAAAAACTATTACGTGACACAGAAAACGGATTCGATCACGTTCACATTCACGATTACAAATCCCTACGGGGCGGCATGGACACCGCAATTTACCAACCCCGACTACTTCGACGTAACTGTAACTCCCGGAACTTCGCCTTACGAGCTGGGTACATACACCATTAGCATCAGTCCTAAATATGACCCGAATAACGAGGAACGCGTTACCGAGTTTTACATCAACGTGGGCTGGGCCGGCTCCGCATCGGGATACGTGGAGATTCCCCTGCTGGCAGGGACAGCACTTGTAGGAACTGGTTATAGAATTGTAATTACCCAATTGACTGCACCGTAAATAACAATAAAAGAAGAACGGATATGAAAAAAATAATCTCCATATCAATCAGTATCAGTAGGCTTGTTGCTTTGTTACTCCTTACAACTTTTGCCTCGTGCTTGAGCGAAATGAACGTAGATGAATCATTGCAAAGCGACAAACTCACCCTCCACGTGGCATTTACAAAAAGCCCCACACCGACAACGACACGCTTAACCGAAAGCGGGGACTTTGACGGTACGTTTAACGAAAACAAGGTGGAGAAACTGGATGTATTCTTTTATCAAGGCAACACCCTGAAGTGGAAAGCGCTCGCTGCCGATATTGACTACAACGTCCTTACTAACATCGCCACCCTGCCTATACCGGCCGATAAACAAGCGTTGTTTGATGGAACCGTGGAATACGACGTGTACGTGGTGGCTAATAGCACGGCAAATTACACGACCATCGTGGAAGGAGGCGATAATGCCGCTGATTTGAAGAGCCTCGTGGTGCAAAGCGGTGATTTTGTCACAAAAGGAGGTAGCGCCACACCGCAAAGCTCATTTTTAATGGACGGTGTTATCACGAAAACCATCGATCTGAACGATCCCAATTTGGGAACGGTTAACCTGGAACGTGCTGCCGCGAAAATACGGCTACGTTTAGTAAACATAACCGTACCCGGGTTTGAATGCCTTGGAAACTGCACCGCGAAATTGATGCATTTTACCGATAAAACGGCGCTATTAACCGGTGGAAACGCACCAACAATGGGTGCCGGGGATTGGAAATCGACCTCGGCAAGGCCGCTGTCGGCAACCGCTGTAGGCGGAGGGCAAACCACGCAAACCCCGTTTTACGCCTACGCCAACAACTGGCAAGGAGCCAACAGCGATCGGGAAAGCTATATCGAGCTGTCTGTCCCTTTAAGGGACTCAGTAGCGGACATCACGGGAAATTTCAAATACCGCGTACCGCTAACCCCCCAAAACCTCACCGGCGAAGATGCCGCGAACTATAAGAACGTGTTGCACCGCAACTACCTCTACGACATAGCGGTTACGATAAAGATAATAGGACGGATTGACGAAGATCCGGAAGAGGTGGCCGGCAACTATACCATCCAATCGTGGAACGAGGAAGATGTTTATATCAATGTCATGGGCGCGCATTACCTCGTGGTGTCGGAAACTGATGTGATAATGCCCAACGTAGCCAACCACACGCTCACGTTTAACTCTTCCGTTGCCAATGTAACCCTTGTTCCCAATTCATTAAAAGCAACCTACACATACGTGGATTATGTAACAGGACAACCCGTTACGGCTAATGTTTCTCCCGCTCAAATGCCTACCGTTACCGTGCAACCGAACGTGGCATCGGGAACGATTCAGATAAACAGCCCCATCCCCGTTAACTACATACCAAAAGACATCGAGTTTAAAGTTACCAACGGGCAATCCGGCTTGATTGAAACAGTTATTATCAGGCAACTCCCGTCGACCTATTTCACGTCGGAAGAAGGTGAAAGATCCAATTTAAGAAATCAATTGTCACCGAATCATAACAATCCCTACATGTATGCCATTACCACGTTAGCACCCTCGGGAGATGGAAGTATTATCTGGGGATTTCCGCTAATCGACAATGGTAACACCGTCAACAGCCTGGAAGTGTCCAGGATGGTGTCGCCCAAGTTCATGATGGCTTCCCAAATGGGAGCTACAAGTCCTATGGACTACGATGATGCTGTTGATAATTGCAATAGCTACTGGGAAGAAACCATCAAAAATGGGGTAACTGTTCGCTATGACGATTGGCGCTTACCTACCGAGGCTGAAATAAAATATATCGATGACCTGCAACATGACAGTAATAATCCACAAGGCATTGTTATGCGGGGTAACTATTACTGGGATGCATACAGTATTAATGGTGCCTATGAAATGAAAGATCCTGTTACTCATAGTGGTTCATCAACAAATGCCCACGTCCGCTGTATCCGCGATATAAAAGATTGATAGCGAAAGGGTGGAAATAAGGAGGAATGAACGAAAAAAACAACACGATATATGAAAAAAATACTTTACAGTTTATTCGGTTTACTGTTCGCCTTGACGGGGTGCGTACAAGACAACCTGCTACAGCCAGAGCCTGTTGTGCCTGAAAACGGCGAGGTAACGGTAAAGTTCACGGCTTCCATACCGGAATTTAAAACCGTGCAAACCCGTGGCAATGGTGGAGTAAACGACCTGTGGCTTTTGGTGTTCGACCAAAACCTAAACTTCCTCGCGAGGAAGCAGGCTACATTGGTAAATCAAACCGATACCGGTGGTGAGTTTACAGTAATACTACCGGCTTCCGGTTACAAACGCTACGTACACTTTGTCAGCAATTACGACTGGACGGGATTTAACGACCTCGATATGCTGGGATACAACGTGAACGCGATTATGAACTTATTTGTCACTCAAAATCCCGGGTTTTGGGCGATGGTAGAATTGCCAAACGGTATCAACACCACCTGTTTTACCGGGCCCGGCGCACCGGCGATAGAACTACTGCGCAACCAGGCAAAAATCAGCGTGACCGAGACGGCGGATAATTTCGAACTCCTGGGCTTTACCATTCACAAAGCGCCGGAGAAGGGAACCATGGCCCCGTTTAACACTACCACCGCCACTTTTGAGATAGGAGTCATCACTGAGCCAATAGGCGTGACACTTCTTAACGCGCAGGCGGGAGAAGTAAATATGAACGAAAAGTTTTTGTTTGAACGCAAAAACAAAATTGCCACGGAGATAACTACCGTAATAGTACAAGGTAACTACACCACTAACGGTAACACGAACACCTATTTCTACAAAATTGACCTGATTAATGCCCAAAAGGAGCGTTACGATCTTGAACGCAATTACCATTACAAGGTAGATATCACGAATGTTAGCAAAGAGGGGTACACCAACTTTTCCGATGCTTTGGCAGGTGCCTCGCACAACAACACGGCACTTGACCCCATTATTGAGAAATACCCGATGCTGTCAGACGGAACCCGAAAGTTGCAGGTGGAGAGAACGCTGGTTGTTATTACCGAACCCAACAAGACATTCAACGTGTGGTACAAGTTTTTCCCCGACATCGTGAATAACCCGACAACGGTGAACAACGACGGCGTTTCGGTAACCATTATGAGCAACGAGGGCGCATTGAGTAGTGTCCCCGCTGATTTTAGCTTCGATAATGCTACCGGCATCATCACTGCCAAAAGTGCCGCGACCGTGCCAACCGATCCCGCGCAAGCGCAAATCAAGGTGGAGAAAGGCGAATTGGTACGTATTATCCGGGTGGTGCTTCGTACACCCTTCTCATTTAACCCGGTAACCATTAACAACTTGAATCCCGCCGCGTTATTAGCCCAACAGGGGTTTAACTCCACCCTGCGATTTTTCATTCCCGACGATTTCCCGGACGAGTTGTTCCCGTTACCGGTAAATATTTACACCCAGGGATTATACGCGGCCGAAGCCGGTTTACAGCTGTGTGTGAATCCGGGAGGCATAATCCGGTACGTTTACACGGCAACTGCTACAGGACTGCAGGATGTTGAGTTTAAAACCAATCAATCCTATTTGGCGGAAACCGTAAGATTGGAAGCGAACTTTTTTTCTGATGCAACGGTGAACTATACCCGACCGGTGGGTGATATCTCTTACGGGAGCAACACGCCGATACCCGCGGATGCCACCACCGTATCGGCTTCGGTTGGCTCACTAAACATGGTCGCACTCGGGAAATACACCTATAATTCAGGGGGGGCCGCCAGCGGTACGCCGGTCACCGTGACCTTTGACAAATGGATATCCAATGGGTATTCTGAAAGATACGCCATAACTACCACCGTGGGTAATTTGGAGAATCACGTGACGCTGAACCTGCCAATGACATACCACCTTTTCAGTGGAACATTGAGATACTATGTGCCTAGTTGGCCGTGGGGTGGTAATACATATGATATTCCATCATCTGCAACCGTAACGCTTGATCCCAATATCTCCGGCAGCACTTTCGCTCATCCGACCAACGGACGTTACACGTACGAGGTACCCGTATCGGCCAATATGAACACTTCGGTTACCTTTACCTACGTGCGTACCGGGAATAATGCCGGCACTTATGTTGTATCCCGCACATTAAATAACTTAATATCTAATTCTAATTTAAGGTTAGACCGACAGTGATAATGAAATGAGATGATAATAAGTTAACCGTGAAAAACACATCCGTAAGGCGTGGCTTATCCCGCCTTACGGATTTTGTTTTGCTTTATACACAAGCGGTAGCTAATGGTTTTCAACTTTAACCTCTTTAGTACTTCGGTGAAATCCTCTTCCCATCCATGATAATCAAGGGCGATCCCTTTTGTAACTCCTCATAGCCATGCATTACCCGGGTTTCAGGCGCCCGCTTTTCTTAAGCGCCTGATCCAGTATCCACTGTATTTGACCGTTCACGCTGCGAAACTCGTCGGCCGCCCACTTCTCGATAGCCTCCAGGGTACCCGAGTCCAGCCGCAGCGCGAAATTGCGGATCATTCTCTCTTTTTTACTCATCGTCACCTCACGCTATGGCTACTGGTATAGCGTTCCGGTATTTAACACCGGTTGCGCTGACTCGTCAGCACATAACACCACCAGTAGGATTATCCATCCAACAAACAAAGCGCTCGCCGTCACAATGCCCCAAACCTCTTCGGTAACGTAAAGCAACACGATACCCACCAACAACAACAGCACCAGGAACAGCATCAAAAAGCCGTTCATCCTAACTCCGCTAAACATGAATTCTTTTGTTTGCATACCCTCAACACGTTAAATGAATACTACATTGAATACTACATTGAATACTACATAAAATGATATTATTTTGATATCACAAATATATCAAATAATTTTCAGGTGAACAAAAATATTGACCCTTTTTTTATTACAATATGTTAAACGACAACATCCCCGTTTTTCTAGTGTGAAGAAATTAAGCTATCTTCGCGTGAATCAGCGTGGCGAGATGTTGAACCGACAGGAAACATACAAGATAAACAGCTGATAACCAACCTACTTGCCTAGCAGGCCTTTGGAATTTTAAACATTGAATATGGACACACAGGTTTTAATTGTTTTCGCGATTATCACCATCGCTATTGTCTTCTTCGCGTGGGGTAAGATACGGTCTGACATCGTCGCCTTGTCGGTACTCGTCTCGTTGGTGCTAACCGGGATTCTCACTCCCGCGGAAGGGCTATCCGGCTTCTCCAATTCGGTGGTGATCATGATGGTTAGCCTCTTCATCGTGGGAGGTGCCGTCTTCCAGACGGGGCTTGCCAAGATGATCAGCACCAAAATCCTCTCCCTGGCGGGGCAAAACGAATTGAAGCTATTCGTTTTAGTAATGCTCGCTACTGGAGGTATCGGGGCCATCCTGAGCAATACTGGGACGGTCGCCCTGATGCTCCCTATCGTGATCAGCCTTGCCGCCGACGCGAAAACCGACGCGCGTCGGTTCCTGATGCCGATGGCCTTCGCGAGTAGCTTGGGTCTCCTCACCCTAATCAGTACTCCCCCCAACTTGATCATCAATGACACGCTCATCAGCGGGGGATTCGAGGAACTCTCGTTTTTCTCATTCCTACCCATCGGTCTCATCACCCTCTCGGTAGGTATCCTGCTGCTTTGGCCCCTGAGCAAGATCTTGGTGTCGGGGAAAAACAGGGACAGGTCGAATGAGAAAAAAGACAAGACCCTCACCCAACTCGCCTCCGAATACAAACTCGCCGATAACCTCTACCGGGTGCAAATCGGGGAGAACTCGCCCTTCATCAACCAATCGCTCCAAGAGCTGAACATCACGAGCAAGTATAATCTGAGTATCGTTGAAATACGCCGGATCGAGTCGAAACACCGCTTTCACAAGACGGTCAACATGGCGATGGCCGGCCCCTCCAGCACGTTTATGAAAGGTGATATCCTCTACGTGCTGGGAGAGTTCAAGGATATCATGACCCTGGTGGAAGAGAATGGACTCAACTTCATTGATGCGCACGAGTTGGAGGGTAACGACAACGCGCTCTCGGTCTCTCAAGCCGGTGGTATGCAGTTTAGCGAGATAGGTATCGCCGAAGTGGTTCTGCTGTCGACCTCCAAGCTTATCAACAAGCGGGTAAGGGAATCAAACTTCCGCCAGCTCTACAACGTGAATATCCTCGGGATACGCCGAAAGGACGGGTACATCTTACAGGAGGTGAAAGATGAACGAATGTACTCGGGCGACGTGCTGCTGGTACAAGGGAAATGGAGTGACATCGAGAAGCTGGATCTAGAGACCTCAGAGTGGGTGGTGGCCGGTCGACCCATGGAACACGCGCTTAGGGTACCCCGCGATCACAAGGCTCCCGTGGCCGCGACGATCCTCATCCTGATGATCCTGGCCATGATATTCAACGTGGTGTCCACCGTGATCGCCACGATGGTGGCCGCCTTGCTGATGATCCTAACGGGGTGCTTTCGCAACGCGGAGTCGGCCTACAAATCGATCAACTGGGAAAGCACCTTCCTCTTTGCCGGTATGTTCCCCCTGGCCATCGCCATGGAGAAGACCGGGGCCTCACTCATCATCGCCGAGGGCATCGTGAACGGGCTAAGCAGTTACGGTCCCATCGCGGTCTTGGCGGGAATCTACGTGGCCACCTCCATCCTCACCATGTTTATTAGCAACACGGCCACGGCCGTGCTCTTTGCCCCTATCGGTTTCCAAACGGCCATCTCCATCGGGGTGAGCCCCTATCCCTTCATGTTCGCGGTGACGGTCGCGGCCAGCATGTGCTTCGCCAGCCCGTTCGCGACACCACCCAACGCGTTGGTGATGTCGGCAGGCCGCTACAAATTCATGGATTACGTGAAAGTGGGATTCCCGCTGCAACTCGTCATAGCAGTCATTATGATCTTCGTGTTGCCCCTGCTCTTCCCGTTTTAACGGTCACGGTCTTAACGACCAAGGAGGGGAACGCGGGTATTACGTGAAAACAACCTGAGTATTTACTATATAAAACTGATAACCGTATGAAGAAAAATTTCATCTACTTATTTATCGCGCTTATGACACTACTGGCATGTAACAACCTGCAACGCCCATCGGGCGAACCCGGTAGCATCTTCATGACTGAATATGACACCCCGTTCGGGATGCCCCCGTTCGACCAAATTGAATTCGAGGACTTCAAACCGGCCTTTTTAGAGGGCATTGAGCAAGAGGACAAGGAGATAGAAGCAATCGCCAACAACCCGGAACCGCCCACGTTCGAGAACACGATCGTGGCGATGGACAATACCGGGGAGGTGCTGCGGCGCGTTTCCCGTGTGTTTTACGGCTTACGCAGCGCGGAGACCAACGACGACATCCAGGAGTTGGCCAAAGAGCTGTCCCCTATCCTATCGGAGCACAGCGACAACATCAACCTGAACGAACAGCTGTTCAACCGGGTGAAAACGCTGCACGACGATACCACCGGCATGAACCTCACCACCGAGCAGTACCGCCTACTCGACACCTACTACAAGGGTTTCGTCCGCTCGGGAAGCCTGCTCAACGACGAACAAAAGGAGCGGCTACGTGAGCTCAACAAGGAGCTATCGGCCCTTACCCTTCAGTTCGGGAGCAACCTGCTCGATGAGACCAATGACTTCAAGCTGGTCATCGATAACGAAGAGGATTTAGCGGGTCTCCCCGAGGGGGTAATCGCCGCGGCCGCTGAAACGGCCAAAAACCAAGGAGAAGAGGGCAAATGGGTATTCGGGCTACAAAAGCCCAGTTGGCTCCCCTTCCTGCAGTATTCCGAGAAAAGGGAACTGCGTGAAAAGCTATACAAGGCCATGTATAACCGGGGTGACAACGATAACGAGAAAGATAACAAACAGATCATCAACAGCATCGTGAACCTCCGCGTGGAGAAAGCACAACTGTTGGGATACGAATCGCACGCCCACTTCATCCTGGAAGAGAACATGGCCAAAACCCCTGAGAACGTCTACAAGTTGCTTAACGAAGTGTGGGATTACGCCCTGCCGCAAGCGAAAAAAGAGGCCGCCGAGTTGCAGGCGCTCATTGATGTCGAGGGGGGCAACTTCAAGCTGGCCTCATGGGACTGGTGGTATTACACCGAGAAGCTACGCCAGCAGAAATACGCGCTCAACGAAGAGGAGGTGAAGCCCTACTTTAAAATGGAGAACGTGCGAGAAGGGGTCTTTGAAGTGGCCAACCGCCTGTTTGGCTTAAGTTTCAAGAAGCTGGAAAACGTGCCGATCTACCACCCCGAAGTGGAAGCGTACGAGGTGTTGGATGCTGATGGCTCTCACCTGGCCGTCTTCTATACCGATTACTTTCCACGCCAGGGCAAGAACGCGGGTGCTTGGATGAGCAGCTTCCGGTCGCAGCAGGTGAAAGAGGGGGAAAACATCCGTCCGCTCATCTACAACGTGGGCAACTTTACCCGCCCCACGGCCACTACGCCCGCGCTGCTCACGCTGGACGAGGTGGAGACCCTGTTCCACGAGTTCGGCCACGCGCTACACGGTATGCTGTCTAACGTGAACTACGTGGGTCTCTCCGGCACCAGCGTATCGCGCGACTTCGTGGAGTTGCCCTCGCAAATCATGGAGCACTGGGCTTTCCACCCCGAAGTGCTGAAGCTCTACGCCAAGCACTACGAGACCGGGGAGGTAATACCCGATGAGCTGATCGAGAAGATTAACGCGGCTTCCACCTTTAACATGGGCTTCGTGACCACCGAGTTCGTGGCCGCCGCCCTACTCGATATGGAGTACCATACCCTGAAGGAAACGGGCACGATCAACGTGAAGACGTTCGAGGAACAAGCGATGAAGCAGATCGGGCTGATTGACGAGATCATCCCGCGGTACCGCAGCACCTACTTCTCCCATATCTTTAGCGGGGGCTATTCCGCCGGGTATTACGCGTACCTCTGGGCTGAAGTGCTGGACTCCGACGCGTTCCAAGCGTTCGAGGAAAACGGGATTTTCGATCAGGAAACCGCGCGCCTCTTCCGTGAAAACGTGCTCTCAAAAGGAAACTCCGATGATCCGATGGAACTCTACAAGCGGTTCCGCGGTGCCGAGCCCAATCCAATTTACCTATTGAAAAACAGAGGGTTCGTGAAATAACGGTCGTCGATGAAAATTAACCGGTGGTATTGTTCTTAAAAAGATAAAAAAAACGTATCTTTGCACGCTCAAAATAGCGGGCAACCCTATAATTTTTAAAGCCCATAAAAGCGATAATTGTAAACAAAAAGTAATATTCAAATGCAAAACAAAGGATTCATTAAAGTTTTCACTATTATCCTTACAGCGATCTGTCTGTTTTACCTGTCATTCACCGTCGTGGGACGGCAGTACAACAAGAAAGCAGATCAATACGCGAACGGGGACTTGGCCCTAAAAGACCAGTACCTCGACTCGCTCTCTACTGAAAAGGTGTACCTGAACTACACACTGAAACAGGTGCGTGAGAAGGAGATCGGGCTGGGACTTGACCTGAAGGGCGGGATGAACGTGGTCCTCGAGATCGATGCGGCCCAAGTATTGACCTCCTTGGCGAATACCGACGATCCGCAGTTCAATCAGGCCATGAGGGAAACGGTGATCCAGAACCGACGGGGCAGCGCATCGGACTTTATCACGCTGTTTCAACAGAACTACGAGACGATTGACCCCAACGGGAAGCTGGCCAATATATACAGCGTGACCATGCGCGACCGGGTCAGTCCCACAGCGACCAACGCACAAGTAATTAGCGTTTTACGAAATGAGCTAACCAGCGTGGCCAATAACTCATTCAACGTGTTGGCCACACGTATTGACCGGTTCGGGGTGGTTGCTCCCAATATTCAAAAGCTGGATCGGGCAGAACGGATCCTCGTGGAGCTGCCGGGCATCACGGAACCCGAACGGGTGCGCAACCTACTGCAGGGTAGTGCAAACCTGGAGTTCTGGAAAACGTATAACGTAAACGAACTGAGCCTCTACTTCAACGAGCTGATTACCCGATCGAACGAGTACGCCATGATGCAACGGGATGCATTGGCCGCCGCGGAAGCTACAACAACCGATGGCGCAGTAGACGATAATACTACACCAGAAACTACGATACCCGGAACAGGTGAGGCAGACGAAGTAACCCAGGTGGATTCAATTACCCCTAAAATTGGTGAAATAATCATCACCGAAGAGGGTGAAGAGAAGCGAATCGTGATCACCAAAAACTTCATGGAGTACTTCTACGAGCCCTACTTTGCCATGGGCGGGGCATCCGGTCCCGTGGTGGGTACTGTCTCCAAGCTGGACACGGCCAACGTTAACTTCTTACTGAACCGGTACAAGGACCTGTTCCCGGCTGATGTTCGCTTTAAATGGGGATTCAAGCCGGTAGATCAACGAGAAACCTACTTCCAACTGTTTGCCCTCAAGGGGGATGGCAGCAAGCGCGGCCCCGCGCTCGAGGGAGACGTGGTGACCAACGCCCGGGCTGACCAGGGGCAGCAAGGTTCTGCCTGGGAAGTGAGCATGACGATGAACTCCTCGGGAGCCAGTCGCTGGGCTACCATCACCGGGGCGGAAATCGGCAAGTCGATCGCCATCCTGCTGGATGGCTACGTCTACTCTGCACCCACGGTTAATGACCGTATTGAAGGTGGACGCTCTTCCATCACCGGGAACTTCACGCCGCAAGAGGCACAGGACTTGGAGAACGTGCTTAAGTCGGGCAAAATGCAAGCCGGCGTTCGTATCGTTCAGGAAGACGTAGTTGGGCCCTCGTTAGGACAAGAGGCCATTCGAGATGGCTTCGTCTCGTTCGTCATCGCACTTATCGCGCTGTTCCTCTTCGTGATCATGCTCTACGGGTTCATCCCCGGTAACGTGATCAACGGGGCACTACTGATCAACCTCTTCTTCACCCTGGGAGCCCTCGCGGCGTTCCAGGCCGTGCTCACGCTCCCCGGCATCGCCGGTATGATCCTGGCACTGGCTATGGCGGTAGACGCGAACGTACTGATCAACGAGCGAATCAAAGAGGAACTTGCCGGGGGTAAGACCCTGCGCCGAGCGGTTGAAGATGGGTACAAGAACGCGTTCTCGGCCATCCTTGACGCCAACATTACCAGTATCATCAGCGGGGTGGTCCTCGCCATTTTCGGCTCGGGCCCCATCCGCGGATTCGCCATCACCCTCGTGATCGGTATCACCGCCTCGTTCATAACGGCGGTCTTCCTCACCCGGTTGCTCTACGAGAACCGGTTGGCCAAAGGCAAGTGGCTGCACTTGACGTTTGATACCCGCTTCTCTAAGTTCATGTTCAGGGACTACCACTTCAAGTTCATCGAAAGCAGCAAGTCGGTACTCATGGGCATCGGCGTCTTCATCCTTATCTGCATCATCTCACTCTTTACGCTGGGACTGAACTCCGGTATCGATTTCACCGGTGGACGCAACTACATCGTCCGGTTTGACCAGCCCGTGAAGGTTGGCGAGGTTGAAGAGGCGGTATCACCCCACCTTGGCGAGTCGGCCAAAGTGATTACCATCGGCTCCAGCAACCAGGTGCGTATCACCACCAACTACATGATCGAAGAGGAGGGACAAGGCGTGGAAGAGGAGCTGCGCGGCTACCTGGCCGAGGGACTCAAGGATTTCATGACGCCCGGCAAAACCATCGACGACCATATTCAAAGCTCTACGAAGGTGGGCCCCAGCATCGCGGAAGATATGATCCGAGGCGCTTTCCTGGCACTCTTCTTCGCGCTCATCGGCATGGGAATCTATATTTTGTCCCGATTCAGTGGCTGGGGATTCACACTGGGTACAGTGGCCGCGTTGGCGGTAGACGCCTTCGCCGTTATCGGCCTCTACTCGCTCCTGTGGAAAATCATGCCCTTCTCGATGGAGATGGACCAGACGTTCGCGGCAGCGATACTCACCGTGGTTGGCTACTCGATTAACGATAAGGTGGTGGTGTTCGACCGCGTGCGCGAGTACATGAAGCTTTATCCCAAACGAGGCTTGAAGCAACTCTTTAATGACTCTATGAACGCTACGTTGGCACGTACCATAAACACTGGTCTCAGCACTATCGTGGTCATTATCTGCATCCTGATCTTCGGAAGCGATGCGGTGCGTAGTTTCGTTTTCGCGCTGATGATTGGAGTGATCGTGGGTACCGTGACCAGCTTTTTCGTCGCTTCGCCCATTGCATATAGCGTAATGACCCGAAAGCAAAAAAAGGAGGAGGAGAAAAAACTACAACGGAGATAAAAGGGAAATAGAACCTTGTAAAAGGAAGATCAACGGGTGGCTCGTCTTACCGACCACCCGTTATTTTTTTCACCTCGCCCCACTTAATTTCATGTTTTTACACGTTAAAAAACAGAAAGAATTGACAAGTATCGGGTTTTTTTATACATTTGCCTTTTATATCCATCAGGCCACAATAGCTCAGTCGGTAGAGTAACGCATTCGTAACGCGTGGGTCGCGAGTTCGAATCTCGCTTGTGGCTCTCTCTTTTAAAATAACACTTAGAGCTACACGATATGGCAGAATTAAAAGGACACGTATCACAAATCATCGGGCCGGTCGTGGACGTTCGGTTCGAACGTACAGACCCGCTTCACCAGAGGCTCCCCGCCATTAATGACGCCCTTTTCGTAACCCATTCCAACGGGAACGATATTTTCTTAGAGGTGCAGCAGCATATTGGTGAGAACGTCGTGCGGACGGTCGCCATGGATAGCACCGACGGCCTTAGCCGCGGAATGCCCGTGAAACTGCTGGGAGGTCCCATCAGCGTACCTATTGGTGACCAGATTAAAGGACGACTGCTCAACGTGGTGGGAGAACCCATCGACGAGCTCGCCGAGTTGAGCCGTGAGGAGCAATACCCCATTCACCGGGAGGCTCCCAAGTTCGAAGACCTTACCACATCACAAGAGATCCTGGTAACGGGGATCAAGGTGATCGACCTGCTCCAACCCTACCTCAAGGGGGGCAAGATCGGACTGTTTGGTGGGGCCGGCGTGGGCAAGACGGTGATCATCATGGAGCTGATCAACAACATCGCGAAGGGACACGACGGTTACTCTGTTTTTGCCGGTGTGGGCGAACGAACCCGTGAAGGGAACGACCTGTTACGCGAGATGATCGAATCGGGGGTCATCAAGTACGGTGAGGAATTTAAAAAAGGCATGGAGGAGGGCAATTGGGACCTGTCAACGGTCGATTACGATGAGCTGCAGAAATCCCAAACCACGCTGGTATTCGGGCAGATGAACGAACCGCCGGGAGCTCGCGCTTCCGTAGGTCTTACCGGCCTCGCCGTAGCCGAATCGTTCCGGGACAGAGGCGGGAAAGGGAGTGACACGCTCCTCTTTATCGACAATATCTTCCGGTTCGTGCAAGCCGGTTCCGAGGTATCGGCGCTGCTTGGGCGTATGCCCTCCGCGGTGGGTTACCAGCCTACCCTCGCATCTGAAATGGGTACGCTGCAGGAACGGATTACCTCCACCACCTACGGCTCCATCACCTCGGTTCAAGCGATCTACGTGCCGGCGGACGACTTGACCGACCCGGCGCCCGCCACCACGTTCAGTCACCTGGACGCGACTACCGTGCTGAGCCGAAAGATCGCCTCCCTCGGGATCTACCCGGCGGTGGACCCGCTGGAGTCGACTTCCCGAATCCTCGATCCGCTCGTCGTGGGAGAAGACCACTACCAGACAGCTACCCGCGTGAAGCAGATCTTGCAACGGTACAAGGAGCTACAAGACATCATATCCATCCTGGGGATGGAAGAACTATCGGATGAGGACCGGCTCACGGTAAACCGCGCCCGCAAGATACAACGATTCCTCTCTCAACCCTTCCATATGGCAGAGCAGTTCACCGGGCAACCGGGGGTAATGGTCGCGATTGAGGACACCATCAAAGGATTCAAAATGATCCTGGACGGGGAGCTCGACCACTATCCCGAAGCCTCCTTTTTGAACGTGGGTGTGATTGAAGACGCGATTGCGAAGGGCGATCGGCTCATTGAACAGAGTAAACGGGGAGGCAAAATCGCCAGCTAATGGTTAATTGAATGAGATGAAGCTAGAAATCCTAACCCCCGAAAAAAGACTCTTTCGCGACGAAGTAGAAATCATTACCCTACCAGGTGCAATGGGTTCGTTTCAGGTACTGAACAACCATGCCCCCATGGTAGCCGCCCTCGCGAAGGGGACACTGTCGTTCACGGCAAAGGGTAAAACCGAGGAGATCGAGATCGAGGACGGGGTACTTGAAGTGCACGACAACAAGATAGTGATCTGCCTCGACAACGCGGTGGAACAAGCGGTGAATTAAGCGATATCGATGAAGGGACAGATGATCTATTTTGTAATCCTACACACCTCCATGATCCTGATCACGGGAGGAGGTATGGGGTGGGTCATCATCCGTTTCTTCCCAAATTTGATGATTGACGATTTCTGGGTCATCCCTCTTTTCTTCTTCATCCTAGGCCTTATCTTTATCGGGCAATTCCCCAAAGCGATCAACAAAAAGCCGGGCAAGCTGGTAAACCTCTACATGCTGATGCGCATGATCAAGATTTTCGTCTCGTTCCTGTTCATTTTGGTTTTCTGGTTTATCGATAAGCAAAACATCAGGAACTTTGCAATACTATTTATTATATTTTACCTGATGAACTTGACTTGGGAAACATACATCTACACACGGATGGAGAGATACATCAAACAGAGGGGCGATCAGGAAAAGATGGTTAATGAACTTAAGGAAACAAACGACCAATGAGAAGCGATAAAATGAAGATACACGCGGCACTACTGCTGCTTGCCTTTATGCTGCTACCGGCAAAAGCCGCCGCGCTGCCGGAAAGCGGAACGGACGAAGCTCATGAAGAGCTCAACGTGAAAGAATTTATCTTGGATCACCTGGCAGACTCCTACGAGTGGCAGATTTACAGCGACGGCAATCGACACCTCACCGTCTCGCTGCCGATCATCTTGCGTAGTAAGGAGACGGG
Organism: Fermentimonas sp.; assembly: GCA_033808735.1. Classification (GTDB taxonomy): domain Bacteria; phylum Bacteroidota; class Bacteroidia; order Bacteroidales; family Dysgonomonadaceae; genus Proteiniphilum. The sequence continues at coordinate 21,324 of JAPXNA010000013.1, forward strand.
GTGGCATCTCTTCTTGTCATCGCGTTTGAGACACCAAGCCTCCCACCTTGGGTTCCAGATAGCCCCTGAGGGGAAGTACAAGGGGAAGATCGTGGAAAGAGACTCCTCTGGGCAAGAGGTAAGGCCCTTGGATCTATCGCTCACCAAAAACGCGATGTCACTCCTTCTCGCTTCCGTATTGATCATCCTTATCTTAACGGGTGTCGCCCGCTCGCTAAAACGGAGTCCCATGGAGGGGAAAAAAGGGTTCGTGGGGTTGATAGAGATGTTCATCATGTCCATCAACGATGAAATCATCAAACCTTCCATCGGTCCCGACTACCGGAAGTACGCCCCCTACCTGCTGACAGTCTTCCTCTTTATCTTCACAAACAATTTGCTGGGGTTAATCCCCATCTTCCCCGGGGGTGCTAATGTAACAGGTAACATAGCAGTTACCATGGTGCTGGCCCTGGGAACCTTCTTCGTGATTAACCTCACAGGGACCAAGGAATACTACAAAGAGATCTTTTGGCCCGATGTGCCCACGTGGCTCAAAGCACCTATCCCCTTGATGCCGATAATAGAGCTGGTGGGTACCATTACCAAACCCTTTGCCCTGATGATCCGTCTCTTCGCGAACATCATGGCCGGCCACTCCATCATACTGGGGTTAAGCGCCCTCATCTTTATCACTGTCTCGATGGGAACAGCCATTAACGCATCCATGACCACCGTCTCTGTTCTGTTCACTATTTTCATGGATTTCCTGGAGCTATTGATCGCTTACATCCAGGCCTACGTGTTCACACTTCTCTCGGCCGTGTTCATAGGCCAGGCGCGGGTGCGGCACTCGAGTCCGAAAGAGACCAGCGCACTGCAAACAGCACCCGAAGAAGTCGTGAAACCGTGATGATTGAAATAGTTCCATACACCGAAATATAAAGATTAAGTAATCGTATGAAACGAGCATGTAAACCATTTACACCCATGACAATGATTAAAGCGAGTTCCATACGATACATTTGAAAATAATAGTTTTAATCGTATGAATGAACAGATATAATCATTACTTTTGTAAACGGTTTTTTTAAAGAGAACTGAAAGAAAGGCGAAAACGAGCTTAATCGTAGCCACTGTACCGTTATACTCTTTTGGAAAATTCAGATAAAAGGTTGTATTAAAAGGTGAAATCATCATTTTTTCTTGCAAGCAGAATCTTCAACCCCCGGTTGAGGAACTGTTTGCTATTATGTATAACTCATCGAGTATAATTCGTCGTATATTAAATGAGAATCAACATAAAATCATTGTTTCATGGATAACTTTTCACTCTTCGTGGTTGCATTGCTTGCCGGAGTCGTTTTAGTCGTGGGAGGCATGCTGATCGCGCTGCTTATCTCACCCCGCTCCCTCAACTTCCAGAAGGGAGAGCCCTACGAGTGCGGGCTACCTACCCACGGCACCTCGTGGATGCAGTTCAGGGTGGGCTACTACCTCTACGCGATCCTCTTCTTGATGTTCGACGTGGTGACCATCTTCCTGTTCCCATGGTCTACCGTGGTTCGCGAACTAGGGATGGTGGGGTTCGTGAATGTGCTGTTTTTTATCGGGATCATGAGCTTGGGGCTCGCCTACGCTTGGAAAAAAGGGGTATTGAAATGGACGTGAAAGATATTAAAATAAAGGCCTTCCCCGCCGAGGAGTTTAAAGATAACGACTCACTACAAGCCTACATTGATGAGCTGAACGCGGAGGGCACCAACGTCGTCGTCGGGAAGCTCGACGAGATGATCAACTGGGGACGTGCCAACTCGCTTTGGCCGCTCGCGTTCGCGACCAGCTGCTGCGGTATCGAGTTTATGGCCGCCGCCGCTGCGCATTACGACTTGGCCCGGTTTGGCATGGAGGTCACCCGTAACAGCCCGCGCCAGGCCGACCTGATGATCGTTGCCGGCACCATCGTGAATAAGATGGCCCCGCTCCTCCGGCGCGTGTACGACCAGATGGCCGAACCCAAATACGTGGTAGCCATGGGTGCCTGCTCCATATCGGGAGGGCCCTTCACCAACTCTTACTGCGTGATTAACGGGGTGGATAAACTTATCCCGGTAGACGTCTACGTGCCCGGCTGCCCGCCCCGCCCCGAATCGCTCTTCTATGGGTTGCTGCAACTGCAACGCAAGGTAAAGGCCGAGAAATTCATCGGGAACAAGCGAATCGTACGTCCCTATCAACCCGAAACGCTGATCGACCCGAAAACCGGGGAGCCGATCGACATGGAGGTATGCCTCGATCCCACCCCCGATACAAGCAAAGAGTAACTACATATGGAGAAAATCAAGACTATTATAGCGCATGTAGCCAGCGATGCGGTGATCGAAGAGGGGCAAAGACTCACCGTTACCGTGCCGCCCAAGCAGCTGCATCCCCTGATAAAAGCGCTCCATGGTAACGAGGAGCTCCCTTTCGACTACCTCATCAGCCTCATCGGTATGGACTGGGGAGATAAGCTGGGTGTTATCTACCTGCTCTCCCCCTCTAAAGACCTTACCCGTGAATTGGTCGTGATCACGGCCACCGAGGAACGGGAGAACCCGCTGCTCTACAGCGTGACAGACCTGTACGAAACGGCCCACCTCAACGAACGGGAGGTGTATGCCATGTTCGGCATCCGCTTCATTAATAATCCCGATATGCGCCCATTCCTTTTGGACGACACCTGGAACGGTTTCCCCCTTCGTAAGGATTACGATGCCGACCCGGCACGCAATCCGGTCACCGTGATCAGCAGCGAGGTTATGGACGACGTGCCGCGTATCATGGAGGATGAGAACGGGAACCTGGTAGAAAGCATGACACAGGTCTTCGAAGAGAACGATTACATTATCAACATCGGACCGCAACACCCTTCAACTCATGGGGTGATGCACTTCAGAACGGCCCTCAACGGCGAACTAATCAAGAAGATAGACGTGCGAAGCGGCTACATACACAGAGGAATCGAGAAGCTTTGCGAAAGCCTCACCTACCCTCAGATACTGCACTTGACCGACCGGCTGGACTACCTATCAGCCAACATCAACCGTCACGCGGTCTGTATGTGCGTGGAAAAGGCGGCAGGCATAGAGGTACCGCCACGAGCGCAATATATCCGCACCATCATGGACGAGTTGAACCGGATCAGCTCGCATCTACTTGCGTTCGCTTCGCATTGCAATGACCTGGGTGCGACCACCGCTTTTATATACGGAATGAGGGAACGAGAACACGTGCTGGACATATTCGATAAGACCTGTGGTGGACGACTGATCATCAACCAAGATGTGGTGGGTGGAGTGATGTTCGATATCTATCCCGACTTCCAGAAAGATGTGAAAGCATTTATACCCTATATGCGGAAGCGACTGAAAGAGTACGAGGTGTTCTTCTCCAAGAACCCCATCGCCCTCAGGCGGATGGTCGACGTGGGCTACATGCGCCGCCAAGATGCCATCACCTACGGCGTGACCGGCCCTGCCGGCAGAGGCTCCGGTTGGTCATGCGACGTACGCGTGCATAAACCCTACGCCCTCTACGACCAGGTGGAATTCGCTGAGGTGATCCGGACGGAGGGCGACTCCTACGCCCGCTACCTGAACCGGCTGGACGAGATCGAACAAGCGCTCCAGATTATCGAGCAACTGATCGACAACATCCCCGAAGGGGAGATACAAGGCAAAGTAAGGCCCATCATCCGGATACCCGAGGGACGCTATTTCCAGAGCGTGGAGACCGGCAAGGGCGAGTTCACCGTCTTCATCGAGAGCAAGGGCGACAAGCACCCCTACCGGCTAAAATTCCGCTCTCCCTCCATGGCGGCTGTATCGGTTATGCCGCTCATCAGCGAGGGGGAGTTCCTTGCCGACTTTATCGGTATCGGTGGCTCCATGGACTACGTGATTCCCGATATCGACAGGTAACGAATAGATTCCTTTACGTGACAAATTCCTTTACATCGTATGAACTATAAACAACCATTGGAATTAACAGGCCTAATCGCCAACCTGGATACCTTCTTCAGGGAGCACCTCTCCCCCTTCTGGGCATCGGTGGTGGAGGGACTGTTGATACTTTTAGTCATCGTGGCGCTATATGCCGTGCTCGCGCTGATACTTATTTACGTGGAGCGAAAGATCACGGGGTTCTTCCAGTCAAGGCTGGGCCCCAACCGAGTAGGGAAGTATGGCTCCATTCAGAGCATCGCTGACATGATCAAGATACTGATCAAGGAGATCATCCATATCAACCGGGCGGACCGATTCCTCTACTACGTGGCACCCTTCTTCGTGATTGGCTCCTCGTTACTGGCTTTCGGTGCCATCCCCTTTGGGAAGGGGTTGCAGGTGGTCGACTTCAAGATGGGGGTGCTTTACCTCATCGCCGTCTCCTCCATTGGGGTGCTGGGCGTGCTGCTGGCCGGCTGGTCGAGCAACAACAAGTACTCCATGCTCGGCGCCATGCGAAGTGGGGCGCAAACCATCAGCTACGAGCTCTCCGCTGCTTTTTCGTTGATGACGGTCGTTGTCCTGACCGGCACCATGCAGCTCTCTGAAATCGTGGAGGGCCAACGCTACATCTGGAATATCTTCAACGGTCATATCCCGGCACTAATCGCGTTCCTGATCTTCCTGACCTCAGGACACGCGGAAACCAACCGGGGGCCGTTTGACCTACCCGAGGCAGAGGGGGAACTCACCGCGGGATACCATACCGAGTACTCGGGGATCCAGTTCGGCTTCTACTACCTGGCCGAGTACCTTAACATGTTCATCGTCGCCGCCATCGCGACCACCGTCTTCCTGGGCGGCTGGATGCCTATCCAAGTTAATGGGTGGGACACGTTCAACCAGGTGATGTGGTACATCCCCTCCTACGTTTGGTTCTTTGGCAAAACGGCCCTACTCATATTCCTGAGCCTCTGGGTGCGCTGGTCGTTTCCGCGCCTACGTATCGACCTCCTACTCAACCTGGAGTGGAAAGTACTCCTCCCCATCAACCTAGCCAATATCGTGATAATGGTCATCACGGTACTCGCGGGATGGACGCTTACCGACCTGTTCCCCCACCTGTTCGGGATGGCTTAACAACGTAATGAAATAGATTGTATGAACGGATTAATAAAATATTTCACCGACATTTTCGTCGCCATCAAAAACCTCTTGAAGGGGATGGGAGTGACGTGGAGGCAGTTTTGGGCCAAAAAAGTGACGATGCAGTACCCCGAAAACAGGGATACCCTGGTCATTTCGGATCGATGGAGATCGGAGCTGACCATGCCGCACGACGAGAACAACGAGCACGGATGCACTGCCTGCAGCATCTGCATGATGAACTGTCCCAACGGCACCATCACCGTCACCTCCAGTACCGTTGAAACGGAAGAGGGAAAGAAAAAGCGCATCCTGGACACGTATACCTGGAATCAGGGGAGTTGTACCTTTTGTAACCTCTGCGTGATTACCTGTCCCTCGAATGCTATCGTCTTTACCAACGATTTCGAGGGGGCCGTCTTCAACAGGGAGAAGCTTGTCCACCGACTGGATCAACCGGGTTCGAAGTTGAGAGAAAAGAAAAAAATGCAATAATATTATGGTACAACAAATAGTGTTTATCATTTTAGCGCTCGTGATCGCTGTCTGCTCGGTACTAACCGTGACGAGCAAACGGGTGATCCGTGCGGCCACCTACTTGCTGTTCGTGTTACTGGCAACCTCCGGGCTATTCCTGATGCTCAATTATCATCTCCTGTTCGCCGTGCAGGTCATGGTCTACGCGGGTGGAATCATGGTACTCTTTATCATGGCCATCTTCCTTACCCACCAGCCGGGGAGAGATCTCGGCCGCAAAGAAAATTGGAAAATAAAAACGGCGGCGCTGTTGGCCTTCGCCGGTCTCACCCTCTGCGGCATCATCATCATCAGGAACCTGTCGTGCGCCTTCCGCGTAGTGACGAACCACGAGATAAGTATACGTGAGATCGGGCAAGCGTTGCTGGGAGCTGAGAAGTACCAATTCCTGCTCCCCTTCGAAACCATCAGCCTGCTGCTGCTGGCCTGCATCATCGGGGCCATCATGATCGCCCGGAAAGACAAGGGTGTTGAAGAGACGGAAAAGGTGGAAGAAAAGGAATTAGAAAATTAAGAGATATGGGAGCATTAATTGTAAACACGTCTGGGGCCATCCCCTTAACGGCCTACCTCATCGTGGGCCTGATCATGTTCTTCGCGGGAATCTACGGTTTCTTCGCCCGGAAGAACCTGATCATGATCCTCATCTCCGTAGAACTGATTCTCAACGCGGTGGATATCAATTTCGCGGCGTTCAACCGTTACCTATTCCCCGACCAGATGGAGGGGATGTCCTTCGCATTATTCGTTATCGCCATCGCCGCGTGTGAAACTGCCGTGGCCATTGCCATCATCATCAACGTCTACCGGAATTTCGGCAACGTGAAAGTGGATAACATTCAACAAATGAAGGAATAATGAATATGGAATATACACTACTCATACTGCTGCTGCCCATGCTCTCGTTCGTGGGTATCGGGTTGATGGGGAGGAAGCTGTCGCACCTGGCCGCCGGGATTACCGGCACCCTCGTGCTCACGGCGGTAACCCTACTCTCCTACCTCACCGCGTTCGACTACTTCACGACCCAGAAGGTCAACGGCGTTTGGCAGGCCATTCAACCCTACAACACCACGTGGCTCAACGTGGGTGAAAAGCTACACATCGATCTGGGTATCCTGCTGGACCCGATCTCCGTGATGATGCTGGTGGTTATCTCCACCGTATCACTCATGGTACATATCTACAGCCTGGGTTACATGAAAGGCGAGAAAGGATTCCAGCGCTACTACTCGTTCTTGTCGCTGTTCACCTTCTCGATGATGGGGCTCGTGCTGGCCACCAACATCTTCCAGATGTACATCTTCTGGGAGCTGGTGGGGGTGTCATCGTACCTGCTGATCGGCTTCTACTACACCAAACCCGAAGCGGTGGCTGCCTCCAAGAAGGCGTTTATCGTCACCCGTTTTGCCGACCTCTTCTTCCTGATCGGCATCCTGCTGCTCTCCTTCTTCACGCAGACCTTCGACTTTGAAGCGATCATGGGAGGTGACGGTTCCATCCTCAGCTCCGCGCTGGGCACCACCTTCCTGGGGGCCTCCGCGCTCACCTGGGCCATGGCGCTCGTCTTTATAGGCGCGGCCGGTAAGTCGGCCATGTTCCCGCTGCACGTCTGGTTGCCCGACGCCATGGAGGGTCCCACCCCCGTGTCGGCCCTGATACACGCCGCTACCATGGTGGTCGCCGGTGTCTTTCTCGTGGCCCGGCTGTTCCCCATCTACATCGGCTTCACGCCGGAGGTGCTTCAGGGGATTGCCTACGTGGGTGCCTTCACGGCCCTCTTCGCGGCCATCATCGCCGTGGTGCAGACCGATATCAAGCGGGTGCTCGCCTTCTCCACCATCTCCCAGATAGGGTTCATGATGGTGGCACTGGGGGTCAGTACCAGCATGAAGCTAACACCCGAAGATCACGGCGGCCTGGGCTACATGGCTTCCATGTTCCACCTGTTCACGCATGCCATGTTCAAATCGCTGCTCTTCCTGGGAGCCGGGTCGGTCATCCTCGCGGTAAACAGCAACGACATGAAGGATATGGGGGGGCTACGAAAGCATTTGCCCATCACCCACGTGACCTTCCTGATCGCGTGCCTCGCGATCGCGGGCATCCCACCCCTCTCCGGTTTCGTAAGCAAGGACGAGATCGTTACCGCGGCGTATCAATTCAGCACCGGCATGGGCATCTGGATGACCGTGACGGCGGGATTCACCGCGTTCTACATGTTCCGCCTCTACTTCCGTATCTTCTGGGGCAAAGAGTACCGTGGCGAGGTGAAGCCCAAGGAGAGTCCCCGCTCCATGACCTACCCGCTTATCTTCCTGGCGCTGATCACCCTGGTGGGTGGCTTTATCCCCTTTGGCCAGTTCGTCACGGCCGATGGTGCCCCCTACACCATAAAGTTGAACAGCACCGTTGCCATCATCAGCGTGGTGGTGGCCCTGGTGGGCATCGGGTTGGCAACCCTGCTCTACAGGAAGGAAGAGAAGCGGGCGAGCTGGCTGCCAAGTCGCTCGGGTGGCCTTTACAAGGCGGCCTACAATCGTTTCTACATCGATGAGGCCTACCTCTTCGTCACCAAGAAAATCATCTTTAACAACATATCCCGGCCGCTGGCCTGGTTTGACCGCCACGTGATAGACGGGGCGATGAATGGATTGGCGTGGATCACGAACCGCACATCCGATGCCATCAAGGGATTCCAATCGGGCAGCCTGCAATGGTACGCCTGGGTGTTCCTTTTGGGCACCCTGCTCATCACGCTGTTTGCCATCCTGTAATAATGTATCGAATATAACTTTCAGCATATGAACTTTCTAATAGTCTTTATACTGATCCCGCTGCTGATGCTGATCGCCCTGTTCGCGACACGTAACCGTAAACAGGTGCTGGCGGTCATGGTGACCGGCAGCTCGGCCCTGGTCCTTGCATCCATCTACCTGACGGTCCGCTACATATTGCTGCGTAACAGCGGTGTAGCCGAAACCATGCTGTTCACCAGCAGCTACACCTGGTTTGAACCGCTCAACATCGGCTTCTCGCTCGGCGTGGACGCGGTATCGGTAACCATGCTCGCCCTCTCGGCCATCATCGTCTTCACCGGGACCTTCGTCTCGTGGAAGATCAAGCCGCTCACCAAGGAGTTTTTCATCTGGTTCTGCCTCCTCTCGCTGGGGGTGTTCGGCTTTTTCATCACGACCGACCTCTTCACGCTGTTCATGTTCTACGAGATCGCGCTGATCCCCATGTACCTGCTTATCGGCATCTGGGGAAGCGGCAGGCGGGAGTACTCCGCGATGAAGCTCACACTAATGCTGATGGGGGCTGCCTCATTGCTCATCGTGGGCATCCTGGGCATCTACTTCAGCACGGGAGCGGTCAGCATGAACCTGCTCGACCTGAAGGAGATCGATATTCCAGTGAACCTGCAACTCCTCTTCTTCACGCTCACCTTCGTGGGGTTCGGCGTGCTGGGGGCGCTCTTTCCATTTCATACCTGGTCGCCCGACGGTCACGCTGCGGCTCCCACTGCCGTGTCAATGCTCCACGCCGGGGTGTTGATGAAGCTGGGGGGCTACGGCTGTTTCCGCGTCTCTATCGGCCTGATGCCGGAGGCGACGGAGATACTGGCACCCATTTTTATCGTCCTGACTGCCATCGGTGTGATTTACGGGGCGCTGTCCGCGATTCACCAGACCGACCTGAAGTACATCAACGCCTACTCGTCGGTGAGCCATTGCAACCTGGTGCTCTTCGCCATATTGATGCTTACCCGTACCGCCATGACCGGTGCCGTGTTGCAGATGATCTCACACGGGTTGATGACCGCCCTTTTCTTCGCGTTGATCGGCATGATTTACGAGCGGACGCACACCCGCATGATCACCGAGATGGGAGGCTTGATGAAGGTGATTCCCTTCCTGGGTGTCTCTTTCGTGATCGCCGGGCTAGCATCGCTGGGACTACCGGGGTTGAGCGGCTTCGCAGCCGAGATGACCATCTTCGTGGGCGCGTTTGAAAACGCCGACCTGTTTAGAAGGGTGCTCACCATCGTGGCGGTATCCTCTATCGTGGTCACCGCGGTCTACATCCTCCGGATGGTCGGCAAGTTCCTGTATGGCCCCATGCAGAACAAAGAACACCTCGTGATTACCGATGCCGTCTGGTACGAGAAGCTGGCGGTGGTGATCCTGATCGCGGGCATCGCGTACATCGGTATGTTCCCGTTGGGGCTGTCCAACCTGATAAACGATAGCCTCGCGGTAATTATAAAGTAATTCAACTTTCGCATGTAACTGTCTCATCGCTTTCAGGCTTGACTGGCGCAAATTGCACAACGTATATATTTGCTCGCCTCAGCATAGTTCAAGTAAAGTAATTAAAACAAGATATAACGTAGCAATGGAGAATTTCAGCAACTTTTTAACCATGCGGGAGGAGCTATCGCTCGTGGTCCTGATCGTTTTCTTGCTCCTGTACGACCTGATCGCGGGCAAGAGAGGGATGCGGTACTTCCAGCCGGTAGCCATTGGCCTGATGGCCCTGCACACCCTTATAAACATCATCCCGCGTGCGGAGGTATCCGCTTTCGGCGGGATGTATACCCACCTACCCATGGCCGGCGTGGTCAAGAGCATCCTTAACCTGGCCACGCTCATCATCTTCCTGCAGGCGAAGGAGCTGTTTAGCTCCTCCAAACAGCGCCAGCGGCGGGGCGAATACTACTTCCTCACGCTGGTGACCCTGTTGGGAATGTACCTAATGGTATCGAGCGGACATTTCCTCCTGTTTTTCATCGGGCTGGAAATGGCCTCCATCCCCTTGTCCACGTTGGTAGCGATGGACAAGCGGTGTAAGAAATCAGCGGAAGCGGGAGCGAAGTACATTCTTTTGGCGGCCTTCTCATCGGGTATCCTGCTTTTCGGGATCTCCTACCTCTACGGGACCACCGGCACCCTTTACTTTGCCGACATGCCCCCGCTAATCGGGGCCAACGCACTTCAGATAATGGGGTTCGTATTCTTCTCGGTGGGGCTCTTCTTCAAGCTCTCCTTCGTCCCGTTTCACCTGTGGGCGGGCGACGTGTACGAGGGCGCACCCACCAACGTCACCTCTTACCTCTCCGTGGTATCCAAAGGGGCGGCTGCATTCGCCTTGGCGGTATTGCTATTCAAGGTGTTTGGTAACCTTGTCGTGCAGTGGCAGGGTATCCTGTACGCGATCATCATATTGACCATCACCGTAGGCAACCTGTTCGCCATTCGGCAAGAAAACATGAAGCGTTTCCTGGCGTTCTCCTCCATCTCACAGGCGGGGTACATCGCGCTGGGTATGATGGGTGGCACTGCACTTGGCATGAACATGCTGGTATACTACCTATTCGTCTACCTGTTCTCTAACCTGGCTGCCTTTGGCGTGGTGACCTCGATAGAGAACAAAACCGGTAAACTGAATATCTCCGACTACAACGGGCTCTATTCCACCAACCCAAAACTAAGTATCGTGATGATGCTGGCGATGTTCTCACTGGGGGGCATTCCACCGTTCGCCGGTTTCTTCAGCAAGTTCTTCATCTTCTCGGCGGCGGTGGAGCAGGGTTTCTACGTGTTGGTGCTTATCGCGGCCCTCAACACCGTGATATCCCTCTACTACTACCTGAAGGTGGTGAAGGCGATGTTTATTAACCATTCAGATAATCCCATCCCCTCACTGCGTACCGAGAGATACAACCGGGTGAGCCTGGTGCTCTGCACGGTTGGCATCTTGGTGACAGGCGTAGTGAGCCTCTTCGTGGAAAGTATATCGGCCTTTGGTTTCGGGATTCAATAGGTTTAATAATTGTTATCAAGAGCAAGAGCATGTTAAATTTCCAAAAACAGAACTCCATTATCATTTCAGAAACAAATGTTTCATTAACTTTGTGCGGGTAAAGCATGAGCGAATGCTTTTATATACGCCCCATCGGTGGAAATCTGTCCATTTTTATCCTGACTTTCTCGCTGATGGGGACCATTTCAGAAAATCAATCCATGCTTTTGTTGCTTGGTATCTTGATTTCTATTATCTTGCGCATTGTTTTCATCCTGGTGGGGATGGAATGGACAGATTCCGATGTGCATAAACCGAAGTTCTTTACCAAGATGGATGGCAAGCGTCATATAACGAACATGTTTCTAGCTGGCAGTCATCGACTTTATACTGATAACCTCAATCCTGTTTCCCATTTGGCCGACAAGGGGGAGGTGAAACTCAAAGCGTAACGAGAAGAGTAGATAAAATCAGACGGGAGGAACATTCAAAAGTGAAAATAGATGAACAAACAAAACATATCAATTAATAATCAAACAGTTCAACACACTCATTTAATTTAAAAAAAACATTATGGAGACAAAAAAACAAAAACGTAGAAGCAAAGGCGCAAGCGCCGGCTTGATTATTCTCGGTTGTTTTATTATCGCGGAGACATTCTTCTGGGGCTACTGCGGGCATCCTAGTCACTTTGACGAGGCAGGGTTACCGCTGCCTGGCGACACCTTCGGCCTTCTCTACCAGGGGGGGTTCGTTATCCCGTTAGTTATCACGCTGCTGCTCACGGTACTCTCGCTCTCCGTCGAGCGTCTGTTCGCGATGAACCGGGCCAGTGGAAAACAGAAAAACGAGAAGTTCGTGATCGCGGTGAAAGAAAAAATCGCCGAGGGTGACATTGCAGGTGCTACCGAGTTATGCGACAATCAGAAAGGCTCCATAGCCAATATAGTTAGGGAAGCGCTGGTACGCTACGAAGACGTGGAGTATATCCCCAACATTACCAACTCCGATAAATCGGCCCTTATCCAGAAAGAGATTGACGAGGCCACCACGCTGGAACTCCCCTACCTCGAGAAGAATCTAAACATCATTGCCGCTATCTCCAGCTTGGGTACGCTGTTCGGGCTGCTCGGTACGGTTCTCGGGATGATCCGCGCGTTCGGCGCCATGGGACAAGAAGGGGCACCTGACTCCACCGCACTGGCCGTGGGTATCTCCGAGGCCCTCTTGAACACGGCCCTTGGTATCGCCACGGGAGCAACGGCTATTATCTGTTATACCTATTTCTCGGGTAGGGTACAAAGAATGCTCAACTCGGTGGACGAAATTGGTTTTGCAATTGGACAATCTTTTATTAAATTACACGGTGGCTTAGCAAAATAATGAGAGCCGAGGAGTAAATAACCATTAATTCAAACATAAAAAATGGCAAAAGCAAAGAAACACGATGTCTGGATAGACATGACCGCTATGAGCGACGTAACGGTTCTTCTGCTTACATTCTTTATCCTCACTGCCACTTTCTTGCCACCGGAACCCTTTAGGGTAGTAGCACCTGCCTCCGTGATGGAGATCAAGATACCGGAATACAACGTGATGAATATCTTGGTAGGACTCGACGGAAAGGTTTTTTTGAATATTGACCGACCTGACGTTAAGCTGCAAGTGCTGGAACAGATGGCAAGTGAATATGGAGTAACGATTACGGATCAGCAGAAGAGGGTGTTTGTGGAGCAACCCTTTATAGGGGTGCCCATGAACCGAATGCCCGCTTTCTTGGACCTGCCAATGACTGAACACGATGCGGCCATGCGACAATATGGGATTCCCAATGACAGCACCAACAATCAGTTCACAGATTGGATACAGAAAGCGAGAGCGATCGATGAAAATATGAAGATAACGCTAAAGGCCGATGAGACCACACCTTATCCCATTATAGAAAAGGTGATGAAGGACTTGGTACACATCAAGGCCAATAGGTACAGTTTTATCACCGTGCTAGAAGGAGCACCGGAAGGGTTTTAACGATATTAATTAATAGGTATGGCACAAATTCAACAAACAGGAGGAAAGGGTGGAAGAGGTGAACCTAAGAAGTATGATACGCGGGTTGACTTTACCCCCATGGTTGACATGATGTTGCTGCTTTTAACGTTCTTCATGTTCGTTACCACCTTATCGAAACCCCAGATAATGGATATCGCGATGCCTTCCGATGCGGAAGTGTCGGAAGATCAGGCTCCCAAGGTAAGGGAATCGAGGGCGATTACCCTCTTGCTCGGTGAAGAAGACAAGGTATACTATTACCTGGGTAAAATTGATGAGAGTTCGTACAGCGACTACACGACCATCAAAGAGACCACCTACTCAACCCGAACCTCGAACGAGGGCCTGCGGGCCATCCTGCTGGAACGGAACATGGAGGCGGTCAACCAAATGCGTGAATTGAAGCTGGAGCGCTTGGATAGGGGCGACAGGATGACCGTAGAGGAGTTCAACGAACGCTCCAATAAAATCAAGGGAGATATCGATGCACTCACGGTGGTTATTAAACCTTTGCAGGCATCGAATTACAAGAACTTAGTGGATGCTTTGGACGAGATGCAGATTTGCAGCGTGGGTAAGTACGCCATCGTGGACCCCACGGATGGTGACCTTTTCCTCGTGGAAAACTACAGGACGAGGGGTGCTTTCGGCGAGGCAAATTTAGCGCCCCAAACCCCATAAACGTTTAGACAACATGAGTAAATTTATTGACATAGACTCCAGAGAATGGTGTGACCTGGTATTTGAAGGGAAGAACAAGCGGTACGGGGCCTACAGGTTGCGTCAGTCCTCCTCGAAGAGGCATCTGTACGCGCTCGCCGTCGTGCTGATCGGGATGATCCTCGTTAGCCTCACACCTCAAGTGATAGGAGTAGTGGAAGAGCTAACCAGAAAGCCTGACCTCGGCCCCATGGAAGAGGTGGTGGAATTGTCGAACCTACCCATTGAAGAGCAGGTTCCGCAAGAAAACATCATCAAGCAGGAATCGGCACCACCACCCCCACCCTTGAAGTCGAGTATCCAGTTCGTACCCCCGGTCATCGCTGCCGACGATGAGGTGACGGATGAGGATGTGATGAAAACGCAGGAGGAGGTGCAAGCTTCCGACCTCATGATCTCCGTGGCCGACGTGAAGGGTACGGATGAGGAGCACGGGATCGACATTGCCGAGCTTCAACAGCACAAGGTGATCGTGGAGGCCGAACCGGAAGAGGAGAAGCCGTTTGAGGTGGTCGAACAAAACCCCGAGTTCCCGGGTGGTATCGCAGAATTGCATAAATTCTTGTCCGATAATATCCGTTACCCGGTTATCGCACAAGAAAATGGAATCCAGGGAAGGGTCATCGTCCGCTTCGTGGTTTCACGAACCGGCGATATATCCGATGTGGAGGTATTGCGCGGTGTAGACCCCTCCCTTGATAGGGAGGCGGTGAGAGTAGTTGAATCGATGCCGAAATGGATTCCCGGACGGCAGAGGGGAAGGGCGGTTCCCGTTTACTTCACCTTGCCGGTTCTTTTCCGGTTGAACAACTAACTTTTCATCGTGTGTGAAATAGAAAACGAGGAGTAGTGCGAATGATTTTCCTTCATTCGCCTACTCGCTCGTCTCTTTTAGTTTATTGACGCGGAAGTAAAAAATGAAAGAGTTCAAGCAAGGGATTGACCCCAAGAGACAATTCAAGCTGATATGGGGTGTCACCATGGCCATTTTTTACATCGCATTCGCATATTTACTGATCTTCACTCCCTTTTTTGAATCAAGGTTACTCCCTAAGGGGATACGGATAATGCTTGGTGTAGTTTTCGCCGCGTATGGGGTGATGAGAGGCTATAGGTCCTGGAAAGGAAGATAATGGATATAAAAACGACACGTTTACTGATCATGGCTATAGGGATGCTCCTTTTTGCATCCTGTTATGAACGGCCTACTCGTTCGGATACGGCGACCTCCGGTATCACGCAGGTCGCGGTAGACGAGAGTTTTGCCCCGGTCGTAGAGGCTTCTATCAACGTGTTTGAATCACTCTATCCCAAGGCCGCGATTATCCCGGTCTACACCACTGACTTAAATAGCTACCAACTGTTGATGGACGATAGCATTCGACTGATCATCGGAACTCGGTTACTCACCGAAAACGAATTAGCTATTATCAAGGAGAGAAAGCAGCGGACACGAAGCCACAAGATCGCCATTGACGGCATTGCCGTGATCACCCACAAAGACAACAAAGACACGCTTCTAACAACCCACCAACTGGAAAAAATATTAACTGGCGAAATCGATAGCTGGAAGCAGCTTAACCCGAGCTCCCCGCTGGACGAGATCACCGTGATGTTCGACACGCCCAACTCCAGTATGGTCCGTTACATGCAAGACTCCATTACCCGTAATCGTCCCTTCGGGCCAAACGTGAAAGCCCTGTCCACAGACAGTGCGCTGGCTGATATAACCCAACTGATCTCTCACGATAAGGTGATAGAGTACGTGGCGTCTCACGCTAGCGCCATCGGTTTTGTCGGGCTCAATTGGATATCCAGCCCAACGGATAGCCTGTCGCACGGGTTTATCGAGGGGGTCAACTTGGTCTCGATGAGTAGTTCACCGGAAGCGACCCCGCTAAACAGCTACAAACCCTACCCCTACCAGCTCGCGCTGGAAATGGCCCATCGGGAGGATCCCAGGGAGTTTCCCGCCAGGGGTTACCCGCTTACCCGTGATATATTCATGATCATCACCGATTCACCGGGCGGCCTCTCTTCCGGGTTCTTCAACTTCGTCTCCGGTGACCGGGGGCAACGCATCATCTTGAAATCGGGGATGTTACCCTCCAACCGACCGGTACGATTGGTACAGATCACGACTGACTAAACTTTTTTAAAAACGAACAGTCAATAGTGTAAAGAAATAAAAATGTAAATATAAAACCTACACAGACATGAAGAAAAATTATGCATTAATCGCCCTGTTTTTATTCGCACTCATCCCAGCTACATGGGGCCAGGTGAATAAAGGCTTGGAGCTGTTCCTCTTGGAAGATTTTGACGAGGCAAAGAAAGTATTTGAACAAACCGCGACTTCACAACCGGATATCGCGTATTATTACCTCGGCGAGATTGAGCTCCAAAAAGAAAACACCGAAGAGGCGATGGCCTACTACCAAAAAGGTATCTCCGCGGACGAGGATGCGATTTTCAGCCAAATAGGTGCAACTAAGTTATCGTTACAGTCAAATCCGGACGAATTCAAAAAAAGCATGCAATCCATCGCTAAGAAGTACAGGAAAAATGCTCCCGTACTCTTGACCGTGGCACAAGCTTACCGATATAATAACATGCACAAGGAGGCTTCCAGCGCCTTATCATCGGCACGAAGCGCAGACAAAACCTATCCCTACATCTACCTCTTCGAGGGCTACTGGATGGAGAAGCAAGGAAACACCGGTGGGGCCGCCACGCAATATGAGCAGGCCATCAACTTTGATCCGAGCTGCGCCGTGGCCTACGTGAAAAACTCCCTCGCCTACAGCTCCGTGCTACCCAGCGCCGCGACCAACACTTTGAAAACAGGCTTGGAGGCCAACCCGGGCAATGAACTCATCACTAAGTACTTGGCCAGAAACTATTACCGAACCGGCTTCTACGATCTGGCCATCAACGAGTACAGCACCCTGCTGCAACAAGGCAAATTAAGCCCCGAGGACGAACGCAACCACGCGGCAAGCCTCTACTTTTCGGACAAATTTGACGAGGCGCTGACAGCGCTGACTACCATCCTGTCAAAAGATCCGGATCACCCGGTGATGAACCGCCTCATGATGTACACGCAAAGCGAGTTGGAAAATTTTGACGAGGCGATCAAGGCGGGTGAGCATTTCTTTGAGTTAAGGAGTGATGAGGAGGAGTTTAAACCGCTGTTAACCGACTTCACTATTTTGGCGGAAGCCTACATGAGCGTGGGAGAGATTGATCAGGCGATTGATACCTACTGGAAGGCTGTAAAGGTTAACCCGGAAGAGGTGAACCTATATAAAGAGGTGGCAAGTACCCTTGCCCGGGCTGGTCGAACCATTGACGCAGCTGAGTTTTACCAAGGGTATATCGACGCTACGCAAAGTACGGAGTCGGCCGATTACCTGCAACTGGGTATCTACCACTACCAGGTGGCCGGTCAACTGGCCAGGAAAGCTAGCGCGGCAGAAAAGGCGGTAGAAGCCGGAGAACCGGTTGAGACTAGCCCTGCGCTACTCAAAGACAGCCTGGCTCAATTCGTGGGGAACGCGGTGGAAGCCTTCGGCAAGGTGATCGAGCTGCTTCCCGAGAGCTACCAGGGGTACTACTGGCGTGCAAACGCCAATACGCTAATCGACCAGGATCTATCGAAAGGACTAGCCAACAGCGACTACCAAAAGATGATCGAGATATTGTCCGTTAGCGATGACGGTGACAACCAAAGCAGATTAGTCGAGGCTTACCGCTACTTCGCGATCTACTACCTCTACCAATACGACTCGAGTAACTCAAATGCCGACAAGAACCAATCGATCGATTACGCTAAGAAGGTGCTGGAGCTAAGTCCCGTAGATGCGACCGCGACTCAAATCGTAGAGGGACTGCAATAAGAAGAGATATAGTAAATAATAATATATAACCATTTAAAAAAGAAATTATGACATTACTTACCGTGTTGTTGCAAGCTGCAGCCCAAGCCGGATTAGGGATGTTTGGGGCAGCATTAGGTACTGCGCTCGCCGTGATAGGAGCCGCCTTGGGAATTGGAGCCATTGGCAAAACGGCCGTTGAAGGTATCGCCCGTCAACCCGAAGCCAGTTCAGACATTCGTACATCGATGATTATCGCGGCCGCTCTGATCG
Source organism: Fermentimonas sp. (assembly GCA_033808735.1). Lineage (GTDB taxonomy): Bacteria > Bacteroidota > Bacteroidia > Bacteroidales > Dysgonomonadaceae > Proteiniphilum. The sequence continues at coordinate 39,697 of JAPXNA010000013.1, forward strand.
AGGGGGTCGCCCTGTTCGCCATCGTGGTGTGCGGCTTTATCCTTTAATAGTAACTTTATTCCTTAACAAAGAAAAGGTATGTCGTTGCTTACACCCGAACCGGGACTCGTTTTCTGGATGCTCATCGCGTTCGGAGTGGTACTATTCGTGCTGATCAAGTTCGCCCTGCCGACCATCCTAAATTCAGTGGAAAAACGCGCGGATTGGATTGACGAGTCTCTTCAAGCCGCGCGAGAGGCACGCGATGAACTGGCCAACGTGAAGAAAGCAGGCGAGGAGATGATGGCGGCAACGCGAGAACAGCAAGCCGCCATGATAAGGGAGACCGAAAAGCTGCGGGAGAAACTGGTAAAACAGGCCCGGGAAGACGCTCGCCAAGAATCGGAGAAGATTATAGCCTCTGCACGCGAACAGATAGGCGTGGAGAAAGAGGAGGCACTCCGACAAATTCGGGACGAAGTCGCCGAGTTATCGCTTGAACTCTCGGGGAAGATCTTGCGCGAGAAACTAAGTACAGGTCAAGAGCAAACGCACTTGATCAATAGGCTGTTGGATGAAATCGACCTGTCGAAATCGTAGGGTAGAGATATGAACAGCGGACTGGTATCCACACGTTACGCGAATGCGCTCCTGAACTTCGCCATAGAATCGGGAGAGCAAGAGCAGGTATACGCGAGAATGAAGCTACTGTCTCAACTCTTCTTTGAAGTGCCGGAGTTGAAGGAGATCGTGCAGAATCCCTCCATCCCAACGAAAGAGAAGAAAAATATTATCGTTACCGCCTGTGGTGGAGCGTTGCCCACGTCACTTGACAAGATGATCGAGCTCATCCTCGAAAACGAGAGGGAGAACCAACTGCAATTCATTACCCAACGTTTTATCGACCTCTATCGAAAACGTTTTCGTATTCAAGCGGGTAAGCTAATCACGGCAGTACCCATCGAAGAGGAAACCAAGAAGAGGCTCATGGGGAAAATTCGTCACTTGATTGGTAACACCCTAGAAATAGAGACCGTGGTGGATCCCGACATCATTGGCGGGTTTATCCTCAACTTAGACGATTACCGTTGGGACGCGAGCGTGAGCGGCGAGCTCGAACGGATTAGGCAGTCGCTAAAACAATGAAGAACAAGCAATGAAGAAAGGAAGTTATGGCAGATAAGGCAATTAAGATAAGTGAAGTGTCCGAAATGTTGCGCATGCAACTAAAAGGGATCGATAACCGCGCGAAGTTCGAGGAAACAGGTGTGGTAGTCAGCGTTAGCGATGGCGTGATCCGGGTCTTCGGCCTACACAATGCCGAGGCAAGCGAACTGCTTGAGTTCGACAACGGTATGAATGCCATCGTGATGAACCTCGAGGAGGACAACGTGGGTGCCATCCTGCTGGGGCCATCCAGCGAGATCAAGGAGGGATACACCGTGAAACGCACGGGGCGTGTGGCCTCCCTGTTCGTGGGCGAAGGCATGTTGGGTCGCGTTATCACTCCCACCGGGGAACCCCTGGATGGGAAAGGACCAGTAAAGGGCGAAAAAACAGAGATGCCCTTGGAGCGCAAAGCACCGGGCGTGGTCTTCCGCCAACCGGTAAATACCCCCTTACAAACGGGACTAAAAGCAATCGACGCCATGATTCCCATTGGTAGGGGGCAACGGGAGCTGATTATCGGCGACCGACAAACCGGTAAGACGAGCATCGCCATCGACACCATCATCAACCAGCGTGAGAATTTCGAGAAGGGTAAGCCGGTTTACTGTATCTACGTGGCTATCGGGCAAAAGGGTTCATCGGTGGCCTCCATCGTTAAGACCCTCACCGAGAAAGGCGCCATGGACTATACCGTGATCGTCTCGGCCAGTGGGTCCGACTCGGCAGCCATGCGTTATATTGCTCCATTTGCCGGCGCGGCCATCGGCGAGTACTTCCGCGACACGGGCCGCGACGCACTGGTAGTGTACGATGACCTGTCGAAACAGGCGGTGGCCTACCGTGAAGTATCGCTCGTCCTTCGCCGTCCTTCCGGTCGCGAGGCGTATCCCGGTGATATTTTCTACCTCCACTCCCGGTTGTTGGAAAGATCGGCGCGCATCATCTCCCAAGAGGAGGTAGCCGTTAACATGAACGACCTTCCTCCAAGCCTCAAGGGAAAGGTCAAAGGGGGTGGGTCACTAACCGCTCTACCCATCATCGAAACGCAAGCCGGCGACGTTTCCGCTTATATCCCCACCAACGTGATTTCCATCACCGACGGGCAGATTTTCCTCGAGAACGACCTCTTTAACCGGGGCATTCGCCCCGCGATCAACGTGGGTATCTCCGTCTCCCGCGTGGGGGGTAACGCGCAGGTGAAGGCCATGAAGAAGGTGGCCGGCACGTTGAAAATCGATCAGGCGCAGTACGAAGAGTTGGCCGCGTTCGCCAAGTTTGGCGGGGACATGGACCCCGTTACGGCAATGACGATCGACAAGGGAGCCAAAAACGAACAGTTGCTGGTACAGCCCGTAAATAATCCCATGCGCCTGGAACACCAGGTGGCTGTCCTCTACTGCGGCACCCACGGGCTATTGACAGAGGTACCCCTTGAGCAGGTAGCTCGCTTTGAGAAAGAGTTCCTCGCCGCGCTGGAGGCGAACCACCGAGAGGATGTACTTGACACGTTACAAAAAGGTGAGATGAACGACCAAATCGGTGAGATCATCGAAAAGGTAGCGCGCGAAACCATATCCACCATGAAACGATAACGAGAGATGGCAAGGCTAAAAGAGATAAAAGGTAGGCTACAATCGGTTCAATCCACCCGAAAGATCACGTCGGCCATGATGATGGTCTCTTCGGCTAAGCAGAAGAAAGCCGAACGGTTACTCTTGAACCTGCGTCCCTATACCCAAGCCTTGCAGCGTATCGTGCAGCCTCTGCTGTTCAAGGAGGAGGGGCAAGCCGATCCATCACCCTACATGGTGGAACGTCCCGTGGAACGAGTAGCCATCATGGCCTTCTCATCCAACAGCGGGCTTGTAGGGCGTTTTAACGAGAACGTGACGGAGAAGGTCATGGAAACCTTTACCCGGTATCAATCCTTGGGTAACGAGAATATTCTCTTCTACGCGATAGGGGAGAAAATCGCGAAAGGGTTACAAAAAAAGGGGATAGTGGTTCATGACGACTTCCTGGAATACGCTGACAAACCCACTTATGCCAATGCGCGGCACATCGCTCAACCCCTTATGAACCTTTTCATCCGTGGAGAGATCGATCGGGTAGAGCTTATTTATCATCACTACCGGGGCGCCCGTTCTCAGGTGCTGAGGCAGGAAATCTTTCTCCCAATCGATTTTAGCGACCTGGAGAAGAGTGCCGCTGAGAAAAACATCAACGAGTTAGATTACATCCTGGAGCCTGACAAGCACAACCTGCTGGAGCAACTGGTTCCCAAAGTGCTCCAGCTCAAACTGCACACGGCTCACGTAGACTCCGTGACCTCGGAACATGCAGCCCGGATGATTGCCATGCAGATCGCTACCGATAACGCCGACGAACTGATTGAAGAACTCAGGCTCGAGTACAACAAGATGCGCCAACAGGCCATTACCAACGAACTGCTTGATATCATGGGAGGCACGATTGGTCAACGATAACGTGCACAACGTTTTTTGAAAACCCAAGCACACCACACATGTAGAGCAAGGTTACCTTTCCACCATGCAGTTGAATGTCCCCCTAAAGCGACATGTTAATCTCCTTAATGTATTGCAGCAGCGCTTCCCTACCTTCTCTCTTCGTAGAGGAGGTAACAAAAACGGGAGGCAGCTCCTCCCACCTCTCCAATAGTCTCTCCTTATATGCATCAACATTGGCTTGTAGGCGGTTTGAACCCAATTTATCGGCCTTGGTAAAAACGATGGCAAACGGAACACCGTTCCCTCCGAGCCACTCCATGAATTCCAGGTCAATCGACATCGCCTCGTGGCGGGAGTCCAACAACACGAACAGGCAGGTCATCGCTGTCCGCTGCAAGATATAGGCTTTTATCATCCGCTCGATTTTCTCCCTCTCCCCCTTGCCCCTGCGCGCGTAGCCATATCCCGGCAGGTCAACCAGATACCACTCGTCGTTGATTAAAAAATGATTGATCAACCATGTTTTTCCAGGCTTGGAAGAGGTCATGGCCAACCCCTTGCGATTGGTCAACATATTGATTAACGACGATTTACCCACGTTAGAACGTCCGATAAACGCGTATTCAGGTCGCCCATCGGCGGGGCATTTTCGGTAATCCGTGTTGCTAATCACGAACTCGGCTCTCCCTATATTCATCTTTTCACCTTTCGTTTTTTCAGTTTAAAATATCACGCCATCGCCACACATAGAAGCAAGCTTAACCCAACACAGTGAAAAACCGCTTATCTCGGAATGCCTTTTTCAACCACTGGCCGTTTTGAAACCATCCAGAGCCCCAAGCCGCTGAACAACCCGTTCATCAGCAGCAACTCGTACCCTACCCGATAGCCAAAGAGCTGCATCATGGACAGCTCTATCACAAAACAGAGAACCGGTGCCGCGATAGCCACGTAAGGTACATACCTATCGGTCGGTTTCACCTTCGTATAGAGTCCAAAGAGGTAGAGGCCCAGCAGGGGCCCATAGGTATAGGAGGCCAGTTTATAGATAGCGGTAATGATGCTATCCGAACCGATTGCCTCGATTAGCAGGATAACGAGAACGAACAAGGCGCTGATCCCCACGTGTACCCAACGGCGCATTGCCACGTCCCTTTTCTCCTGTTCCTTATCCTGGTAAACTGCCTTCATATTGAGGATATCCACGCAAAAGGAGGTCGTTAGGGCAGTCAACGCCGAGTCGGCACTCGAGAATGCAGCCGCGACGATCCCAATGCTGAAGACCCCCAACACGAGCGGTCCCAGGTACTCGCTCGCCAAGTAGGGAAGGATATTGTCCGATACCTCGGGCAGTACGATGTTATTCCGCGATGCGAAGATAAGCAACAGCACACCCAGCGAGAGGAAGAGCAGGTTTATCGGCACAAATGCGAACCCGTAAGAAATCACGTTTTTCTGCGCATCTTTTAGCGAGCGAATGGTCAGGTTCTTCTGCATCATATCCTGGTCCAGTCCCGTCATCACGATGGTGATGAACATCCCGCTAAAAAACTGTTTAAAGAAGTTCTGGGTGCTCGCCCAATCGTCGAACAGGAAGATGCGTGAGTTCGGACTTTGAGCGATGGCCGTCACCATCTCGCCGAAACTAAAATCGAGTTGACTGGCGATCTGCCAGATAATCAACACCAGTGCCGTAAGGAACAGGATAGATTGAAGCAGGTCGGTCCATATAATGGTCTTGATACCACTCTGATGGCTGTAGAGCCAGATAAAAAGGATAATCCCGATAACGGTAACCGCGAAGGGAACTCCCCACGCGTCGAAAACCAGCTTCTGCAGGATAAACGCCACCAGGTATAGCCTGGCTGCTGCACCCACGATCTTGGATATCAGGAAGAACCATGCGCCCGTCTTGTAAGACTTGGGACCGAACCGTTCTTCCAGGTAGCCGTATATCGTGGTCAGGTTCAAGCGGTAGTAGAGCGGTAGCAACACGTAAGCGATTACCAGGTACCCGAAAAAAAAGCCGAATACCATCTGCAGGTAGGTCATGTCCAGCGCGCGCACCATTCCCGGCACCGAGACGAAGGTGACCCCGGAGATAGAGGTCCCGATCATGGCGATCGCGACGATGTACCATTTAGACGACTTATTGGCGCGAAAGAACGCATCGTTACCCGACCCTTTCCGGCTGGTGAGGTACGAGACGAACATCAACAGGCCAAAGTAAATGGCAATCGTAACTAAAATAAACATGGAGTGCATGGTGCATGGTTCACACTATACGAAACCGGTTAGGCTATTCCACGGGATTTAATTCAAAAAGCGCATCACAGAATCAGGCATGGCCCACTTTACATCTTCATGGAATACAAGTTAGTATCACTGCAGAGAGACAATACTAGGTATAATAACTGGTGAACCTTCAATTATTATTTGAACAGCTCTGCTAATTTGTCCTCCAACTCTTCTCCCCTAACGTTCTCGGCGACCAAGACTCCTTGTTCATCCACCAGGTACATGGTCGGTATGACCCTCACTTTGTACAAAGAAGCAATACCATCCCTATCCAAATAGCTGGGCCATGACAAGTTCACCTCTTCCGATTTCTTTTTCCAATCCTCCTCTTTCTCATCAATGGATATGCTTACTATTTCAAACCCTTTGTCCTTGTATTTGCCATACAAGCTCTTCAGGCGAGGTATCTCCTTAAGGCAAGGATTGCACCATGATGCCCAGAAATCAAGGAGGATATATTTTTTCCCCTGCCTCAGTTCTGCAAAGGTTATTTCGGTGCCATCCACATCTTTCACAGTAAACTCTTCGACTTTCGATCCCACGTTTCCCACAGGGTACAGTTCCGCATGCACTTTTAGTCCATAGTATGATTCTTTGGCCTCAGGGGATAACTCTTCGTACCACGATTTCATATCTTCGCCCAGATAGGCGGTCAACGAGATCATCATGAGCGGTCCCCAATAGCTATCCTTATTATCCATTACAATCTGTTTGTAAGAAGTCTCCACCGTTGTAAAAAAGTTTTTCTCCGCATCCGCCATGGCCTTATACTCATCCGTGGCCATAATAGAATCTATCGCCTGTTGGTCTTTATCCATGCGGGCTCTAGAGAATGCACTAGCAACTTCTTCGTACTTGGTTGTATATGCCCTATGCATCTCGTTCAAGCTATCACGTACAGACATCAGTTCCAAATAATGGTCAGTCAATGGTGAACCTTTCACCGAGACATTCGAAAAATTATAGAATATATTTCCGTTCGATTCAGAAGAGGTCACCGCACCTTCAATCTTGATATTTCTGTTTTCCAACATAAGGTGTTTTGCACCACCCGCTCCTTTTACTTTTAAAAGCACTGCGCGAGGTTCATCCGTTGACCCTTTGAATACAAAGCTTCCGTTCACAACTGCAGTATCCGCCATGGGGGCTTCCATCTCGTGGCTAACCGGCACCAATTCCAAATTACTTCCTTCCGGGAGTCCCTCGATTGTTCCCGTAATTCTGTAATCCGTGCCAGGGGCATTGGTGCATGAAGTCGCTATCAAGGCCATCAGTAGCCCTGACAGAAACAGTCTTTCCATTTTTATTTTCATTTTTGTATATATTATTTCTTTACGTTTTTCCGCGTTATTATTCACCACTGTTTACGACTTGACTGTTTGCAACTTGTCATAAGAACATAGTTGCTATTGATTTGATTTTTCCAAACCCAGTAGTAATATGCGGGTTTGAGTGAGTCGGCGCAAACATAGAACCCCACTGTCTTCTGGGCAACCCTGAATAGGCATCTATTTCAAATTCCACCAATTTTCCTGTTTTGGTTGTTTCGTTCCAAACCCCTATCCATAGCACCGCCCCGGCTGTAGGGAATCCGCCACCTGCATGCCCGGCAAAAATGCTAACACAGGTAACCTCCTCATCTACACCGCACTCATAGATGGTCGCCTCATCGGTTTGACCAGATGAGGGCGTGAAAGAGTAAACCCCTTTATCCGTCGCATAGAAAAACGCCGTTCCAAAGAGGTTGGCATCGATATACTTCAAGTTCAGAATATCCTTGCAGTCACTCAGGTCAATAACGGAATTGATACCATTCCCGCTCAAATCGCCATCGTCAATCACATTATAGAAATTTAGTATATACAAGTATGGCTTACCCTCGTCTTCGACAATAGCATAAGTCTTACCCCCTTCTGCCCCTACTATCGCTAAGGGCGTGGAAGGCAAACGCTTAGCATCGATATAAGCATCCGGAACCGTATTCATGAACTCACTCACCTCTGTCGCCATTGCAAAATAGGGACGGAATCCAAGGGATTTACTATCAAAAATCACCTGATCGGCGTTAATAGCACCTGCTACAGCCCCATATGATGTTCGAGTTCGATCGGTTAAGAATGTCGCCGCCTTATAATTGCCTCCTATAGGTGCTGAAAACTTACGATCGTTCGTCTTGTTGGTATAAAGCACATGAAGCTTGCCGTCGTTGATCAAAAACTCACATTTATTGATATATTTCAACGCTTGCGGTTTGTATGAGGGCACATCGTAAAACATCTGTCCCCACTCCTCCATCAGCTCCAGGCCCGCCTCATTCAAGCGATAACCGCCCTCCTCGGTAAAGACATAATAGTGTCCCTTTCCATAACTGATAAACAAGGGCTTTCCGGGTAACATCCCCTTCCGCGACGTATTGCTATAATAGTTAGGAATCAAATTATCACCACCATAAATTAGACACAGCTGACTGGTATAAAAATCAATATCGCTCTGTCCATTATATTCCGATAGGATATAGACTCCCGAACGAGCACCCGGTTTGTTCACCCTAAAATAGGAGAACGTCATCTGAGCCGAAACCCCTCTAACCGTATCGGTCACCAGAAATGCGGTGTTGTACCATCCCGGCTCATAGTTAACCACCCATTCCACTTCAAGTGTTCGTGCAATGGTGTCCGCTTTGGGGAAAACCATGGCGTTCCCCACCTGCACCGCTTGATACGGGTATGGGTATGTGAACCATGCATACTTCAAATTTTCAGGATAATCATACTTCACCCTAGGTGCCATACGTATGGTATCACCCGGATTGTATGTCCTAACAAAAACAAAACGGTCGGTGTTACCCACTGTATCTATCTCAATGATGCCTACTTGATCTTCCGACATGTAGTCATAATTGCCCTCATCCTTGTAGCAAGAGTAGAAAACCATCAAAACAAAAGCGACCAAACAAATATATAGATTCTTCATACTTCAATACTTGATTAATTATACAAAGCCCCACCTTTAAAAACTGACCAGTTGTCCATTTTCATCTTTCATGGGATTACCCGGATGCGCCTCATTGTATGAGGTGAGCGCATTTTTCATCACAATGCGATAATTGTTAAGTTGACCCCACGTCATCGTTTTAGTGTCGAACTCACCTATACCCAACGTGTCTATTATAAACCGGAATTTTGTCAGGCTAAACGTCCCGAAAAACTCCTCCAACTCATCCCAATTACGAGGTTTACTCAACATGTCATTCCATATGAATGTGAAACCGTTATGTTCGACCACCCCTATCTTGAAGTCCTCCGAATCGACAATCCTGATTCTCAACCTCACACTTTTGGTCACAAGGTCGGGAGTCCGTTTCAACACAATATTAAATGGGACTGAGTAGCTGTTCGCAGGCACCTTTATCTCATTAGGACAATCATATTGTTGAGGCAAGGCCGTGGTTTCATTTTTTACGACCTCAATTTTTACCACTCTGTCCTCTTGGGTTGTTTTACCCATGACAAAAAGCGTCATGTTCATCGCTGTTTCTGTCACCGATGAGGGGTAAAATGCAAATGAGTAGGCCATGGAATCGGTTCCCAAAGCCCATTCGTAAGGCCCTTCCACTCTTGCGCGCGCCTCATCCTGGTAATAAAAGCCTTCGTTCTGGCAAGAAATGAGAAGCATTAAAAAAAATGCAACTAACAGACATCTCATACCTTCGTACCTTTTTATTTTAATTTCGTTCCACATAATTCCCACTTATTTTCTGTTCCCAAATTCAATTTCATTATCCGGCATCGGCAACACATACACGTCATTTCCTGCATTTATTGCCGCACCCTCTATCCGGGTTGCATTCCGGCGTTTATAGTAGTAAAACATCTGACCTTCGCCAAGAAATTCTTTACGGTACTCTTTCCCTATTTCATTGTCCAGCTCTTCGGCTGAAAGATTGTCAGCAAGATGATAATCATCAAGATTACGGGCGTCGCGTACCATGTTCAGCAATTCTGCGACACGTGCCGGATCACTCTCTTTAAGTATCTCCGCCGCGATGTAATATATCTCCGTTTTGCGGATGACCGGCAATATATCGTTATACCTTCCCGCTTCATACTGATGGTATTTCCAGAAATACTTGCGCTCGCCATCATAAGCGAACCCCTTCAACATGCGGTAATCATTTCCATACCCTTTGGCTGTTTTCTCAAAAATCTGATCCGCTTTTTCTTCCGACGGAGTCAGGGTGTTGCTTCCCGCCGCCGAAGTGAAATAGTACTTCACGATATTGTCAAACTTATTGATATTTAATCTGAAAATGATCTCATTGCTGAAAATACGATCGCATTCATATTCGTAGGTTGTCTCCACCGACGTAAAATGAACCCATCCAAAGCTAGTGGTAGATGGGTCAGAGTCGGCCTCTATGATCATGTTGGCGTACTTTAATGCATTTGTCGTATCCCCCTTGTACATGTATGCGCGTGCTAATGTGGCCACCGTCGCCCAATAATTGAAATATTTTTTACGTGCCCACCGCTCAGTATAAACAAGATTCTCGTAATCCAGAATCGGGTCAGACTTCAGCAAATCCATTGCCTGAATCAGATCACTGATAATTAGATCCAAGGTCTCGTTCACTGACAACTGCCCGGTGATCTCCTTCCCGTAATGGGTAACATAAGGCACGGCCGGGGCACCTGGGGAGGCCGAGGGAGCAGGCGAGAAGAGCCGTAGCATGTCAAGGTGCAGGAAAGCCCTTAGCCCCAATGCTTCACCTTTATACACATCCCTGTTGCTCTCGCTAAAAACATCAGGATCCACCTCATCTATGTACTTCAGTAAAATATTCAGGTTCGCAATACAATTGTATGTCGACGACCATACGTCGTTGATTATGTTTTTGGTGCTGATTTCACTATAATCGTATTCAGCCGCATACCGATACATACTGTTGGTCAACAGATCGTAATCCTGCGAAAGGACCGAAACAAGACCAAAGCTCATATCCCTACCGTACATCTTTGTTGTCGACATCTGAGAATATACGCCTGTCAACTGATCCCTGAATCCTGTTTCGTCACTGAAGTGCAAGTCAGCCACAATCTCCGACTTCGGACGCACATCAAGCCAATCGTCGCAGGCTGAAGCAACCAAAAGTGATAATAATGCTATGTAAGTGATGATCTTTTTCATACGATTATTTGATTTTTATGTTTCGGTGTATGGAACTCGCTTTTAATCATGTTCTGGTGTGAAAACAGTTTTCATGCTCGTTTCATACGATTGTTTTATCTTTATATTTCAGGGTATGAAACTATTGTTATTAAAAATAATCATGTTGGTTTCACACATCTGAATTTGATTTTTATTAAAAAGTCGCTTGTAGAGAAACAGAAAACGTTCTGGCAAAAGGATAGGAAATTCCCCGTTCTGTTTTTACAGTTGAAACAATAAACGCATCATTCATATATGCGTTGACTCTCAGTCGTTCAAGAAACGACGACTTCAAAAAAGAGTGATTGCGGAAGTCGTAACTCACCATAATAGACGATAATGTCAACGTGTTGTAATCCATAACAAACCGTGAAGTCGGTCGAGTGTACGACTTGTCTGTTATTGCTTTATACAATGCAACATCGCCAGCATTTTGCCAACGGTCAGTAAACACACGACGGTCCACGTTGTAACGTAAATCGGCATTTTCCACCTTATTGATCAGGGTAGAGTTATAAATTTGTCCGCCCAGGCGATAATTTAGTGTTGCGCTCACTCCAAATCCATAAAAATCAGAATTGAAACCTACGATTCCGTTATATTTAGGTTGCGTGTCGCCACAAACAACCTGGTCATCCACGCTCCATTCATACGTTACACTACCGTCTCGTTTCAAGAAAATCTCCTTCCCGTTCACAGGGTCGATGCCAAGCGAAGGAACCGCCCAAATAGCAGTCATAGACTGCCCTTCTTCATACCTCACAGAAGGGCGGGTGATATTCAATGCATCCAATGATTCATCATCTTGTCGCTTCAGCGCGTCCTGCTCTTCGTTAAATTTCCGGAGACTGTTTGATATTTTATTGATTCTATTTCGGTTGTTTGCCACGGAAGTGAAGAGGTTAAAGTAGCTACGCGAGTTATTCTCTTCCCAAATCCTAACATTAAGGTATGCTTCAAATCCTCTGTTTTGCGTCTCGCCCATGTTCTCGCGGTATGTGCTGAAACCGGTCGACTCCGGCACTGTAATATCGGTCAACATGCTTTGAGTGGTAGAGGTATAGTAGTCAAACCGCCCATTTACGCGATTATTCAAGACTGCAAAATCGAAGCCAACGCTATTATCGAATTTCTTTTGCCACTGCAGGTCGGGATTTGCAAGTCCCACCAAATATGACCCTATCATCCCGTCGTAGGATATATTTGCATAATACTTCAACGTGGCCAGCGCTTCGTAGGTAGAGAAGCCTTGCGAGCCGGTATAACCGGTAGAGAATCGCAGTTTAAGCATATTCAACCATGCAACATCTTCTAAAAACCGCTCCTCATGCAAGTTCCACCCCCCTCCTAACGACCAGAATGAACCCCACCGGTTGTTGGCTCCAAACTCGGAAGATCCTGTCAGTCGGTAGTTCGCATCAAACAGGTAACGGTCATCGAACGAGTAATTGAGTGAACCTATCCCCCCCACGCTACGTGAAATACCTTCCGAACCGGTCGGTTTTCCGGTCGAGGTATCATATTGCACCCCAAAAGTAATATCATTCATATTATCATTTGGAAAACCTTCAGCCTTTACAAGGGCATTGGAGTAGGTATAATTAGCAAAATTGGCTTGGGCATTAAAAAACAGAAGATGTTTGTTAAGCTGTATTGAATAGTTCAATCCCAGGTCGCCGTTAATGTTCATGCTCTCGCCGTTTAGTTTCGCGTATGATCCCTTCTTGAACAGCTCCTCGATTCCATAGTTAATAAAATCGGTGTGCGAAGCGGGGCGGAAGTCATCGTTTTGATTAGCATATTTGGTGACACCCAGCCTACCGGTCAGCTTCAGCAATCGGTCCAAATTCCATTCTATATAAAAGTTATTCGTGATATCAGTGTATTTTCTTGAGTATGACGTATTAATAGAAGAGTTCCAAAGAGGATTGGCCGTTTTGGTGTCCCCCTCGATAAAGGAATAGCTCTGCACCATCTTCCCTTTCTCATCATACATCCTGAGATAAGGATTCATCAATGTATAATCGGAAAAATTGCCATAAGGCGACTCATTCGCCTTGTTGTCAGTAACTGTCAGCCGGTTTCGAAACAGGAAGTTTTTCAACCTGTAGGTCAACGTTATACCTCCAGAGAAAGTGGCACGGTCTGATCCTTTCATCGCACCCTTGATATCATTGTATGACAGGTCTACACCGTACAGCATAAACTGATCCCCTCCCTCGAGGTACAAAGCATGCTTCTGTCCAACACCTGTACGAACCGGCTGTGCCTTCCAGTCAGTGTTGACTCCGGCAAGAACTTCCCTCAGTTTTTTCTCGTACTGCCTAAGATATGATAGCTGTGTAACAACATTTTCACTGTCATACAGTCCTGCAAGTCGCTCCACCTCAAGTTTTTCAACGGCATTGGTCAGATCATAGCTCGTCAAATCTGGTATCTCCACGTTTGTGCTGCCGTTGTATGTCACTTTCATCTGTCCCGCCTCTGGACGTTTAGTCTCAATAATTATAACACCGTTAGCCGCTTTCGAACCATATATTGCCTTTGCAGTAGCATCTTTAAGCAACGTGACACTCTCCACCATATTCATATCGAGGTCCACAATCTTTGTCAGGTTGGTTTCAAAACCGTCCAATACAAACAGTGGCTGGTTGGGATTTGATTCATATTGCCCTCTTAGGTCACTGAATCCCGTTTGACCTCTCATCTGAAAATCCGGTAGAGCATTAGGATTGGAACCCACACTAAGATTTTCAAACTGTACAAATGAGGGATCGATGCTTGTAAGGCTCTGCAGGATGTTTTGGTTTCCCACTTGCAGTAGTTCATCACCTTTCACTGTTGAAACCGACCCGGTATAAGTGTTTGCTTTACGCGTGAATGCACCCGTTATCACCACCTCTTCTATTTCTTGGGCCACACTTCGCAGTACTATACGGTAACTTGTTTCGTTAGTCAGCATCACGATCTGCGTTTCAAAACCGATGTAGCTTACTTGAATTGATTGTGTCGAGCTAGGCATGGTCAATGAAAAACGCCCATTTACATCCACGACCACCGCTACCACGCTTTCGGTTTTTATCTCGCTAACCTGTTCAACGTGAGCACCAGGCAAGGGTTCACCCTCTTCATCAACTACAATACCGCTTATAGTCCGCATATTGGACTGTTGCGCATTTGCAGCTCTATCTGGAAGCATGATTGCAACCATAAAGAAAAAAATCGGTATGATTTTAAAGATTAGAAGTTTCTTTTGCATACACAAATCTGCTTAAAAATTAACAACTCAAAGAATAGTATTGAATTACACTTTTTTGTTATGTAGAATCAATCCAAATGACGTGGGTGTGTAAATCTCCTGTTTCATCGTCTTCCGCCGCTCATCGCGATCATAATGTAGTAGAAAAGCGTTGCCAAGGAACTAAGGGCAGCGATCACGTAGGTGTATCCCGCCCATCGGAGAGCGTCAACCGCTTGGTTGTGGTTGCTCACGTCGGTTATCCCCGCACTGCTCAGCCAGCGGATGGCTCGATTGGTCGCGTTCTTCTCCACGGGGAGCGTGACAAAGCTAAAGAGCGTGATAAGGGCGTACATCGCGATACCAAACCATATCAGCATCGGGAATGCCTGTATCAGGAGAATCCCGGCCAGGATAACCCACATAACCCATTTAGAGGTCGACGAGATCACCGGCACCAGTGCCGACCGCATCTTTAACGGCGTATAACCCACCGCGTGCTGGATGGCGTGTCCCGTCTCATGTGCCGCCACGGCCGCCGCCGCCACGCTGTACGATCCGTACACCGGCTCGCTCAGGTTAATGGTCTTGTTCAGCGGGTTATAGTGGTCCGTGAGCTGTCCCCTGACAGAGATCACCTGCACGTCGTAAATACCATTCTCGTGCAGCATCTTCTCTGCCACCTCTTTGCCCGTCATACCATTACGGAGCGGGATCTTCGAGTACTTTTTAAACCTACTTTGAAGCGTACCTTGCACAACCCACCCCGCGATCGCGATCACGAAAAATAAAATCCAGATTGTCGCCATATTATATCATTTTATTACCTATTGTGTTGACAAAAACTGTGCCGCTTTATAGCGAATGGATGACAAACGAACAGCCGTCGTTACCAGCCACTAGACCGAAACGTACGTTTTACCGTGTCCTCTACTAAGAGCGAACGATCGTCTGTGACCGATCCGGCCCTACCGACACGATAGCGATGGGAACACCCAGTTCCTTCTCAAGGAAGGCCAGGAAATAGTTAAACTCATCAGGAAACTCATCCTTTGAACTCATTGTTGTCAGGTCCGTCTTCCATCCTGGTAGTTCCACGTACACCGGTTCGAGGTTCGCTTCGAGGTTAAAAGGTAGCTCATCGGTCACTTTCCCATCCACACGATACGTCACGCACGCCTTGACCCGCTCGAAGGTATCGAGCACGTCGCTCTTCATCATCACCAGCTTGGTCACCCCGTTAAGCCGGATGGCGTAGCGTAGTGCCACCAGATCGATCCAACCGCAGCGACGCGGGCGTCCTGTCACCGAGCCATACTCGTTCCCCTGGTCCCTCATCCTCTGTCCATCTTCATCGAGCAGCTCCGTCGGGAAAGGGCCACTCCCCACCCGGGTACAGTATGCTTTGAAAATACCGAACACCTCTCCAATCTGGTTGGGTGCAACGCCCAGCCCGGTACATGCCCCGGCGCAGGTGGTCGTGGAGGAGGTCACGAAGGGATACGAGCCGAAGTCGATGTCCAGCATTGTACCCTGGGCTCCTTCCGCCAGCACCCTTCTTTCCTCGCGCAGGTAGCGCTGCACCAGGTGCTCGCTATCCACGAACCGAAACTCCTTCAGTTTCTCGACCCCTTTGAACCACTGCTTTTCGAGTGCAACGAGGTCGTACTTCAAGTCACTTCGGTCCAGTATCTCTTTATGCCTTAACACAGCCTTCCGGTATTTCGTTTCAAAGTCGTGGAAGAGATCACCCACCCTCAACCCGTGGCGGCCAATCTTATCGGTATAGGTCGGCCCGATGCCCCGTCCCGTGGTGCCGATCCTGGCATCGCCCTTAGCCTTTTCTGAAGCGGCGTCCAACAGCCGGTGGGTCGGCAAGATCAGGTGTGCCTTCTTGGATATGTAGAGCCTCTCCTGGAGAGGGTGGCCGGCCTCTTCGAGTCCCTCCACCTCAAGTTTAAAAAGCGCAGGGTCAATGACCACGCCGTTACCGATGAGATTCAGTTTGCCCTCTTGGAAGATACCGGAAGGGATCGACCTCAACACGAACTTCTTCCCCTCGAATTCAAGCGTGTGCCCCGCATTGGGACCCCCTTGAAAGCGGGCCACCATCTCGTAGCCCGGCGTTAACACATCTACCACCTTCCCTTTTCCCTCATCGCCCCATTGGAGTCCTAAAATAACATCCACCTTCATATTCAGTTGTTCGTTTTTTTGTTTCTTACTCTCAGTTCTATCAATTTGGTTTACTTTCGTTTTTTAGGTTCAGCAACTGCTTTTTCCTTGCTACTTTCTCGCTCTAACCTCCTCATCTCCATCCTCTTAGCGTGAGCACACTTGCTGCATACCCCGTAAATATACATGCTGTAGTAGTTCACCGTGAACCGCCGTATCTTCTTCAATTGTGCGGGCGTCATCAAGTCGTTATTCTTCATCTCCCACACCTCCCCACAGCTGGTACATATCAGATGGCTGTGGTTCTCATTCCCGTAGGAGCGCTCGTACGTCGACACGTTTCCCCCGAACTGGTGCTTTACCACCAACCCGCAATCGAGTAACAGGTCAATGGTGTTGTACAAGGTGGCGCGGCTCACCCTAAAGTGCATCTCCATCATCGACTTGTAGAGCGAATCAATGTCGAAATGTCCTTTCGTTGAGTATATATAGTCAAGTATCGCGAATCGTTCGGGTGTCTTCCGGTGCTTATGCAGCGTGAGGTACTCCGTGAACTCCTCGTTTACCCGATTTTTCAGTTTCAAATTGGCGTCCATGGATACAAAATTATGCTTTTTTTTCGATTTACCCGTTGTTTTGAAACTCAAACCTACCCTATCGTTGAAAACTGTCGGTAAAAAACTATTTCTCCGTGTCTGAATGATAGAAGAAAGCCGGTACACAGGGCTTGCTTTCGTTGTGATACGCGTTGGAAGCGGTGACGTAATAATAAAACGCACGGTCGTCGTTCGGTACCAACAGCTTGATGTTGTTCCCCCTCACTCCGGTAGCCAACAACTTTGAGCCATCGTTCCTGTCCAGACTATCCGTCTCACACCTGTACACGTTGTAGGTGATCCTTCCCTCCTCCTCTTCCCATGCCAACTCGAACTCCCCCACGGGGGTACGTTCCGCCCTCAGGTCCCTCGGGCTACTCGGTACGCTGTCGCTCAGCCACTCCATCGGCGGCAGCTTGGCAGGATAGCGGTAGTATTGTTGTAACGCCGTAAGCAACCCTTTCGTGTTAGAGAGCACGTGCTCTGCCCGGAAATAGGCCTGTCCCTGTACCTCCTGTTCACGGGTATGTTCCACCTGATCAAGGATATCTTGAAGCGGCCATCCTAGCTCGATCATCTGATAGGCACCTAGTCCCGGAACCACTATGCGCTGGTTCGCCTGATCCACCCAATCATCCACGAAAGGATAAAAAAGCTGATCCTTGTAATACATCATCGGGTAGATTGCATCGTGCTTGCCGTCACTCATCCAGCGTCCCACGTCTTGATAAACCGTCTCGTACGCCGTCCACCCGTGGCCAACGCCACCCAGTACCCGGTACCGTCCCAGTAGGGCACTACTTACTTGCACCCAAGGTTTCCTCTTTTTCACCTCATCGTAGGCTTTGGTCACGAATCGGGTAATGTTATCCCGCCTCCAATCCTCCCTCGTTTTCCCTTTACCATACAGCCGGTACATTCCATCGTCCGGAAAGCGTCCCCGGTTATCCGGATATCGGATATAATCAAAGTGAATCCCATCTACGTCGTAATTGTCCACCACTTCCAAAATTAGGGCAAGCAGGTAATCATCAGTACGCGGGTTTCCCGGATCGAGGAACCACTCCCGCTTAAATCGCTTAACGAGAGAGGGGTTATTACGGATAACCGACTGCTCTCCTAAACCCTTAACGTGCTTTTCGTTCCCCAACGGGTAGGTCACCAGCCACGCATGCATCTCCATCCCACGCTTATGACACTCCTCCACGGCGAACAGTAGCGGGTCGAAAGGGGGTTCACCTTTCCGGGCTGTAGCAATTAAAGACGACATGGGTTCAAACTTAGATGGGTAAAACACCTCTCCCCTGACCCTAACTTGAAAGAACACCGTATTGAACCGGAGCGCTTGTAACCCATCCAGCATCTCTCTTAGCTCCTGCTTTTGAGCCTCTACGCTCGTCCTATTCCGTGGCCAATCCAGCCCGTAGTTCGTGGTCAGCCAAACTGCCCTCACCTCCGTGGCGGGAGGGGGTATGAGGGACTCCACGATGAGTGAGTCTGCAGCAAGTGAATCCGTCACGTGGGCTACATGGATAATCTCTAGCGGTTGTTCCGCAACGTAAACGGTGTGACCAACCTTGGCCGGGGAGGACTTCATGGTGTAAGCTGCATGAGCGGCCTCTGCCGACACCGGGAGCTCCGTAGCATGCAGGTTCATCATGCAGGAAAAAATGAAAATAATGAGGATAATATAGTGCATGCAGATTGTTCACGTTTATACAGCATGCAAAAATAGAACAATTCCTGCGTCGCTTGATCCATTTTTGCATAATTAACATTTTTCAAACCTTCATAGACGGGCACATCACCCCCTTGGGAGAGGTGGACATCAAAATGATGACACCATACTTTTAGCGTGCAACTGTTCGTCTCGGGGATTAATTCGGCTCGCTACTGAATCGACACGATTTTAGGCTAGGGTTGGGACCGCAAGAGACCCAACCTTTTTTCTTAAACATTGGAAATGAAACACCATCCGACAAGGTAAATAAATAGCCGACGCGGTGAACGAAATGTAAGTTCATCGATTAATATTGCAAACTTCACGAATAAAACGTGAAAGAGATGCTTGTTGCACTGGACAACGAGACTAAAGGTTAAAATACCGGGTCCTCAACCAATACTCAAACATAGGATCAAGAAAACAGAGTTGACCATATGTATCATCAATAATATCCAATTCGATAAGCCTCCTTTTCACTTGAATCACGCTAGCCGAAGTACCTAAGTCGTATTTTTCCAGCATGGCCTTGGAAGTCAACTTCTCTTCGTTGTTCAATATGGCCTTCAAATAAGAGAGTTGCCTCTTGGTTAACAACTCAATCATATTCGTGAAGAGAAGGCTTAGCTGATTGATGATATCTTCAAACGCATTCAGCACAATTTCAGATGTTGCCCGGTCTACCGTCCTAAACCAAGTTTGCTGAGCAAGCTGTTGCACGTAATAGGAGTGGTTGTCGGCCAACCGGGCTATTTGTTCCGCTTCTACCGGTGAAATCTCCTTATTCGTGTCCGCGAAACGTTTTTGGATAAACGAGATCCAATCATCGATAGAGATTTTTTCCAAAAACAGGAGATCGCCAAATTTATAGAAGGGCATCGAATAATTGGAAAAGACATCCAACAACATGTGGTGTTTACTGCCGTACAAACAGTAAGCGGTTTTATGATGATTTTGCCAATGCGATCGCAACTTTCGCTGGAAGGCTTCGGATTGCTCAAACGAACCTATGTTTTGAAACTCATCAATGCAAATAACAAGGGTAATACCCTTTTTTATCGCGATTTGCTCAGCCAAGTTAAGGATGTCATCCGGGTGCTGCTGCAGTTGCTCCCAGCCGATGGAAAACGAAACTTTGCTCTGTATATCGGGGGAAAAAGAGATTTGGGGAATCAATTGCTTCAAAAAGAACCGCGTGTTTTTCACGAACTCCTCACAACCCGATGAGGTGGTTTTCAACACCTCGTTTGCCAATAAAAGGTAAAAATCATATTCGCTTCGAATATTGAAAATGTCTAAGTGAACGATTCTAAGTTTCTTGTTTTCCTCTGCTGCCTGCGATGCCGCCATCTTTACCAGTGACGTCTTCCCCCACCTGCGTGGAGAAATAATGATGGTGTTTACAAGGGAATTGAAATTATTCTTCAACCTCTCTATTTCCCGCACCCGATTGGTGAAATCGAGAGGCCGAGGTATCTTTCCATACGCAAAAGGTGTTTCCATAACTTTACTTTTTTGTAAAGATAGATTATATCCTTATAACTAACAAAATTATAACTTATAATTTTATAACTTATTAATTAATGACCTAGTTATATTTGTACCCACAGACCCTGACTCGACAATTTTTCTCGTTTAAAAATTTTGTCATCACGAAACAAAAAGGTAACTTTGCAGTCGCACTTGTAAAAGTAACAGTTGTTGCGGAAGTAGCGTTCGTTGCGGAAGTAGCTCAGTTGGTAGAGCACGACCTTGCCCCAAAAGGAAATGGAAGCGACCTTGGTAAGGTGTTTTTGAAATGATCGCGGAAGTAGCTCAGTTGGTAGAGCACGACCTTGCCAAGGTCGGGGTCGCGGGTTCGAGTCCCGTCTTCCGCTCAAAGGGTACTACCCTTTCGTTGACCTTTCCCCTTTACCCGTTTCCCGTTCCCTTAAGAAGAGGTAGTAGTAGATGCAACCGACCAGGAGCATGCCACCCACGATATTGCCCAATGTAGCGGGGATCAGGTTAATCACCACGAAGTCGCCCCACCCGATGGCGGCGCCCGAGTAGATGGCCGCGGGGATAAAGAACATGTTCGCGATGGAGTGCTCGTACCCCATCGTCACGAAGATCATGACCGGTATCCATATCCCGATGCATCTGCCAATCGTATCCTTGGCCGTTAACCCCATGAACACGCCGAGGCATACCAGCCAGTTCGCCCCGATCCCTTTCACGAAAATGGTCCAGAAATCTTGATCCAGCTTCGCCTCGGCCAGCCCATGCAGGTACGCGCGCCACGGGTCAGCATCGAACAAGCCCACGTTGGCCGAGAGGAGGTACGCGACAAATTGCGTGCCCACGAAATTGAACAGGTAAGAGAAGAGCAATACTTTGAGGATAGTGATAACGGGCAACTCCTTTGTCAGCAGGGGAAACGTGTAGCCCGCGCAGTTGCTCGTGAAGAGATCGGCTCCCGTGACCACCACCATGATGAGGCCGACCGGGAAAAGGGCCCCCGCCACGAACTTCACGATCCCGGGGTTCATGGCCGCCGCTTGTGGCATCCCCCCTGCCACCACCACCGTCAACAATCCTCCCATGGCGATGAAGGCACCCCCCAATATGGCTATCAACGCAAATTCCGAGAGCGTTCGTTTCGATTTGCTAATCGCCGAGGCGCTAAACGCTTTGGTAGCCTCAGCCGGAGTCAAGTAGTTCATAATCATGCTAAACGGTTGCTCACCAGGTAGTCGCCGCTCGTGACGTTCTCCAGCCAGTCGGAGTTATCCAGGTACCACCGGATGGTCTTCTCGATACCCTCTTCAAACTGTAGCGAGGGTTCCCATCCCAGTTCACGCTGTATCTTCGTCGCGTCGATGGCGTACCGCAGGTCGTGTCCCGGACGGTCGGTCACGTAGGTGATAAGTTCCAAAGATGTACCTTCGGGGTTACCCAACATCCTATCGGCCACCTTGATCATCGTTTTGATCAGGTCGATGTTCTTCCACTCGTTGAACCCCCCAATGTTGTAGGTTTCACCAATTTTTCCACGGTGAAAAACCAGGTCAATGGCCCGGGCGTGATCCTCCACGTAGAGCCAATCCCGCACGTTTTCGCCTTGGCTGTACACCGGCAGGGGTTTCCGTTGACGGATGTTGTGGATGAAGAGCGGGATCAGTTTCTCCGGGAACTGGTAAGGGCCATAGTTATTGGAGCAGTTCGAGATGACGACGGGCAGTCCGTACGTGTCGTAATAGGCCCGCACGAAATGGTCGGCCGCCGCTTTGGAGGCGGAATAGGGACTGTGAGGGTCATACCGGGTCTCTTCAGTAAAGAGGGTATCGTCGAACTCCAGCGAACCGTACACCTCGTCGGTAGAGACGTGGTAAAATAGGGGCTCGGGGCTTCTCTCCACGCGTGGGGCAGATAGCCACTGCTGCCGGGCGATCGTCAGCAGGGCGAGGGTACCCATCACGTTGGTCTCCGCGAAGGTGAAGGGATCATTGATGCTCCGATCCACGTGGCTTTCGGCTGCCAGGTGGATCACGCCATCCACATCGTACTCCTCAAACAGCTTGGTCAGTAGTTCCACATCACACACATCGCCCTTCACGAAGGTGTAGTTGGGACAGTCCTCGATATCGGTCAGGTTTTGCAGGTTGCCCGCGTAGGTGAGCTTATCGAGGTTAATAATCCGATACTCGGGGTACGAGGTGACGAACAGGCGTACCACATGCGAGCCGATAAAGCCGGCACCCCCGGTTATCACTATATTTCGTTTAAAATTCTTTCTCTTCATACGGTCGGTCGTTTTTACAGGGTAATCAACTTCAACAGGTACTGCCCGTACTCGTTGTTCTTCATCGGCCCCGCGATCTCCGCCAGCTTGTCGCTGGAGATCCAGCCGTTGTGCCACGCGATCTCCTCGAGACAGGCAATCTTCAGACCCTGCCGCTTCTCGATCACCTCCACGAAGGTGGACGCCTCGGCCAATGAGCCGTGGGTACCCGTGTCGAGCCAGGCGAACCCGCGTCCCAGGAGGCTCACCTTAAGCTGCCGTCTGCTCAGGAAGGCCTGGTTCACCGTAGTGATCTCCAGCTCGCCCCTGGCCGAGGGCTTGACCCCTTTGGCCACCTCCACCACGCTGTTCGGGTAAAAATAAAGCCCCACGATGGCATAGTTTGATTTCGGCTCCCTGGGCTTTTCCTCAATACCTAGCACGTTCCCCTTATCGTCGAACTCGGCCACACCGTACCGTTGGGGGTTGTTCACGTAGTACCCGAACACGGTGGCCCGATCATGCTGTTCGGCCTGTTGCACGGCCTGCTTCAACATGGCAGAAAAACCTTGTCCGTAGAAAATGTTATCACCTAAAACCAGGCAAACCGTATCCTCACCGATAAACTCCTCGCCAATGATAAAGGCCTGTGCCAAGCCATCGGGACTGGGCTGCACCGCGTACTCGAAGCGCAGGCCGTAATCACTACCATCTCCCAAAAGCCGCTGGAAGGCCGGGCGGTCTTCGGGGGTGGTGATAATGAGTATCTCACGAATCCCGGCCAACATGAGCGTCGAGATGGGGTAATAGACCATGGGCTTGTCATAAACGGGCAGCAGTTGCTTGCTCACCCCTTTAGTGATGGGATACAAACGGGTGCCGGACCCACCGGCTAAAACAATTCCTTTCATTATGAATGCATCTATTTAGTGGATGGCTTGGATTTTATTACCATAAATGTAAAAGTACATAAAATAAACCTATTTGCATACGGTTGCCCGTTTTTTCCCTCGTAATAAATCACACACCTTCTCCAGGTAGTGGGCGTCAATCTCGTCGAAGGCATCGAGTTGATCGCTATCGATGTCCAGTACGGCAATGATCCGATTGTCGCTCCAGACCGGCACCACGATCTCGGAACGAGAAAGGGAGCTACACGCTATGTGCCCCGGGAACTGGTCGACATCCGGGACGACCACTACCCGCCCCTCCTTCCAAGCTGTTCCACACACGCCCTTCCCATACGCGATGCGGCTACAGGCCACCGGCCCTTGAAATGGGCCCAATACCAGTTGATCTCCTACGACACGGTAAAAACCGACCCAGAAAAAACCGAACCCCTCTTTTAGAGCCGCCGCAACATTGGCCATGTTGGCGATGAGATCATCTTCGCCCAACAACAAGGCTTGTAGATGGGGGTACAACGACTCGTACCGCTCCTGCTTGTTACTCCCCGTTACATGTAGTTCGTTTGCCATGCTCACTTCATTTATGGATTTCAAGGAAATCTATGCTGTGAATAAATCACCAAAAAAGGATTGGGCGAACCTGCACGGTAAAAAATGAATCGCGCGACCCATTACAAGCCGCGCGATCCAGTATAATTCCATTAGAAATAATTTACTGTGCTTGCTCTTGTGCCTCTTTAATCATCTTCGCGTTGGGGAAGATAAACACCTCCACGCGGCGATTCTCGGCACGACCTTGAGCGGTGCTGTTATCGGCTACCGGCTGCGTGGAACCAAAGCCTTGCGACTCCATACGCGAACCGGCTACCCCTTTCCCAATAAGGTAGTTGTAGACCGACTCCGCACGGCGTTGTGACAGCGGGTTGTTGATGGCGTCGCTACCGGTACTGTCTGTATGGCCGTAAACCTTCACATCGGTATCCGGGTTATTCAGCAACGAAGCGGCGAACTTATCAAGGGATGCACGCGAAGCCGTGTTGAGCGTGCTTGAGTTGGTCGCGAAGAGAATGCCCGATTCAAAGGTCACCTTGATAGCTTCTCCTTCGTTTACCTTCTCTACCTGAGCGCCTTCAATCTGCTCCAGCTCGGCGGCTTGCTTATCCATCTTGTTCCCGATAATAGCGCCCGCACTACCCCCTAAAACGGCACCAATAGCCGCACCGATGACTGCCCCGCGACCCCCACCGGCGATGGCACCCACACCGGCACCCACCGCGGCACCGCTACCGGCACCAATGGCACCACCTTGCGCCGTTTTACTAGCTCCACAACTAGAAAAAACCATCGCGACACTTAACAGGGCGATGGCCAACACTTTAGAAAATTGTTTCATAGTCAGTTTGGTTTTTAAAAAAATCTGTTTACAAGAAATTACTCGAACAGATTCAAGGTATCGCAATAAGCCAGCTCCCCGGCCACGATAGCCTCGATCTGCTCGTCGGTATACTCCCTAATGCCATCTTCACGAGCGTTATCGAATATGTACTCCAACAACTCGTCCTCATCAATCTCCACCTCGGCATCATCGTCCTCATCCAGGAAACCTTTCACCTCGTAAAACTCATAAATCAGGTCGACAATGTAGTTGATCTCGTCGTCCGAAAACTCACCCTTCATCTCTGAAGGCAAGCTGTCCTGAATAAACTGCAAGGATTCATCCTCATCGTACTCAAGTACTTTCTTTTCTTCGCTCATAGTTCACAACAATTTTGCGTTTATATTATTAAAACAATTAATGGATAAATAAGTTCACCTCTTGCCTATCACCTTCGGTAGTTACGTCTGGCTGCCTCTTTGGCACGTTCTCTAGCCTGTTTCTCCTGCATCTTTTGTGCCTCTTCAAGTCGAGCCATGAAGCCTGACTTCTTCTTTGGTTTCTTCTTGTTGGCCTCAAGTTGAGCGAGGATCTTATCCTCATCGATAAGCTTCCTCATGGCAAAGGTGATAACCACCGTAAACAGCGTGGAAAGGAAGTAATAGTAAGTGAGGCCCGAAGGATAAGAGTTGAGGATGAAGAACATGAAAAGGCTCATGAAAAGGGGCATCTGCTTCATCCCAGGCATCGTCTGTTGTCCCGTGTCGGTCAGGGACATGTTGTACTTCGTGTAAACGATGTTCACGGTGGTCATCAAGAGGCAAAAAATACTGATGTGATTGCCCAAGAAACGAGTGATAATGGGGATGTTGCCACCCCATGAGATCAGCGCATCGTAGGTAGAGAGGTCATCTGCCCAGAGAAACGATTGCTGCCTCAACTCGATGGCCGAGGGGAAGAAGAAGAAGAGGGCCAGTAGTACGGGCATCTGGATAAGCATGGGGACACAGCCGCTCATGGGACTAACACCCACCTTACTGTAAAGATCCATGGTGGCCTGTTGCCGCTTCATCATCGCGTCTTGATCCTTGCCCGGGAATTTTTCTTCCAGCTCTTGTATCTGGGGACGAAGCACCCGCATCTTGGCAGACGACATAAACGACTTGTAAGTGACAGGCAAGGTGACCAGCTTAACGCAAAGGGTCAGAATTAAAATAATAAGCCCCATACCCCACCCCAGCGAGCGAAAGAAATCGAAGATGGGAATCACAAACCACTTGTTCACCCAGCTGAGCCACCGGTAACCAAGGTAAACAATCTCCTGTAGTTGCAGTCTGTCACCCTTGGGTAAATCCGCATCATACGCCTTTAGCGTGTTGTAATGCACGGGCCCAAAGTAGTAATTGAAATGGGCAGAGACAAGGTCGGCATCATTGCTAAGGGTCACGGGGGCCCACACCTCCGCCTTGTACTCCTTAAGGTAGGTCGTGTCGCTTAGGACCTTGGTGTCGAGGAGCGTATTGCTGAAGGGCTGACCACCGATGATCACCGATGAAAAATACTGGTCTTTGAATGCGAACCATTTAACCGGTTCGGTAAGTTCCACACGGGCATTCTTATTCTCGCTCATCCGCTCCACGTCTTGTTTATCGTACTTGTAATGAATGCGCGAGAAACGATTCTCGAACATGCGGCCCCTTTCCTGCTGACGTATCTTCTGTTCCCAGTTAAGTCGGAAATTAGTCAAGCTCTCAGGATGAAGCCCAGCCTGCATTCCTACTACGTGAATATCGAACGCCATCATGTACTCATCCTCGGGAAGGGTGTAAATAAAGTCGATGTATTGTTGTGGCGTGTAGGCAAGACGCATCGTCAAACTTTGCCCGTTGGCACTCTCAATCGGCGTGAAAAGCTCGTTCTCGGTAGAGAGGTGTACGCTGTGGCGATTAAATAGATCGAGGTTAAACCGGGACTCCTCGGGCTTCTCAAAGAGGTAGAGGCTATCGCGAGTGTGATGCAGAAACTCCTTGAGCTGCACGGAAGCAATGCTACCCCCGCGGGTATCGATCAATAGCCGCACCTTCTCGTTCTCGAGCACAACCTTCTGGTCGGTTACCACAGGCTTTTTCACGGAATCGGATAGGGCGACCAGCGAATCAGCTTCAGCCGTAACGGCTTCAATCGCGGCACTTTCAACTCCTTCACTGTCAGCCTTAACACTGTCGGTTGCGATAGCATCGTCCGCGGATGCAACGACACTAAAAAAATCGGCAACGGCCTGACCGTCACCTTGGGGCAAATCCATCGTCCCCTCCTTTACAGTAAGGCGTTCGACCTCTTGCTCGGCAAGAAGTGACTCCGCCATCGCAATTGAGTCACGCAAACGACGCTGTTCCTCTATCTGCTCCTTGCTTGGGCGGTTGTAAATGGAAAAAATAACCATCACCGCGGCAATCAGAAGCAGTCCTATAACTGTATTTTTATCCATATCAAGATGTTAATCCGACAGGCCTCTCTTCTCCAACGTGTGAAGCGGCCCGTATAAAACTCATGAACAGAGGGTTAGGCGAAACGACGGTACTATTGAACTCAGGATGGAACTGGGTACCCAAATACCAACGAAGGGCTGGAACCTCTACCACCTCTACTAGGTTTGAATCGGGATTAATCCCGCTGCCCTTCATGCCTGCGGCCTCCAGTTGTTCCAAATAGCGGTTGTTCAGCTCGTAACGATGGCGATGACGCTCCTTGATCCGGGTTTTCCCGTATGCTTTGTATGCGAGCGACCCCTCTTTCAACACGCAATCGTACTCTCCAAGGCGCATGGAAGCACCCATACTGGTAATGGCCTTTTGATGCTCCATGAAATCGATGATGGGATCTTCGGCTTTCGGATTCATCTCCGTGGAATTCGCACCCGGTAGGTTCATAACTGAGCGGGCGTACTCGATGACCATGCACTGCATACCCAGGCAGATACCAAAGGTAGGAAGGTTCTGTTCGCGTGCATAACGAATGGCGACGAACTTGCCCTCGATACCTCGCTGCCCAAAGCCGGGAGCAATAACCACACCATCAGCACCCGCCAGGATATCAGCCACGTTACTATCGTTGATCTGCTCGGAGTGACAAACGTCAAGTACTAGCTTCCGATCATGGTAGATGGCCGCTTGAGAGAGGGACTCGTGAATGGACTTGTACGCGTCGGGGAGCTCTGCATACTTGCCCACCAGCTTGATACACACCTCCTGGGTGGCCTTCTCGCGCTTCTGCAGAAAAGCCTTCCAGCTCTCCATCGCCGACTCATCGCCAAGCGGCATGTTTAACTTACGAAGCACCACCTCGTCCATACCCTGGCGCTGAATCATCAGCGGCACCTCATAGATGGTAGACACGTCAACCGACTGCATTACGGCACCCTGGTCCACATTG
The DNA here is from genome assembly GCA_033808735.1 of Fermentimonas sp. GTDB lineage: Bacteria > Bacteroidota > Bacteroidia > Bacteroidales > Dysgonomonadaceae > Proteiniphilum. The sequence goes on from JAPXNA010000013.1 coordinate 68,027, forward strand.
CAGAAAAGGGCCACCTTATCCAAGATATCGTCACCAAGCCTCTGCTCCGTACGTAACACCAGCATATCCGGCTGAATTCCCAGCGATTGCAGCTCTTTAACCGAGTGCTGCGTAGGTTTTGTCTTCACCTCGCCGGCAGCCGAAAGGTAGGGCACATAGGTGAGGTGCAGGCAGAAACAGTTGCGTCCAAGCTCCCGCCTAAGCTGACGTACCGCTTCGAGGAAAGGGGTTGATTCAATATCTCCCACCGTACCCCCTATCTCGGTAATCACGATATCAAACTTGTGCTTTATACCGAGCGACTTAATATTTCGCTTGATCTCATCCGTGATATGCGGGATCACTTGCACCGTCTTGCCCAGGTAATCGCCGCGACGCTCCTTGAAGATCACGTTCTGGTAAATGCGGCCCGCGGTTATATTGTTATCCTTGGTGGTCTGTATGTTCAAAAAGCGCTCGTAATGACCCAGGTCGAGGTCACCCTCGTGACCGTCCACGGTCACGTAGCACTCACCGTGCTCGTACGGGTTTAGCGTACCGGAGTCGACGTTGATATAGGGATCGAACTTCTGGATGGTTACCCTGTATCCCCTTGCCTGCAATAGCTTGCCAAGCGACGACGCGATGATTCCCTTACCAAGGGACGAAACCACGCCACCCGTAACAAAAATATATTTCGTTTCAGCCACAACTTATATCGTTACAATTTTTCAAAGGTGCAAAGGTAACTATTTTTTTTGGGATCACATGGGGACAAGCGACATATTCTCACACCGTATAATCTTCCCGGGGAAGGCTTGGACGATGGAATAGTTATGGGTAGACATGATAACGGCGGTACCCCGGTTGGATATCTCCTGCAAGAGGAAAACGATTTGACTCCCCGTTTCAGGATCAAGGTTTCCCGTAGGCTCATCAGCCAACACGAGGGCGGGCGAATTCAACAGGGCACGGGCAATTACCACCCGCTGCTGCTCCCCTCCCGACAACTCATGCGGCATCTTGTAAGTCTTGTTCTGCATGCCTACCTGCACCAGAACCTCGTTGATCCGGTCCTTGATCTCGCGGCGGTTCTTCCACCCGGTGGCGCGCAACACGAATTCGAGGTTCTTCTCCACCGAACGATCGATAAGCAGCTGAAAATCCTGAAAGACGATACCGATCTTCCGTCGAAGAAACGGGACTAATCGGCGCTTGATGCCGGCAAGTTCATAATCGAAGACGCGGGCGCTCCCTGACTCGATAGGCAGCTCAGCGTACATGCTCTTCATCAGCGTGCTCTTCCCGGAACCAACCTTACCGATAACATAAAGAAAGTCCCCCCGGTTAACGGTAAGGTTCACGTTACTCAGGATGATGTTCTCCTCCCGGTTGAGCTGCACGTTGGAATAATTAATGATCTGTTCCTGAATCATTACTTGATGAATTGAATGGTAAAGGGATACCTCCAGAACTCCCCGTTATTGGCCTTTATCGCGGCAAGGATCACGAAAACCATCACGGCAATCCCCAAAATAATGGCCACGGGAACACCGATAACGGTAATAATTAACACCACGGCGTAAAGGAGGTAGCTAATCATCGCATTCAATATGTTCTTACCGTGAAGGTCCACGTTGCTATTGACATCCTTGTTCATCGTCCACATGAGAATGGGCACAATAAAACCGGCCAGCGGGATGATGGCACCAGAAAACAGGGAGAGGTGCATCAACATCAAGTAGCTGTTCTCACTCAAGCCAAACAACGGCTTCCTGCCCGTGTAGGCACCATTGCGATCCGGTTCATTCAGGATTTTCTCTTTCTCTTGCTGATACTCCTCCTCGGTGATACTTCCCTTCTCCCTTAATTCATCGAGAATCTTTAAGTCTTGATATTTCATAATTCGTTGCTACCCTTATTATTGTTGGTTAGTAAATCATCGTAAAATTTAGCATAACTCACGTACATATAAGGAGTTACCCACGGCTAACCCCCACCTCCCTTTAAGAGACTGTTTAGCCATTCTCATCAATACCACGTTTTCTGTCATCATGCCTCTTGTTGTTTTTTGGGTGACTTGTTCAGATAAATTTTCACAAATATAGCCACTATTACTGAATTTAGGTAGGTTAACAAGGCGATTTAAAAACATATAACTAAAACCATCCTCCCTATTCTTGAAAAAATTCGTTCCTTTGTAGGAAATAGAGGATGACAAATACACTAATACAGCATACAATGAGAAGGATTACCCTTTTGCTGCTCGCGGGCACGGTTGCCCTGCAGGTGGCAGTAGCCCAAGCACCGACTCCCGAACAGAACCGACGCTACTTCGACATCAACAAGAACATCGATATATTCAACTCGATCATCCGGGAACTTGACCTGTTCTACGTGGACAGCATCGAGGTAAACCAACTGATACAGGGAACGATAAACAACATGCTCACCCGACTAGACCCCTACACCGAGTACTACTCGGAAGAGAACGTGAGTGAACTCCAGTTTATGACCACGGGTGAGTACGCGGGCATCGGTGCCATCATATCATACAATGAAGGCCGCGTGGTAATCAACGAGCCTTACGAGGGACTGCCGGCCGACAAGGCAGGGTTGAGGGCGGGAGACAGCATCCTGCAAATCGATGGGGAGGATATGCGCGAATCGACAGTGAAAGAGGTAAGCGACCGGCTGAAAGGGACACCCGGCACGATGCTTAAGGTAACCATTGCCCGACCGGGAGAGAAAAAGAAGCGGACGATCCCCATCACGAGGGAAAAAATCGAGATTGACCCCATCACCTACGCGAGCGTGGTAAATGACAGTATCGGCTACCTCCACTTCTCCAGCTTCACTTCCGGGAGTGGGAAGCGGGTAAAAGAAAAGGTCAAAGAGCTCAAAAGAGACGGGGCCACCTCGTTAGTCATGGACCTCCGCGGGAACGGGGGTGGTATTTTGGATGAGGCAGTGGAAGTGGTAAACCTGTTTGTTCCGAAAGGAGAAGAGATCGTTTCTACCAAGGGAAAGGTGAAGGAATGGGACCGAAGCTACCGCACCCTCGAGCAGCCCATTGATGAGCTCATGCCCATCATCGTGTTAATCGATACCGGTTCGGCATCGGCCGCCGAGATCGTCGCCGGTGGCTTGCAAGACCTCGACCGAGCGGTTATCGTGGGAAACCGTTCGTTTGGGAAAGGGCTGGTACAGACGCCACGAGACCTGCCCTACGGTGGAAATATCAAGATCACGACCTCCAAGTACTACATCCCAAGTGGACGCTGCATTCAAGCGCTGGACTACTCGCACCGTAACCCTGACGGGAGCGTGGCGCGGGTACCCGATTCGCTGACTAACCTCTATCACACGCGCAACGGGCGGGAGGTACGCGACGGGGGAGGTATTACTCCCGACATCACGGTTCCCCAGGAGGCGGGAAGCACCATCGCCTACTACCTCATGATGGATAATGTCATCTTTAACTTTGTAACCGAATGGATGCAACAGAACCAAAAGGCTTCCGTTCCCGCCCCAGGCACGTTCCAGCTGCCGGACGAGGATTACCAAGCGTTCAAAGCGTTCGTGAAATCGAAGGAGTTCGAATACGACAAGATGAGCGAACAGTCGCTGCAACAACTGAAAAGCATCATGGAATTTGAAGGGTACATGGGTGTGGCATCAGAGGAGTTTAAGGCGCTGGAAGCTAAGCTGCATCCCGACCTGGATAGGGATTTAGAGTTGTTCAAGGAGCTGATTAAAAACATGATCGAGACGGAGATCATGCAGCGGTTCCATTACAAAAAGGGAGTACTTCTCCACCAGCTCGCGAGCGACAAGGTCTACCACAAAGCGATCGAGTTGCTGCAAGATCGACCGGGGTACCACCGCGTGTTGCAACCCTCACAGGGGGAGACAACACCGGCAGATCAGGTTGTCAGTTAACCCATTTAAAACACCCGAGCCAAAAGGTGACCGCTCACGGCAAGCGTGGCAGGTTCCAAGTTAACCCGTTTACAACATCCGGGCAATGATAACACCGGTGCAGGAAGGCTGAGCCGCGCAGTAATCGTTGAGTGAGTTCTGATCCACCACAACCTCTCCCCGAGAAGAGGAAGCATGAATAAAGGTCAGCGTATCTCCCCGCCAAAAGGCAAAGCCGGTGTGGGTAGTATCAAGCCCTTCGATACGGGCAGTAAAAGCCAGAACCGCCATGTGCGGAATGCTAGAAGCGGCGGCTTGAATCTTATCTTTCGGTAAATAGAAAAAACCACCCCTTTCACCCATCGATTCTTCTACAACACGTATCTGCTCGAACAGTGTATCGTTGTGCTTCAATTGCCTGTATGCATCCCTGTGGGATGTCATAAAGTGAATCTTTTTGTATTCACGGATACCGCCAAGTTCACAAGAAATATTTTTCAGCAACCCGTTTTGCTCGTGATTGAATAGCCAATCGGATGTGTAATGTAAACGGCTGGAGTAGCCATTCCTCTCCCCATTACGATAGCGAACGCGCTCCAGCTGACGGGTAAATTCTTCGAAGTCATGCTTCCCTGACCGAACCGTGTTGGTCAAGGCGATAACCGTTTCGAGGAACGTTACGCAGTCGAGTTCCCGGAGATTGACCACCAGCTTCTCCTCGTCCATCACCTCGAGCGTGTGGGCCACGTAAGGCGTTCCCAGAAAAAACAGGGCTGTTTTTTCCAGCAAAAATTTCAACCTTTTCCCTTCTTCTATCCCGCAACCAGATCCCAAGTGAGATTCAATATAGGAGAGGTAGCTATTGAAAACCTGCTTGTCTTCCAATGTATAGATGACATTTCGCGAGATCCCATGGGAGTCCAAGGGTGTATGTGTAAGAAACAATGTCGAATGACACGGCAAGAACACCATCAAAAGCATCAAAAGGAAAATACGAATTGATTTCGCCATATTGTATCGATTGCTTTTTATGAACCAAGCCTCATTTAAAACTATTTTGGTTTGGTCAACGACAACAGGTAAAAATCCAAAATGGTGATGGCCGTCATCGCCTCAACGATGGGAACCGCACGAGGGAGCACACAGGAATCGTGTCGTCCATGCGCTTTTACCCGGGTCTCCTCGCCATGTACGTTCACCGTGTCTTGCTCCTTTACAATGGTAGAGACCGGCTTAAACGCCACGCGAAAGTAGATATCCTCCCCGTTGGAGATACCCGCCTGAATTCCGCCGGAATAGTTGGTACGTGTGCGCACGGTACCCCCATCGTCATAAAACGGGTCGTTCACCTCCGACCCGCGTCCCGAAACATCAAACCCCGTCCCGTACTCGAATCCCTTCACGGCGTTGATACTCAACATCGCGGAACCGAGGGCCGCGTGAAGCTTGCCGAAGACAGGTTCGCCCAAGCCCACGGGAGTGCCCTTGATCACGCAGGTAACGATTCCACCGATGGTGTCACCTTGATCACGCACATCGTTGATCAATTGGATCATCCGCTCAGCCACATCGGGGTCAGGGCATCGAACCATGTTCTCCTCTACGCGATCGAGGTCGTACATCCGATAATCGTTCTCGAGCGCGATATCCCCCACCCTCGAGGTGTACGCCTGTATCTTCACGTCCAACCTGTTCAGGTAAAGCTTGGCTACTGCACCCGCCACGATACGGGCAACCGTCTCACGGGCCGAAGAGCGTCCCCCGCCCCGGTAATCGCGCAGGCCATACTTTTGTTGATAGGTAAAGTCGGCATGTGAAGGACGAAAAAGGTCCTTCAGATGGTCGTAGTCTGACGACTGCTGGTTTCGGTTTCTCACTAGAAAGGCGATAGGTGCGCCGGTGGTCCTTCCCCCGAACAGGCCCGAAAGGAACTCCACCCGGTCGGGTTCATCCCGGGACGTGGTAATACAAGATTGCCCAGGACGGCGTCGGTTCAACTCCAATTGTATGAAACCCATATCGAGCTCCAACCCCGGGGGACATCCATCGATAATACCCCCCACACCCAGGCCATGTGATTCACCAAACGAGGTCAGCCTGAATATATACCCTAACGTGTTCATAATGTATACTGTTTTTCATTGTTTTCATCGGGTCAACTTTATTCACCCTTACCCGCCTCCCCTGAAGTCTCCTTATCCTCTTTCACCTCTTTCAACTCCCTCTCCTCTTTTTCACGAACCACGGCAGCCACCACGTCGCTCACCCCGCCCAACACCTGATTGGCAGGCAACAACGGGATCGATATATGGCTATGGTAACCTTCTGCCGCGGTCGATTGAAGTGGGTAGAGCAGCATGAAATTCCTATCCTTGAAATGATGGTTGATGTATTCCGGGATTCGCTGCATAACCGGGTGATACGATGCCTTTCGATTTCGGCTCATAACGATAAACAGTGCCTCGTCATTACCCAACTCTTTCGCTAGCAAAGGGAACTCATTCCAATCGTTGAACAAGTGGAAATCGCCATCCACGGGGTGGATCCGTTGCACCTGCCGCAATATATCCAACATCCCCTCATCGGCGTAAAAACTGAGCTTGGCGCCTGTATTACGCCCTAGGTTCCACAACTTTGAGAGCCACAAGGTAAACCCGATCTCCTTATCGGCATCTCGAGGCACGATCACGAGTCGACGTTTGATGGTAGAGAGCGGCTGCATGGCCTTGTACACGTAGAGGGTGGTGCGCGATTTATCGAGAACTCCCTCCACCAGGTTCCCGAGGAACGATTCGGATATCTTCTGCTTTACATGGAGACCCATCACGATATCGGTGATGGCGTATTTCTTGACCACCCCCAGTATGCCGTTGAGGATGTTCATATCGTAACGCTTCAACGGCTGTATAATGGTCTCGGCACCGGCTCCCAGTGTCATCGCCTCCTCCAACAGCTTCTCTGAGTTTTTTTCTGCTTCGGGAGTCGCTTCGCTGCTCTTAATGATGTTCAGGGCATACAGCTCCCGGATATTCTCCTTCGACTTGATCACCAGGCTAAACTCAATCAAGTCTTTGAGGGTATCTTTGTTGGCCACGGGGATAAGGATCCGTTCATCGAGCACGCTTTCGCTTTCGTCCTCACCCGTCGTTCCCTCAGCAAGGGAGGTTGCGATCGCTCCCTTCTGCGCACGAAGGGAGGAGACGGTACAGGTGATCAAGATCATCACTACAGCCCCGTTAAGGATAGCGTCGTCCAACAACCCTACCCGGTGACCGACCATCGCAGTAGCCAGCGTAGCCGCGACCCGAGAATTGCTGAGCCCAAAAATAAGCATCCGCTCCGCGTTAGTATACCGGAAAAACTTTTGCGTGAGTAGCGCAGCCAGGTATTTTGAAAGGATGCCCACAATTGTCATCACCACGGAGACCTTCAAGGTTGCCAGGTCGCCGAAAAAAGCGCGGTAATCGATCAGCATCCCCACGCTTATCAGGAAAATGGGAATAAAGATAGCGTTCCCCACGAAATCAACACGGTTCATAAGCGGGGATATGCGGGGAATCAACCTGTTCATGGATAACCCGGCCAAGAACGCGCCGATAATCCCCTCGATGCCAGCCAGTTCGGCTAACAAACCGCCCAGGAAAATCATCGTCAGCACGAAAATAAACTGGGTAGTACTGTCGGGAAAATGCTTGAAGAACCATCGGGTAAAGAGCGGGAAGCCGACAACCACGATCAAGGTGAACAGCAACATCGAAATGGTAAGCTTCGACCAAAAGGCAAGGCCGACTCCCCCCTCGTTCATGCTGACGATGACCGCCAGAACAAGTAGCGCAAGCGTGTCGGTAATTACCGTACCCCCTACCGCAACCGTGACTGCCCGGTTCTTTCCCACCCCTAGCTTGCTAATCAGGGGGTAAGTCAGTACCGTGTGTGAAGATATCATGCCAGCGAAAAGAACAGATGATATCACGGTCATCTTAAGGAGATAGTACCCCGCGAGGTAGGATAAGAGCATGGGAGTCAAGAAGGAAATCAACCCGAAAGCCAAGCTTTTCGCACTGTTCTTTTTGAATTCGGCCAGGTCGATCTCAACTCCGGCTAGGAACATGATGTACAGCAAGCCCGCGTTGCCCAACATGATCATGTTGCTGTCGCGGGTCATCAATCCCAAGCCATAAGACCCTATAACCGCTCCCGCTATGATTAACCCGATCAGGGATGGAACCTTTATCTTGTTAAAAAGAATCGGGGCCGTCAAGATAATGACGAACAGGATCAGGAACTGCAGCGTCGGGTTCGTGATGGGTAGCGTGAAATCGACCGCTAATAACATGGCGTCTATTTAATCTGATCCGCAACCCCCCGACCCACAGCCGGAGCAGTCACTACAGCCGCCCGATAAAATCATGGACATCTCTTGAGCCGTAGCTTCCCGAACGGACAATACCCGCCCATCGAAATGCATGGTCTCCCCCGCGAGCGGATGGTTGAAATCCATGGTGACGGTATCACCTTCTATCGCGACTACCGATCCCATCAAGCGGTTGCCTGATGAATCCATCATCGGCAACGTGTTGCCCTCGAAAAGCACGTTCTTATCGACTTTACCATCGATCTCGAATATCTTTTTAGGTAACTCGATGACCCGTTCCTCCTCATATTCACCGTACGCCTCTTCGGGGGTAAGGGTAAACGAGAAGGTATCGCCCTTGTCCAGCCCCTTGAGCTCTCTCTCGAATGCGTCCAGCATCATGTTGGCGCCAAAGATAAACTGCAGGGGACGGTCGTCAGTGGCCTGCTCCATTAGTTCGCGCTCCTCTCCCTCGCCCACGTGTAGGTCGTACGTGAGCGTAACCATTCTGTTGTTTTCAATCTTCATGTTATACCATTCTATGACTATGTTTTACATTCTATATTGCTATCTCGGTTGAATTGTGCATTGCGGATTCACTGCCTCTGGGACAACTACTTCACCGTTTCACTATTACACCATCAAAGGGTCAATTGGTTCATTGGTTTCTCAGTTCACTGGCAGCGCCGGCAGTGCGTTCCTCAACTGATCAAGGGCTTTCTCCAACACGAACCGCGAAGTACCCACGTTGAGCCGCATAAACCCCTCACCCTCCCTTCCAAAGATGGTCCCGTCGTTGAGGGCCAGCCCCGCCTTATCCACGAAAAAACGGACTAGCTCAGGCTGCGACAGGCCCAAACGGCGGCAGTCGAGCCACATAAGGAACGAGGCCTCGGGGATCATCGCCTCGATCGCGGGCAGGTGCTCCCGAAGGTACCCATCCACGAACCGAACGTTCCCCTGTACGTAATCCAACATCTGTCGGAGCCAGTCGTCGCACTCCTCGTAAGCTGCCCTCGTGGCGGTAAAAGCGAAGAGCGTCCCTTGCTGTAGCTCACGCGGCTGAAGGTAAGCCAGGAACCGTTCGCGTACCTCCTTACCGGGAATCACCGCGAATGAGCTGACGATACCGGCGATATTGAAGGTCTTGCTGGGAGCCATAAAAGTAAGGCTGTTCGCCTTGGCTTCAGCCGAAACCATGGCAAATGGGGTGTGTTGGTGACCCGGAAGCGCCATATCGCCATGAATCTCGTCAGAGACCACCAGTATATCGTTCTCGGTACAGATAGTGGCCAGCTCCCCCAGCTCATCGGGACTCCAAACCGTGCCACCGGGGTTGTGCGGGTTGCAAAGGATAAGCATCTGACACCGCCGGCTCGATGCAATCTCCCGCAGCCCATCGAAGTCCATCCGGTAACGGCCTCCTTCTAGGATAAGGGGGTTAGTAACCACCTCACGCCCCATGGATTGGGTAACGATACGGAAGGGGTGGTAGACCGGGGGCTGTATAATCACCCGATCGCCCCTCTTGGTGAACGCGTCAATCGCGAATGCAATGCCCTTCACTACTCCAGGTATGAAGTTAATATGGTCAGGGTTCACCTCCCAGCGATGGCGGCGGCTCAACCAATTGACGATGGAGCGGACGTAGCCTTCGGAGGGGAGGGTGTAACCGAAAATCCCATGCGATACCCGCTCTTGTAGCGCACGGATAATCGCGGGTGGTGATTTAAAATCCATATCGGCCACCCAAAGCGGGATCAAGTCGTCCCTTCCGAAGAGCTCCTTCATCTTTTCCAGCTTCACACAATCGGTATTTACCCGATTGATAAGCTCGTCAAAGTTATATGATTCGTTCATATTCCCTGTCAATAATAGACGCTTTCTAGCCAACGATTATCGCGTACCCGTTTACCCCCGAAGTAGAGCGACTCAAATGCAAGTCCCAGCACAAACTGGTTAGAGAGAACACGGGTAACCAATTGATTTTGGTTGGTTCTATAGTAGTCACCCAAGTAGCCCGCCCTCAACGTGATACTTCTAATAGACAGGTCTATCGTGAAGTAATTACGAAGCGCCTGCTGGTTATGAAACGATGCAAAGTAAAGGGTTCGCTGACTGTTTCCAAGGGTAAATATCTCGTAGTAAGAATGTCCATACTCCGGTGAAAAAAATAGCCCAACGAAGGGGGTACCTAACTGCCATCGGAACGTTATCCCTCGCCAGCTGTAAAAAGCCATAACCGAGAGGTTCAAGTTGGTGGACGCCTTCAGCGAGCCCGGGTTATTGCTGTTTCGCACGTTGTAGATACCACCAAGGGATGCCTCCCATCCTCCACCGGCCAACAATCGAAATCGGGACTGTTGCAGTAAAGGGTAGAAACCACTGATCCGGCAATCGAGTTCGCCGTAATATTCCGAGGCGGAGGAGGTGGGGTTTTTCGTGACAGCCGCCTGTATCTTGTACTGTTGTTGCAGCAAGAGGCGGGCGTTGGCGTAACGTGATCCGTTCAATCGGTCATGCAGGAGCGAAAAGGTAATTCCATCGTACCGGAGGGGTGACAGGTAGGTATCGTTCAGAGTAAGCGCACCTACACCTGCCAACGTAGATTGATTCACCGGTTGGACCGAAACGGGCGGTGTTTCATCTTGCGACCACAGAAGAGAGGCCACGGAAAACCAAACGGTGAGTATAATCGCTCCCTTTTTCATTTAGTCAAACAACTTCATCTGTCCCGTGATCTCATCCAGCAGATCGGTATCCGAAAGCGATGTATCATCGTCCTCCTCTTCGATCTCCACCTTCATTGGTTCCGGCTCATCAGATTCGGGTTCCGGCTCCGGGAAGCGGGTGGGTTCAAGTTCTTCCACACCCTCCACCTCATAATTGGAGATCCGTTTTCCCCTGGCACGGTAACTTTTCACGCCAATAAACTCTTCAACGTCTATCTCGATGGGATCCCTGAAATCATCATTACCTCCAAAGATTGCTTTTACCCGCGGAAAATCGACATCGGTCAGTAAAAAGAGACGCGAGTCGGGGTTATCCCCGATAAAGCTCACTGGCCTCTCTGACTCTTCAAACGTGAATCGCTTGAGGTATGCATACTTCTGATTGGCGTCGTAAAGAGCAGCCGACCACACCTTACCCTCGTCGAATTTTTCTACACGTAGGACATCGGTTGGGAAGTGGTTACTAAGGTCGAAGTTGCAAACCCAGAAGTCGCCGCCCTTAGTAGTAACCAATATCTTCTCATCACCCTGGAACTCGCCCAGGTAGTGTCCACCACCCTCATAGTTCAAACGGAACACGTCGGGGTCAAACCACACCTTGCGTCCACCCAGCGTGGAAAGCCCTTTCTGCTTTAGCTGGATACGGTGAACCTCTGCCTTAGTAAGGACATTGCCCATGGCCTGTCGCCCCTTAATCGCGATTTCGCTGAAATCCTTCTCGAACTGCAGCACACGCATCCTCGGCTTCGGTTTCAGGATTACCCGAATGGTCTCTGCCTCCCCGTTCGGATTGGCGCTAAAATAAACCACACGGGAGCCCGGCTTACCCCTTGTCAAATCGTACTCCCTATCCCTTGAGACCCCCGTAACAGCGAATCGCTTGATGTAGTGTGGCGAAGTCCTGCCGTGGCGGTATACCACGTTATAGATGGTACGCTTATCGTTGCGCTTGAAAACGTTCACGTAGAGAATCCCCTTTCCGACGAACATCTTTTCGCTCACCTTCACCACCTTGTAGGTACCATCCTTGAAAAAGACGATGACATCATCGATATTTGAGCAGTTACAGACGAACTCGTCCTTCTTCATATCGGTACCGATAAACCCCTCTTCGCGGTTGACGTACAGTTTCTCGTTAGCCATCGCCACCCTGGAGGCGTCGATGGTTCCAAAACTCCTTATCTCGGTACGGCGAGGGAACCTCTTTCCATACTTTTCCTTAAGCATCAGGTACCATGAGATGGTGTAATCAATCAGGTGGCTCAATTGGTACTCGATCTCCTCGATCTGTTGCAACAGCTTTGCAATTAACTCGTTAGCCTTATCGACATTGAAGCGAAGAATGCGTGCCATCTTGATCTCCATCAGCTTGAGGATATCTTCTCGGGTGATTTCACGGATAAAGTCCTTCTTGAAGGGTTCCAGCCGCTTATTCACATGCGCCACGGCAATATCCATGCTCTTGGCCTCCTCGAACTGCTTATCCTTGTAAATCCGCTCTTCGATGAATATCTTCTCGAGAGAGGCAAACAGCAACGCCTCCTCTTTCTCGTGTTTCTCGATTTCCAATTCCCATTTCAGCAACTCTTTAGTGCGATCGACCGACGCACGCAGCACGTGGCTCACCGTTAGAAAATGCGGTTTATTATCATCGATCACGCAACAGTTAGGCCAGATATTAATCTCGCAATCAGTAAAGGCGTACAGCGCATCGATGGTTTTATCGGAGGAGACTCCCGCGGCCAAATGCACCTGTATCTCCACCTCCTGTGCCGTAATATCATCCACCTTACGAATCTTTATCTTGCCCCGCTCATTAGCTTTAAGGATGGAATCAACCACGCTCGACGTGGTTCGCCCGTAAGGAATATCCCGAATAACCAGCGTGCGGTTATCAAGCTTTTCAATGGTAGCCCGCACTTTCACAGATCCTCCCCGTTCCCCGTCATTATACCGTTCAATATCAACGTACCCTCCCGTCTGGAAGTCAGGATAAAGCGTAAACTCCTTCTCCTCGAGGTAGGCAACTGCCGCATCGCAGATCTCGTTGAAATTGTGGGGAAGGATACGGGAGGAGAGACCCACCGCGATACCTTCGGCTCCTTGCGCCAGTAACAGCGGGAACTTAACCGGCAGGGTTACCGGCTCCTTATTTCGCCCGTCATACGACGACTTCCATTCGGTCGTCTTAGGATTAAACGCTACCTCGAGGGCAAAAGGTGTAAGCCGCGCCTCAATGTAGCGGGGCGCTGCCGCACCATCACCGGTGAGAATATTTCCCCAGTTACCCTGACAGTCGATCAACAGCTCTTTCTGTCCAAGCTGCACCAGCGCATCGCCGATAGAGGCATCACCATGCGGATGAAACTGCATGGTGTTCCCGATAACATTGGCTACCTTGTTGTAGCGGCCATCATCCATCCGCCTCATCGAATGTAAGATGCGGCGCTGAACTGGTTTCAGCCCATCTAATATATGGGGCACGGCACGCTCCAGGATCACGTAGGAGGCGTAATCCAGGAACCAGTTCTGGTACATCTTGGATAGGTTTAGCGTACTGTCGTCACCCAACCTCACCGGAACCTTGGAACCGGAGAAAGAGGTGGTAGCAAACTCCTCATCGGGGTCGTTAATGGGGTCGTTAATAGGATCGTTATCTTTTATTGAAGACATAAGTTATTGGTAAGCGAGAACAACGCCTCCCTCTTGGTCGTTTTTAGAGCAACCAGCATCGTCTCGCTATCGAGTTATTATTGCGTTTGAAAAATCGCTCAAAGATAGAAAAAAGGAGGATATTTTCAAAACCTTATGAATTTATCGCTATGTTTGTAGTTTGATGCTAAAAGCGAGAATAAACTAAAAGGCGAATATTAAGTCATAACAATGATTAAACTTGAGAAGATAAAAAAACGTATGAAACGAGCATGTAAATCATTTACACCCATGACAATGATTAAAGCGAGTTCCATACGATACCTTTGAAAATGATAATTTTAATCGTATGAAAACATTACAGACAAGCAAACTCGCTTTTACCCTGCTGCTCGCATGGCTGCTCACCGCCTGTGGGAGTGTCCCCTTCACGGGAAGAAGACAGCTACAGCTGATATCGCACGGCGAAGTGGTTGCCTTAAGCTTGCAGCAATACGAGGAGTTCATGAAAACGGCTCCGGTAGAAGAAGGCACGGCTGATGCACGAATGGTAACACGCGTGGGAACACGCATAGCGAATGCGGTAGAGACCTTTTACAAGAATAAAGGATATGAATCGGAACTGGCCTATTTTGATTGGGAATTCAACTTGATCGCCGACAAAAGCGTGAACGCCTTTGCCATGCCGGGGGGTAAGATCGTGATCTACACCGGGCTGTTGCCGCTGACCCAAACGGAAGAAGCCTTGGCAGTGGTAGTTGGCCACGAGGTGGCACACGTGATCGCACAGCACAGTAGCGAGCGACTTAGCCAGCAAATCGCCTTACAGTACGGGGGTGCCATCGCCGGCGAATTACTAGGTAATACCCAAGTCATGAAGGATTTAAGTATCACCGTATTCGGCCTCGGGGCGGAAGTCGGGGTGATGCTTCCCTATGCCCGAAAACAGGAGTACGAGGCAGACGAGATCGGGTTAATTGTCATGGCCATAGCGGGATACGACCCGAGGGAAGCCGTACCGTTCTGGCGGAGAATGATACAAAGTGGGGGCACGAACGTTCCGGAGTTCCTTAGCACGCATCCATCGGACAGCAAACGTGTCGCCAATATAGAGAGAAATATGCCCCGGGTGATGCAATACTACAAGGGACCGGGGATACATAACAACACTACCGAACCCATAGAAACAAAAACGCTGGTGCCGGCAGGCATTAGGCAAGCAAAAACATCGTCCGAGTGGACTTTCTAAGCAACCTACCTCAGCCGATCAAGTGAACGTACCAGCGCTTCGTCGGCTGAAATTTTCCGAATGGCCAGTACGGTAAACAGGATGGCGACGGCAGGCATTACTATACCGGGGCCTATTCTCACGAACTGCAGGTTACCCGTAGTGTTAAGCTTGTAAAGGAGGTAACCAAAGTAGAGGTAAAAAGCAACCATGAAGCCGATATTGAACATCGACAACCGGATCTGCAGCTTCCTCTTTCGGAAAAAGAAGATACTGACGAACGAGAAGATAGCGCTTATCACCCCTAGACCTACCAGCCCCCACGTGAAGTGGTGCAACTCACCGTTGAGGTAAACGCCAACAGCTTCAACCAGCATCCGGTCACCGTTGTAGGTGAACGAGCCCAATGACGTTGCACAGGCGATCAACATAGCCGAACAGGCCAATAGCAAAAAAATGGTTTGAATGCGTTGCAACATGGTGGTTAGGACTAAAACAGCTCCCTCTCTTTCTCTGGGTTCCGGTAGTAAATGCCCTCTTCCTTCCACTCCTCAATAGCAATTAGGGATGGCTTAGGCAATTTCTCGTAGAATCGAGATATCTCAATCTGCTCGTGGTTCTCAAATACCTCTTCCAAGTTGTCACTATAGGAAGCAAACTCCTGAAGCTTACTATCCAGGTCGCGCTTCATCTCTAGCGAAAGTTGATTAGCCCGTTTAGCGATAATCATCGTCATCTCGTATACATTCTGCACCGGCTGTGCCAGCTTCATCACGTCGCGTGTTTCTGTATTGGTGCTTGCAGCAACTTTCCTGTAATCCATTTTATATATAACGTTTATAGTTTCTGAACAATCACGTGGTGGGCAACACGTCAATCTTACCTTGCGCCTCTTTGTAATACCCTTCCGCCTCACCCCGATATTTCCCCTCGGGAAACGAGTTGGTGTAGTTGAAGTACTCGTCAACCACCATCCGGTAACGCTCAGGCTGCGTTTGCAAGGTACTCCGTTGAGCGTACTCGTAACGGGCGCGAAGGATAATAATCTGGTAATCTTCCATGTACTTAGAGTAGGGGTAGCTCTTCATCGCCTCCCGGGCGGTAATCACAGCCGCCTCATAATTGTTGCCCATGTAATTCCCCAGGTTGAGGTAGAGTTCTGCGGCTTGAAGCTCCTTCAAGGCAAGCTTCTCCTGCAGCTCAAACAGGTAATCTTTGGCCTGCTCCGCGCGCTCGGTCTGGGGATACCGCTCGATATACTTTTGAAATTCGATGATCGCGGTGTACGTCTTGGACTGTTCGAGACGCGAGTCGGGCGAATCGAGATACATACCGTAAGCGGAATAAAAAAGCGCCGATTCGGCGTACTCCCCCTTAGGGTAGGTGGTGTAGTAGGTAGTGAACGACTGCGTAGCGGAAAAATAATCCCTGGAGTTGTAATGGCTTTGTGCCAACAAGTAGAGCGACTCCTCCGCGTAAGCCGTGCCTTTCATAAAAGGAACGAGCTCGTCAAGCAGCGTAATGGAGCGACTGTACTTCCCTTCGTCGAAATACTTTTTCGCGTAACTGTACTTCAGATCCCGATCAGTACTCTTCAAAATTTTATTGTACTCGCTACAAGAACCTAAAGCCAACGTGAGCAACAAAAAGCAAATCAGTTTTACTCTCCTCATCGTACAAGTCATGTTTAGAACGTGCAAAGTTACGGAATCTTTCTCATTTGTAGGCAACGAAAAACCTTTTTATTCAATTTTAGGATTCTTCCTTCACGAACAGCAGGAGGCTATCTACATATTTCCGATCGTTTGACAGCTTGGGCACCTTGTTCTGGCCACCCACTCGTTCACGCTGCTTCATCCAGTTGTAGAACGTCCCCCTCTCCATAGCGCGAACAACGGGTGGTTCAAGGGAGAGGTTGTACGACCGTTTCGCCTCATAATCGGAGTTGAGCCGTTTGAGTCCCTCGTCGAGGCAACGTGCAAACAGCTCCAGGCTAGAAGGCACCACTTCAAATTCAATCAACCACTCATGCGCCCCGTTGCGCTGCTCGTCAAAGTAAATCGGTGCGGCCGTGTACTCGATCACCTTCGCACCCGTTAGTCGGCACGCCTCCTCAATGGCTCGCTCGGCGTTATCCACGATCAACTCTTCGCCAAACGCATTAATAAATTGCTTGGTACGACCGGTAACCTTAAACAGGTAGGGATCGGTAGAGGTGAACTCCACGGTATCCCCTAGCTTGTAGCGCCAAAGTCCACCACTGGTACTGATCACCACGGCATACTGCTTGCCGACCTGAACTCCCTCAAGCGGAACCGTTTCCGGCGAATCGTTGCCGACCTGCCCCATCGGTATAAACTCGTAGTAAACCTCGTTGTCAAGCAGCAACAACAAGTCGTTGCTCTCTGGCGAGAACTGCACCCCAAAGAATCCTTCCGACGCGTTATAAGTCTCCCAGTAACTCATCCGGTCGATCGGTATAATCTTCTTGTACTGCTCTTGAAACGGAAGGAAGCTTACACCACCGTGAAAGAAGACCTCTAGGCGTGGCCACAACTCGGGAATCGTCTTCCCGCTATCTTGCACGACTTTTTTTAGAAGTACCAACGTCCACGAGGGTACACCCACCATGGCCCGTATATCGGCTTGCACCGCGTACTCGGTAAGCCTCTCCAATTTCTCTTCCCAGTCAGAAAGAAGTGCGATACTTTCTGGCGTTCGTCTCCGCTTGACCGCTTTCGGCAGGTTCTTCATCAGGATAGCGGAGATATCACCCGTGAAAATGCCGTCCCCAATACGGTTGACCTGCTGGCTCCCACCCATCACCAATGTCTTACCCAAGATAAACGAGGTCTCGGGGTGGTGTATCGCGTAGAGTCCCAACATATGGTAGCCTGCACGGTAACTACCGTTAAAGAGCGATTCCCTGGTTACCGGGATGTACTTGCTTTTATCTTCCGTGGTTCCCGACGACATGGCGAACCACTTGACTGGCGTATCCCATAGCACGTTCCCCTCTCTCTCAACGATAACCTTATCCAGGTAGGGACGTAGATCTTCGTAAGCAATTAACGGTACCTTCGCACGAAAGTCAGTATCGCCCTTTATCTGCCGGAAATTATGCTCCCTCCCATAAAACGTATCACGACCATGCTTGAGCAGGTAGCTGAGCGTATCACGCTGCGTGCCAAAGGGGTCTTGAATGAACTTCTCGACCGGCTTGTAATAGGAACGAAGTATGGAACGTGCTATTTTCTGTATCATCCTTGTCCGAACATCGTTACAGTCACCCTACCTTCACGCTTAACGTGAATTATGAACCACGCACGAAAGGTGAGCCGCAACAATATATAACGCATTATAGGGTATTATAGGGCGTGGTAACCCTATCAAGATGCAAAGGTAGGCAGCAGTTTCTAAAAACAGAAAAATAAAATCACAATTTTAGATAAAAAGGTAAATCAGCCGATACGGCTCACTTTGATGAGGCGTTCTTCATCGATGATCTTAATTTTTCGTCCATCAATGGCAATAATGCGTTCGTCCACAAAAGTGGAGAGGGTACGTATGGCATTGGAGGTGGTCATATTGGAAAAGTTGGCCAAATCCTCTCTGGCCAAGTAGATGTTAATGGTGGCCCCATCTTCTTCAAGGCCGTAACTGTCCTTTAACAAGAGAAGCGTCTCAGCGAGACGACCTCGCACATGCTTCTGGGTCAAGCTAACCACCCGATGATCAGCCACCCCTAGGTCTACCGACAACATCTGGATAAAAAAGAGGGCTAGGTTCCCGTTCTGCCGGAGGAACTGTTCGATTAACTCCATAGGGAGAAAACAGACCGTGCAGGATTCAAACGCAGAGGCGGACGAAACGTATGCCTCACGGGCAAAATAGGCTCTATAGCCAAAATACTGAACCGGACAGATAATGCGAATGATATGGTCGCGGCTACCCACCCCCCGCTTATATATCTTCACCTTACCCTTAAAAAGACACATCAGATCCTTGGGAGTCTCACCTTCCGTGTAGATCAGGTCGTTCTTCTTGAAATGAAGAACACGTGCGTTGTTACGCAACTTATCCCTCTCAACATCCGATAAAACCCTCCATATATCTGTTAGCGAGGAGGACAAATCAATAACCCCTCTATTCTTCCCGGCCATCCGTGTTATACAACTATGTTTAAAAACACAAATATAGCTGTTTTTTACACTATAATTGTAAAATAGGGGAAAGTTTTTGTTAAATCTTGGCGCTCTGTGTGAAAGGGGTAAAAAATCACGTACATTTGTAATGAAAAGGTTTCTGTTACGATAACTTACATCAATGGAAAAACGGATTGTAAATAGTCTTATTTCACTCCTTTTTATGTCCGCTGTTTTTGCCTCGGGTTCCACGTTTTACACGGTACCTGCTTCCTCGTTGGCAACTATCACCGTGGGGCCTGACCTCACTGTCAGTGGCACCTGTGTTGCGGAACTTGCTTCCACGGTAGCAGCGGGCCTAACTACAGAGCCTTCCCCATCCGAGGATCCCGTTTTTACCGTAGATTCGGTCCTGTTTAGAGCGATGAACGCCGCGGAAAAGTACAATGACCTGATAGAAATATATACTGCCGAGGTGTACACCCGTACCTACGTGGAAACGATTGACAAAAACTTCCTATACAAGTATACACACCTGATCCCGCACTTTGTCCTACACGACCCAAAAAATGACGAGGCGTTAATTGAAACCATCAGTGAGTTGAGGTACGAATACCCGAACAACTACGTGCATGATATTCACCACGTGATGGGAACACTCACCAAGCAGAAAGAGATCGACCTGATTCCTTTCAACCTGTTAAACATCAATATTTACGGGGAGACCACCAACGATGAGAGCTTCTTCATGCCCATCCGTTTCAGCACGGCCAAGTACTACCGCTACTCCCTATACGAAACTTTCAACGAGGGAGGAAAAATTTATTATCACGTTCATTTCACGCCAATTTACGAGAACACGAAACTACTCAAGGGGTCATTTATCGTGGAACGAGGCACGTGGCGGGTGATTTTTTTCCGGGGTGAAGGGGTGGATATATTCTCCGACTTCTCGTTCGAAATCACGATGGGAAACGAGTGGATTACCAACTACCTGCCGGTGGAGTTCACCATTTACCAAACCGCATCTTACCTGGGCAACGTCCTCGCTAGCCGACACCTGGCCAAATTAGCGTACCGGGATATCAGCCTGCGACAACCCACAAAACCGGTGCGCTCACTCAATATCAGTGACTTTTACAAGGTGAGACTCGACTCGGTACCCGTCCTAAACAGTTTGGATTTCTGGGAGGAAAAGAGGCCAATCCCCTTACAAGCAAAAGAAAGAGACATCATCAGTGGGTACCAGAAGCGTTTACAAGAGAAAGAGGCACTAAAGGTAAACGGTGATACCCTTACCAACTCCAGGGTAGCACAACAAGTAGCGCAACGCATGGTCATGAACTCCAAGTACAAGTACCGATCCACCCGCATCGGTTATTCCGGATTACTGAACCCCTTAATGCTCGGCTACAGTTCTAGGGACGGGATTACCTACAGGCAAAAGCTCTCGTTCAACATAGACATGAGCCATCAACGAACTGTGAAAATCAATGCGTTTGCCGGCTACATGTTCCACCGAAAAGAGTTTTTCACCGACCTGACAACCACCTTTAACTACGATCCGTTTCACCTGGGAAGCGCCACCCTCTCCATAGGCAAGGGGAACCCGACCTACAGCTCAATCTTCGTAGAACAAGTTCAGGACAGCCTTAAAAAACAGGGGATCAAGTTCGAAGATATCTCGCTGAACTATTACCAGGACTACTACCTGTCACTCTATAACACGTTGGAGGTAACCAACGGGTTCCTACTGCAGACAGGCATCAACTACCATATCCGCAAGAGCAAAAACAACAGGGTGAGCCTGCGAAGCAGCACGGAAAACAGCGAACCGATTGAGGAGCTGTTCGGAACACGCCGATCATTTGCCCCGTTCTTGCGGGTCAGCTGGACGCCAAGGCAATACTACCGTTACGAGGGGCGACAAAAAATTTACGTCAGATCGGACTTCCCCACGTTCAAGCTGGAACTGTCAAGGAGTTTTCAAAACATCTTGGGCAGTACCTCGGAGTACAACCGCGTGGAGCTTGATATCAGCCAAAACATCCCCATCGGGCTGATGAACTCCCTGCAATACCACGTGGGAGCCGGCATGTTTGTAAACCAAAAGACTGAGTACTTCGCGGACTTCGTCTACTTTTCAAAAAACAACTTCCCCGAGAACTGGGACGATGGCCTGGGAGGCAACTTCAACATACTAAGCAGGGATCTCTACAACGCATCCGACTCCTACATCCAAGCCCACATAATGTTCGAAACCCCCTTCCTGATACTTAAGAACATCCGATTCATTTCTGACTTTGCCGATAAGGAGCGTATCTACCTGAGCACCCTCTATACCCCTCAAATCATCTCCTACACGGAGCTTGGGTACGGTATCGGGAACCGCTTTTTCAACGCTGGCCTCTTCACATCGTTTCACAAGACCAAGTTTCGACAGGTAGGCGTACGGGCGGCATTCGAATTTTAGTCACTCGCCAAGAGAAAAGACGGACAAAAAAATATGTATCTTCGCGGTAAAGTAAACACAGCATGATCTGTTTTCCAAACGCGAAAATTAACGTGGGCCTTCACATCCTCTCCAAACGGAAAGACGGATACCACAACCTGGAGACCCTCCTCTACCCCATCGGGCTAAGGGATGCACTGGAGATTATCCCCACGCGTACCGGTGACACTGAGCAGGAGCAGGGCAAAGCCATGAGATCGACTCAGGGAGAGTCCGTAACAACCGCAGAGCACCGCTTCTATCAAACTGGACTGCCGTTAAAGGGGGCGGTGGAAGAGAACCTGGTGATCAAGGCATTGCAACAGGTAAGGGAGCGAAGAAGCGTCCCCCCCATCGATATTCACCTGCTCAAGAAAATACCTTCGGGTGCCGGGCTGGGTGGTGGGTCGTCTGACGGTGCGTTTATGCTCCGATTACTTAACGACTTGTTTCAGCTTCAGTTCACCGAAGAGGAGCTTATACAAATGGCAGCAACGCTGGGTGCAGACGCCCCATTTTTCATCGTCAACCGCCCCGTACTGGCAACCGGAATTGGTGACCAACTGGAACCAGTTAACCTGGACCTGTCGGGATACTTCCTGTTACTCGTGAAACCAAATATCGAGGTCTCCACTACAGCGGCCTACTCGATGATCACACCGTCCACACCCGATGTGTCTATTCGGGAGATCATTTGTCAATCGGTAAGCGAATGGAAACAAACGGTGAAAAACGATTTTGAACCCTATATCTTCAAGAAGTACCCGTCTATTGCCCGGATCAAAAAGCAACTTTATGATATGGGAGCTCTCTACGCCTCCATGAGTGGCTCCGGCTCATCGGTCTACGCCATATTCGAGGAGGAACCGAAATGGCGGGAATCCTTCCAAGGCTGCTTCACTTGGTGCAACAATCCCCTATAGCTTTCGCGTTGAAAAACAGAGACAAGCAGGCAAGGAGTTTTTATGTGTTGTTGAATCGGAGTTTTGAGGTGTTCATTGATAAGTTTTTTATTAAAGCAACTTTACTCTGAAACATAAAGATTAGAATTATATGAAACGACAGGTTACTTGGATCATCGCATGGGTTGTCCTGCTACCCTACCTTAGCGCACAACAGGCCGCGATGCCTGATAAAATCGCCGCATTTGGTCCCATTGAGGTACGAAAACCGGTGTTACTGGATAGCGTGAACTTGAAGGACACCTCTTTCTCTGATGAAGCTCTTCTCTCCTCTCCCGTAACTTTTCCAGGTCAGGAGCGGTTCACCATCGAGCTGCTGACCGATACGACAGGGTTCTTCTACGTTAACAAACCGGAATGTGGAATGGCCCTGCACCTCTTTTCGATCTACTTAACGGGCGACCGGTATGGCAAGGGCCAACTTACGGTCACTTCGCCCAACCCCCTGGAGGTGTGGATCGATGGGGCAAAGAAGTGCAGCAAGACGCAACGGGAGGATAGCCTGCACCTGGCCGGCAAAGTCACAGCCAACATAGAGGGATTTACCAACAGCGCACGGCTAATAGTTAAGTTACTGGCCTCGGCCGAGGATAGAACCGACCCTGCCTTTAAAATCGAAGTGAAACCGGAAAAAGCCGACTCTCTGCTCACCTACAGCTTCAATAACGTGGGAACCAGGCGCATTGACATCAAAGACATCCTGGAAGGGAAACGGGTATCCAGTTCAACCATCTCACCCAGCGGTCGCTTCGTGTTGCTATCCCTGCGCGAAACCCTGCCGGGAGGAAGTAGCCGAAGCTACACTGAGGTGTACGACGCCCATCAAAAACGCACCATCCTTTCCGAATCATCCAACCGTGCCCAGTTAGCCTGGATGCCCAAGCAGGATCTTCTCTACTTCACGGAAGACGATAAGGATAGCTACCGGTTTTGTACGTTAAACCCGCTGACGATGGAGGTAAAGGTTCTGGCTGAAGGGTTGCCTAAAGAGCGTTTCTGGGTGGCACCCGACGAACAGTCGCTCTTCTTCTCCTCCAAGGAGAGTCTAAGTGCGAAGAGTCCCGGGGGACTAAAAAGGCTTATCGGGATAGATGACCGACAGGCAAGTTACCGCGATCGCTATTTCATTTACCGCTACTCTTTTGATACCGGGCTGACCCAACAGCTCACGTTCGGTCGGCAAACAGCCTCGCTGAACGACATCTCGGACGACATGCGCTACCTGCTCTTCAGCACCTCGAAAGAGGAACTTACCGAGCGCCCCTTCCGAAAAAGTTCCCTCTACAGGCTGGACCTCGGGTCGATGCAGGTCGATACCATATGGGAAGAGCAGGTTTACGCCTATACAGCCCAGTTCTCACCGGATGGCAAGCAGCTGCTGGTGCATGGGGCACCGGAAGCGTTCGGCGGTATCGGGCTGAATATCCAACCGGGGCAGATCGCGAACAGCTATGATACCCAGTCGTTCATCTTCAACCTCAACACCAAGGAAGTGGAGGCGGTAACGCGCGACTTTGGACCCACCATCAGTACTCAGGAGTGGAACCCGAGGGACAACCGTATCTACTATCGGGTGGAAGAGGGAGACCGCGTCAACGTGTACCGCTACTCGCCCAAGAACAAAAAGTTCGAGAAACTGCCACTGAAAGAGGATGTGATCCGATCATTCACTATTGCCAACGATGGTGACTGGGCTACTTATACCGGTGTGAGCGTCTCCAACTCCAACCGAAGCTACCTGCTTAACCTGCGCACGCTGGAATCGACCTTGATCTCCGACCCGTACGCGGAGCGGCTTGCGCGGCTACGGCTGGGCGATGTAAAGGATTGGAACTTTACCAGCTCTTTTGGTGACCAGATAGAGGGACGCTACTACCTGCCACCCGATTTCGACCCGAACCAAAAGTACCCGCTTATTGTTTACTACTACGCGGGGACAAGTCCCACCACCCGCATATTCGAGAGTACCTACCCCTTACATGTCTACGCCGCGCAGGACTACGTGGTCTACACGATGCAACCAAGCGGCACCACAGGGTACGGGCAGGAGTTCTCGGCACGACACGTGAACGCGTGGGGTAAACAAACTGCAGAAGAGATTATCGAGGGGGTCAACGCGTTCATTGCCGCACACCCGTTCGTCGATGGCAACAAGATAGGCAACATCGGGGCATCGTACGGTGGCTTCATGACGCAATACCTGATTACCCAGACCGACCTCTTCTCGGCATCGGTATCGCACGCCGGTATCAGCAATATCACCAGCTACTGGGGAGAAGGCTACTGGGGATACGCCTACAGCGCGGGAGCCAGCGCTGGAAGCTTCCCATGGAACAACCCGGAACTGTACGTGAAACAGAGTCCACTCTTCCTAGCCGACCAGATCAACACCCCGCTGCTGCTGCTCCATGGCACGGCAGACACCAACGTGCCCATCGGCGAGAGCATCCAGATGTACAATGCACTGAAGCTGCTGGGAAAAGAGGTGGAGTTTATCCAGGTTGAGGGGGAGAACCATGCCATCTACGATTACGAGAAACGGATTGCCTGGAACCATGCCATCTACGCTTGGTTCAACAAGTGGCTCAAGGAGGATGCCCGCTGGTGGGACTCAATGTACAAGGAGAAGTAACCGGGGTAAAAAAAACGGGAAGACAGCGAGAATAGTGAAAACGGAAAAAGCAAAGTGAAGGTGAGATTCGATGTGTCTGAACAAATAACCCGCGGGAAACGCTTCCCATGAAACGAAAAAAACGTATCTTTGCAATAACGATTTATTTACCTAACTCGGAGGAGAGAGATGACAACTGACTTGAAACAGATTGGAGAACGGATTAAAGGGTTGCGCGATGCGATCGACCTAACCCCCGCGGAGATGGCCAAAAGGCTTGAGGTGGACCTAACGGATTACCTGAAATTCGAAAGCGGGGAAGAGGACATCTCGGTTTCGTTCCTGCAAAGGATCGAACGCGAGTTTAACGTGGACATCTCCACGCTGATGTTTGGCACAGAGCCGCGAATGAATGCCTACTTCATCACTCGAAAAGACAAAGGGGTGAGCGTGGAGCGGGTCTCAGCCTACAAGTACCAATCGCTTACCTCAGGCTTCACCAATAATGTAGCCGAGGTGTTCGTCGTAACGGTAGAACCTAAACCAAAAGAGGAAGACTTCTACAAGAACATTCACGCGGGACAGGAGTTCAACATGATCCTAGAGGGGAGCATGATGTTGAACATAAACGGGAAGAACCTGATGTTGGAGCAAGGTGACAGCATCTACTTCGACTCGTCACTACCCCACGGAATGAAGGCGATGAACAACAAGCCGGTGAAATTTCTGGCCGTGATCCTCTACCCATGATCCCGCCGATGGCCCTTTGTTGGCAATCCTTTGCTACTATTTCAAACGATTAGGTTATCATGATAAAGAGATTTGTAAAGAGAACAACGTTCGCTGACCATAAAGACTTCGTGCAAAATTACCGCATAGAGGTCCCTGAGAATTTTAACTTCGCGTACGACGTGGTGGACGAGTGGGCCAAGGACGACCCAGGTAAACGTGCACTCTGCTGGACCAATGACAAGGGGGCACACCGTGACCTCACCTTTGGCGAGCTCAAGGAGCTTTCCGACCAAACGGCCGCGTTCTTCCTGTCCATAGGGATCAGGAAGGGAGATAGGGTGATGCTAATCCTGAAACGAAACATCGAGTTCTGGTCGATCATCCTGGCGCTCCACAAAATAGGTGCCGTGACCATTCCGGCAACGAACCTGCTGACCGATAAAGACATCGTATACCGCAACAACGCGGCTGGCGTGAAGGCAATCGTGACCGCTAACGACGAGAAGCTAATCCAACACGTGAACAGCGCCATGAAAGATTCACCTACCGTGGTGCTCCGTGTCGTGACCGGTGACGGGGTTCCCGATGGGTGGATCTGCTTAAAGCAGGGAATGGGGGATGCCCCCCCGTTCAATCGACCGGAGCATGTGAACGACAACGGGGACACCATGCTCATCTACTTCACCTCCGGCACCACGGCGCAACCCAAGATGGTGATGCACGACTTCACCTACCCGCTAGGACATATCACCACGGCCAAGTACTGGCACAACCTTCACGAGAATAGCGTTCACCTGACGTTGGCCGAAACGGGATGGGCTAAAGCCGTATGGGGCAAGCTCTATGGGCAGTGGATCGTAGGTGCCTGTGTCTTCGTGTACGACTTCGAAGGCCGCTTTATCCCGAGTGACGTGCTGACCATGATGGCGAAGTACCGAATAACTTCGTTCTGCGCCCCACCCACCATCTTCCGCTTCCTGATACGGGAAGACCTGAGCCAATACGACCTGTCGGCACTGGAGTACTGTACCACTGCCGGAGAGGCCCTCAACCCCTCGGTTTTCGAAGCATTTTTTAAAAAGACAGGTATCAAGATGATGGAGGCGTTCGGTCAAACCGAAACGGCCCCCACCATCATCACCTTTCCATGGCTGGAACCTAAACCGGGAGCCATGGGGGTACCCAATCCGCTTTACAAGATGGACTTGTTGACCCACGATGGACGTTCGGCCGAGGATGGGGAGCAGGGAGAGATCATTTTCCATACCGACGAGGCGTTGCCCCTAAGCCTGTTCAAAGGCTACTACCGAGACGAAGCTCTCACCCGTGCGGTGTATAACAACCACATTTACCGCACCGGCGATATAGCGTGGCGCGATGAAGATGGGTACTACTGGTTTGTGGGGCGAACCGATGATGTGATCAAGAGTTCCGGTTACCGCATCGGGCCGTTCGAGGTAGAGAGTGCTGTAATGACGCACCCGGCCGTGGTGGAGTGCGCCATCACCGGAGTTCCCGACGAGATTAGGGGGCAAATCATCAAGGCGACCATCGTGCTTGGGGCGGAGTACAAATCTAAAGCGGGCGACAAGCTGGTAAAAGAGATTCAAGACCACGTGAAGAGGGTGACGGCACCCTACAAGTATCCCCGCGTTATCGAGTTCGTGGATGAACTTCCCAAAACGATTAGCGGAAAAATCCGCCGCGTAGAGATTCGAGAGAAAAACTCATCGACACATTAAAGATCAACCCAATTGCAATAAATTGAAGCCGATAGGTTCCATACACCGAAATGTAAAAGAATAAAATAATCGTATGAAACGAGCATGAAAACTGTTTTCACACAAGAACATGATTAAAGCGAGTTCCATACACCGAAATAAAAAAATCAAATAATCGTATGAAAAAAGCATATCTATTTCCAGGTCAAGGTGCTCAGTACGTGGGCATGGGTAAAGAGCTGTACGAAACCTCTTCGTTAGCGAAAGAGTGGTTCGAGAAAGCGAACGACCTATTGGGATTCCGAATTACCGACGAGATGTTCGCCGGTACCGACGAGTCACTTAAGCAAACCAAAGTGACCCAACCGGCCATTTTCCTGCATTCGGTAATATTGGCCAAATCGCTAGGCGAAGCTTTTAAACCCGATATGGTGGCTGGCCACTCGCTGGGAGAACTCTCCGCGATAACGGCTACCGGCAGTCTATCGTTTGAAGATGGACTGCGCCTGGTGCAAATCCGCGCGTTGGCCATGCAGAAAGCGTGCGAAGCCCGCCCATCGACCATGGCCGCGATCCTCGGCATGGAGGACGAAAAGGTGGAGGAGGTCTGCGCGTCAATCCAAGATGTAGTCGTACCTGCTAACTACAACTGCCCGGGTCAGATCGTTATCTCCGGAACTTACACCGGGGTGGACAGTGCGTGTGAACAGTTGATAGACGCCGGCGCAAGGCGGGCAATCCTGCTGAACGTGAGCGGCGCCTTTCACTCGCCCCTGATGAAGCCTGCCCAGGAAGAATTAAAGAGGGCTATTGAAGAACTGGAATTCCATACTCCCACCTGTCCCGTTTACCAGAACGTGTCAACCCTGGGCGAGACCAATCCGGATACGATCAAAAAAAACCTGATAGCGCAACTCACCTCCCCGGTAAAATGGACCCAATCGATACAACGAATGATCTCAGATGGTGCTACGGAGTTCATTGAGCTGGGTCCGGGGAAAGTACTTCGGGGGTTGGTCTCCAAAATCGATCGAAACGCGATAACATCAGGATTAAGTTAAAACAGATGAAACGAACAATCCTACTTGCCCTGTTCGCAACCACCTTTTTTGCGGTGGAAGCGCAGGATGACTTCTTCGAGGCGCCCGATTTCAAAGCAATCAAACACAATGTGACGGAGCCCTCCTCCCCCTACTTCTACCCGCGACTGTTGCAGAAATACCTCTTGGCAGAAACGGAGTTAAACTTGGAGGAGAGCCGCCATCTCTATTTCGGGTTCATCTATCAACCGGAGTACGTTCCGGTGGACACCTCCGCGTACAACAGCCTACTGGCGGAAACTATTTCTAAACCGTCGTTCAGCGAGACCGATCATGGTCGGGTACTACAGTATAGCGATGCACTGCTTCAAGAGGATCCCTTTAACCTACGTGCGTTGAATGCCAAGCTCTTGGTTTACGCTCAGCAGGATGACAGCGAAGCGTATAAGAGGGTGACACGTCAGCGAAAGGCTGTACAAGATGCGATCATCAGCACGGGGGACGGGATATCGGATAAAACGCCTTTTTACGTGATCAAGGTGGCACACGAGTATGACCTCTTGCCGTTCTTGGGATATACCTTTGGCGGAGAAGACCGGATGATGAGAAACAGGAAAGTCAATTACCTCACCTTAAGCACCAACCGGTTCGGTATCGAACGGCTCTACTTCAATATCTCACCGGTGGTTAATCACGTGAGTTCACGTGGTGGGAGCAAATTTTAACTCTCTTACAATACAAATATGGATAGCGATATAAAGAACAACGTACTATTTACTCTCGCGGCGTTGCTGGAGACGAACCGGGGAAAAATCACGGAGGCCAATAAGGCAGACGTACGGACGTTCCCCAATATGGACGCCTCCATGAGGGACAGGTTGAAAGTGGACGACCGCAAGATCGACGGGATGATTCGCTCCCTTGAAGAGGTGGCAGCGATGGCCGACCCGGAGGGAAGAGTCCTATACGAATTCGAACGATCGGATGGGCTGCGTGTCTTTAACCGCACCGTGCCATTCGGTACCATCTTGATTATTTACGAATCGAGACCCGATGTGACCATCGAGGCGGGAGCCACCGCATTCAAGGCGGGGAACAAGATCCTGTTGAAAGGGGGTAAAGAAGCTTTCCATACCAATAGCCTGCTGACCGCACTGTGGCAAGATGCACTCCAACAAAACGGGGTGGATAGGCATTGGGTAGAGTACCTGAGCTTTTCCCATGCAGAAACGCAACAGCTGATCAAAGAAAACACGCGAAAGATTCATCTGATTATTCCTCGTGGAGGGGAAGGGTTGATCCGGTTCGTGCAGGAGAACGCCACGGTGCCCGTGATCGTAAGCGGACGGGGCAACAACTTCCTTTACGTCGATGAAGCATCCGATTTCGAGATGGCCGTCCAACTGGTGCTGAACGGGAAAAGCAGGATCAGCGTCTGTAACGCGATCGATAAGGTTTTGTTGCATAGGGACCTTCCTAGTCTGACAGTGAAGGTAAGCGAGTTGATCGACCAACTTGTCCAAAAAGGGATCGAGGTGTGGGGCCACCAGGAGGTTGCCCAACTAGACAAGCGTATCAAGGTGAATGACGATGAAACCACGCTGTATGAAGAGTACCTGGCTCCCAAACTGTATCTCGCCCTGGTGGATGAATTGTCAGACGCCATCAGGATGATTAACCGGTACTCCGGTGGACACACGGCAGTCATCGTCACGCGCAACGCCGTAAGTGCTGATAGGTTCATGCAGGAGGTAGATTGTGCAACTGTCAACCACAACGCCTCATCGCGGTTTACCGACGGGGGACAATTTGGCGTGGGGGCGGAAATAGCCATAAGCACGCAAAAACTCCACTTCCGCGGCCCGCTGGGAGCAAACGAACTGGTTACCAATAAATGGTTCGTGTACGGTAACGGGCAAATTAGGGAATAAATGATATGAAGAAAAAACTGATCCTGAAAGTTGGGTCGTCTACGCTCACGGCCGGTACCAACCGAATATCGTTCGCGGTAATCGAAGCGTTGGCAAGGCAAGTCGTAGAGCTAAAGAGCGAACACCACATCGTGATCGTCTCCTCGGGTGCGATAGCCACGGCGCACCAGTTCGTGGAGATTAGCGGGTTCAACAAGCAGGTCGACTCCAAGCAAGCATTAGCGGCTATCGGTCAGACCAAGCTGATGGAGATCTACGACACCATCTTCAGCTCATTTGGCTTAAATATCGCGCAGGTGTTGCTCACCTACCGCGACTTCGAAAATCCAGTGGCCAATGAGAACACACGGAATACCATCCGCCGGTTGTGGCAAGTGGATTACATTCCCATCGTGAATGAAAACGATACCGTTGCCATCGAAGAGATCATGCTGGGGGACAACGATAAACTCTCTGCACTCGTCTCCGTCATCACCGATGCCGACCTGCTAGTACTAATCTCCGATATTGATGGCATCTTCGACTGTAACCCTCACCTACACCCCGATGCTCGTCTCATCAACGAGGTGAACGACCTGCAACGGGTACGCTCCTATATCGAAGAAAAGGAGTCTGCTCTCGGTACCGGTGGTATGTCGTCCAAGGTACATGCCGCCGAAATTTGCATGGAGCACGGTATAGAGATGTGGATCGTGAATGGGCAGCGCCCCAACTGCATCATCAACGCGATGCAAAACCAAATCCCGTTTACCCGCTTCAGGAAGATAATGTAATTGGTCACTTTTTTTAACGTCATAGCGTGAAGCATGGATTTATAGGTTTCGGTAACCTCGCGAAAGCGGTATACCAGGGATTGGAAGGGGAGAAGGGGATGCAGTTCGGATATTTCGACCTAATCCACAAGGAGGTCGCCATCCCGTTTTACGAGCGGATGGATAAGCTGGTCGACTTTGCCAATGTGATTTGGTTAATGGTGAAACCACAAGATTTGGAAGGCATCCTAACGCAGCTCAGCCAATATGACAGAAAGGGCAAAACCATCGTCTCCCCGGTAGCGGGCAAGACCATCGCCTACATTGAGCGCTTCCTGGGTGAAGGGCAGCGGTTGGTGCGCATCATGCCCAACCTGGCCATCGCGTACCACGAATCGGTCATCGCCGTGGCTACTAACCGACCAGGCAGCACGGAGGCGATAGCGCTGTTTAACCTGTTAGGGAAAATGGGAAAGGCAGTGTGGCTGGAAGAGAGCGGGTTCGACCTCTTCACTTCTGTTTTCGGGAGCGGGCCCGCCTTTATCTTGGCATTTCTCCAGACCTTTAAAGAAAAGATGCAGGAGCTTAACCTCCCCGACCCACTGTTAGATGAGCTACTGCTCGAACTGATCCGGGGCACAGTCACCTACTTTAAACACAACCATCAGCAGTACAGCATCGAAGAACTAATTCAGAACATCACCAGCAAGGGGGGAACCACCCAGGCGGGACTTGATTACTTCCGGGCGCAGCAGCTCGAAAAACATTTAATGGGGGTACTTGACGCTGCGAAAAAGCGATCAGAACAGATGAGCCGCAACTGAACCCCGAGCTATTAGGGATAAAGAGACGAAAATAATACGAATGCGATCAGATTAATTACCCTCCTCCTTAGCCTTATAGGCGACAGCGTAATAGCGCACCTGCTGGATTACCGAGAGTAGTCCATTGGAGCGGGTAGGTGAAAGGTGCTCAGTAAGCCCAATCTCCTTCATGAAACGCAGGTCGGTCCTGATGATCTCGTCTGGTGTTCGACCATTGAACACCCTCAGCACCAGCGCCAGTAAACCTTTCACGATCAAAGCGTCACTCTCGGCACAGAAGAAAAGCCTCCCCTCACGGTACTCTGTATGCAGCCAAACACGGCTCTGGCACCCTTTGATCAGGTTCTCCGGAGTTTTATGCTGTTCATCGAGCGGCTCCAGTGCATTCCCCTGTTCGATGATATACGCGTACTTATCCATCCAGTCGCTGAAAAGCGAAAACTCATCGATAATCTCCTGCTGTACATCATCTACCGTTCGCATTGCCTCGTCGTTTTACTCACAATATATCACCTCCATCACGGTTTGCCCGGCCGCTTTCAGGCTGGCCCGGTCGATGTTTCGCATATCATCGCTTTGCGTGTGCCAGTGCACGCCAAACCCAGTGCGGGTGTCACTCTTCAGGTTGATCACGTTGATGCTGGGTGCCCGGTGGCGTTGATTTACCGGCAGGTGGTCATCGATGATGTATCCCCCCTGCTTTGGGATGAAGTAGTTCCTGTAACCTAATTTTGTAGCGGTAGCCCACACCTTCTCCACCACGTTCGAAGCGTATCGGATGGAGTAGCCTTCTTTGGGGAAGGTAGCTCCGACTGCTCCCACCATATCTAGTAAGATGCCATACACTGCACGGTACCCCTCCACGTGCGGTTGCTCCGACCAATAACGAGAACCCACACACCACCAGTCGCCCTGCACCCGGTCATCACTATAGGAGGGGGGACCCCAGTCCTCCAGGTCAAAAAACACGATATCCACCCCTATCTCGGTAGGTTGGGCCTGAAGGTGTCTCGCTATCTCCAACAGTACCCCTACCCCACTCGCCCCGTCATCGGCTCCAGCGATAGGTTGTCGTTGCTTCAGGGGGTCGGTCTCTTCATCAGCAAAGGGCCGCGAATCCCAATGCGCGAAAAGCAGCACCCGTTTCTCCTTCTCCGGGAAAAAGGCACCAATAATATTCCTCAGGGGCAGGTTCTGTCCGTCGTAATGGGTAACTTCCGCCCGCTGTTCCTGTACCTGCGCCCCATACTCGGTTAGCTTGGCCACCAGCCAGTCGCCACAAGCGCCATGCGCTGCCGTCCCTGGTACCCTTGGGCCAAAAGCCACTTGCGTCTCCACGTAGCGGTAGGCGCTATCGGCATCGAAAACAGGGGATTGTTGGGTGTAGGACTCAAGGGGCGCCGTACTCTGATAAGATTGGCATGAGTTACACGACACGGTAAGAAGCACTGCAATCAATAGCAGGAGAGCACCTAAAAGTGTATCACACGTTGTACTGGTCGTCATTGCCTATAGATTTTAAATTACTGTTGTAAAAAGACACTGTCGTTATTGACCCTCAACTCGGTCAACACCCCCATGATCAGTGGAAAGTTCAGCTTGACATGTCCAACCGGGAAGTTAAAGCAGACGGGGAAGTCATACTCTTCCACCACGTGTAGAATGGATTCGTAAAGCGGACGGTACATCTGGTCATCCTCCTCGTAGTCGGTGAAGCGGCCGACAATCATCCCGCTAATCCGGTTGAAGACGCCCGCTAGCTTCAACTGGTGAATCATCCGATCCACGCGGTACGGTGCCTCCCCTGTATCCTCGATAAATAGAATGCCTTTATCGGGAATCCGTGCGTAACGCGACCCCATGATCCCACAGAAAACGGAAAGATTGCCCCCGAAGAGCCTCCCCTTCGCCGCACCCGTGCGATTGAGGAATGCGCCGGGGTTCATCAAATCCGAGGGGATGGAGTAGCAAACGGGTTGGCCTGCCAGGATGCTTTTCACCAACCGAACCGACACGTCGTCCACCCCCTCGCGGGAGAAGTGTGCCGCCATAGGGCCATGGATCGAGGCCACGCCATGGTGCTGCAGAGCCGCGTGAAGAGCGGTGATATCGCTGAAACCCACTACCCACTTCGGGAACCGACGTATCCCGGTAAAATCAATTCTGGGAAGAAGATGAACGGTCCCGTACCCCCCTCTGGCACAGAGAATCAACCGTGCACGGCGATCATCGAACGCTTCCTGTAAATCAAAAAGCCGATGCGCTTCCGATCCGCTGAAGCGGCCTTTTTCGTCGAGCGCGTGTTCGCTAATCTCGGGCGCCAAGCCCCATTTCTCCAACACGGACGCCGCATCTTCCACGAGGTGCCGGTCAATGCTCCCCGCGGGGGAGATGATAATCGCTTTATCGTTGCTCTTCAGCGAGAGGGGTCGTTTCATGTTGTTCCTATTTTATGAAACCTGCAAGGTCGTCCAATGGCGACCACCGGCGTTTCTATTAATAATATTAAGCGTCAATATTCGCGTAGGTGGCGTTCTCCTCGATAAATTCCCGGCGGGGTGCTACCTCCTCGCCCATCAGCATGGTGAAGATCATATCGGCATCGGCCATGTTCTCGATAGTCACCTGCTTCAGCGTCCTATTGGCTGGATTCATCGTGGTTTCCCATAACTGCTCAGCGTTCATCTCTCCCAACCCTTTGTATCGTTGCGTGTGCACCAAGTTTTCGTTTCCATCGGCATAGGTGTCGATAAAGACGCGTCGTTGCCGTTCATCGTAGCAATACTCCTCGATCTTTCCCCTTTTGCATAGGTAGAGCGGGGGCGTGGCGATGTAGACATACCCTTTTTCGATAAGGGGGCGCATGTAGCGGAAGAAGAAGGTGAGAATCAACGTATCAATATGGCTACCGTCCACGTCGGCGTCCGTCATCAGGATGATCTTGTGGTACCGGAGCTTCTCAATATTGAGTTCCTTACTATCCTCTTCAGTTCCAATGGTAACGCCCAGGGCCGTGTAAATGTTCTTTATCTCTTCGCTCTCCAACACCTTATACGGCATCGCTTTTTCCACGTTAAGGATTTTTCCCCGTAGCGGCAAAATAGCCTGAAACATGCGGTCACGCCCTTGCTTCGCTGTCCCGCCCGCAGAGTCCCCTTCCACTAAAAAGATCTCGCTCAACGCCGGATCTTTACTCGAACAGTCGGCCAACTTACCCGGCAGCCCGGCTCCCGACAGGGGCGACTTCCGCTGTATCATCTCCCGTGCTTTACGGGCCGCATGGCGAGCGGTGGCTGCCAGAATCACCTTTTCGACGATCAATTTCGCCTCTTTTGGGTTCTCTTCAAGGTAGTACCTCAATGCTTCGCCAATGGCTTGGTCCACGGCACCCATCACCTCAGTATTCCCCAGCTTAGTCTTGGTCTGTCCCTCGAACTGAGGTTCGGCCACTTTCACCGACAGCACGGCCGTGATTCCTTCGCGGAAGTCATCACCGCTAATCTCCACCTTCACCTTCTCCAGCATTTTAGAGTCTTCGGCGTATTTTTTCAACGTCCTCGACAACCCCCTACGGAAGCCGGTCAGGTGTGTACCTCCCTCGATGGTGTTAATGTTGTTCACATAGGTGAAAATATTCTCGTTGTAGGTGTCGTTATAGGTCATCGCTATCTCAATGGGAATCTCGTTCTTCTCGGTCACGATATGGATGGGATCTTGGATTAGCAGCTCCTTGTTTTTATCAATGTATCGAACGAACTCCTCGAGACCTGTCTCGGAGTAGAACCGTTCCGTTTTAAAGCTCCCGTCCTCCTTAAGCGTTCGCTTATCAGTGAGTGAAAGGGTGATACCCGCGTTAAGAAACGCCAACTCACGCAAACGCGTAGCCAAAATATCGTACCGGAACTCCAAAACCGTAAAGATGGTGTCATCAGGTCTAAACGTGATGATAGTTCCCGTTTTATCAGTGTCACCTACGATTTGCACGTCAGCATACGCCTTTCCGCGAGAGTACTCCTGTACGTAGGTCTTCCCTCCCCGGTGAATCTCTGCTCTCAAGTGGGCCGACAGGGCGTTCACGCAAGAAACACCCACACCGTGGAGGCCACCTGACACCTTGTAGGTCCCTTTATCGAACTTGCCCCCCGCGTGCAACACCGTGAGCACCACTTCAAGGGCCGATTTTTGCTCTTTCTCGTGCCAATCTACCGGTATGCCCCGACCGTTATCTATAACCGTAACAGAATTATCTTCATTAATGACCAGGTGAATCTCGTCGCAATAACCAGCCAGCGCCTCATCAATGGAGTTGTCCAACACTTCGTAAACCAGGTGATGAAGCCCCTTCTCGCTTACATCGCCAATATACATAGCGGGACGTTTGCGAACAGCCTCCAACCCCTCGAGCACCTGAATGTTTTCCGCGGAATAATCGCCGCTAGCCATTTTCTTTTCTTCTTCCGACATTGTCTTTTCTTTTAATTAAACTACCCTGTAAATGAGACACTTAAGCCACACCCAAGGACTTTCCAAAAAACGAACAAATATACGAAAAAAAAATGTTTTCAACAAGCTTTTCTTGCACCAAGTGCGAATAAAAAAGGCCGAACATCTGCTGTTCGGCCATCCCTATATTTTAATCCTTTGCTGGGTTTCGAAATTTAACTCAAACCATTAACGTGTGCCGCTAATTTAGATTTCAAGTTGTTGGCTTTGTTCTTGTGTATCACCTTCTTCTTAGCCAACTTATCCAGCATGGAACAGACTCTCGGGTACATTGCCTCCGCCTCCTCCTTGGAGGTGGTAGCACGCAGTTTACGAACCGCATTTCGGGCAGTACGTGACACGTACCTATTTTGGAGACGGCGAACCCTGTTCTGCCTGATTCTCTTTTCTGCTGATTTGTTATTTGCCATTCTGTTGAGGTATCTGTTTTCGATTGTTATTACTTAAGTAGCCCATAGGGGAATCGAACCCCTCTTTCAAGAATGAAAATCTTGCGTCCTAGCCGATAGACGAATGGGCCTTATTTGGGCGTGAACCCAATGTCAATTGGGAGCCAGCTCCCAAACGCGGGTGCAAATATAGAATGTTTTTTTTAAATGGCAAAATATTTCTATCATTTTCTGCTCATTCGAATTCAATCGACAAGGTTTCTACCTGATTATAGTTTCCTTTCGCTTTACCGCAAGAGAAATGCGCTTTCATCTTTGTAATAATGTAATTTTCATGCACCTTTCATAACAAAAAGGAGGGATAAACCATTTTTTAGCGTTGTTTCATTGGTTCTTTCATTTTTTTTGTATAATTTTGCAGGCCGAAAAAGTAACTAAAGACCGTAATAGGAACGAATAAAATAAAGTAACGATTAAATATGAAGAGAACATTTCAACCCTCCAACAGAAAGAGAAAAAACAAGCACGGGTTCCGCAGCCGCATGGCGACTAAAAATGGGAGAAAGGTGTTGGCCGCACGACGTGCAAAAGGCAGAGCTAAGTTGTCCGTTTCGGACGAGTTCTAACGCACTGCATCGTAATTAATTGATAAAGACAGGAACCCGAGGTGTCGAGTTCCTGTTTTTTTTGTATTTTTGCACGTAGCTATACACCCTGTCGAAATTTTATTAATGGAACGTATGAGTAAACAGAAGTCTAACAAACCGATACTCGGTAACAGTTTCCTCAAGAACCTGCTGGCTATTACCATCTGCGGTACCGCCTTGGTCCTTTTGGCACTGATCTTCCTACACCTCTACACTCGGCATGGGCAGAACGTGGTAGTACCTGACCTAGAGGGACTTCAAGTGGAGGAGGCGAACGTTATCCTTACTGCAAAAGGGATACACGCCGAGATCGTGGATTCCATTTACCGTGCCGATGCGGTTCCCGGTGCCATCCTCTCGCAAGTTCCCAAACCCAATAACCGGGTTAAAGAGGGGCGCTCCATCTACGTAACGGTCTACTCTAAGAGCCCTAAGGAGGTAGCCGTGCCAGGGTTGGTCGACTTCTCCACGCGCCAAGCCACCGCCCTACTCAACTCACTTGGATTCAACAATATCACGATAAAAGAGGTGCCATCACAATACGCCGGTTTGGTTTTGAGGGTAGAGTATCGCGGCAAACAGTTGGCGCCGGAGGAAAAAGTACCTGCCGGTTCACCCTTGCAGTTGGTGGTGAGTAGCAGCGTCGCTTCCGATTCGTTGCCGGTGAGAACGGAGACCGAGATGAATAATGCCCCCGTAGAAGGGGGAATTGACGACGCATTCTTTTAATCGCCCGTTTCGTGTTAAAGGAAGATTCCGAGCATATCGCCCCGTGGTTCTTTGAAGAGGATGAGGATGAGTTCCCGATCTCGGTCAATGATGGGGAGAAGCAGCGATTCGAACACTACCGCTTCGTAGCAGACAAGGGACAAAGCCTGTTGCGGATCGATAAATTTCTATCGGTCCGAATAGAGGGGGTATCACGCAACCGCATCCAGCAAGCCGCGGAAGCGGAGTGCATCTTGGTGAACGGTTCGCCCGTGAAGTCGAACTACAAGGTGAAGCCGCTGGACGTGATTACCGTCATGCTGGATTGGCCGCGACGTGAATTGGTCATCATTCCCGAGGATATTCCCATTGACATCGTGTACGAAGACAATGCCCTGCTGGTCATTAACAAGCCGGCAGGCATGGTGGTTCATCCCGGGCATGGCAATTACACCGGCACATTGGTCAACGCGCTGGCACAC
This sequence comes from Fermentimonas sp., assembly GCA_033808735.1. Lineage (GTDB taxonomy): Bacteria > Bacteroidota > Bacteroidia > Bacteroidales > Dysgonomonadaceae > Proteiniphilum. The sequence goes on from JAPXNA010000013.1 coordinate 106,831, forward strand.
CACCTGAACGTGGACAACGCCATGGAGATGGACGATCCCCGGATGGGGTTGGTACACCGGATCGACAAAGAGACGTCGGGCCTGCTCCTGGTAGCCAAAACACCCGACGCGAAGACCTTTCTTTCCGGTCAGTTCTTCCGAAAAGAGACCCAACGGTTATACGTAGCCCTTGTCTGGGGCAACGTGGCCGAAGATGAGGGAGCCATCGAGGGAAACATTGGCCGAGACCCCAAGGATCGCATGCTTATGCGCGTGTTCCCCGACGGGAAGCAGGGCAAGCCTGCCGTGACCCACTACAAGGTACTGGAGCGGTTCGGGTATGTCACGCTAGTGCAATGCCGACTTGAAACCGGGCGCACTCATCAAATTAGAGTGCATATGAAGCATATCGGTCACACGCTGTTCAACGATGAACGATACGGGGGCAACGATGTTTTACGGGGAACCCGCTACGCGAAATACAAACAGTTCGTGAACAACTGCTTCACCCTCTGCCCCCGCCAATGCTTGCACGCACGTTCGCTGGGCTTTACACATCCCGAAACGAAAGAGAAACTCTATTTCGAAAGTAACATCCCGGAGGACATGCAGGCGGTCATCGACAAATGGAGGGTCTACCGAAGGAGTCAGGAGTAAAAACAACATCAACCTATGAAGAAAAATGTAGCCATCGTATGGGGAGGATACTCTTCCGAAATCGTGATCTCCGAGAAGAGCGCGGCCGGCATTTATACCTTCCTGGATACAGGCAAATACAACCTGTTCAAGGTAAAAATTGACCGCCACACCTGGGAGGTTGAGCATCTGGAGAATCGCTTTCCGGTGAATAAAAACGACTTCAGCTTCATGGCCGGCGGGGTAACCACGCGGTTCGATTTCGCCTACATCACCATCCACGGTACACCAGGTGAAGATGGCGTGCTACAAGGCTACTTCGACATGCTGGGTATCCCCTACTCCAACTGCGGGGTGCTGGCATCAGCACTCACATTCAACAAGTTTACCTGTAACAACTTTCTCAAGAGCTTCGGCGTGAGGGTGGCCCCTTCCATGGTGCTAAGGGCTACCGACTCCTATACGCCAAAACAGATCGCGGCAGAGCTTGGACTGCCCGTTTTCGTGAAACCCAACTCGGGTGGATCCAGTTTTGCCACCACTAAGGTGAGCACGACCGCCGAAATGAAGGGTGCAATCGAGAAGGCTTTCCGCGAGGCACCGGAAGTCATCATCGAGCAGTTCATAGCGGGCACGGAGGTAACGTGCGGCTGTTACGAAGCTGGCAAGGAAATCATTGCGCTCCCCCTTACGGAGGTGGTTCCCGCGAACGAGTTCTTCGATTTCGATGCCAAGTACAACGGACAGGTAGAAGAGATAACCCCCGCCCGCATCCCGGCATCCATTACACTAGCCATACAGGAAGAGACGAAAAAAATATACCGGCTTCTCGGTGCTAAGGGGATTATTCGGGCCGATTACATCCTGCAAGGTGGTGAGCCGGTTTTGCTCGAGGTGAATACCACTCCCGGGATGACAGGAACCAGCTTTATCCCTCAACAGGTGGAGGCAGCCGGCCTCTCGATGGGCGACGTGTTGTCGGAGATCATCGAAACAGAATACGCGAAAATCCATTTAAAACGTTAACCACCATGACCGATATCACCGATCGTTTTAAAGACATCCGGCCGCTATACGACAGCGAAGTTCCTGAAACCGTTGCCCGGCTGGTAGCTGACAGAGGGTTCAGACGAGCTGTTGAACCCATCATGAAACCTCTCCTCTCCTGGGAGCAATTCTCGGAAATTGTAACGCGGTGCAAAAGCAAAAATGACTTCCAGGCACGAATCATTCACCCGCTTCTGAAGCGATTAATCAAACAGACCACCACGAAGATGGTTGGCGCCGGGTGGGAGAATGTTGAAAAGGGCAACAGCTACCTCTTTATCTCGAATCACCGGGACATCGTGTTGGACGCTGCCTTCTTTAACATCCTCCTATTCGATAAGCAGTTTCAAACCACAGAGATCGCCATCGGGGACAACTTGCTTATTCACCCGTGGATTACCGACCTGGTACGTATCAACAAAAGCTTTATAGTCAAACGAAACGTATCGGTTAGAGAGATGCTGAAGGTATCGCGACAACTCTCCGACTACATCCACCACACGATCAACCAATGCGCGCAATCCATCTGGATCGCGCAACGAGAGGGAAGAGCCAAGGACTCTGACGACAAAACGCAAGCGAGCCTGCTAAAAATGTTCACGCTTCATGATAGTGCCAAACCACTGGAGATGCTACGCCAGTTGCGTATCGTCCCACTCTCCATATCGTACGAGTACGATCCCTGCGACTTCCTGAAAGCTAAGGAGTTTCAACTCAAGCGAGATACGGCGGACCATAAAAAGAGCGAGGCCGATGACATCGAGAACATGGCTACCGGTATCATGGGATTCAAAGGGCAGGTCGTCTTTCGATTGGGGGAGTGTATTAACCGCGGTCTGGAAGCTATTCCCGCGGGAGCGAGCCGCAACGAGGTACTCGATCGGGCAGCCACGTTGATCGACCACGAGATCTACCGGAACTACTCCTTCTTCCCGATTAACTACATCGCCTACGACCGGATGAGCGGTTCCAACCGGTTCAGGAACGAGTATAGTGACGAGGAGGTAGCCCATTTCGATACCTACCTGCAACGACAAGTAGACAAGATCGATATCCCGAACAAAGACAGCGACTTCCTGCGGGACATAATCATCAATATGTATGGCAACACCGTGAAAAACCACTTGGAGCAAGGAGGTGAAAAAGAGTGTTAGGGGTAATATTCCTACCCGGCAAACGGTAGGATAAGCAAAAAAAGAGGCTATTATTGAATGAAAATCAGGAGGGAAATAGTGTTTGCTTTGATGGCGTTTTTCCTTTTCGTCTCAGGTTGCGACAAAGAGCCCGAACGGATGGATGACTACCTCGTGGAATTTGCTACCCTGTTGAAGGAGGGGAGCTCCATCCAATTTCAGCTCGATAACGGACAACTACTTATTCCCGAAAGCAACGATAACATCAAAGGAGAGAATAAACAACGCGTGATACTGAACTACACTCCCTTACAGGACAATCGGGTAAAAGTAAACCGCGTGTCACCCATTTATACAGGGACAATCGAAGAGGGTTACCCCGAAAGGTACTCCAACGACCCGGTCAAGATCCAAAGTGTATGGGTTGGTGGCGGTTACCTCAACTTGATCATCGAGGTAGAATACCAAGACGGGGGACCCACCTTGGCACTCCTGCGCAGCCGGGAATCAACGAGCATCAACCTCTATCTCAGTCATTCACAAAACAGCACCACCCAGGGGTACCCCCAAGTAATATACGCCTCATTCCTGCTTAGCGCCCTCCGTTCCGAGCAGCCCAAAGGATTAGAACAACCCGTTCCCTTCCGGTTATTTATAAACACCCACACGGGTATAAGGGTGTTTCATTTTGAACTCATCTAAGCGGTGGTATCGGTTCTTCGTCGATCTTGAAATCGATAGGTAACAAGCATTTCACGTTCACCTTAATACCCTTGTTCTCACCGGGGATCCACCTCGGCATCACCCCAAGTACCCGGATAGCCTCATTATCAAGCTCGGGATCCAGCCCTTCCATCACCTCAATGTTAGAGATGGTTCCATCCGTCCCCACGATAAACGAACATAATATCCGCCCTTGAATGCCCTCCTGCTTAGCTTTCACGGGATACCGCACGTTGTGCGAGATAAATTTAGCCAACCCCTCTTCGCCATACGCGTACCTGGGCATCTTATCCACGATGGTATATATCTCGCTGTTCTCAAGGATATCCCGGTCGGTCTTCGCGTACACGTTGGTCCCCGGCTCGGCTGCTCTCTGCCCTTGATGAGGTGCTGCACCCTTATTCAGTTTGAAGTACATGGGAACATACGTTTCGGCACGCACGATCTCCCCCTTGTGCCGGGCAGGGCGCCAGGGAGGCATCGCTTGTAAAATACGCAGCGCCTCCTCGTTCAACAGCGGATCGGCACGATGGATGATATTGAAATTGGAAAGCGTGCCATCTTTCTCCACCACGAACGTGTATACCACCAAGCCCTGAGCTTCTCGCTCCCGTGCCTCTTCCGGGTAGCTCAACGTGCTGGATATAAAGTTATTCATTGCGGCTGTCCCTCCCGTGAACATGGGGACGACATCCGGGTCTTCATGCACGTGGTTGCTCTTGGAAACGGGTGCTTCCTGCGCCAAAACCACCGATTGTTTCGCTATCACTTGAAAAACCAAGAAAGCTGTTACAAGGAGAAAGATACATTTTCGGGCGCTCATCTGGATAAAAAAAGTTATGTAGTAAATGAATAAATCAATTTTCTTGCATGCACGCGTAAGTATCGTAACCACCGGACAGGTTGTATACCGCTTCAAAGCCATGCTGCATAAGGATACGCGCGGCAACATATCCACGGAGACCCACCTTGCAATAAATGTAGATGGTTTTACCTTTCGGTATCTCGCTCAGCCGTCCCCGCAACTCATCAACAGGAATATGTAGCGACTGGTCGATATGCCACCCTTGGTACTCCTCCTTTGTCCTCACGTCTACCACCACCGTTTCGGGATCCCGTGTTTCCATATCGTACCAATGGATAATCTTCACCCTGCCTTGCAGGATGTTTTCCGCGATAAAACCGGCCATGTTCACCGGATCTTTCGCTGATGAGAACGGCGGTGCGTACGCTTGCTCGATCTCTTGCAAATCCTGCACCGTACCCCCATTCCGGATTACCTGTGCCAGCAGATCTATTCGCTTGTCCACCCCACCAAACCCCACGGCTTGTGCGCCCAGCAGCCTCCCATCGGGGGCAAAGTTTATCTTGAGGGAGATCGGCAAGGCACCGGGGTAATACCCCGAGTGCGTTGCCCCGTGGCAGATGGAGGTAATGTACTCGATACCCTCTTTTTGAAGCTGTCTCTCGGTAACACCGGTAGCGGCTACCGACATATCGAATAGCTTCGCGATGCAAGTACCAACAGCTCCTTTATAGGTACGGCTGTTGCCATTCACGATGTTATCGGCAGCAATCCTCGCCTGTTTGTTCGCCGGCCCGGCCAACGGAATCAGTGCCGGCTTCCCGGTCACGAGGTTCGTCACCTCCACCGCATCTCCCACCGCGTAAATATCGGGATGGGAGGTCTGCATGTACTCGTTCACCTTGATCCCGCCTAAACAACCTATCGTTAACTCGGCCTCCCTGGCCAGTCCTGTCTCGGGTCGCACCCCAATGCTCAAGATCACCATATCCGTATCAATGGCCTTCTGGCTTTCAGTACGTACCCGTAGGAGATCGCCCTCCGGTTCAAACGCAACGACCGTTTCACCCAACAGGAGGTTCACTCCCTGCGAGCGAAGATAGCGATGCACCATGGCCGCCATGGGATAATCAACCGTGTTCATCACCTGGTTGAGCTGTTCAATAACCGTTACCGACAACCCAGCCTTCTGCAGGTTTTCAGCCATCTCCAGACCAATGAAGCCGGCTCCCACGACCACGGCTGAGGCAATCCCTTCACAGGTAACGGCCTCTTTGATTCTGTCCATGTCCGGCATATTACGAAGGGTGAAAATCCGCTCGTCATCGACACCCTTGAGATTGGGCTTAATCGGACTTGCACCGGTAGAGACGATCAGCTTATCGTACCCCTCCACGTAACTTTTCCCCGTATTCACCTCTCTAACCGTCACGCTTTTCCGGTCAGGGTGAATCATGATCACCTCCGACAAAACCCGCACATCGATATCGTATCGACTTTTGAATCCCTCGGGGGTTTGCAATAGCAGCTTCTCGCGATCCTCAATAACCCCTCCGATATGGTAAGGGAGCCCGCAATTTGCGAACGAAACGTACGCATCCCTCTCGAAAAGCACGATCTCCGCCGTTTCGTCCAGTCGCCTGAGCCGTGCAGCAGCGGTAGCGCCACCAGCCACACCGCCAATAACTACGATTTTCATACGATTATTTTATTCTTTTACATTTCGGTGTATGGAACCTTTGATGTTCAAAATAATCATTTTCATGTGTGTTTAATGATTATTTTAATCATGTCGGTTTCATACGATTATTTTATTCTTTTACATTTCGGTGTATGGAAC
>JAPXNA010000014.1:0-101355 GCA_033808735.1 Fermentimonas sp.
TCTTCCCATTCCGAACAGAGAAGTTAAGCCCAGTGGCGCCGATGGTACTGCGAACCCCGCGGGAGAGTAGGTAGCCGCCGTCCCTTACAGACAGGGCCCGTCCGGTTTTTTCAAACCCGGTTCGGGCTCTTCTCGTTTAAAGGGGTCTCGTTCCCATATTCACTTGTCGGTTTTCCCTCTTGTCCCGCGGGTTGTTCACTTCTCTTTTTTCGTCTCCCTTTCAGCTTTATTTCGTTCCCGTTTCCCTTTTTTTGCACTTTTCTTTGTCGATACGGGAGAAAAGCGTACCTTAGCTAACTTAATCTATGAATCATGAAGTTATTTTCCAAGACATTCAAAAGAAACTGGCTAAGGCATCTTATTTTATGGAGCGCCTTGGTCGCTATCGTGCTATCGGTTACCGGTGTACTTACATTCGCCGATTCCGATCCGGAGGCCTATTGTCCGTTCGGCGGCTTACAGACGTTTGGGACCTACCTCACAAGAGGCTCCATGGCTTGCAGCATGACCATGGTGCAGATCATGATGGGGATTGTGTTAGCTGTTGGGGTAATTCTCTTTAGTAAGCTGTTTTGTGGCTACCTCTGTCCCCTGGGGTGGGCCTCGGAGTACCTATATCGGTTGAGGGAGAAAACTAAAATCAAGGGATTTCAAATTCGGTATGGTAGTATAGGTGATAAGCTGTTGCGGTCGGTAAAATATATCCTGCTGTTTATCATCTTTTACATGACGCTGTCCAGCTCCGAGCTGTTCTGCAAGAATTTTGATCCCTATTACGCGGTGGCTACCGGTATGAAAGGGGAGATTACCGCGTGGATGGCCTGGACGGCCCTTGGCCTTCTTTTCTTAGGTGGCTTCTTCGTGAAGATGTTTTGGTGCAAATATATCTGCCCGCTAGGTGCCCTTAGTAACCTTTTTAAGTTCACTCTGCTGTTTGTCGGTATTGTCCTGATTTACACGGTGTTGCGCCTATTCGGGTTGACCCTCCCGTGGCTTTACTTGCTGATAGCAGCATGTGTCATTGGCTACCTGGCGGAAGTAATCCTGATGAAGCCCAAGTACTTTCCATTGATCAAGGTATATCGCGAGGAAGAGGGTTGTACCGACTGTGGTCTCTGTACTAAAAAGTGTCCTTACAGTTTGCCGGTTGATAAGAGCCTGGTGGTAAAGGATGTGGATTGTACGCTTTGCGGCGAGTGTATTGCTGCTTGCCCTACCAGGGTGCTTACATTCAACAAGAGGAAGTCGTTCCGCTGGTTACCCGCCATCCTCACGGTAGCTCTTTTCGCGTTGGCACTGCTGCTGGGCTCCAAGTGGGAGTTGCCGACCATCGATGAGAAGTGGGGCGATGAATCGAAACATGGTACTTTGACTACTTTTGAACTCGATGGGTTAAGATCCGTGAAATGTTATGGCAGCTCCAAAGCCCTTTCTGCCAAGCTGCAACAGGTACCGGGCGTTTACGGTGTAGCCACGTTCGTGAAACGGCATAAAGCCAACATCCAGTATGACCCCGCGCAGACCAACGAGGAGGCTATCCGCGGCGCCATCTACGTGCCGGCCAAGTTCACCATTGCCCAACCGGGGAAGAGCGACAGCCTCATTAAAGTGATTACCCTCTTCACGGAGAAGATGTACGATAGCCTCGACCCCAATTACCTGGGAATGCAATTGAGGCAACAGGAAGGGAAAAAATACTTCGGTGTGGAGACCGAATTCTCCTGCCCCCTCACGGTGAGGCTATTCATGGGACTGGATGAGCCGATAGATGAAGGGTTCCTGAAAGGGATGGTTGAGAAGCGGGAGCTGGTGATCCAGACAGCTGATGGCAAAGAAAACAAGATCAAGCTGGCTTACGAGTTCGTGGGTCTGAGCAACGAGGTGGATACCATCACCAGGCGCGAGCTACTTGAACGCCAGTTTAACAGCTACAGCATGGTCTACAAAAAGAACAACGAGGAGTTTGGGGGAAGGGATTCCACCGAGCTGATCATCCCGTATCCCACGCTTAGCCGCCCCATCGTCTCGAGAAACATGCCTTACCTCTCCAGCTACCTATCACTCACGGACGGGATACTGAGCATGGATACCTACCTCGATGAGTTGAATGACCAGCCCACTATCCGGATAAGGTACGTTCCTTCTGTTATCTCTGAAGAGGCGCTGTGGCAGGTACTGCAGAAGGAGACCTGGCAGGTAAAGATGAAGGATGGATCCATCAACGAGGTGGAAGCACGCATGAAGTTTGACCGATACTAAGGAGCGTGCAATCTTGCATTTACTCCCAATGCGCAGCAGAGTTGCCTTAACCCAAGGGTGGAAAGTTCTCATAAAATTCGTAACTTTGCAGCCTTAAAATGAAAATATCGAGAAAGATGGATTATAAGGTAGCCGATATTTCGTTGGCCGATTTTGGAAGAAGAGAGATAGCCATTGCCGAGCGGGAGATGCCCGGATTGATGGCAATACGTGATAAGTATGCCTCGAAGAAGCCGCTCCAGGGAGCCCGGGTGACTGGTTCGCTGCACATGACCATTCAGACCGCGGTGTTAATTGAAACGCTGGTAAAGTTGGGAGCTGACGTGCGTTGGGCGAGTTGTAACATTTTTTCCACGCAGGACCATGCTGCCGCGGCGATAGCCGCTGCCGGGATACCGGTTTTCGCGTGGAAGGGCGAAACCCTGGAGGAGTATTGGTGGTGTACCGAAATGGCCCTTCGTTTTCCTGATGGGAAAGGGCCTCATTTGATCGTGGACGATGGCGGTGATGCCTCGTTACTGGTGCATATGGGTTACCGTGCCGAGTTGGATGTCGCCACTATTAACCGTAAGGGGTCTAACCGCGAAGAGCAGGTTATTTTGGACACGCTGAACCGGATACTGAAAGAGGATAACCAGCGTTGGCACCGTACGGTGGCCAATATGAAGGGGATCTCGGAAGAGACCACCACCGGCGTTCATCGCCTCTACCAGATGATGGATCGGGATGAGCTGTTGGTACCTGCTATCAACGTGAATGACTCGGTGACCAAATCGAAGTTCGATAACCTTTACGGCTGCCGTGAATCCCTGGCGGATGGCATCAAGCGGGCTACCGACGTGATGATTGCCGGTAAGGTGGTGGTGGTGCTTGGGTACGGCGACGTGGGCAAGGGGTGTGCGCAGTCGATGCGCTCCTATGGCGCCCGGGTAATCGTGACCGAGATTGATCCCATTTGCGCGTTGCAGGCGGCAATGGAGGGGTTCGAGGTGACTACCATGGAGGAAGCGGTGAAGGAGGGGAACATCTTCGTGACGACTACCGGTAACCGCGACGTGATCACGATGGAGCACATGAAACAGATGAAAGACCAGTCCATCGTTTGCAATATCGGTCACTTCGACAACGAGATACAGGTGGATAAGCTAATTTCCTACCCGGGAATTGAGCACCTTAATATCAAGCCGCAAGTGGACAAATATACCTTCCCATCCGGTAACTCCATTTTCCTCCTCGCCGAGGGTCGTTTGGTCAACCTTGGTTGTGCTACAGGTCACCCCTCATTCGTGATGAGCAATTCGTTCACCAACCAGGTGCTGGCACAGATCGATCTCTGGGAGAACGACTACGAGATCGGGGTCTATCGCCTACCGAAACATTTAGACGAAGAGGTTGCCCGGCTTCACTTGGAGCAGATTGGCGTGAAGTTGACCACCCTTACGCAAGAGCAAGCCGATTATATCGGGGTGCCTGTGAACGGCCCGTTCAAACCGGAGCATTACAGGTATTAACGCAAGCCACCCCGAAATACGGCTTTTCTCGCTTTAACATTTGCAAATTTGAAACAAACCGTTTATCTTTGCACCGCTTTTGCAAGAAAGCTTTTCAGGTTGATTCGCTAGCTCAGCAGGTAGAGCACATCCCTTTTAAGGATGGGGTCCTGGGTTCGAACCCCAGGCGAATCACAAAAGATTGACGCTAAACAAAAAGTCCCGATTGTTATTGATAATCGGGACTTTTTTGTTGTTTCGTGAATCCACGTCGTGGCTACCTACACCTTTGCCTTGAATAACCCTAAAGATTATCGGTTTCGCGTTTAGCGACCACACCTATTCTGAAAATATATCAAGCGATCGGCCTACAACCCATTCGTTGGGAGTGATATTGAATATTGTTTCAATCGTGGGTGCTATATCATACGTGAAAATGGGAGGTTCAATTTGATAACCTTGTTTAATCCCTTTCCCAAAGACAATCAATGGCACTATCATTTCATCGGCATGATATCCTCCATGTCCCGTGTTTACACCTCCATGGTCTGAGACGATAAAGATGGTGGTTTTCTCAAATAGATTTGCCTTCTTTAACGCGTCAATATAAAGCCCTACAATACTGTCTGTTCTTTCAACCGAAGCGACATACTCCTCTGAACGATATCCTTTTGAATGACCAGCTCCATCTTGATGATCCAAGTGGACGAAGGTGAAGTTGGGTTTTTTCTCTTCTATGATTTTACACGCTTGAAGGGTGGTACTTATTTCATTATCTCCATTTACTGAGAAGTCGCAAGCATCTCCTTCAATTAAGTCTCCAATGGTTCCCCAATGGTATACCGCACCTAATACGGCATTGGGGTACTTAGCCCTGATTTCGCCGAAAAGTGTTGGAAAATAGTTGTATTCGTTGGTAGTCACAGGATCGATTTTACGGGTCTCCAGCCTCCAGTCATTGCCACCCACGCTATGACGTTCAGGTGTCGTACCAGTGAAAATAGTACTCCAGGTAGGTGCACTCACGCTAGGGAGAACGGTCGTCACTTTTAGTGAGTAAGCACCATTCTCCATCAAATAGTTGAAATTGGGAATGTGGTTCGCTAATTCAATACCATGACCACCTAAACCATCAATCCCAATAACCAGGACATGTGGGAGTTCCTCCAAAATTTCATTGGTTTGTTTTTGACATGTCCAAAAAGGTAAAGCTATAAATAGCAAAACAATAAACTTTTTCATACAATAAACATTAAATTATGTGCGTTATTATGTAATTAAACTAATTGAAAATCAATATTGTAGCAGAAAACCTGTATTTTTCAGGATTAAATTTCAAATAATTATCAAAAACATCACTATAATTTTATACAACAAAGGTACAGCGATTTATTATATTTTCGATGAGTTTTTCAAAGAATTTGATAAAATCGTTAAACAGACGGGAACTTCCGCGAAAATAATTGGCTAAAAAATTGGTTCTGATGCAACAAAAAAGCTAAGTTCGCGGTTTTACAAAAAATGTAATGTTATGGGTGACTTAACTTTTAATCGTGTTTTTTGTGTGGTTGTATGCTGTCTTGGCTTGTTATGGGCAGGAGTGGAGGTACAGGCTCAGGAAAAGAATCGTGACTGGGCGAACTTCAAGCGTTACGCCGAGGCCAACAAGGAGCTTCCGGTACCGGGTAGAAAGGAAAAACGGGTCGTGTTCATGGGAAATTCCATCACCGAGGGGTGGGTGCGTCTTTGCCCGGAGTTTTTCGAGGAGAACAATTACGTGGGGCGTGGTATCAGTGGACAAACATCTTATCAGTTCGTGGTCCGTTTCCGCGAAGATGTGATTAACCTACAGCCCCGATTGGTGGTAATCAACGCGGGAACCAATGATGCCGCTGAAAACACCGGTCCCTTCGATGCCGATATTACCATGGGGAATATCGTGAGCATGGTGGAATTAGCCAAGGCGAATAAGATCAAGGTTATTCTCACCTCCGTTCTCCCGGCATCGGAGTTTGGTTGGAACAAGGAGATTACCGATGCGGCCGATCGCGTTGCCCTATTGAACGAAAAGATCGAGGCTTACGCCATGGCCAACAAGATTCCCTACGTTAACTATTACAAGGAGATGGTAAGCGGTCCGGAACGCTCATTGAACCCGGCCTATACACGGGATGGCGTGCATCCGACCAAGGAGGGGTACGCGGTAATGGAAGCGCTAATCAAGCCCGCCATCGACAGAGCGTTATAGCGCGATGAATATCAATTGGTTTTTATTAATTGCCGGGGGCATTTTTGAATCCCTTTTTGCCATCAGCCTAGGCAAGATGCAACAGAGCTCGGGTAGGGAGTTTGGGTTCTGGTTCCTGGCCTTTATCGTCTGCGTCTCCCTGAGCATGTTCCTGTTATACAGATCGATGGGCGCTCCACATCCCATACCTACCGGGACGGCCTACGCCGTGTGGGCCGGTATCGGTGCCGTGGGGACGGTGATCCTGGGCATCGCGCTCTTCAAAGAGCCGGTCACCTTTTGGCGCATGTTCTTCCTTACAACGCTCATTATTTCTATTATTGGCTTGCAACTGGCCACGAGCAAACCGTAAGCTAATAATAAACAATTAGCATGCAAGGAAGAAGTGATGAAAAGGAAGAAGTGGAGTAATCAAAAACCATACTCGTTCCGATCGAATTTCTCGTACCGGGGTGGGGAGGGTTTGTAGTCCATATCGTCCCACAGCGTGCTGGTAATCATTAGGTCGGCGCTGTATCGGTTACAAGCGATGGGGATGTTATGCACCCTACATTGTCGTAGCAACATCATGATGTCTGCCTCGTGCGGTTGTGCATTCAGGTCGTCAATGAGGAAGATCGCGAGGTTGATCTCCTTGCGAACCACCATGGCGGCGATCTCCGCGTCACCCCCCATGGGGCCCGAGTTCATGATGGTGAACTCGGGGGTTACCCCCTCGTTTTTAAGCGCTTCGCGTACGAGTGCACCGGTTGTCCCGGTACAAACGAGGTGGTGGTGCGACAGAAAACCCGCGTTAAAGGTGACCCATTCGACCATATCCGCCTTGCGATGGTCGTGTGCCACCAAGGCGATGGTTAATTTCCGTTTCATGTAAACTCCTTTCGTTTTTCGTTATATACCCAGCTCTTCGCGAATCTTGTCGACCTTATCGCTCGCGATCTTCTCGGCCTGTTCAAGCTCATCACGTGTTTTGACTTGCCCCCCTTTCACTTCAATGTAAAACTTGATCTTGGGTTCCGTCCCTGAAGGTCGGATCGACAGCTTGGTACCATCCTCGGTGAAGTATTGAAGTACGTTTGAAGTGGTGGGCATCTCCAAGGCCACCTGCTCCTTGCGAACGCGGTCGGTAGCCTCCAGCTTGGCGAAATCCTTGATATAGGTCACGGGCGAACCGCCCAGCGACATGGGGGGATTGGCGCGGTAATTCTTCATCATTGCCTCGATCTCATCGGCCCCCTCTTTCCCTTCGCGCACGAGCGAGACACCCTCCTCTTTCGAGTAGCCGTATTTTAGGTAAATATCTTCCAGCAGCTGATATATGCTCTTGCCGTTGTCCCTCGCGAAAGCGGCAATTTCCGCGACCAGGGTGCAGGCAGACACCGCATCCTTATCCCTTACGTAGTCGCCTGCCAGGAATCCATAGCTCTCTTCACCACCGCCGATGTATTTCTTCACGCCTTCGTTTTTGCGGATAATATCGGCGATCCACTTAAAGCCGGTGTAGCTGTCATACATCTCGATCCCTTTTTGGTCGGCGATTTCCTTCACCAGTTCTGTGGTAACGATCGTCTTTACCGTGAACTCCTTCCCGGTGAGCAGTCCCAGCTCTTCGCGACGTGTCATCAGGTAGTAGAGGCAGAGGAGCATGATCTGGTTGCCGTTCAGTAGGATGAAGTTGCCCTCGTTGTCTCTTACGGCCGCCCCCAGTCGATCGGTATCGGGGTCGGTAGCCATTACCAGGTCGGCATCGGTTTCGATGGCCCTCTTAATGGCCAGGTCCATTGCCGCGGGATCCTCAGGGTTCGGTGAGATCACGGTTGGGAAATCCCCGCTGATCACGTCTTGCTCGGGTACACCAATGACGTTGATAAAGCCGATCGCCTTCAGCGCATCGGGGATGAGCGTAATACCAGTCCCGTGAATCGGGGTGTAGACGATCTTGATATCGTTGTTGCGCACGATGGCTTCGGGTGAAAGGACCAGCTTCTTGACCTCCTCGATAAAGGCCTTGTCCATATCCTTACCCATGATCTCGATGAGCTTGTCGTTCCCGTCAAACCGAATATCGGAGACCGATTTCACCCGGTTCACTTCGGCGATGATGTTTCTATCGTGCGGGGCAAGTACCTGTGCACCGTCGCTCCAGTACGCCTTGTACCCGTTGTACTCCTTGGGGTTATGGGAAGCGGTAATCATGATGCCGCTTTGGCACCCCAGCTTGCGGATAGCGTACGAAACAAGTGGGGTGGGACGAAGGTCCTCGAAAAGGTATACCTTGATGTTGTTCGCGCTGAAGACATCCGCGGTGATTTCGGCAAATTCGCGGCTGTTATTCCGACAATCGTGGCCTATAACTACTTTGATCTGCTCCAGGTCGGCGAACTCACTCTTCAGGTAGTTGGCCAACCCTTGCGACGCGGAGCCGACCGTGTAGCGGTTCATGCGGTTGCTTCCTGCTCCCATGATGCCGCGCAGGCCGCCTGTACCAAACTCCAGGTCCTTATAAAAAGCATCAATCAGCTCTCGCTTGTCTTCGTTGTCGAGCATACGTTGCACTTCCGCCCTCGTTTCCGCATCGTAACTGTCTCCTAACCAGGATTGCGCCTTTTCTGTTACACGTGCGATTAATTTTCCTTCTTCCATAGTAAAAAATCGTGTTTATTTTTTATCCTTTTGTTATCTTTATGAATGTTGTCTTTTCACGGGCTGGGCTACTCCACCGGTAGCACCTTGTACTTATCACCCGTCTCTTCGATTACCCTGCGGATGAAAGGCTCGGGGTATCCCGGGCGGATGGGGTTGGCAGGTAGACCGTGCGGGTTTCGCTGGAACTGCCCGTTATCTTCCCTTTTTATCACGCCATCAAGGTATTTCACCATGAGGTATTCGCCCAGTTTCTTCCACTCCGCAAGGCCCTCTTTGACCAAGCCATTGCTGTATTGGGTTAAGTAATGAACAGCTTCGGGACGGGATTGTTCATTGAGGGCTTTGGCTTTTTCCTCCACTTCCGGCCCCGACGCTGCAAACTGATCCTCTAGTTTAGCCTGCACTTTTTGTACCTCCTCGATCATATTGTTATAGCGGGTATACACCATGTTGGATACCCAGTTGTGAATCCAGAAGGCCGAAGTCCAGGAGAAGGTGAGCAGGTCTCCATTTCCCACTTCCATCTCGTGCGGCACCTCGGTATGGCCGCAGTAAAAGGGGTAGTAAACCGTTTGTGCCGCATCATCGATACCGAACCAAAGGATACCGCCGATCTCGTTGGGCAGCCACGAGCGCATTTGCGCCACGAAAGAGAATGCCGTTTGTTGCGTGGCGATGGGGCGTTCGTTACAATAGCTCTCGTCGTCTAGCTTGTAGGTGAGGGGCGACCAGCGGTAGGGGGAGTTAAAGGGACCAGCTCCCAGGTCGTAACGCCAGTCGAGCTCCGTGTCTTCGTAATGGTCGCGCATGTAGTTTTGGATGTCACGTGCGCTCAGCTTCCTGTCCGGCTTGATATACAATGGCATGGGATCGGTACTCTTTCCTTGCGCGTAGGTCACGTAGTGCCCCATCTCGCTGTTTACCCGGTTGAAGAAAGACCAAACGCGTGCCTCGCAAAACCGAAGCGCCCCGAAGTCGAGTGGGGCGTAGGCCTGCGCGAAGCTGAAATCGGCGTCCGCCCCTTCATAGTATCCCTGCTCCCGTGCGAAAGAGATCACGTCGGGCGAGTAGAGGCAATTTTCCGGGTCATTCAGGGGAAATTGTTGAATGCGGGCCTGGTTAGCGTGTGCCGACACACAATCGTCCGGTATCCGCACGGCGACCCATACGGCGCCCTTGTTCCCGGGGCCTTTCCCGATCATCTCCATGATCCACACCTCTTCGGGATCGGCAATCGAGAACGACTCGCCGGAGCTATAGTACCCGTGCTCTTTAACCAGGTTGGTCATCACCCGGATGGCTTCACGGGCATTTTTGGCACGTTGCAGCGTGATGTAGATCAAGCTACCATAATCCATGATCCCCGTGGAGTCGGACAACTCACTACGTCCGCCAAAGGTGGTCTCGCCGATAGCCAACTGATACTCGTTCATGTTGCCAATCACGTTATAGGTTTGTAATACTTGCGGTATCTCGCCTAAGTATTTCCCGCTATCCCATTCGTACACCTTTAGTATTTCGCCGGGGGCATATTGCTTCGCGGGCCAATGGTACAATTCCCCGTATAATCCGTACGAGTCGGCCGCGTAAGAGATGAGGGTGGATCCATCCGTGGATGCTTTTTTCCCCACCAGTAGGTTGGTACAAGGAAAAGAATGGACGGTAGCCAGTAAGGCCACCATCACAGTCATAAGCACTTTTTTCATACGATTATTGTATCTTTTTTGTTTCGGTGTATGGAACTATTCCGTTAAGCCAAATGAGCATTGGACAAGTTTACTTGGACAAGGCCATGGCGAGGAATAGTCTAAGTTCATGAACCTTTGATGTTTAAAATAATCATTTTCAAGGGTGTTTAATGATTGTTGTAAACATGTTGGTTTCATTTAGTTGATCTGTCCTTGATTTTAACAACTACAACGTAAAGATACCTATTTTTGTTGAATCTTCAAAGATTCCCATGAAAATAGGTTTTTTCACCTGTTTGCTTTAAAAGGCTTGACATGATAAAGAAAATAGACTATTTTTGCTAGTGAAATAGGTGGATAGCATGAGCGATGAGATGAAAGAGAACGTCAAGAAATTTGGTTCCAACCGCTTCCTGGGGCTAACTGCTTACCAGATTATCATTCTAGTCGTGTTGGTCGTGGCGTTGTTTCTTTTTAGCGATAGCAGCATCCCGAAGCGATTAAAATACGATGCGGAGATCAGGGATTTGGAGTCCCAAATCGAATTCTATCAGAAACAGACGGAAGTGGATAGAAAGAAGCTCGATGAGCTTCAGTCTAACACGGAAGACCTCGAGAAATTTGCACGAGAAAACTATCTGATGAAGAAAGAGAACGAGGAGATTTTCATTGTTGAATAATTCAACTTTCATACGGTTGTTTTTCTTTATACTTCAATGCGTGTAACTTTTGATGTTTTAAAGTAATCATTTAATACCCTTTGGAATGATTGTTTTAAACATGTTGGTTTCGCATTGTATGATTGTTGTTGAAAGTCCCGTTTTTTTATGTATGTTTGTAGGTGGATCTGTTTAAAAAATTAACGATGCGCAACGTGAAAAATATTGTATACCGACTTTCAGGTATACTTATACTGTTATCGGCACTCTTATATCTCCTAGAACCCATCGTGGCGTCATGGATTATGGCGGTGTCCGTGGTTGTTTTCACGATAGTAACTATTACCACGCCTTACCCCGGTAAGAGCCTAAGGGGCAGGAGGTTGTTCAATTTTCAGGTATTTGCCTGCCTATTGATGATCGCGAGTGCGTATTTGATGTTCAAGCAACGGAGTGAGTGGCCGCTTTTCATGGTGATTGGGGCTATTCTGTTGCTCTACTCGGCTATTTTAACACCCAAGGTGCTGGAAAGCGAAAAGGAGGTGAAGTAAAGGGTTATGGGCAAAAGTATACTTGTAATAGATGATAACGTAACGGTTTGCCTTATGCTGAAGTCATGGTTGGTGAAACGTGGCTTTAGCGTTGACCTGGCTACAAGTGTTGATCAGGCGAAACAGCTGGTTAAGGAGCACCCTTTTGACCTTATCTTGTCTGATATTCGAATGCCCGGATCCGATGGGTTTGCCCTGTTGTCCTGGGTCAAGAAGTACGATACGGATATTCTGGTCATTATGATGACCGGCTACGCGGATATTGAGACAGCGGTGGCCTCCATGAAATCGGGTGCGGTGGATTACATAGCGAAGCCTATCGAGCCGGAACTGCTCTTTAAGAAAATTGATGAGGCGTTCGTAACGCAAGAGAACCAGAAAAAGAGCATGCTATTATCGAACGACTTCGTGAAACCACCGGGAGCTCATTACAAGCAACTTTTCTTGGCGCTTGACCGTGTCTTAGAGGAGAACGTTCATGGATTAATCATCGGGGATCGTGGTACCGGGAAGGCATCGGCCGTGAAGTATATTTACGAAAAGGGAATACATCGTTCAAACCCCCTTGGAGTGTTTGACGTGGAATCTCTTGATCAACCCGTCTCTTTGAGTCCCAATAAGCAGGACGAGGAAGAAGGATTGATGGACGCCTTTCGGTTAGCCAAGGGTGGCTTGCTACATATCAGGGGAGTAGATCGGCTTGACCTGAATAGGCAGAACGAGCTAATCGACATTTTGACTAAGCAGGCAAGAGGGAAAGGGTTCACTCAGGTGATCATGACCACGGAGAAAGAGAAACACGAATTGAAACGTGCCCTCCTACCAAAACTCTATTCCCTCGTGGATGAAATTACGATTACCCTACCCGTGTTAAAGGGAAAGAGGCAAGAAATCGCTTTTTTCGCGCTTCACTTTTTAAAGTTTGCCAATCAAACGTTGGATAAAAAGGTGAAAACCATCGACCCGAGTATTCAAGAGGCGTTTATGCAACACGATTGGCCTGGAAACATTCAAGAGTTAAAGAACTGTATCTTCAAGGCGGTGCTACTTTCCGACGGGAGTCGAGTGAAAGCCGATCTCCTCCCATCCCTTTTAGGGAAGGTGGGGCAAACTGATTCTCACGAGTCGGTATCGATGAAAACCGTGCATGCTCTCCGGAAAGAAAATTACGAGAAAGAGAAGATTCAACAGGCGCTCGAGTTAACGAAAGGAAACAAGACGATGGCCGCGTCTATCTTGAATATTGATAGGAAAACACTCTACAACAAGATGAAATTGTACAACGTGATGTCGCATTAAGTGACGTTACATTCACTCGCTTTACGCTATCCCTATGAAAAGAAGAAAAGGATCCTCTAAGGCAAAGGCAACCGTCATCATCGGGTACCTGCTGGTAATGGTCGTGATGGGTCTTGGGCTCGTTGATATTTATAAAAATCTAGAGGAGTACTCGAGTAAGAGAGCAGAGAGTCAGGACTTTTCGGAACTGCTTGTCGTGAGTAACACGCTCTCGTTACTGTTTGAGATCGAGAGCGAGCAGAACCTGCTGACCTCCCAAAGCGCCAGACGCTATTTTCAGAAGTACGACTCTATCGTGCCGGTAGTAAGTGCCAATTTGACCAAGTTGAGAAGCACGGCGATTGACTCGGCTCGCGTGATGAAGCTGGATTCCATTGAAATGCTGGTGGGCAAGAAAAAAGAGAACCTGCAGGTGGTAGCCGCGCTGCTCGATTCCATACGAAGGGCACCGCGCATCACCCGTTCCATCGAAAGTAGCCAGGTAGCACGGGAGCTTAACCAAGAGATTGTCGATTACTTGGGAAGTAAGGATTTGGGTGTAGCGCAAGAGAATAAAAGCGATACGAGCGTCGTTATGGGAGAGCGAAAAGGGTTTTTTACCCGGATTCGAGACGCTATCACGGGGCGGCCCGACTCCACCGTCGTGATCGAGAGTAAATCGAAGGTGACTGACCACGAGTTCGAACTGATCGTGGATACCATCATCAACAAGGTGATCTATTCCGAGCAACTCGACCTACAGAATCAGAGGCGTTTTCAGGCGGCCCTATTGGCGAGACAAAAGGTGGTGACCCAGACCAACCACTTGCTCACCGCCCGTATCAATGAGCTGTTGACGGGTATCGAGCAGGAAGAGATGATAAAGTCGTTTCAACGTCTCGTCGATCGGGAGGAGGTGCTCGCACGCTCTCAAGTCACCATTCATTGGTACTCGTTCGTGGCCGTTGGGATAGCCATGCTGTTTGCCACCCTGTTTTTGGTTGATATCAACAGGAGCCAGCGTTACCGCCGACAACTGGAGGCATCCAACCAACGGATAACTGAGCTACTGGCCTCTCGGGAGAGGATGATGCTCACCATCTCACACGATATAAAAGCACCTGTAAGCTCAATCCTTGGCTACCTGGAGCTGATGGAAAATAGGGCGGATGAAGCAACTCCCACCGTTAAGGAGTACGTGACCAACATGCAGCATTCCGGGAAACATGTACTGCAGCTTGCTTCCTCCCTGTTGGATTACCACAAGTTGGAAGCGGGTGTGTGGCATATGCGACCGATGAACATTAACCTGCACGCGTTGTTGGATGATATCGCCTTTAGCTTTAAACCGATGGCAGCTCGGAAAAAACTGGATTACCGGGTCGACAACAGGCTGCCCGAAGATACGATTTGCTACGCGGATGCTTACGTGATTAGACAGGTGATCGGCAATCTTATCTCGAATGCGATCACGTATACCTCGGAGGGAGGGGTCGCGATAGAGGTATTGGAGGTGGTTAATGAGAAAGGGCAAGTAAAAAAAGGTAAAGAGAGGGAAAAAGAGGTTGAAATAGGCTCCCGGTTCTTGTTTAAGGTGAGCGACACTGGTTTGGGTATTGGTAAGGAGGAACAGTCGCTGATATTTCAAGATTTCAGGCAGTTGGATCAAACCGACCAGAAAATGGTAGGTACGGGGGGTAGTGGTTTAGGATTGGCTATAACAAAAAGGTTTGTTGAGCAGATGAACGGGACGATTCGTGTCGAGTCGGAGAAAGGTGTTGGCTCCCTGTTTATCGTTGACCTTCCCCTACATCCTCCCAAGGGGGTAACGCTGCCTGAAGAGGTTAAGGATGGTGAGCCGTTTAAGGTTTCAGGAGGTTTTCCCGAGAGTGAGGCGGTGACACTGCCAAATGGTCTTACCGTTTTGGTGGTCGATGATGATCCCGTTCAACTAAAGATGGTGGCCGAGATGTTGAAGAAAGCGAACGTGAATGTAGTCATGGAGGAGCGCCCCAGGCGCGTGACGAGTTTGCTTCGAGAACAACGGTTTCACCTGCTGCTTATTGATCTTCAGATGCCGGGAATGAGTGGTTTCGCACTGATAAAGCAGATACGTCAACTGGAGGATGAGAATCTCCGGGATCTGCCTGTTATCGCACTATCTGCCCGGTCCGATGTTTCGGAGGAATCCCTGTTAAAAGCGGGGTTCACGGGATACCTCACCAAACCTTTCTCGTTTGCGCAACTACGGGATACATTGCTCAAGTACCTGGGGCAACGGGAGGCCGGTGTAAAAGTACTAATTGACTTCGTTAAAACGGATAAGGAGGCCTCCTTGACTATCTTATACTCGTTTATCGAGGAGACGATCCAACAAATCGGCTTGTTAAAGGTAGCGTTTGCAGAAAGCGATACCAAGACGGCTGCTGAAATAGCTCACCGAATATTGCCCTTGATACAGATAATGGGAAATGCAACGATGACCGATCGTTTGAAACGCCTTGAAAAGGGAGAACAATTACTTAAAGAAGAGGAGAGACCGCTACTGCTGTCGCTTGAAGCGAAGGTTGAGGAAGCAAAGCGGTTGGCGCATGAAATAGAGGGTGCCGGTGAATGAACCATGAGCCAATTAGCCACGAGCAACGGGTGATGAAAAGAGATCATACCAGAGAGTTCAAACGGTATCTGCTGTTGGAGAAAGGGTTGTCGGCCAACACGATTGATGCCTACATAACTGATTTACACAAGTTGATCGCGTTCGCTGAGGATAGGGGTATTACGCTGGAAGAGGTCGAAACAGCCCACCTGGAGGAGTTCCTGGCCGAACTTCACGATCAGGGTATATCGTCCAGGTCCACTGCCCGGGTGATTTCGGGAATCAAATCCTTTTTTGATTTTCTAAAGCTGGATGTCGACGGGAAAGATGATCCGACCAAGCTGCTGGAAGCGCCTAAAATCGGGATGAAGCTCCCGGTGGTTCTTTCGGTGGAGGAAATCGATGCCATCCTTTCCGTGATTGATGTGTCGACACCCGAGGGGACCCGTAATTACGCGATTATCGAAGTGCTTTACAGCTGCGGGCTGCGCGTCTCCGAGCTTACCAATTTGCGGTACACCGATCTCTTCCTGGATGAGGGGTTTATCCGCGTGGAGGGGAAGGGGAGTAAGCAGCGACTGGTGCCTATCTCCGAGACGGCCATCCAGAAGATCCGGAATTGGCTTCCCTATCGCCGTAATATCGATACGAAGAGAGGGCAGGAGGAGTTTCTATTCGTCAGTTCCCGCGGGAAAGCTATATCGCGTGTTACCGTCTTTCATTATATTAAGAAATACGCCGAAGCGGCAGGTATACAAAAGGAGATAAGTCCACACACTTTCCGCCACTCGTTTGCCACGCACTTGCTGGAGCGGGGGGCTAACATCCGCGTGATCCAGGAAATGCTGGGGCATGAGAAAATTACGACCACTGAGATATACACGCGCATCGATCGGAATTTTTTACGTCAAGAGATTATCGAACATCATCCGAGAAACAAGAAGTAACTTCCAAACGACAAAATTATCGCCAAAACGAACGCTCATCCGGGATTATTTTATATATTTGCTAAAAAAATAGTATCACGTATGAAGTTTATTGTATCAAGTGCTATGCTGCAACATCACTTGCAGGCGATTAGCAGGGTAATCAACGTTAAGAACACGTTGCCCATTTTGGATTGTTTTCTACTGGATCTAAAGGGGAATACACTGACACTTACCGCGGCCGATAACGAGACGCGGCTCACGACAACCGTAGAGGTTAGTGGTGTGGAAGGGAGCGGGAGCTTGGCGATTAACGCGAAGAACCTCCTTGACCCGTTACGCGAACTGCCGGATCAGCCCCTCACCTTCGATATCAACGATGAGACGCTGGAGGTGTTCATCTATTACCATAATGGGAAATATAATTTCGTAGGAACCAAGGGCGACGAGTACCCCGAGCCAAGACCTTTGAGAGATTCGGCCATGTCGTTGACGCTCAACGCACAGACCCTCTTTTCGGGTATCAACCGCACCGTGTTCGCGACCGGTGACGACGAGCTTCGGCCCGTGATGAACGGGATATACTTCGATATTACCGCCGATGACCTCACGTTCGTGGCATCGGATGGGCATAAGCTGGTCCGGGTGATCACCACCGAGGCGAAAGGGGAAGGGCGTTCATCGTTTATCCTTCCTAAGAAGCCGGCTAACCTGTTGAAATCGCTCCTGCCTCGCGAGTCGGGAGATGTGGTGATCAAGTTCGATACCAACAACGCGTATATCGAAATGGCGTCGTATCAGATGGTGTGTCGCTTTGTTGAGGGGCGTTTCCCTAATTACAATTCCGTTATTCCGCAAGACAATCCTAACAAGGTGACGCTCGACCGCCTGGCGCTGCTCAATACGCTTAAGCGGGTGGCTGTTTTTTCTAACCCGTCGAGTAGCCTGGTGAAATTGCAGCTTTCTGAAGACAAGATCGTGATGTCTGCCCAAGATATCGATTTCCTTACTGCTGCCGAGGAGGTGATCCCGTGCAGTTACGACGGGAATATCATGAATATCGGCTTCAAGGCGGTTTTCCTGATCGATATACTGAACAACATCCCCTCGGATGAGGTGCGCGTGGAGCTCTCTGACCCGTCTCGCGCAGGGCTTATCCTCCCTGTGGACGACAAAGAGGAGAATGTGGATATGCTTACACTGTTGATGCCGATGATGTTAAATGATTAATGGCGGTTAAATGGATTTGAACTTGAAGAGCCCGTTGGTCTTTTTTGACCTGGAGACCACGGGCCTGAATACCACCCGTGATCGTATCATTGAGATATCGCTGTTGAAAGTGTACCCTAATGGCAAGGAGGAGGTGAAAACTCGCCGGTTGAACCCTGAAATGCCTATCCCCCCGGAATCGACCGCCATTCACGGTATCACGGACGAAGATGTGAAGGATTGCCCCACGTTTAAGCAGATTGCTAAATCGTTGGCCGACCAGCTAGAGGGGTGCGACCTCGCGGGGTTTAACTCAAGCCGCTTCGACGTGCCGATGCTGGCGGAGGAGTTCCTCCGTGCCGGGGTCGATTTCGACATGAGCCGACCCAAGTTCATCGACGTGCAGATTATCTACCATAAGAGAGAGCCACGCACACTGGAGGCGGCCTACGCTTTTTACTGCAACAAGCAGCTGGACAACGCGCACTCCGCCGAATCGGATACGAGGGCGACCTACGAGGTGCTTAAGTCGCAGCTTGATCATTACCCGGACCTCGCGAACGATATCGATGCGCTCTCAAAAGAGTATTCCAGCTTTAACGATAACGTGGATCTGGCAGGGCGTATGATCTACGACGAGAAGGGGGTAGAGGTGTTCAATTTTGGTAAGCATAAGGGGAAGCCGGTTGAGGAAGTGTTAAAAAATGAACCCAGCTACTACGCCTGGATTATGGATGGTGACTTCCCCTTGAATACCAAGCAGGCGCTCACCAAGATTCGGCTGCGCGGGATGACAGGTTAACCCTTTGGCGTGTAATCGATGGCTCGCTTCTTCATCACGCTGGCCTATAATGGCGAAAAGTACGTTGGTTGGCAAGTTCAGCCTAATGGAATGAGTGTTCAGCAGATGCTGGAGGAGGCGCTCTCAACTATCACTCAACAGCCACTGAAGGTGGTGGGTGCGGGTAGGACCGATGCCGGGGTACATGCCCGTGCGATGGTCGCCCATTTTGATTGGAATGGGGAACCCTTTGACGCTGAGGAGTGGCTGTACCGGTTAAACAGCTACCTGCCCCGGGATATCGCGCTCTCTTCGATACGACCGGTGCAACCGGATGCGCATGCACGGTTCAGTGCTCTCTCACGTACCTATACCTACCATGTGACCACCCGTAAAGACCCTTTTCAATACCCGTTTCATTACCGACTGCGTTACACGCCCGATATTGCCATCATGAACCGACTTGGTGAGGTACTGATGGAGTACGAGGATTTCACCAGCTTTAGCAAGCTGCATAGCGATGCGAAGACGAATAATTGCCGCGTTACACGTGCGGAGTGGGAAGCATGTGGTGAGGGTACCTATCGTTTTACCGTGCAGGCCGATCGTTTTTTGCGAAACATGGTACGTGCCATCGTGGGGACGTTGTTGGAAGCGGGGAGGGGGCGACTCGATGAAAACGGCTTCCGGCGTGTTATCGAGGCACGTGACCGCGGTGCGGCGGGCGACTCGGTCCCCGGGAATGCACTCTTCCTCGAGGAGGTACACTACCCCGACTCTATCTGGCTTGTTAGTCGTTCATCGAGATGAGGAATTCCTCGTTGTTCCTCGTGCGCCGTAACCGACTCAGCAGGAACTCCATCGCCTCAACCGAGTTCATATCCGACAAGAAGTTGCGGAGTATCCACATGCGGTTGAGCGTCTCTTGCGCCAGAAGCAAATCGTCACGACGCGTGCTGGATGCGATGATGTCTACCGACGGGAAGACCCGTTTGTTGGATAGTTTCCGGTCGAGTTGTAACTCCATGTTACCAGTTCCCTTGAACTCCTCGAAGATCACGTCGTCCATCTTGGAGCCCGTTTCGGTCAGCGCCGTCGCGATGATGGTGAGCGATCCGCCATGCTCGATGTTTCGGGCGGCCCCGAAGAAGCGCTTCGGCTTGTGTAAAGCGTTGGCATCCACACCTCCCGAGAGAACCTTGCCCGAGGCGGGCTGCACGGTGTTATACGCACGTGCCAAGCGGGTAATGGAGTCCAGCAGGATCACCACGTCGTGTCCGCACTCCACGAGCCGCTTCGCCTTGTTCAGAACGATCTCAGCGATTTTCACGTGTTGATCGGCCGGCTCATCAAACGTGGAAGCGATCACCTCCGCGTTCACGCTCCGTTCCATATCAGTCACCTCTTCCGGTCGCTCGTCAATAAGCAGGATAATCATGTATACCTCCGGGTGGTTGTCGGCGATCGCGTTGGCAATATCTTTCAATAACATGGTTTTACCTGTTTTCGGTTGCGCGACGATCAAACCCCGCTGCCCTTTTCCAATGGGTGAGAAGAGGTCTACCACACGGCAGGATAGGTTGTCGTTGTGTCCCTTGGTCAGGTTGAACTTCTCATCTGGGAACAGGGGTTTCAGATGATCGAATGGCACGCGGTCACGCACCTCGTCGGGCATGCGGCCGTTAATTTTGTCTACCTTGACCAGCGGGAAGAACTTCTCTCCCTCTTTTGGGGGACGAATGGGTCCCTCTACCACGTCGCCCGTTTTCAAACCGAATAGCCGTATTTGCGATTGTGACACGTAGATGTCATCGGGTGAGGAGAGGTAGTTGTAATCAGATGAACGGAGGAAACCGTATCCATCCGACATGATTTCCAGCACGCCTGAAGCGATCAAGATACCATCAAAATCGTACCCGGGATCCTTTTCTTTTTCCTTCGGTTGAGGTTGAGCTGATACCCTTCCTTGTTGTTGCTTGGGCTGCAAAGGTGAAGGAGAGACTAGGTCGAGCATTGATACCCGCTCGCTGGCCGGTGGTGTTTCCCTTTGAGTGGGGACAGCGTCATCGCCTCTTGGGCTGTCTTCTGCTATTACCGGGGGTAGTTTGGAAGGGGGTGGGGTACTCCTTTTGGTGTCGTTGCGTCGTCTGGAGGATCGGAACACCAGCTGAATAGGCTTATCGGCAGTTTTCGGGGCGGTTGAATTCGCCTCCTTTCTTCCTCCCGCCGCCGCGGGCGTTCTTTTTTCGGTCTCTTCTACAGAAGCAACTGCCTTGGGCGGCTCAGGTTTCGTGGGCTCCACTTTTTTAACTGGCTCAGCTTTCTTGATAGGTTCCACTTTCTTTACCGGTTCTGCCTTTTTAGCTGGCTCTGTTTTTTTCACTGATTCCACTTTTTTCACTGGTTCTATTTTTTTAACCGGCTCTTCCTTTTTATCCTTATCCTCTTTTGCCGAGGGTTGTTCTTTTTTTGTAGGGCGACCTTTGTCGCTTGCAGAAGCAGAAGTTTGTGTCCGTTTGCCTTGGGGGGAGGTTTCCCTGCCTTTCGTGTTTTTTTGGTTGTCAGTCCTGCCTTTGGCGTTGCCACCCTGCCTTGAACTGTTTTCAGCGAGTTTTTTCGTTTCGGCAATCGCCTGTTCATCAAGGATTTTATATATTAGCTCCTCTTTCTTGTACGCATCGGGTCTTTTGATGCCCATCTGCTTGGCAAGAACCTGTAATTCTGTAGTAAGCTTCTCATTAAGCTCAATAATGTTATAAGCCATATGAATGTATTGAAAATCGTTATGGTTTTAATAAATAATCTATAAGAAATCTATACGTAAGTATAGACTAATGCCACGTTTATCTAAAAGAGAAATAGGGCTGGTGTGATGCTTTGAGTGAATTTGTGAACGAGTGGCAGTTGTATTGTATAGGTATACTGATTGAGTACTGCCGTAAATTCAGGGCAAAGGTAGCACTTTTTTTGGAACCAGTAAAAAAAAGAGGATTATTTTTACGAACGCCTCATTTTAACTTATCAACGAGATTCTTCAAGCGTTTATTTCACCGATTTATTGGATTCGTTTTACATATCGATGCGGTTGCTGTTTCCGCGTCTTCGGTTTAGCTCGTTTTTGTAGATTAATGATCTTCTGCTTTCCAGTGAGTTGGTTCCCGCTTGCTCGGTAAATAGGTCGTTCGCGATCACCGCCCAAGTGTAGGCTTCCTCCATCTCGTCCAACATCTCGTGGGCGAATGCGATGTTGCTGGCCGCTTTCGCTTTGTCTATTTTGTTGGATCGGGTACGGTAGTAGGTTTCCCATTTTGCAATGGCTTCCTGCCATTCATTATTTTGGGCCAACGCTGCGCCCTCTCTCATTAGTGAACTGCCCGAGGTATAGTACCACCTCTCTTGCGTTATCCAATGAGGAGCAAACACGTGGGTCATCTTCTCCGCGGCCCGCACCGCCAATAGCTTCATGGCCTCTTCACGAGAGGGGATCATGGCTTCGCTGTAAATCCGGTTGTCCCGAATGTCAAACCCTTCCCAACGCAGGCTATCTTCGTAATGTACGGTGGGTATCTTGCCATCCATCGTTGGTATGTAGACACGCAGGGTGGAGCTTATTTTGCCCGTTAGGTCGCTATAGGTGTATCCTTGCTGTCTGAAATGATCCCGTTTATCAGTCTGTATGATGAGTTTATCGAGTGAAATCACCGCATCGGCTCCTGTTTCTTCACGTATTCTGTTCATCGTTTCCGGCAAGAGGGGCTGCTCTTGAAAAAAATGGGTGTCACTCCTCAACGGTTCTTTGTAGTAAAATACCAGGTAAAAATAGTCTTCTTCGTCCAGGAATTGCGCCAATGCTTCGGTGTAAAAGATGGCGACGCTATTGGATGAGGCCTTAACCCGCTCCGATTGAGAACGACCGATGGCTCGATTGTTATGCCCCACGCCATCGGGCTGTTGCACCACGTTATTCACGACAACCAGCGAATGTACGTCGGCGGGTAACACTACTTGTGCCGGTTCACATGTCTCCACGGTCAGGAACTTGATTCCCGAGCAGCCTCCTGCGGTCACCAATAGAAATACGATACTTATAAAAGGGAAAACTTTTTTCATATGATTCAATCATTAATCATCGGTCTTTCGCTCCTATTAAGATGAATAATTGGCAAAATGGTTTAAAATTGGCCCCTTTTTTCGTGAAATTGGCTTCAAAACCGCGCACATTTGCAAATTATGTGTATATTCGCGGATTGAAAAAAGCATTAATAAGTCAAACACGAAAGAAATAGACGGAAATATGGTATTTAACATGATTGTGCTGGCGAAGCAGGTTCCTGATACGCGTAACGTGGGGAAGGATGCTATGAAAGCCGACGGTACGGTAAACAGGGCGGCGTTGCCCGCGATTTTCAACCCCGAGGATTTAAACGCGTTGGAGCAGGCGCTGGGTATCAAAGAGCGCTTTCCCGGTTCTACGATTACCCTGTTGACCATGGGGCCAAGCCGCGCTGCCGATATCTTACGCGAAGGGTTGTTCCGTGGTGCCGATGACGGCGTTTTGTTGACCGACAGGGCATTTGCCGGTGCCGATACCTTGGCCACCTCCTACGCCTTGTCGATGGCGATCCGCGAGATTGGTCAGTTTGACCTGATCATCGCGGGACGGCAAGCCATCGACGGCGATACCGCGCAGGTGGGGCCACAGGTAGCTGAAAAGCTGGGGATACCGCAGGTGACCTACGCCGAGAGTATTGAAGAGATCAGTAAAGAGGGGATAACCGTGAAACGCCGCCTCGACAACGGGGTGGAGATCGTGGAGGCGCCCCTGCCGCTACTGGTTACCGTGAACGGAACCGCCCGCCCGTGTCGCCCGCGCAACGCGAAGCTGTTGATGAAGTACAAGCACGCGAAGACGGCGACCGAACGTCAGGCCGAGCAGTGCGACCGCGACGAGCTCTATACCGAGCGACCCTACTTGCTCCTTACCGAGTGGAGCGTGGAGGATGTGAAGGCCGACAGGGAGCAGTGTGGTCTCTCCGGATCGCCCACTAAGGTGAAGAAGATAGAGAACGTGGTGTTCCAGGCCAAAGAGAGTAAGCGGCTCACCGATGACGATAATGAGATCGACGCGCTGATGAAGGAGCTGATAGAAAGTCATACCATTGGATAAAGAATCAAAGAATCAAACATGCATAACTTATTTGTCTATTTAGAGATTGAAGAGGGTGTCGTGGCCGACGTGAGCCTGGAGCTTCTAACCAAGGGTCGCTCGTTGGCTAACCAGTTGGGATGCCGCCTCGAGGCGATAGCGGCTGGCGCCAAACTCGATGGCGTGGGAGAGCAGGTGTTCTCTTACGGGGTGGACGTGCTGCATATGTTCAAGGACGAGCGACTCTCGCCTTACACCACCTTGCCGCATACCTCCCTAGTGGTGGAGTTGTTCAAGAAAGAGAAGCCGGCTATCTGCCTGATGGGCGCCACCATCGTGGGGCGTGATCTGGGGCCTCGTGTTTCGTCTGCCTTGGGCAGCGGGCTCACGGCCGACTGTACGTCGCTGGAGATTGGCGACCACGTGGAGACCCGAACGGGTAAGTCGTACGAGAACCTGCTCTACCAGATTCGCCCGGCGTTTGGCGGCAACATCATCGCCTGGATTATTAACCCCGATCACCGTCCGCAGATGGCCACGGTGCGCGAGGGGGTGATGAAGAAAGAGGTGTATGACCCGAACTACAAGGGAGAGGTGGTAGAACACACGGTGAGCGACTTCGTGAAAGAGGAGGACTTCGTGATCTCGATTATCGACCGCCATATCGAGCAGTCGAAGGTAAACATCAAGAATGCCCCCATCATTGTCGCCGGGGGATATGGGATGGGCTCGAGAGAAAACTTCCAACTGCTCTACCAGTTGGCCGACGTGCTGGGTGCCGAGGTGGGTGCTTCCCGTGCGGCGGTCGATGCCGGCTTCTCGGAGCACGAGCGGCAGATCGGGCAGACGGGCGTGACGGTTCGTCCCAAGGTTTATATCGCTTGCGGTATATCGGGACAGATCCAGCATATCGCCGGGATGCAAGATAGCTCTATCATCATCTCGATTAACAGCGATCCCGCTGCCCCCATCAACTCCATTGCCGACTACGTGATTACCGGCGAGGTGGAGAGCGTGATTCCCAAGATGATCAAGTATTATAAAAAGAACACGAAATAAAAGAATATGGCCAATTTTTATACAGATACCCCACAACTTCAGCACCATCTACAACACCCGTTGATGAAGCGGATCGTGGAGCTGAAAGAGAGGAACTTCGCGGATAGCAAGAAGTACGATTACGCGCCGATGGATTTCGAGGACACCATGGACAGCTACCACAAGGTACTGGAAGTGGTGGGTGAGATATGTGGCGAGATTATTGATGCCAACGCCGAGCAGGTCGACCAGACCGGTCCCACGGTAAAGAATGGTCGGGTCACCTACGCCGAGGCGACGAGAGAGAACCTCGATTCGCTGAAAAAAGCCGAACTGTTGGGGATGGCGTTGAGCCGAAAGTATGGCGGGCTCAACTTCCCGATGGTCCCATACATGATGAGCGCCGATATCGTGAGCCGTGCCGACGCGAGCTTCCAGAATATTTGGATGTTGCAGGAGTGCGGTGAAACCATCTACCAGTTCGCCACCGAAGAGCAGAAAGACAAGTACCTCCCCCGCGTGGTGCAGGGCGAGACCATGTCGATGGACCTGACCGAGCCCGACGCGGGTTCGGACCTGCAGGCGGTAATGCTCAAAGCGACCTACAACGAGGAGGAGGACCAATGGTACCTGAACGGGGTGAAACGCTTTATCACCAACGGTGACGCCGATATTCACCTGGTACTGGCCCGCTCGGAAGAGGGAACGAAAGACGCCCGCGGCTTGTCGATGTTTATCTACGACAAGAGAAATGGAGGGGTAAACGTCCGTCGTATCGAGAACAAGATGGGGATCAAGGGGGCACCTACTTGCGAACTGGTCTACAAGAACGCGAAGGCAGAGCTGGTTGGTTCTCGCCGTATGGGGTTGATCAAGTACGTGATGTCGCTCATGAACGGTGCCCGCCTGGGGATCATGGCCCAGTCGGTGGGACTCTCCGAGGCGGCTACCCGCGAGGCCTACGGCTACGCGATGGAGCGCCGCCAGTTTGGCAAGCCTATCATCGAGTTCCCGGCGGTCTACGAGATGCTGGTCAACATGCGGGCCAAGACCGACGCGTCACGCACGTTGCTCTACGAGACCAGCCGTTTCGTGGACATGTACAAGACGCTGGAAGATATTAGCCGGGAGCGGAAGCTGACCCCCGAGGAGCGAACCGAGATGAAGTACTACTCTCGTCTGGCCGACGCGTTCACCCCGCTTGGAAAAGGGATGAGCAGCGAGTATGCCAACGAGAACGCGTACGACGCCATCCAGGTGCACGGAGGGTCGGGTTTCATGAAGGACTACAAGTGCGAGCGGCTCTACCGCGATGCCCGTATCACCAATATTTACGAGGGAACCACGCAACTACAGGTGGTGGCGGCCATTCGCCACGTTACTACCGGCACCTACCTGCAACGGATCAAGGAGTACGAAGCGATGTCGGTGGCACCCGAGCTGGAGGCCTTGAAGGGTACCCTTGCGGGGATGACGGAGACCTACGAGAAGTTGGTCGGACAGGTTACCTCACCCAAGGATGAGGAGTACCTCGACTTCCATGCCCGCCGCATGGTGGAGAGTGCCGGACACATCATCGTGGGACACCTTCTGCTGCAGGATGCGACCGTGAACCCCGATCTCTTCCGCCGCAGTGCCGAGGTGTACATCCACTACGGCCAGATCGAGGTGGAGAAGAACTACCGGTTCGTCGAGCAATGTTCTGTTGACGCTTTGGCCTATTATAGGGTCGTTGAAAAGAAAGTTGAAGTGGAAGGGTAAGGAGTAGGGATTCTACCGTTTCGCTAACGTTAAAGCAGAAACAAAGGGGTAAAGTTGTCGGCATTGTGAAGCCTATTACTTTACCCCTTTTCTTACGCTTTCCTTACTTACACTCTACCTTTTAGTTTCACTTTACTCCTTTTGTCGCAATTTAACCTTCATTAAAAATAGACTATTTCTCGCCATGGCATAGTACAAGTAAACTTGTCCTCTGCTCATTTGGCTTAACGAAATAGTTCCTTTTCTTACAATATTTTGCCAAGCGCTTCCAGGTTCCCCGGGGAGGCCGCCTGCTTCCCCTCGGGTGTGTAGAGCGATTCAATGCGGTCGGCGTATACCTCGTACACCTTGTGCTTCACGATCTTCATCGTGGAGTTTACCAGCCCGTTCTGCTCGGAGAAAGGCTCTTCGATCACGGTGAAGGCTGAGGGGATCCAGCGATGGGGGAAGAGCGCTTCGTGTTTGCCTCCCTTTAAGTACTCATTTAGCTCGTTTTCTATCAGTTGTGCCGCTTGTTCAGGGGTAGCTTTCAGTTTTTTCAGCTCCGCGGCGTTCGGTACGATCAGCGCCGTTGTGTAAGGACTTTGGTTGTTGTAGAGGACGCACTGGTCGATAATCGCCGAGGTAGAGATGATGGACTCCTCGATCCCTTCGGGGGAGAACTTCTCCCCGTCATCGCTGATGAGGAGCGACTTGGTACGCCCTAGTACGTAGAGGTAGCCATCGTCATCGATATAGCCCATATCGCCTGTACGAAGCCAACCATCGACGATGGTCTCGGCGGTAGCCTCGGGGTTTTTCCAGTACCCCTTCATCACGTTTCCACCGCGGATGATGATCTCACCCTTCTCGCCCGTGGGCACTTCCTGCAGGTCGTCGTCCACGATCTTGATATCCATGCGGGGCATCGGCTTGCCCGAAGAACCCAGCTTGTGCTCGTGCTGGCTGTTGGCCGAGATGATGGGCGTGGCCTCCGATAGGCCGTACCCTTGGTACATTGGGATACCAATTGCATAGAAGAAACGCTGCAGTTCGATGTCGAGCAGCG
Organism: Fermentimonas sp.; assembly: GCA_033808735.1. Lineage (GTDB taxonomy): Bacteria > Bacteroidota > Bacteroidia > Bacteroidales > Dysgonomonadaceae > Proteiniphilum. Next base: position 27,325 of record JAPXNA010000014.1, read on the forward strand.
CACCCCCGCCGATGAAGTATACCATGTTGCTGGCAAACGACTCCCGGATCTTCGAGAAGATCAGCTTATCGTAGAGGGCCAATATGAGTCGCCCTTTACCTCCCTTGTTATGCCCCTCCTTGTTATAGGCGTACGCCGTTTTGAGGGCTCGCTTGAAAAGCGTGCTGGTGAACTTCCCTTTCTTCTCGATCCCTGCTTCGATGTTCTTCCGGAAGTTGGAGGCCAGTGCGGGTACGCTCAATAATACGTGCGGGTTGATGGCTTTCAGGCTCTTAGGTACGTTCCGCAACACCTCGATGGGTGATTTGCCCATGATGACGGAGGCGATGGAAGCACCCGACTTCATGAAGGCATAGATGCCCGCGGTGTGGCCAAACGAGTGGTCCCAAGGCAATAAGAGGAGTGTTCGGTAGTTGGACGGTAAGCCCCTTAGGTGGTCAATGGCCTGCTCCACGTTGAAAACGTAATTCCAGTGCGTGAGCATGATCCCCTTGGGGTTCGCCGTGGTGCCGGAGGTGTAGGATATGTTTGCCAGCGAATCCGGTTTCACACCCTCCATTCGTTCCTGCAAGGCAGCAGGATCGCTCTCTAAAAGTTTTTTCCCCTCTGCCAAGACCGATTCAAACTGCAGCTCATCGGCCTCCAATTTCTCCTCCGGGTCCAACAGGATGTAACGTTTTACGTGGGTAAACGACTGTTTCATGGGACGCAGTTTGGCGATCTGTTGGTCGGAAGCCAAGACGGCTACGCACTCCGAGTGGTTGATGCGGAAGGCCAACTCCTGCTCGGTGTTCAATTTCACCGAGAGGGGGACGCAGACTGCACCGGCATGCAGGATGCCCAGCTCGCCGATTACCCAGTAGTTTTTCCCCTCAGAGATTAGCGCAACGCTATCGCCTGCTTTGATCCCTAGCGCGATAAGGCCCGCCGCGAACTGCTTCGATTTTTCTTGAACTTCCTTGTAGGTCAGGTGGGTGTACTCACTTCCCTTCCTTGCCTCATAAAGATAGGGACGGTCACCGAATTTTTCAACGGACTCGTTCAAAAAGTCCAAAAGGGTTCTTTTTTCCATATGATTTTTTTTTTCAAAACAAAGATAGATGAAAATAGTTCTTTTCACAAGTGCAACAGTGTAGATTTAACAGTTTCGGTTTGGCTATTCTCCTAAATTTATCTTTCTTTGCTTGCAAGAATATCAAACGCTAAAATATTAATTGCCTATACGTCCTCTTTACTCCACTTAAATAAACATAGTTAAGCAGTAAAGCAATGGATACTTTTCACACGATGACCGATGAGGAGTTGGTTGTCATGTATATTGGTGGCAATAACGAGGCGTTTGATGAGCTGTTAACAAGGCACCAACACTCACTTTATTCCTACATCCTCTATACCGTACGCGATAATGGCCTTGCGGAGGATATTTTCCAGGACACCTTTATGAAGGCCATCATCACCATTCAACAAGGCAAGTACACCGAGTCCGGCAAATTCAAGGCATGGATCAATCGCATCGCACGCAATTTGATCATTGACCATTTCCGGCAGAAAAAGAGTGAGAATACCGTTTCCAACGACGCTTACGAGTTAGATCTGTTCAATAACCCATCGTTGTGCGAGGAGACGGTCGAGACGACGATGGTACGGACGCAGGTGCTGAACGATGTGCAAATGCTGGTTGACCGCTTGCCAGACAACCAGAAAGAGGTGGTGGAGATGCGGTACTATAAGAATTTAAGCTTCAAGGAGATTGCCGATGTCACGGGGGTGAGCATCAACACCGCGCTGGGGCGGATGCGGTACGCGATTCTCAACATGCGAAAAATGGCGACCGAGCATCAGATCGTGTTAACAATCAATTGATACCACCTTCTCGTTTTAGAACCATCTGTAAAAAGTTCAATTTTAAAGGATTGGAAGAACTTTTGAAAAGATAGTTCAATGAAACATAGTTCAATGAAACGGCAAAGAGGTCAGGTAAACCTCGCAATCTAAACAAAACACCTGAAAGATAAAAAAAAGTAGATATAAATAATGTTAAAGCACTTGACTTTTGCATTATTTGTATGTATCTTTATTGCTATATTTTCAATGAATCCATAATAAACTCCTAACTCTAATATAATTTAATTTAATCCACATGAAAAAGAACATCCTGCTTTACCTGAAAGAAGCCACAGTCACGGATTGTCAAAAAGCGGCTGCAGCGCTTCGCGAGAAGGGTTTAACTGTGTTAGCTCAATATGGGAACACAGCCCTTGAAGTATATGTAACAGATGAGGAATTGACTTGGCTCCAGAGTACAAGTTTCTTCAGTGAAAGTTTTGAAGGGTCTGTCAGTGAGACAGCATTGAAAGTGATGAACACGGAAGGTAAGGAGCTTGCAAAAGCCTGGAACCAGAGGCAAGGCACTGCACCTTCTCCTGAAGGTGTTGCCGGGGTTGATGCGGAGAAGTCCAATCGAGGTCTCTCTTGGGGCACAAAAGGCTTTGACGAGCCGAGACCCCATACCGATATTTCAGGTACTTTTTTTTGACGACCATTTTAGAGAAGAAGGCGATTGACGGTGAACTCCAAATCCCTGAAAGGAAAGGTTTCAGTCCGACAAGAAGCCAGAAAGCTTACAAAGACATTCATGACCAGTTACTGGCTAAACTGAAAGACCCCACCAAAGCCTATCACCTGTCGAGGTTGGCAATTATTCGCCCTGACCTCGAAGAGGCTATTTTTGCCATGTCGGCTGACGATGTGGATAAGCTTTTTAAAGTGTCAAGGTCAGAACGCGTCAACCTGGGCGTTATCCCGGATGTCATTGTTAGTAAGGGTGACCTCGCTGGCGCCGCCCCGGAAGCTTCCTGCTGGCGGATGGATGGGGAAATCTCCGTCGGCGTTGTATTCGTAGAATCTTCAAAAACAGGCGGGCCAACCTTCAGTAGTGCCGAGCGCACCACCTTGCTTAACGAAGTGCAGACAGGCCTCAACTGGCTGGCCTCTCAGCATCCGTTGGGCGGAATGACCTGGGTTTACAATCTCCAATACATTAAAGTAAACGTAGAAAACGGCACAAACAGCAGCACTGAAGACTATTGGAGAAACCCTGCCATGCAAAAAGTCAGCTACAATGGGAAGAAATTTACGGGAGACTGGAGTGGTGTGGTAAACTACCGCAATGAAATGCGTACGGTCAACAATTCGGCGCATGCCATCGTCATTTTCATCACCCCCTTCGCGACAGAATGGCACGCTTACGCGGGTGGTGCCCGTGTAACCCTCGCTAACCGTAACAACTGGGGCGGCTGGGGTATCGGAACGATAGACGCTATTACCGCACATGAGGTGTGTCACCTTTTTGGTGCGGCCGATGAATATACCGGTAGTGGAACACCCTGCAGTAGCTGCTCCACGGTGCATGGCTGTTTAAGCTTTCCCAACGGTAACTGCAAGGCCTGTGCAGTGTCGCCCGTCCCGTGTATTATGGACCGCAACAGCCTGCAGATCTGTGGTTACACCCGTGGTCAACTCGGTTGGCCAGCCGTGTGGGACTGGCAGTTAATTGACAACACCACTAACAATAAGGCGCTCACCGCATCAGGTACTCATTTGTACAAGCTTAAGACTAATGGTGAGATATGGGCTTACAGCGGAACGGGCCAAACTTGGCAGAAAATTGATAACAATCCCGCGACGATTGCTATTGTTGCGGCAGGCAGCAACCTCTACCAATTGCACAACACCGGGAAAATATGGAAATACACCGGAGTGCCTCTTACCGGCTGGCAGTGCATCGACACGAATCCAGCTACCAAGGCCATTGCTGCTGCCGGAAACAATCTTTACCAGTTACATAACACCGGAAAGATTTGGAAGTACACCGGTGTGCCAGTTACCGGCTGGCAAATGGTAGATAACAACCCGGCAACGATCGCCATCGCGGCGGCCGGAAACAACCTTTACCAGTTGCACAAAACCGGAAAGATTTGGAAGTACACCGGTGTGCCAGTTACCGGTAGGCAAATGGTGGATAACAACCCGTCAACGATCGCCATCGCGGCGGCAAGAAACAACCTTTACCAGTTGCACAAAACCGGAAAGATTTGGAAGTATACCGGTGTGCCAGTTACCGGCTGGCAAATGGTAGATAACAACGCTGCTACAAAAGGCATCGCCGCGGCTGGCAACCGACTGGTGCAGATCCATTCGTCCGGTCACATTTGGCAATACACGGGTGTGCCTGTAACAGGTTGGCAGATGCTGGATTTCAACCCCGCTAGCAAGGCCATTGCCCTTGCGGAAAACGCGCTATATCAACTGCACAGCACTGGAAAGATCTGGCGCTTTACGGGTACCCTGGTATAAAGTTTACATTTATCTTTGGTTTGAATGTGCTTATAGCTGATAAAAGGAAACCGCTTTCGCTTATTAGTGTGAAAGTATCGAAGAAAAGGGTAATCGGCTGATATTTAGCCGATTACCCTTTAATATAGTTGTCCCACCAGGATTCGAACCTAGACTGACTGAACCAAAACCAGGAGTGCTACCATTACACTATGGGACAATCCTTATATGCTTCGTGAAAAGCAGTGCAAAAATAGAATAAATCCCCTCACCTTCCAAATTTTTCACGGAGAATTGCAGCTGTGTAGCTTAAAGTTCGAGTAAAAACGAAACTTAAACCGTAAAATATTGTATTGGTTGAGAGCAACCTGCCCGGTATCGAGCAGGTTGTTTTTTCATTCAGGGAAGGTAGGAGATGTCAAGGTATATAATAAACAATGCCGAAGCGAAATCCGCTTTCTGACGTACGTAGATGATATTTCTCCATTGATAGCGGGATTAGGCTATGAATTTTCAGGTAGGGATTAGCAAACAGTCCCACGGGGGCTTTTTTAAAGTCGTACTTTATCCCCAGGCCAAGCATGGCACCTATACCCGTTTGGCTGTCCAAATGATTCTCTTTTCCCGTATCTATCCCCAAGGAGATTCCCCCGTTCAAAAAGAAATAATTGAGAAATGTCCATCTTACCGTTAACGGTATATCAAATACCCCATTCGTCACTTTGTAGGGAGCCGGCGCATCTGGGCCGAGTGACGCGTTGCTAAACCGGTATTTGTATTGACCGTAGGAAATTCCCGTTTCAAGATCCAGCTGTTTCGTTAGGGGGTATAGGTAGGTAATACCTAGTGAATAGTACCCTTTCCCTTCATACACACCCGCGCCACAAATAGGTTCAAAATGGAAAGCATCATTTTCCCCCAGTCCTGAATAGGTGATACCGATGGCTCCCCTTGAGCGAAGGAAAGTTGATTGGGCGTTCAGGTTGCCCGATACAAAACAAGATGCTGTTAGAAGCAACAACAGTGTTAAACATTTAATTGATCGCGGCATAATTCATCTTTTTTATCTTTACTTATTTGATGAAAATTATACGTGAAACGTTGCATTTAAACGAACTATTGGCATGTTTTTGCAAATTATTAACAGCTTGACGCTTCCTGACGAGGTCAGTCGGCACATCATCCTGTAACCTGTTGGAAACACCTGTTTATTGATGCCTTTCTTTCAAAACTTCCTCGATATCCTGCAGCTTTAGCTTCTTGGTTTTTAGCAATATGAGAAAATGGTATAGCAGGTCGGCCGCCTCGTTCGTGAACAGATCCAGGTTGTCGTCTTTTGATTCAATCACCAGCTCCACCGCTTCTTCCCCCACTTTCTGGGCGACCTTGTTAACCCCTTGCTTGAACAGCCGGGAGGTGTAGGAATTCTCGGAGCCTCCCGCGATGCGCTCTTCGATGACCTTTTCCAGTTCGTAGAGGAACCCTTTGGACGTCTCCTCCTTGAAGCAGGAGGTACTGCCTGTGTGGCAGGTGGGGCCTTGCGGGAAAGCCTTGATCAGCAGCGTGTCGTTGTCGCAGTCCACGAGGATCTCGTCAACCAGCAGGTAGTTCTTCGACTCTTCCCCCTTGGTCCACAGCCGGTTTTTGGATCGGCTAAAAAAGGTGACTTTCCCCTCGGCCTTGGTTTTTTCGAGTGCCTCTGCGTTCATGTACCCCAGCATCAATACTTGCAGGGTGGTGGCATGTTGAATGATTGCCGGGACCAATCCCCCGGACTTGTTAAAATTTACGGTCATCGTACAGCTATATTTTGATGGTTTAAGAACTCTTTGAGCGCGGGGATGGATATCTCCCCGAAGTGGAACACCGATGCGCCCAGCGCGGCGCTGGCCTTGGTCTGTTGGAACAGCTCCAGGAAGTGGGCAGGGGCACCCGCCCCGCCCGATGCGATGACGGGGATGTTGACCGCCTCGCACACCTCCCCGGTGATATCGATGGCGAAACCTTTCTTGGTGCCATCGTGGTTCATGGAGGTGAGTAGTATTTCGCCCGCACCCTGTCGTTCCACCTCCCTTGCCCAGTCCACCGTGTGTCGATTGGTGACCGTCTGGCCCCCGCGTACGAGTACCCGCCAGTCGTCACCGACACGCTTGGTGTCGATGGCCACCACCACGCGGTGGCTCCCCAATCGGTCAGCCAGCTCGCTGATCAGCGCCGGACGGTCTACCGCCGCGCTGTTCACGCTCACCTTATCGGCTCCCGCCCGGATGATCGTTTCCGCGTCGCTCACCGAGCGAATGCCGCCTCCCACGGTAAGGGGAATATGGATTACTTGTGATACCCTTTTCACTAAATCGGTCAGCGTATCCCGGTTCTCCACCGTCGCGGTGATATCGAGGAAAACCAGCTCGTCGGCTCCCTCATCCTCGTACCGTTTGGCGAGCTCCACGGCGTCGCCCGCGTCACGGAGACCCACGAAGTTGACCCCTTTTACCGTTCGCCCCTCCTTGATGTCGAGGCAGGGAATGATTCGTTTCGTTTGCATACTTAAAAATTTAATGAACTAACCGTTAAACCGCATCAACTGCTTCAGGGATATTTTCCCCTCGTAAATCGCTTTACCGATGATGGCACCCTCGCAGCCGATCTCCTTGAGCCGATGTAGGTCGTCAACCGAGGTGACGCCCCCGCTGGCGATGAGATGCACGTCGGTGCTCCCGAGAATCTCTTTATAGAGGTCCACCGAGGGACCCTGGAGCATGCCATCCTTCGCGATATCGGTGCAAATCACGTACCGTACCCCTTTTTGCGCGTACTCCCCGATGAACTCCACCACGTCCAGTTCCAGTTGTTGCTGCCAGCCGTTGGTGGCTATCTTTCGTTGGTGGCTATCCGCCCCCAGGATAATCTTATCGCTGCCATATTCGTTCAGCCACTTGAGGAACAGCTCCGGCTGCTTCGCCGCGATGCTCCCCCCGGTAACCTGGTGCGCCCCGTTCTCGAAGGCGATGCGGACATCGTCGTCAGACTTGATCCCACCACCGAAATCTACCTTCAACGAGGTGCGGGTGGCAATCTCGCGTAGCACGCGGTGGTTGATCACGCGGTTCGATTTGGCCCCATCTAGGTCCACCAGGTGCAGGTACTTGATCCCGTGCTCTTCGAACTTCTTGGCTACCTCCAGCGGATTGTCGCTGTAGGTTTTTAGGGTGCTGTAATCGCCCTTGGTGAGGCGCACGCACTGGCCGTTGATGATATCTATAGCGGGTATGATTCGCATGTTACTTCTCGTTATAATACTCCCTTGGTGCTGGGTATTTCTCCCGGGTGGCTTTTTTTCACCGCCATCCGGATAGCCCGGGCGAAGGCTTTGAAGATCGCTTCCATCTTGTGGTGCTCGTTCTCTCCCCGGGCTTCAATATTGAGGTTGCAGCGGGCGTTGTCGCTGAACGACTTGAAGAAGTGCATGCACATCTCGGTGGGCATATCCCCAATGAATTCCCGCAGGAATGTTGCGTTCCAGACCAGCCAGGGGCGACCCCCGAAATCGATGGCCACCTGTGCCAAACAGTCGTCCATGGGGAGTAGGAAGCCGTATCGCTTCACCCCTTTCTTGTTGCCCAAGGCTTTGTAGAACGCCTCTCCCAGTGCGATGCCCACGTCCTCGATGGTGTGGTGTTCGTCCACGTGCAGGTCACCCTCGGCCAGAACGGTCAGGTCGATGTTCCCATGACGGGCAATCTGCTCCAGCATATGATCAAAGAACCCCAGCCCCGTGGAGATGGTGCTTTTTCCGCTACCGTCGAGGTTCACCTCTACCGTGATGTTGGTTTCACTGGTTGCGCGGGTTACCCTGGACTTCCTGGGTTCCGCTTTCAGGAAGCGGTAGATCTCACCCCAGTCGGTCGTCGTTAGCGTCGCTTCCTGCACCTCTGTCGTTTCGGGTGTCTTTGTCTGTTTGGGAGACCCCGTTGTTTCCGGTGCTTTTGTCGTTGCTAACACCTCTGTCGCCCCTGTTTCGTTGGTTGTCTCCACCACTTTCGTTTGTTGTGGGCCACTCAATAGTATCGATTGGCACCCCATATTTTTCGCCAGTTGCACGTCGGTCATCCTATCACCTATCACGAACGAGTTCTCCAGGTCGTAGTTCCCCTTCATGTAGTGAGTCACCATTCCTGTCCCCGGTTTTCGTGTCGGTAGGTTTTCTCGCGGGAACGATCGGTCTATCAGCACCTCGCTGAAACGTACCCCTTCGTTTTCGAATGCTTTTAGTATCATGTTATGCACTGGCCAAAAGGTCTCTTCCGGGAAGGAGGGGGTACCCAGTCCATCTTGGTTGGTCACCATCACCAGTTCGTATTCCAGCTCTTTCGCTATCCGTGCGAGGTATTGAAACACGCCGGGGTAAAACTCCAGTTTCTCGAACGAGTCAATCTGCTCGTCTTCCGGCTCGATAATCAAGGTGCCGTCTCTATCGATAAACAGTACTTTCTTCATAACTTGTGGTAATCATTTGTTTCTGCTTGTAACCTGCCCGTGCAACGGACGATTCCTATCCTTTATATATTTGAGCAATAATGGGTTAACGCATGCATTAGCGCGCGGTTCTCCTCGGGCATACCCACCGTGATGCGGATGCAGTTTGGCACGACCGAGTGGCGGTTACGCACGATCACCTTCTTTTCCACCAGGTGGCGGTACACGTTGTTGGCATCGTCCACCTCCACCAGCAGGAAGTTGGCGTGGGAGGGATAGATCTTTTTCACAATGGGTAGCTTCATCAGCTCTTCTCTCAGCAGCGCGCGCTCTTTGAGGATAATGGCGAGCCGTTGCTCGAACTGATGCGGCTTAGACAGCGCTTCAAGCGCAGCCATTTGATTGAGCGCACTCACGTTGTAAGGCGGCTTGGTCTTGTCCATCAGCCTGATGATCTCCCGGCTCGCGTAGGCGATGCCCACCCGTGCGGCGGCCAGTCCCCACGCCTTGCTGAAGGTCCGTGCCACGATCAGGTTGGGCCACTCCTGCACCATCCCGGCAAAGCCCGGGTGGTCGCAAAAGTCGATGTACGCCTCGTCCACCACCACGATGCCCCGGAACTCGTAGAGCAGCCGCTCCACGTTCTGTAGCCGGTTGCCGGTGGGGTTGTTGGGTGAGCAGACAAAGAGCAGTTTGGCAGGGTGAGCGAGGATCTCGTCCACGTCCAACTCGAACTGATCGGTTAGCGGTACTCTCACCAGCTCTACATCATGGATATGGGCAGATACCTCGTACATGCCGTAGGTGGGTGGGCAGATGATCACCCGGTCACGTGATGGCTCGCAGAAGACCCGGTAGATCGTGTCAATCACCTCGTCGCTCCCGTTCCCGATGAATATATGCTTCACGGGGATGCCGTTTCGTTCCGATAATGCCTTTTTCAGCTCCCGCTGGTGTGGGTCAGGGTATCGGTTCCACTTCCCGTAAGGGTTCTCGTTCGCGTCAAGGAAGATACCCTCCTTGCCAGTAAACTCGTCCCTTGCACTCGAGTAGGGCTTAAGCGCTAGAATGTTTGGGCGTACCAGTTCATCTATAGTAAAGTTGGGCTTGTTCATTCGGTTTCGTTTTGATCGTTTTCGGGCGTTTCTCCTTTCGCAACACCTTCAGTCGGTTTTCCGGTCGTCTGTTCGGTCCTTTCTTCTGTAATGGATGCCAATCGTAACGTCATGGCATTCTTATGCCCATGTAGCTCTTCCGCCTCGGCCATCGTTTCCACAGCTGTTCCTATGCTTTTGACCCCCTCTTCGGTGATTTGTTGGAACGTGATCTTCTTCACAAAGCTGTCCAGCGACACCCCACTGTAGGCCCTCGCATGTCCATTGGTTGGCAGCGTATGGTTGGTGCCACTCGCGTAGTCGCCCGCGCTTTCGGGACTATAGTTCCCAAGGAAGACCGATCCCGCGCTGACCACATTTCGCCCCAGCAGGGTGGGGAACTCGGTCGCTAAGATGAGGTGCTCCGGAGCGTAAAAGTTGCTGAAGTGCATGCATTCTTCCAAGGTTTTAAACAGGATGGCCTTGCTATTTTTCATCGCTTGTTTGGCCATCTCTTTCCGTGGCAGTCGTTCGATTTGCAGGTCGACCTCCTTAATCACCTCCTTGACCACCCGTTTGTCATCCGACAAGAGGATCACCTGGCTGTCGGGGCCATGTTCCGCTTGTGACAGCAGGTCGGCCGCCACGAACGAGGGGTTGCACGACCAGTCGGCGATTACCAGCAGTTCGCTGGGTCCTGCCGGCATATCGATGGCTACACCGTAATAGTGTGCCGAACGTTTGGCCGCCATCACGTACTGGTTGCCCGGGCCAAAAATCTTGTTCACCTTGGGGATGCTCTCCGTGCCGAAGGTCATGGCCCCAATGGCCTGAATTCCTCCCACGGCGAATATACGGGTCACACCCACCAGGTTGGCCGTGTAGAGGATGGCCGGGTGGACCATCCCCTCTTGGTTGGGTGGAGTGCAGAGGATAATTTCTTGACAGCCGGCCAGTTTAGCCGGCACCCCCAGCATCATTACGGTAGAGAAGAGTGGGGCGGTTCCACCCGGGATGTAGATACCTACCCGCTCGATAGGGCGGGATTCCCTCCAGCAGGTCACTCCTGATGAGGTTTCTACTTTCCGCACCTCTTCCCGTTGGGAGAGGTGGAACATGGTGATGTTTCTCACCGCTAGATCGATGGCTTGCTTCAGCTGTTGAGGCACCTGATCGGCAGCTTGGGCGATGGTTTCCTGCTCTACTTCGAGTGACGTTTGACCGGCGAAATCATGCTTCCGGCTGTACTCCAGTACCGCTTTGTCGCCCTTTCGGTGGATGTTGTAGAACATCTTCTCTACTAGCTTCATCAGCCGTTGTTGCTTTATTAAAGGTCGTTGTGCCAATTTATCCCATTTGTTACGTGTGGGGTTGGAAATCGTCTTCATTATTTGGTGTTTTATAAGGAGTTGAAGGATTACTTCTGTTATATGAGTAGGTGTATCGTCTTTATATCAGACTGTTTTAAAGGATCATTTTTTCGATGGGAACCACCAGTATCCCTTCTGCCCCAAGGTTTTTCAGTTCATCGATGATCTCCCAGAAATCATCATCGTTGATGACCGAGTGGACGCTGCTCCATCCCTTGTCGGCCAGGGGAAGGATACTTGGGGAACGCATCCCAGGTAACAGTTTCACGATACGGGGGATGACTTCATTTGGGGCGTTCAGCAACACGTATTTCCTGCCCTGACCATTTTTGTACGCTTTCACGCGGAAGAGCAACTGTTCGAGGAGTTCGATTTTTTGGGGCGACAGGTGTTGGTGGCTTATCATCACCGCCTCGCTTTGTACAATCGCCTCCGCCTCTTTCAACCCGTTCATGATTAGGGTGCTGCCCGTGCTTACGATGTCGAAGATGCCGTCGGCCAACCCGATGCCGGTAGCGATCTCCACGCTTCCTCCCAACTCCTCGATCTTTACGTTTATCCCTTTTTCCTTGAAAAATTTGCCCAGTATCCTGGGGTAGCTGGTCGCTACGCGCTTGCCGTTAAAGTACATTAACCCCGTGTACTCCTCGTCTTTGGGTATCGCGAGCGAAAGCCGGCAGTGGGCGAACCCCAGCTTTTCAACTATTTTCACATCCTTCTCTTTCTCCCACACCTCGTTCTCGCCGAGGATGCCTATGTCGGCAACCCCTTGCTCCACGTACTGGGGGATGTCGTCGTCCCGCAGGAAAAGGATTTCCATGGGGAAGTTGCTCGCGCTGGTCTTTAGCTTCCTGTCACTATTAGAGACCTTAATTCCGCACTCCTTTAGCAACTCGATCGACTTTTCGCTCAACCGGCCGCTCTTTTGAATGGCTATTTTCAGTTTTTCCATCGTCTTGTTTTTTTGTTCCCAACCTATCTTCTTTATTTTATTCTCGTGTATTGCAATTTTGTTTTTTTGTTCCTTGCTTTCGAAACAACCAAAAAAAACCCGCCTGACAGGAATCAGACGGGTTGGTATGCATGTATCTCGCGGGTTTGTACACGTCAACCTCACCTCGCCTGATTGCAAGTGTGAAAATGGTGGTGATGGAACCCGTTTGCTTTCATCTTTCTCGTTCTTACACCACAAAGATAATGGAATTATTTAAAACCTAGCCTACAATGAATGTTTTTTTTTAATATTATTGTTACCTTTGCGCCGTTTTACTGAAGGCCTGCAGGGCTACGAACGTGAAGTGAAGAGGATAACTGGAGAAACCACAAAGCGTCAAGTCGAAAGTCTGAAAGGTGGAAGTGCTAACCAATCAATCATTTACAAATACTATTAAAAATTGTGTTATGAGACGGTTTTATTCAATTGTGCTTGTGGCGGCCATGTTTTTAGTGTTGCCCATTACACCTGCGTTAGCGCAGCAGGATGCTTCTGACGTAGAGGGACTACCAGTGGTGTCGAGCTACAAGGGTTTTCGTTTTGCTATAGGTGGAGGGTACGCGCTTCGCTTGGGTAAGATGGAGAAGACGGGTGATGATAATTGGGATAACGTGAGTAAAAAGTTGCGCCACGGCTTTACCGTAGATGCTGATGCCCAATACTTCTTCCGCCCGGATTGGGGGCTTGGGGTGAACGTGAATTACTGCTCCAGCACCATTTCGGGTAATGATCTCTACTTTGGCGATTTAGACCGTACAGCCAACAGCTACAAGGAGTCGCAGAATATCCTGTTCGTGGGACCATCATATGCTACACGGAGTCAATCGGAGAAATGGCTCTTGGTTACGTCCGTCGCTATCGGCCCGCTATTTTACTTGAACCCGACTACGTTTGATGGTGTGGTTATTAATAGCAACGCTGTGACCGCGGGGCTTAACCTGGGATTCTCCGGAGAGTACAAGGTGAATGCGACCACGGGAGTCGGGCTTAAGTTATCTTCTACCGTGGGTAGCGTGAACTCCCTGAAGGTGGAAGGGCAAAAGGTCGATCTGGATGAGGCGTTTAACCTCTCTAACGTGATGCTCACGGCGTTCATTTGTTTCCGATCGTGGTAACCCTACGTTGTCAAAATTGACCTTAATATAATCTGTTATGGGAAAAAAACCGTATGTTTCATGTTGCTGCTGTTAACGGCAGTGCCTTCGTTCGCGCAGTTTCGCGCGGGCGTGAAGGGTGGGGGGAATATCTCCAGCATGAACATGAACATGGGTAATGTGGTGCTCGATATTCACGAACCCCGGTTTGGAGTACACGGGGGATTGATGGGGGAGTATATGTTTTCGACCATCTTTGGGTTGCAGGCCGAGTTGAACTATTTCTATTGCGGGGCGAACATTAACGCAGCGAGGTACACGCAGGGGATGGATGTTCCGGAGGGGTATTCCCTGGAAGGCTACGTCAGCCGACATGTGTTTCATTTGCCCCTCTACTTGAAAACGAAATTCAGGCTCTCTGAAAACATCAAACTCTACGTGATGGGCGGTGGGATAGCCTCTTTCTCCCCTGCTGCCCACCAGCATATCAAGCAGACGTACGAGGGAGAGTACCTGAAGACGAAGTGGAGCTTGTACGAACCGAAGATCCGTATCCTGGATGAAGAGTCGAGCAACGTCTACATGATACATCGGTGGAACGTGGGGCTCGCGGCCGAAGCCGGGATAGACATCAACCACAGGATGACCGTGGGTGTTGGGTTTAAACATGTGCTCAACAACATGTCAGCCATTAGTTACATGGGTACAATCATGCAGCCCGAAACACGGATGTGGATAGCTTCTCTCTCGGTCGGATATTTCTTTTAATTTCGTTTTTTTATGTACATTTGCACGGTGTAACGGCAGCCTTACGGCTTTATGTACATGTAAAACCCCGATGAAAGAGAAGCTGTTTATCTCCTTGCTGGTTTGCTTGGTGTACGTGGCCACCGCTTGGTCGCAGGCCCGGGTCATTCTGCCTGATTCGTCGAAGATAACGACGAACCCGGATTCCTTGAACCTGCTTCCCCGCCAGGTGCCGGATGTTGGCGATTCCGAATTGTTACCGGATAGCGTTGCCGACCGTTCATTAAGCTTGGACAGCTTGGCTCATGGTGATGGGGTGAAGGAGGATTCGCTTCAACAAGTGGCCAGGATGTTCCATTGGAAGCTAAACCCGAGGACGGGTGACCGGATCCACGCGGAGTCGGATACCGTGATCCACAATTTTCAGCACTCTACGCTGGCAGATGGCTATTCCGTAGCGATGGGGCATTTAGGGACGATGGGTTCACCGGTGATATCGAAGATATTTTTGGATCGAGGCGAAACCGAGACGTTTATATTTAATAACGCGTATTCCCCTTTTTTGAGGAAGCCGGATGAGCTGCTATTCCTTAATACCCGTGTACCCTATTCGAGGATTAACTATTACCGCTCCGGTAACAACCAGACGCGGGAGGATCGGTTCAGCGCGAGGCTCACCTCCAACTTCGGGAAAAGATTGAACGTGGGGCTTGACGTGGATCTCATCAACGCCCGGGGACACTACAATTCGCAGGCGACACGTCACAACAATTTCTCGCTTTTCGGCAACTACTTGTCCGACCGGATTGAGGCCCACGCTTACGTGAACCTTGGTAAGCTTAGTAATTTCGAAAACGGGGGGATTACCGACGACCTGTTTATTACCGACCCCGATGCGATTCAGCAGCA
Organism: Fermentimonas sp.; assembly: GCA_033808735.1. GTDB lineage: Bacteria > Bacteroidota > Bacteroidia > Bacteroidales > Dysgonomonadaceae > Proteiniphilum. The sequence goes on from JAPXNA010000014.1 coordinate 42,344, forward strand.
GTTTAATCCGAGGGATATACCGGTAAAGTTCACGAACACCTGGAACACGCTGGGGAACAACCGTTTTTTTCTTTCCGGGAGGTATAATCTGGGATATCACGAGGTTATCGGGAGCGATTCGCTTAAAGTGCGGCGAGGTGGCTTCGTGCCGGTGGCCAGTCTCAGTTTCTCATCGTCTTACACCGATCAATTTCGTCGTTTTTTGTCCTACGATACCACCCTGGTGAACGTGGATGGCGTCCCCATGCAGCGAATCGACCAGTTTTATCCGAACCGCTACTACGAGGGAGCGGTTGATGATAGCGTTCGCTTCTTCTCTTTCAAGAACTGCGTGGCGTTGAGCCTCAGGGAGGGATTTAAAAAGTGGGTCAAGTTCGGCTTGACCGCTTTCCTTGAGTACGATCTGCGCAATTACTCCATGCGGGATACGGTAGGTACGGGGTACGCGCAACACCGGGAAAGCGCAGTTACCCTTGGGGGGGTGCTGAACAAGCAGCAGGGAGACAACCTGTTGTTCAATATTCGTGCTGACCTGGGTGTGTTGGGAGTCAACCTGGGCGAGTTCAGGGCCATGGGTGATGTGCAGACCGGCTTCGATATTGCCGGCCGACGCACCACGCTCTCCGCTGAGGCGTACGTCAAGAACTTAAGGCCAAAGTACTTGCAGGAGAATTACTTTTCAAAGTATTTTAGATGGGATAAAGAGTTGGGAGATACGCGCCGGGTCTACCTGGGAGGAAAACTACATATCCCGTTCTCTAACACTACTGTGAGCGCAGGTGTGGAGAACCTGCAGAACTTTATCTACTTTAATCGAGACAGGATACTCTCGCAGGAGGGGGATAACGTACAGCTTTTAACGGTGCGGGTGGATCAGGATATTCGTTTTGGCGTCTTTAACTGGGATAACCGGGTGGTGTATCAAACGTCTAGCAATCAGGAGGTGATTCCCGTTCCTACTTTGAGCGTCTATTCCAACATGTACTTGCAAGCCAAGATCGTTAAGGTGCTCACGATGCAAGTCGGTGTTGATGCGCATTGGCACACCAAGTACCACGCCCCGGGCTACGAGCCTGCGTTGCTGCAATTCTACAACCAGGACGAGAAAGAGATTGGTAATTACCCGATCTCCACCATCTACGCGAATTTTCACTTGCAACAGACCCGTTTCTTCGTAATGTTTTACAATGCGGCATCGCAGCTGTTAAAGCCCACGGAGTATTTTTCGTTACCCAATTACCCGGTTAATCCCTTCCTCTTTAAAATGGGGGTTTCCGTGAACCTGCATAACTAATCCGTAAGCGATGAAGGTTTCCAGAAGGCTGGTTACTTATAGCGTGCTTTTGCTGATAGCCATCGCCGCCATGGTGTGGCTCAGGAGTTATATGATCCGTTCAGGGGGGCAACCGCTGACGGAAAGGGATTTGCTGGAGATCCTGGCTTCGGGTGAGTTGAACGTGGTTACCGATTACAACAGCATTGGATACTTCGTGTCGGGCGATACGGTTCGGGGGTTTCAGCTGGAGATGATGCAAGCGCTGGAGAGAGACTGGGGCATACGGGTGAACTTTTTTTTAGAAAACAGCCTGGAGGATAACGTGAAGGGACTCCACAAGCAGCGGTACGACCTGATCGCGAGGAGTATCCCAGTGAACACGGAACTGCGGGAACAGGTTACCTTTACCATTCCCATTAGCCTCAACAAGCAGGTGCTGGTTCAACGGAAAGCTGAGTTTAACGATGGAGTAGAGCCGATTCGCCAACACTTGGAGCTGGCAAAAAAGGTGATACACGTGCCAAGTAATTCGCCGGCTATCCTTCGGATCGACAACCTGTCGTACGAGATTGGGGATACCATTTTCATCGTGGAAGACCCCACTTACGAGGTGGAGCAGTTGGTGATGATGGTAGCGGCAGGTGATATCGATTTTACCGTGTGCGATGAAAAGATAGCGTCGCGGTTAATCCATATCCTTCCAGAGATTGATACCGAGACCGATATCAGCTTTACGCAATTGGAATCGTGGGCGGTGCGGGCAGGATCGCCCGTGCTGTTAGATAGCCTGAATAGCTGGCTTACCCGCTTTAAAAAGACAAAAGCGTTCCAACGGCTCCATGAGAAGTATTACGGTGCTGTTGGGTAACGCTTTCAGTCAGTCAACACCTTATTAATGAGCGCTTTCCTTGGGTTAGCGTTTCACTTTGCTAAGCCGTTCCATCGCTAACGGCGCTGGGGCGCATCTCGCCGTCCCTGGCGGTTGACGTCACGGAACGCTTTCTGGCGCTCTTCACGCAACTTCTTCCACTGCTCGGTTTTCTCTTTCCCGATGATTTTCTCCAATTCGGCATCCTGTTGGGCTACTACCTTTTCACGGGCCTCTTCCATCTCTTTACGGCGAACTTCCCGGTCGCTCGCGGCCTGATCCCTTCTTGCACGTTGCGCGGCCACCTGTTCGCGTCGTTCAGCATCTTGCTTTTCAAACAACGCCTGCACTTTAGTCACCTGTTCGGCGGTTAACTTCAGCTCTTTGCCCATGGCTTCCGCACGGTTTTTGGCCGTCCACCTGTTCTCCATTTGGGGGGTCATGCGTCGGTCCCTTCTACTTCTTGTGTTGTCCTGGGCCCCTAGCGTGTAACTCATAACGAGCATGGCAATCAAGGCCACGAATGTCATTTTCTTCATGTTTTTACGTTTTAATAGGGTGAATTGATCTGTTTCAAAATCGATATCTAGGACTTCAAACATCGCTAAAAGTTTAATGAAAAACAAATCTATTTTCGACTTAAGTGCCACAAATACAAATATTTATAGATTTAAAGCGCCGTTTCGTCGATGCAAACGTCCTTTTGGTCGATTAAAAGTAACGGTTCGTCTAAAAGTAACGGTTCGTTTAAAAGAACGGCTCGCGGGGGTACCTCTCTTCGACTTTGCTGAAGAGGTAGGAGGCCACGGTGCCCACGACAAACAGGGCCGCGCAAAAAAGGAATGAGCCGGCGAAACTGAGTCCCGCAGCCGCGAGGCCTTCCGTGGTGAATGCGGGGAAGACCACGGTGGGGAAGATGGCCAGGGAAGAGCCTACTACCATCCCCAAGATAAAGTGGTAGGTGCCTGAGTAGTGATTCCTGAAGAGCCATGCCGCTGCTTTGGCGAACAGCAACACGCAGACGATGAAACCGATGGCAAGGGGGATGATGATCCCGAAGTCGAAATCCTTGATGCCGATCGCCATCTTGTCGTATAGCCCAAAATATATCAGGAAGTTGGAAGGGCTCATGCCGGGAACTATCAGCCCCAATCCCATAAGGAGGCCTGAGCCTAGCCATACCATCAGGTTGGGTGTTACCTCGGTGAGTTGTCCTCCCCCGAGCAGCATCAGCATGAAGATGGCCAGGGAGGAGAGTATCAGGATAAGGATGCTAGAGCTGCCACGGCCTTGTTTACCGGCTGTTTTGTAGAGCGAGGGGAAGGTGCCGGCCACGAAGCCGACGAAGAGGCAGACGAATTGGGCGGCGTACTTTCCGAATGCTTTTTCTACCACAACCGCGAAGAGGACGATCCCGATGGCCGCGCCGATGCCCACAGGGAGGAAGTAGAGCACGTTTTTCAGGAAATTAGCACGGATATTGGCCAGAAAGCGAATCAACGGGTCGTAAATCCCGAAGATAACCGCAAGCACCCCACCCGACAGCCCGGGAAGGATGAAGCCGATACCCACCAGGGCGCCTTTAACGAGGCGGATAAACCAGTCGATGACCGGTCGAATCTTTCGGGGTGTTGCTGGCTCAGTGTTCCGTTCCGTGTGTTGTTCTACACACCGTTCCATGTTTCGTTTATTCTGCTATTTTTTAGATAACGCGCCAAAGATACCGCGGGTGATGCTTCTACCTATCTGGTAGCTAATCTGACGTTTGGTGCTTTTACCCACCTGATCGATAAAGTCGCCCAAGATACCTCGATCGGCTTTCCTTTGCCGTGCCGCGGCCCGTTTCGCCTTCTCCGCTTCCAGTGCCGCTTTCTGGGCCTCTTTCTGCTGACGGATGCGCTCTTTCTCTTCTTCCGCTCGCTTTCTCTCCTCTTCCAGTAGCTCCTGTCTTTTGGACAGGATTTCATAGGCCGACTCCCGGTCGATGTAGTTCTCGTACACCCCGTAGATAAGCGAGCTTCGGAGCAGTTGATCCCGTTCGCCCACGGTGATGGGGCCAATCTGTCCCTGGGGGGGCAGGATATTGGCGCGCTCTACCATCTGTGGTGCTCCCTTCTCGTCGAGGAACGAGACCAGCGCCTCACCAGTGTTGAGCTGGGTGATCGCCTCACCGGTGTCGAACGCGGGGTTGGAGCGGAACGTGTTGGCCGCTACTCGCACTGCCTTCTGGTCGTTGGGCGTGTAGGCTCGCAAAGCGTGCTGTACCCGGTTGCCCAGCTGCCCGAGGATGCTCGGTGGGATGTCCGCCGGGTTTTGCGTGCAGAAGTAAATGCCTACCCCCTTGGAGCGGATGAGTCGCACGATTTGCTCTACCTTTTCCAGTAGCGAGGAGGGCATATCGTTGAATAGCAGGTGCGCTTCATCGAAAAAGAATACCAGCTTAGGCTTATCGAGATCGCCCACTTCGGGCAGGGTTTCGTATAGGTCATCGAGCAGCCACAAGAGGAAGGTGGTGTATACCCTCGGGGAGTTCATCAGCTTGTCGGCGGCCAAAATATTGATCACCCCTTTACCCTGTTCCGTCTGGATGAAGTCGGTTATCTCCAGATCCGGCTCACCGAAGAACTTGTCGGCTCCCTCGCTCTCCAGCCGCATCAGTCCCCGTTGTATGGCACCGATGCTGGCAGGTGAGATGTTGCCGTACCGGGTGATGAACTCTTGCCGGTTGTCGCCAATGAACTGCAGCATTTTCTGCAGGTCCTTCAGGTCGATCAGCAGCAGGTCGTTGTCATCCGCGATGCGGAAAGCCATCGTGAGAATAGCGCCCTGCGTCTCGTTCAGGTTGAGCAGTCGCTCCAGCAACAGGGGACCCATGGAGGTTACGGTGGTTCGCACCGGGTGTCCCTGTTCGCCAAACACGTCCCAGAAACGCACCGGGAAGGGCTTGTACTCGAACCCCTTCTCCTGGAGTTTGTACTGCTCCACCCGTTTGTTGACGCTCTCCTTGTTGCCCCCTATCTTGGCTACCCCGGAGAGGTCGCCCTTCATATCGGCGGCGAACACGGGTACCCCCATGTCGCTAAATGTTTCGGAGAGGGTTTGCAGCGTTACCGTTTTCCCCGTCCCGGTAGCACCGGTAATAAGGCCGTGTCGGTTTGCCATGCGGGGAACCAGGCATACCTCCTTTTCGTCGTTGATGGCTATAAAAGCACGATGGTTATTGTCGAACATGGTGATTATGATTTTAATATGGTTAGTAGGCTCTTGCGAACAGTACCCGTTGAGCTGAGGGTTTACCGGTGACCATGCATTTGCCCGGCGTTTTATCGCCCTCTAGTGGGATACAGCGGATGGTGGCCTTCGTTTCATCCTTGATAAGTGCCTCCGTTTCAGGTGTCCCATCCCAGTGGCACAGGAGGAATCCCCCTTTTTCGATCTCCTCCTTGAACTCGTCATAGGAGTTGACCTCCCTGGTTTGCGACTCCCGGAAATCGACCGCCTTCTTGTAGATATTCTCTTGTATTTCTTCCAGTAACTGCTTGATATGGCTCTCAATGCCGTCCATCGGCAAGGTCACTTTGGTGAGGGTATCGCGACGGGCCACCTCCACGGTGTTGTTCTCCAGGTCACGGGTCCCTATGGCCAAGCGCACCGGTACCCCTTTGAGTTCGTATTCCGAGAACTTCCAACCCGGTTTCTTGTTATCGGCGTTATCGTATTTGACGCTGATACCGAGTGCTTTCAGTCGCTCGATGATTCCCTTCACCTGTTCACCAATTTTTTGCAGTTGCTCCAGGTTCCTGTATATCGGTACGATGACCACTTGGTACGGCGCCAGCTTGGGCGGAAGTACCAGACCGTTATCGTCGGAATGTGACATGATCAGCGCCCCCATCAAGCGGGTGGAGACGCCCCACGAGGTGGCCCAAACGTACTCTAGCTTTCCGTTCTGGTCAGTGAACTGCACGTCGAACGCCTTCGCGAAGTTCTGTCCCAGGAAGTGAGAGGTACCCGACTGCAAAGCCTTACCATCTTGCATCAGCGCTTCGATGGTGTAGGTCTCTACCGCGCCGGCAAACCGTTCCGATTCCGTTTTAAATCCTGTCACTACCGGCATGGCCATGTACTTCTCGGCGAATTCGGCGTAGACGTTGATCATCTGCTCGGTCTCCGCGATCGCCTCTTCCCGGGTGGCATGGGCGGTATGTCCCTCCTGCCACAGGAACTCGGTGGTACGTAAAAAGAGGCGGGTTCGCATCTCCCAACGTACCACGTTGGCCCACTGGTTAACCAGGATAGGAAGGTCGCGGTAGGACTGTATCCAGTTCTTGTAGGTGCTCCAGATAATGGTCTCCGAGGTGGGGCGTACCACGAGTTCCTCTTCCAGTTTCGCCTCGGGATCCACGATAAGGCCGTTGCCTTCCGGGTCGTTTTTCAGCCGGTAGTGCGTAACTACGGCGCACTCTTTCGCAAACCCTTCCACGTGATCGGCCTCTCGGCTCAAGTACGATTTTGGAATAAACAGGGGAAAGTACGCGTTCATGTGCCCCGTCTCCTTGAACATATCATCCAGCTGACGCTGCATCTTCTCCCATATCGCGAACCCGTAGGGCTTGATTACCATGCAACCCCGCACGGCGGAATTCTCTGCCAAATCGGCCTTGATCACCAGATCCTGATACCATTGCGAGTAATCTTTCGCCCGTGAGGTAAGTTCCTTTAATTCTTTTGCCATTTCGTCTTGACGCTAATTATAAATTTGAAGATGCAAAGATAATAAATATTGCGCTCGCGAGCAATCTTGAGGTGAGGGACACGTGTGAAATTTACAATAACGTGATCTACGTCTTCTTTTATTGTGTAAATAAAACGGGCAAATGTTCGTTTGTTACTAAAAAACCCGTATCTTTGCAACCGCGAAATACAAAAAGTGAATCGCGAAATGACATATTGTGGAATGCCCAGATGGCGGAATTGGTAGACGCGCTAGTTTCAGGGACTAGTGTTGGCAACAACGTGCAGGTTCGACCCCTGTTCTGGGCACCCCAATCGCGCAGGTGGTGAAATTGGTATACACGCTACTTTGAGGGGGTAGTGCCGGTTACGGCATGTGAGTTCGAGTCTCATCCTGCGCACAAACAGACCCTACGACGACATTCAAACCATCCTGTTGTCATGAAGATTTTAACCTCTGAGCAGATTCGTGAAATCGATGTTAAGACCGTCTTACGCGAGCAAATTTCATCACTGGATTTAATGGAACGTGCGGCCACCGCTTTTTATCACTGGCTTATTAAACAATATGACCGTGAGAATACCTCGATACTTGTTTTAGCGGGTGTTGGTAACAATGGTGGTGACGCGTTGGCGGCTGCCCGGTTGCTCCATGGGGTGGGCTATCCCGTGAAAGTGTTTGTGGTGGAATACAGTTCATCCTATTCGGATGATTGTCTGCACAACCTTCAGAGGGCAGAGGCGGCAGGCGTTTCCTGCACGAAAATCCTTTCGGTGAGTGATTTGCCTCCGTTTAACGAGTATGACTTGCTTATTGATGGCCTCTTTGGAACAGGGCTTAACCGTGAGGTTAGCGGTCTGGCGCGGGATGTAATAGCCAGAATGAACGAAAGCGGCAAGAGGATTATCAGCATTGACGTGCCCAGCGGTCTCTTCCTGGATCGTGAGACCGCTTTCGCCGTGGAGGCCTTGGAAACGGTGACGTTTCAAATCCCCAAGCTGGCACTTTACCTGCCCGGGAACCAGCGCTTCTGTGGGGAGGTGTGTTGTGTGAAGATAGGGTTGAGCGAGGCGGCGATAGCCGAAGCAGATACCAACACCTTCTTTACCCGTGGGGAGGAGGCCAGGGGATGGTTGAAGCCGCTGCCCAGGTTCGCCCATAAGGGGATGTTGGGGCATGCACTGGTAATCGGTGGAAGCTTTGGGATGATGGGCTCGGTTTGCCTGGCCGCGAAAGCAGCCCTGAGATCGGGATGCGGTCTTGTTACGGCCTACCTTCCCCATTCGGGTGTTCCCATTATACAGGGTCATTTTCCCGAGGCGATGGCGATAGGAGATGCGCACGATAGTCGTATTACCGCCATCGAATACGGCTTGAACCCCGATGCTATTGGAATTGGTATGGGCATGGGTCAGCACGATGATACGGTGCAAGCATTGTATCATTTCCTGAAGAAAATTCACGGGCTTGAAAATGGTATTTCCCTGGTGGTGGATGCGGACGGGTTGAACATCCTCGCTAAACACCCCGAATGGCTTTCATTGCTACCCCTGGGAGCTATCCTTACGCCGCATCCCAAAGAGTTGAGCCGGCTGATAGGGGATTGGGGCAACGACTTTGATAAGATTCAAAAGACCCGCGCATTTGCCCGAGAGTATGGGGTTATCGTGGTTGTCAAGGGGGCATTCTCGTTGGTCATCGATGCGGAAACCATCCACGTGAATAGCAGTGGCACACCCGCCCTTGCCACGGCGGGAAGCGGGGATGTGCTCACCGGGATGATAACCGGCTTGCTCGCGCAAGGGTACCCGCCTCTGGATGCCGCGAGGCTGGGTGTTTACCTACATGGGGTGACAGCCAACCTGGCGACCGGTCACGTACATGAACGCGCTTTCATCGCCTCCGACATCATCGATGGTATCGGGAGCGCATACGCGTTCTTAGAAATACCCATCCCGAGGTGTCTTGAAGCAATGAGGGCATACCGTTGCCGTTGCCGGGAATCACTTGAGCTGCCAGGAATCGCTCGAAAATCGTCCGGAAATTACAAATAAGTAACATATTGCTTGTATTTCACGAATAAAGTTTGTACTTTTGCACCTCATTTTGCCAATAGGCTCAGGAAGAAGTCGCGTTACGCGGCTCGCCTCAGGCTGGTAACGTAAAGTTATTTATAGCATGTACGTCATTGTAGACATTCAGGGCCAGCAGTTTAAAGTATCTCAAGGCCAAAAGTTATTTGTCCACAGGATCAACGCTGAACTGGGCAGTGAGCTCGAGTTTGAGAAGGTGATGCTCGTGGATGATGGGGAAAAGGTAACCGTGGGTGCGCCGTTGGTTGACGGGGCCAAAGTGGTGGTAGAGGTTCTTTCTCACGTGAAAGGGGACAAGGTCCTCGTTTTCAAGAAGAAGAGAAGGAAAGGGTATCAGAAGTTGAACGGGCATCGTCAACAGTTTTCTGAAATAGAAGTAAAGGAGATTGTTCATTAACATTAGACTATTTCTCGCCATGGCATAATCCAAGTAAACTTGTCTTCTGCTCATTTGGCTTAACGAAATAGTTCATTAACATTAGCAAGAAAATGGCACACAAAAAAGGTGTAGGTAGTTCCAAGAACGGTCGCGAATCGGAAAGCAAACGATTGGGCGTCAAGATATATGGTGGTGAGTCGGTCAAGGCGGGTAACATTCTCGTTCGCCAGCGCGGTACACAACATCACCCGGGCAATAACGTGGGTATGGGGAAAGATCATACCCTGTATGCCTTGATCGATGGTACGGTGGTTTTCCGTAAAAGGAAGAATAACCGTTCGTTTGTATCGGTACAGCCGTTCGCGGAAGCCGAGGCGTAAATATCATTGCCTATGTCCCGGTAAAACGGAACTTGTACCGTATCATAATGTATAAGTTGAAAACAACCTGCTCATTATCGAGCAGGTTGTTTCTTTTTTAATGTTACCTGTTGTACGATAGGAAGGTTACTCTGCAATAAGCAGGAAGTAATTTTTTTTGCCCCGTTGCGCGAGGATATACTTGTTGCCAATCAGGTGGGAGTGATTGATCGGCTCGTCAAACGTTTCTAACCTCTCCTTGTTGATCGTCACGCCACCCGCTTGCACGGTTTTTCGCATCTCGCCCTTGGAGGGAAATACCGCGGCCTCTTCAGTAAGCAGTTCCACTGCTGCGACACCCTTGGCCAATTTGTCACGGGAGACGGTAAATTGGGGTACTCCCTCGAATACTTGGAGGAACGTCTCCTCGTCGATCGTGCGCAGCTCCTTGGAGGTGGACCTACCGAACAGGATATTCGATGCGTTTACGGCCATCTCGTACGCTTCCCGCGAGTGTACCATTACCGTGAGTTCCTCGGCCAGTCTTTTTTGCAACGGGCGTAGGTGGGGGGCCGACCGTTGTTCGGTCACCAGGTCCTCTATAGTCTCCTTGCTTAGCGAGGTGAATATCTTGATATATTTCTCGGCATCCGGATCGCTCACGTTTAACCAGAATTGGTAAAATTTGTAGGGCGACGTGTAGCGGCTGTCGAGCCATACGTTACCGCTTTCGGTTTTGCCAAATTTACCTCCATCGGCCTTGGTAATAAGGGGGCAGACCAACCCGTACGCTTCGCCGCCCTCAACGCGACGAATCAGCTCGGTGCCGGTGGTTATGTTGCCCCACTGATCCGATCCACCCAACTGAATGATGCACCCCTTTTCGCGGTACAGGTGCAGGAAATCGTACCCCTGCAGTAACTGGTAAGAGAACTCGGTGAATGACATCCCTTCGCCCGCTTCGCCGCTAATGCGTTTTTTCACGGAGTCTTTGGCCATCATGTAGTTCACCGTGATATGCTTGCCAATGTCTCGGATAAAGTTGAGGAACGTGTACTCTTTCATCCAGTCGTAATTGTTTACCAGCACCGCCCGGTTAGCAATATCGCTTTCGAAATCAAGGAATTTTCCCAGTTGTTTCTTAATCGCCTCTTGATTGTGTCGCAGGGTCTCTTCATCAAGCAGGTTTCGCTCCGCCGACTTCATTGAGGGGTCACCAATCATTCCCGTGGCACCGCCTACCAGGGCGATGGGCGTGTGTCCCGCACGCTGGAAGTGCCTGAGCATCATCACGCCGACCAGGTGACCGATATGCAGGGAGTCGGCCGTGGGATCAATACCCAGGTAGCCCGATGCCCGCCCTTTCATTAACTCCTCCTCCGTACCTGGCATGATCTCTTGTATCATGCCACGCCAGCGGAGCTCTTCAACAAAATTCATCATCTCTTAGCTTCTCTACAATCGTTATACACGTTGCTTAACAGGTAGGTACCCGTTTATCATCGTTTTACCCGTTTACCTGAAAAGTACGCGAAGATAACAAAAGAATCGCAATAAAAAGAGCGAGCCTGATAAAGCCCGCTCTTTTTAAAGTTATCGGTATCAAGTTGATCCCTGACGGCAATTACCTTAGGATCGACATGAAGTCTTGATTCGTACGGTATTTGGCAAACTCCAGGTCGTTCAATGCCTTGGTGGCGATGCCCCGATCACGTCCTATAGCCGTGCGCAGGTTCGACATCACGTCATTGAAGTTATTGGTACGCGATGCGATGATGGCTAGCAGGTAGGCAGTGATTGCATCGGGGTTCTCTACTGCATCGAGCGTCTGCTTCGCCTTGTTGTAATCCCTAATCAGGAGGTAGGCGAGCCCGGCGTTATTGCTCACGTTGTTCCCGTAGGCATTCACAGCTTGGTTGTAATTCCCTTGCAACAGGTTCAAGAGGCCCATCGCGCTATCCAGTCCATCAGCACCAGCCGATTTGCCCAGTAGCTCGTTGGCTTTATCCAGGTCGTTTTCCAAGATGGCGAGCAATGCCTTGTTCATGTTGACCTCGGGGGCGGAGGGATTTACTTGGGCGGCGCGGTCGAACGATTGTGCGGCCTTCGCGTAATCACCCTGCTTGAAGAACATGGTTCCAATATTGTTCCATCCTCTGTAATCTCTTGAGAAGTTGGCGGTAGCGTACTGGTAGATACGCTCTTTCACGGCTTCATCACTGGTGAGCGTGGACGCGTAAAGCAGCTCTTCAACGGTCAACTCTTTCGGGTTGTTGTTCCAAGCGGCCATAATCTCTTCGTCTGATTTACCGATGATCTCGATATTGGCGATAAGGCGTGAACGACGCAATTGCGGGAGAATGGTTTCGGCCAAGTCCTCGAACACGTATGAGATGTTCTTGATTTCACGTTCACGGGTTTCGGTGTCCGGGTACATCTGGAGTACGCGTAAAATCAGCTCTTTGTCCTGCAGGTTCGATGCGGAGACAAGTTGCCTGAACCCTTCCCAGTCTTGAGCCGTGTAGTGTGCGTAGACATCGGTATCAATATTTCGCTTGCTCATCTCACCTTCTAAATAGCGAGAGGTGTTCTTTTCGCGCTGGGCAGCCAGCCGCTCGTTATAGGAAAATCCTCCATCGGGCGAAGCGTAGGCCGATACCTCCACGTTCACGTTCTGCTTGGGATCATTAAATGCCTCTTCTACACGACGTTTCCAGTCGTTCACGTCAACTTTGTTCAACTCGCTGTCGCGCAGCTTGGCTTGTTCGATCACGAACATGATGCTGGCTTCCTGCACTTCTTCGATGATGCGTTGGAAAGCATCCGGGGCAACTGATGGAGCGGTGGTCCTCACATCGGCTAATGCTGAGGTGGCGATGACACCATCGGCGACCTTCAGGTCGGGCAGGTTGGACCTCTTGTTCTTAACCCTGCCATCGAATCGCAAGTAGAGCTCAGATGACAGCATGTCGGGAATGTAGTCAAACGTGGAGTTCATGGTCACGTTGGCTCCCCGGCTTTGCGGCACCATTACCCGATTCCCCGAGACTTTCTCGCCTTGGAAGCTGTAGGGTGTACCCATCACTTCTTGACCGTTACCGTACTTGAGTACCGGTGTAATTGTCACGATGGCGTTCTTGTGAAACCATTTTTCGGGAAAGGTCCCGTTAATGGTCACGGGGATTTTGTTCCCAACCGTTTCGATCGGTGAAGGAGTCACGTTAAAGTTGTTCTGATTCAATGGTTTCAGCTTGTTGCTACATGAGGTAGAAAAAATAGCTACTCCTACGACCAGCAACAGTGTCAAAATACGAGATGTTCTTTTCATGTTTTGTTATAATTAATTAATAAATTTAAATGTTGTCACATTGATTCTAAGCGTTATTGGGATTGATTTTTCCCAGTTGCAAATTTACCTTTTTTTGTTTAATAAAAAAAGTCAAGTTGGCGATATTTTTCATAATCTATGATAAAATAATCCTTCTTTTGTTATTATGGCTGTTAACAAGTCATTAGCTGCCAAAATTGTTGGAATTCCTTACCGTTCTACCACCGTTATTTTATTGGTGTTGACGGACGACTTGAAACCCCAGTTCCGTTAATAGTGGCGCGAACGATTCATCGCACCCGAGAACGCGATACGCCGGGTACTCTCTCCTGAGCGGGTAGTGGGAGCGGAAATGGTAGAACTCGTTGGGTGCAGCCTTGAGTGCCTCCGTTTCCGAGGCAGGGTCATAGGTATGCCACACGGCTTTTTCGAGTTGGTGTGACGGTTCTATGCCGTCAAGGAAAATGGATGGTTCAGCTGGCGTTGGAATTTCTTGATACCGTGGAACAAGGTCGAGCTGAAAGTAGTCACTTAGTTGCTCAAGGCTCATCCTGGTGGCGTTCCACTTGCCATCCGCGCTGTACCCCGCGATATGGGGGGTCGCGATATCTACCAGCTTGAGCAGCTCCGGGTCGATGTTGGGTTCGTTCTCCCAGCAATCGATCACAGCTCCGGAAACTGTCTTGGTGCGCAGTGCACATACTAAAGCCCGGTTATCTACTACTCCCCCCCGGGCAGCGTTGATGATAAACGGTTGGCGTGTGGTAGCGTTTAAAAACTCATCGCCCGCTAGGTGGTAGGTCTTATGCTTTCCGTTCCGCGTGAGTGGCGTGTGGAAGGTGATGATATCGGCTTCCTGTTGGATGGTCTTGATGGGGGTAAAAGCCGCTGCCCCTTCTATCTCTTCCCGCGGGGGGTCGTTTAGTAGTACCCTCATGCCCAGCTTTTGACACGCGGCAGCCACCTTGCTCCCCACGTTCCCCACGCCCACGATGCCTATCGTTTTCTCGTTTAACCGAAAGCGATGTTCCCGTGCCAGGTAAAGCAGGGAAGCGGTAACGTACTGCTCCACGGAAGCGGCGTTGCAACCCGGGGCGGTACGCCAGGCGATGCCTTGGGCATCGCAATACGCGGTATCGATATGGTCGAACCCGATGGTGGCCGAGCAGATTAGTTTAACCTGGCTACCAGCAAGCATCTCTTCGTTGAACCGGGTTACGGTTCGGACGATTAGCGCATCCTTGTTTTTTACGGCGTCTGGTGTGAACTGGTTACCGGGAAGGTACTCTACCTCACCGTACCGCTCCACGACCCCTTTTAGGAAGGGAATATGGGCATCTGCCAGTATCTTAATAGGATGTATCTTCATTGATCACGTGGATGATTGGGTTGTACTGTTGTTTGCTTTTTTTGTCGTTGGTTTGTATCGTTGGTCGTCTTTCGTGTTGTTGGTTTTGACCGTGTGGCCGATTATCCTTCGCGTTGCAAGTAGCGATGCATCGCCTTGGCGGCCTTTCTCCCGTCACCCATGGCCAGGATAACGGTCGCCCCGCCACGCACGATATCCCCCCCCGCGAAGATCATCTCGTCCGCGGTCTGCATGGTCTCCTCGTTGACCACGATGGTACCCCACCGGGTGATTTCTAAACCCGTGAACGACTGGGGAATGAGTGGGTTGGGGGAGACCCCCACGCTCACGATAACCTCATCCACCTCCATCCAAACGGTATCACCCTCGATGGGGATGGGGCGGCGACGACCCGAGGAGTCGGGTTCGCCCAAGCGCATGCGCTGCAATTCGGCCCGTTGTACCCGTCCACGCTCGTCACCCTCGTACCGGATCGGGTTGTGCAGGGTGAAGAACTCGATTCCCTCCTCTTTCGCATGCTTGACCTCTTCTACCCTTGCCGGCATCTCTTGCTCGGTACGACGGTACACGATCGCCGCCTTCTCCGCTCCGAGCCGCTTCGCGGTGCGCACGGCATCCATGGCCGTGTTGCCCCCGCCGATAACGGCCACCCTTTTCCCCTTGTAGACCGGGGTGTCGCTATCCGGGTCGGCCGCCTGCATCAGGTTCACCCGCGTGAGGTACTCGTTGCACGACATCACGCCCACCAGGTTTTCACCCGGGATATTCATGAAGTTGGGCAACCCGGCGCCGCTGCCCACGAAGATCCCTTTGAATCCCTCGTTCTTGAGGTCCTCCTGAGAAATGGTCTTTCCCACGATGCAGTTGGTTATGAACTTCACCCCCATCGCGCGAAGGTTATCGATCTCAACGTCCACGATCTCACTGGGGAGGCGGAACTCGGGAATCCCGTACCGAAGCACGCCACCCAGCTCGTGGAGCGCCTCGAAAACGGCTACGTCGTACCCCAGCTTCACCATATCGCCCGCGAAGGAGAGGCCGGCGGGTCCCGAGCCCACCACGGCGACCCGAATGTTATTGGCCGGCGCGGTCTTCGGGATGGATACCTGGCCACTTTCCCGCTCGTAATCTGCAGCGAACCGCTCCAAATGGCCAATCGCTACCGGCTCCTTATTCAGCTTGAGCGTGTAGAAGCATTGGCTTTCGCACTGTCGCTCTTGTGGACAGACGCGGCCGCAGACGGCCGGTAGCGCGTTGGATGCTTTCAACGTTTTCGCCGCTTCTAAGAACTTGCCGCGCTCGATGTTCTTGATAAACTTCGGGATATTGACCTCCACCGGGCAGCCGCTAATACAGGTGGGATTCGCGCAGTCGAGGCAACGGCGTGCCTCACCCATGGCCAGCTCGGGTGTGAGCCCCAGGTTCACCTCATCATGATTGTGCCGACGTACCATGGGATCCCGTTCAGGCATCCGCACCCGCGGGATGACAATGCGATCCTTGTTCTTAAGCGATGCACGTAACGTCGTGCGCCACTCTTTCTCCCGTTCCGTTTTTAAATATTCGCTCATACCTTATATTATCACCTAATTTAATCGTACGCTTTCAAACGCATCAGCATCTCGTCGAAATCTACCTGGTGCGCGTCAAATTCCGGGCCATCGATACAGACGAACCGGGTCTGCCCCCCAACGGTTACGCGGCATGCACCGCACATGCCCGTACCATCAACCATGATGGTGTTGAGCGACGCTACAGTGGGTACGCCATATTTTTTGGTGACTTCGGCGACGAATTTCATCATAATAGCGGGGCCGATGGTGATACAACGATCTACCTTTTCTCGCTGTATGACTTCCTCCACGCCGGCCGTGATCAACCCCTTTTTCCCATATGACCCGTCATCGGTCATGATCACCACCTCATCGGAATGTTCCCTTACCTGCTTCTCCAGGATGATCAGCTCCTTGGTACGCGCGGCGATAACCGAGATGACCCGGTTGCCGGCCTGCTTCATCGCCTCGATAATGGGCAACATGGGGGCCACCCCCACGCCTCCCCCAGCGCAAATCACCGTCCCGAACTTCTCGATGTCGGTCGCTTTCCCCAATGGACCCACGATATCGGTGATCTGATCACCCACCTCTAAACGGCATAGCTTTTCGGATGACTTACCCACGCGCTGCACCACCAGCGTGATGGTTCCCTTTTCCACGTCGGCCGAGGCGATGGTGTAGGGAACACGCTCCCCCTTCTTGCCCACGCGTACGATCACGAAGTGACCGGCACGACGACTTTTCGCGATTAGCGGGGCTTCCACCTCGAAACGGACTACCCGCTCAGACAGGTACTCTTTGGCGACAATCTTGTTCATGACCTTTTCATTTTCATTCAATCGTTGTATCGTTCACAAAAATACGTTTTTTCATGCGGATTATAAAATGAAACCGACAGGATAACAACAATCATTAAACCCTTGCAGAACTAATTCGATAAGCTAATCAGTATACAGCTTAGTGAATGACGCGTGAAATTGACCGCTGTTGCACCTAAATTGATTTGCACTTTTGAAAGAAAAGCAGTACTTTTGTATCGCTTTACTGCTCGCAACTTGACTTGTTACTTGAGGTTGCTCCTCGTTTCTTTTTGATTATCAGCGAGATATAAAAATATGGGGTTGACTGGTTTTGACAGCGGGTAGAAGTGGTTTGTAAGCATGCAGTGCGTTGTCGGTTTGCACTTTAATCTCAAACGTCAACCAATTAACTGGCAATAACAATTACGCTCTTGCCGCGTAGCTGAAGAATAGTAAGCTTACGCTTAATCCCGTCACCAGGTGATGGGACAAGACATCGCCCGGGAGCTGTGGCTCCGAAGCGTCCCGATCAGGCGGTGCAGGTAAATCGGAGATAGGATAGGGGAGGCTTCGGCTCCTTTTCGAAATTTAAGAAGCTAAGGAGAGGGTATGGTGGCTTCAGTCGCACCCGCTCCCGACAATCAAAATGAAGCTAAGCATGTAGAAAGCAGATGGCTTCCTCGTTTGGACGCGGGTTCGACTCCCGCCAACTCCACTTTTATTATTTGTTTTCGCTTTTTGCACAATGTCAACTGAACAATCAGTGAAGTGTAGCGAGTAAAAAAGGTGTCTCTTCAAAAAGACACCTTTTTTAGTTTTTACATATTAGGACCAAACTGGTTGTTGCACAATTTTTCCTCGCGTTATACTGTACTGGCTGGTAACACGCTTTACTTTTACCTTCTCCCTCCCTGACGAACACCTCCTTGTCTGAAGCTGTTCACCTCTTTCTGCATGAAGTTACGTTCTGCCTGTTGCGCTTTGAACAGCTTTTCAGGTGCAAGCACCTTCTCGAATTTCGGGGCGTACTCTTTATCCAGGGCGGCCTCTTTTACTTTGATCTCCACGTCGTTCTCCAGTAGTTCTCGGTATTCCTCGTCTGAGATATCACTGTTTTCCTTTATTTCCCTGAGTTTCTCTCGACGCTCTTTGTGTAGTTCGAATTTCTTCTGGGTAAGTTCATTGTTCAATGGGAAATATTTGTCCGCCTCGGCTTGGGTGAGTCCAGCCTCCTTTTGTATGTACTCTCTTTTTCTCTTCTCATAGTCCGCCATGTTCATTAGCCGGTTTCCCTGACGTTGGGCCAAGAGTGTGGACCCCAACGTGGAAAGCAGCAATAAACCGCAGAGCAAGATAACCCGATTCTTCATAGCTGACCTTATATTATTGATAGACTTGATAATAGAGGTAGTCGTAATACCCGTCACTGACCAGTTGATCTTCCAGGTACTGATAAAATTCCTCCTCGGTAATATACACGGTAGACCAGTAACTATCAGTTGCCGAATCCATGGTGGTCGGCACCGGGGCATCTTTCCGAGATGAAAGCAACCCTCCCTCCGGTGACCGGGTAACGAAAGTAATGGTAAAGTATAGCCCCGCCAACATCGCGGCCATGTAGACCCATGGCTTGGCTTTTTCCCATAAAGAAACTTTCCGGGGAGGAACAAACTCCTTCTCCGGTAAGCGATGCATTATCTCTTCATTGAATCGCACGAAATAATTTTCAGGTACTTTAAAAGGATTTTCCCTGTTCATCTCTTGCAAATTGTTAAACTTAGTCTCCATACTACTTTTGCACTGTACTGATGAATAGACTGAACGATAGGTAAAAGGTTTAACGTGGTTCACTTAAAAATTTTTCAATTTTTTTAGTAGCGTGATGATAGGAGGCCTTGAGGGCACCCACCGACGTACCTAAGATATCGGACATCTCCTCGTATTTTAGCTCTTTGAAGTACTTCATTTGGAAAACGAGACGCTGTTTCTCGGGAAGGGTGAGGATGGCTTTTTGCAGGAGCAATTGGGCCTCATCGCCGTCAAAGTAGCTGTCACTCTCGAGCGTGTTCAAGAGGAATGTGTCGTCATCGTCCATCGAGACGTTATTCTGGTTGCGTTTTTTGTTAAGGAAGGTGATACTTTCGTTGATCGCGATCCGGTATAACCAGGTGGAAAGCTTGGAGTCGCCCCTGAAGTTGTCGATGTTAGTCCAAGCTTTAATAAACGTTTCTTGCAATATGTCGTCGGTGTCCTCGTGTATGAGCACCATCTTTCGGATCTGCCAATACAGCCGCTCGCTGTACTCCGATACCACTTTCGCGAAAGCTTGGCGGCTGGTTTTCGGATCGCGTAACGCGCTTAGTAATACTTCCTCGTTGGTCATTTCCATCCTGTTAATAAACTTTAGTTAACTCGCATCCCCCTTTTCGAACCATATCACGAAATTGACCGCGGCATCGGGGTTCTGCTGCCACCACTCCAGCGATTCAGGGTAGTAGGAGACACTGATGTAGCGACAAAAGGTGTCGTAATAGTTGGAGTTGGAAATCCGGGAGAAAAAAGGCACGTAAAACGTCCAGAGGATACCCTCCTTGTTGCCCATGCTCTCTTCTTCGAGTTCGTTCATAAAGGCTTTGTTTACCGTTTTGAAGAATGTGAACTCATTTATATTTGCTACCCTCTTGAGCGAGTCGATCGTAGAGGTGATGACCCGGTAGATCGAGCTCTGGTCTAAACTGCTTTGGTTGCCCAAAGGGGATGAATTACCGGGGTGGGGGGTGGTGACCGATTCACCCCGCATCATCTGTAATTGGGTGAATGATCGTTCCACCGGCTCGTCTTGCTTCTTTATACGCATGGTTTGCAGCATCTCCTCGAATGCGTTCTTTGAGCGGCGGCTATCAGGTTCGAGTAGTAGGAACATCTGGAACGACAGGATGCTCTGAATCCATAATCCTTTGTCGTTTAAAGCGTATGCGTTAAGCAGGAAGGCTCCGCTGTGTGTTTTATCTAAATCGATAGCCCGTTTCAGGTGTTCCAGCGTCTTGTCGGTATTCCCCCTCTTGTAATAATTCAATGCCATGTTAAAATGGAGGAGGTGCTCATCCCCATGTTTTTCTAATCCCTCTTTGAGCAATGCGATTGCCTCGTCCACGCGGTTCAATCCCGCCAACGCCTCGCTCTTCACGGCGTATGCGCCGGAACAGAGTTGCTCGTTGGACGAAGCGATCACCCAAGAGCTGTACTCTAACGCGTTCTCAAAATCCCTCAACGCCAGGTAGGAGAGTGATAACTCGTAGTTAGCGAGGACGGAGGTGCTGTCTAATTCCAGTGCCTCTAGGTAGCGGTCGATCGCCTCTTCGTACTCGCCCTCATCGTGAAGTTCTACCCCCTCTTTGATAAGCTCTTCCACGCGTGGGTCCCGGTTTTGGCCGTAGGCGGTGAGCGTGAAAAGTAGCGTCACTGAAATGGTCACGAGATTCAGAAAGAGGGCTTGTCTCATCACACGATAGTTTTTGAAGGTATAAAAGTAGGATAAAAAAAGGAGATCCGGAACCTTTAACGGGGTAAATCGCCCGTTTTGTAACACTTCTAAACAGATTTATAACAGGATTAAATGGATTTTTACAATTTGGGGCGATAGGTTATCGATTTTACCTTGTAAATCGTTTCCGATATTTTGTATGCGTTTGTAAAAGGGTGGTTTTTCAAGGGATATATTATGCTTCGCAAGCTAACACGGAAAGTCCGGATGGGAGACGTAACATTTTGTTGTCAGTAAAATTAAGTGTAAATTCGCGAGCTATTTAATCGATATATTATTATGGTGATAAGAGGGTCTGCCTTTATGGATAATCTTTTAGGTTATTAGATCATGGAATGGTTATTGGAATTGGTTACCGGAACGGGAGTGGCACACTCTGTTTTCGTGCTGGCCCTGGTGATTTCGACCGGCCTGCTTTTGGGTAAAATAAAGATTTTTGGCGTTTCATTGGGTACGACCTGGATCCTCTTCTTTGGTATTTTGTTAGGGCATATGGGGTTGGAGATCAATGAGACGGTATTACACTTTTTAAGGGAGTTTGGCTTAATTCTTTTTATCTACTCTATCGGCATGCAGGTGGGCCCCAGTTTTTTTTCTTCTTTCAAAAAAGGGGGCATTACATTAAATATGTTAGCCACGGGAGTGGTGTTGCTGGGGGTTGTCACCGCCTATATCATCTATGTTATCACGGGAGTTCCCATAGCTACCATGGTAGGTATCCTTTCGGGGGCGGTAACCAATACGCCGGGATTAGGGGCGGCACAGCAAACCTATACCGAGATAACCGGGACTGTAGATCCAACCATCGCCACGGCGTACGCGGTTGCCTATCCCTTAGGCGTGGTGGGGGTCATCCTCTCCTTGATTCTTTTCCGCTACCTTTTTAAGATTGACCCCAAGAAAGAAAATCAATGGGTAGACGATCAGGATGAATCGAAACTTACCGAAGCACACATGTTCTCGCTGGAAGTGAAGAACCCTGCCATCATCGGTAAAAAATTAGTGGAACTCAAGGAGTTGATTGAAAAAGAGTTCGTGATTTCACGCCTCGTGCACCACTCGACGGGGGAACTGGTTGTACCTCAGACCGATACGGTGTTAGAGGAAAGCGATAAAATACTGGTGGTTACGAACCTCAAGAATATAAACAGTATTGAAGCCTTGATAGGTCCTCGTATCGATATGAACCAGGAGGAGTGGAGTAAGCTCGATTCGCAATTGGTTTCTCGACGTGTAGCGATTACTAAGTCGGAGATCAATGGACGCTCTATAGGACAATTGAAGCTGCGCAACCTATACGGGGTAAACATCACCCGGGTAAACCGTGCCGGGGTGGACCTGATTGCCGACTCCAGGCTGCAACTGCAATTGGGCGACCGGGTGACCATCGTGGGGTCGGAGGTAGCCATAGCTAACGTTGAAAAGGTGCTCGGGAACTCGCTCAAGCGTCTTAGGGAACCCAACCTTATCTCAATTTTCATCGGGATCGCGCTGGGTGTACTGCTTGGAAGCATCCCGTTCACGATACCGGGTATCCCGCAACCCGTGAAGCTGGGATTGGCAGGGGGCCCACTAATCATTGCCATACTGATCAGCAAGTTTGGCCCCAAATACAAGATGGTTACCTATACCACCATGAGCGCCAACCTGATGTTGCGGGAAATAGGTATCGCCATCTTCCTTGCCTGCGTGGGGCTGGCGGCCGGTGAGAACTTCGTGGAAACCGTGTTGAATGGCGGGTATAAATGGATTGGATACGGTGCCATCATCACCGTGACACCGGTACTTATTATCGGTACCATCGGGCGAAAAGTATACAAGTTGAACTACTATACCTTAATGGGCATGCTGTCGGGAAGCATGACCGATCCACCCGCCTTGGCGTTCGCGAACAGCAGCGCCGGAAACGATATACCGGCCGTTAGCTACGCTACCGTCTATCCGCTCACCATGTTCCTTCGGGTTATTACCGCCCAGTTGATGATACTCCTCTTTTTGTAATGCAAGCTTTACCCTCACTTCCCGCAATCGTTTGCACGTTTGTTGCTCCACGCTGAGGGATAAAAATAATCCGTTATCAGGCGAAACGTTGTAGATTTGCTTGGAATCCATGTTTTGTACCGTAAGCATTGGGTGCTTTATACAAACGGGGAATAAACAAACAAGAATATAGAGTATGGCTATTATTAGTTTTCAAATCGATTACCATACCGCTTGGGGGCAGCAGGTCTGCCTGTGCGGATCTGTCCCTGAACTGGGAGACATGGATGAATCCAAGGCGCTTCTCCTCGCGAACGAGGGAGACCGCTGGTTTGCCGATGTAACTTTTTCCAAATCACTGGAACTCAGTTACTACTACCTTATCCGCGAAAGAAATAACACCGTTCGACGTGAATGGGGTACACCCCGCATCCTTCGGGTTACCGCAAGCAAGGATTACATCGTAAGGGACCTTTGGAAAAACAGGCCCTATCACGCCTACCTATACTCTTCAGCCTTCACGGGGACTATTTTCGCACACCGGAAGGAGAGGCAACCTGAACGGTACCATGCCCACTCGGTACTGCTTAACGTGCTGTGTCCCTACGTGAGCAATGGACAGGCACTCGTGGTGAGTGGCGATTGCGAGGAGTTAGGCCAATGGGATTTGCAACGGGCCAAGCCGATGCGGTGCGTGGCAGATGGGGTGTGGCAACTGCTGCTTAACGCCAAGAAATTACCGAAACGGTCGAGCTACAAGTTCGTGATCGTTGATAAGACTACCCGTGAGGCGGTTCAATGGGAGGATGGCGGCAATCGCTTGTTGGAGCCCGTTGCCGCCAACGATACCTCCTGGGTCTTCGCGGAGATGGGGTTATTGTTTCACCACCACCGCTTTCAGTTCAAAGGGGTAGGGACAGCTATCCCCCTTTTCTCGCTACGAACACAGTGCAGTTTCGGGATTGGCGACTTCGCGGATTTGCGCAAGATGGTCGACTGGGTGGCAGAGACCGGTCAGCAGTTGATTCAACTGCTCCCGGTGAACGATACCACTACCAGTAAAACTTGGCGTGACTCTTACCCGTACAGCGCCATCTCTAACTACGCGCTCCATCCCATCTACCTGGGATGTACCGATTTTCCACTGAAAGATGCGAAACGGAATAAGCAGTACTTAAAGGAGGGAAAGCGTTTAAATGAATTGCCACAGATGGATTACGAGGGGGTGCTGGCGTTGAAGGAAGGGTACGCGCGTGAACTTTACGAGCAAGAGGGACAAGCGGTCTTGGCGTCGGAGGCGTATAAGTCGTTCGTCGACCAAAACGAAGCGTGGCTCTTTCCCTACGCGTGCTACTGCTTCCTGCGGGATCGGGAGAAGAGTGCAGATTTTACCCGCTGGGGTGCATACCAACACTACAACGAGGAGAACCTGAGGCGACTGGTGAAAGAGGACCCGGAAGCGGAAGAGGCGACAAACTTCTGGTACTTCATGCAGTTTCTCCTTCACCGGCAGTTCACGATGGCGAAAGGATATGCCCATGAGAAAGGGGTAGCACTTAAGGGGGATATTCCTATCGAGATCAACCGGGATAGCGTGGAAGCGTGGCATACGCCGCACCTCTTTAATATGGATACGCAGACCGGGGCGCCGCCGGACGATTTTTCCTACTTCGGGCAAAACTGGGGCTTCCCTACCTATAACTGGCAAGCCATGGAGGAGGAGGGGTATGACTGGTGGATCAACCGTTTTAGGAAGATGGCAGACTATTTCGACGCGTATCGGATTGATCATATCCTGGGCTTCTTCCGCATCTGGGAGATCCCACTGGATGCGGTGCAGGGGTTGCTGGGCTACTTTAGCCCCGCCTTGCCCTATTGGGCAGAGGAGATCGTGCAAGCCGGCATCCCGTTTGATGAGGAACGGATGGTGCGTCCCTTTATTCATGAGGACTTTTTATTTGAAATTTTCGGTGAGAATACGACACGGGTGAAGGAGGAGTTCCTTGAGGTGTCTGGATGGCAACGGTTCCAACTGAAGCCCTGTTACGACACGCAAGAAAAAATAGTGCAACGGTTCGTGGGGCAGGAGGGGGACCGGGAGAAGAAGATTCGCGACGGGTTACTCGCGCTCTGCACGGAGGTGCTGTTCGTGCGCGACCCGCGGGATCATAACCGTTTCCACCCGCGCATTACGGCGCAATTCACCTACTCTTACCGCTACCTTGACGACCAGGTGAAGGAGGCGTTCAACCGGCTTTACAACGACTTCTTTTATCGCCGCCATAACTATTTCTGGAGGGAGCAGGCGATGAAGAAACTGCCCGTGATTCTTTCCGCCACCACCATGATGGCCTGTGGGGAAGACCTGGGGATGGTGCCCGACTGCGTGCCATCGGTCATGGACCAGCTGCAAATCCTTAGCCTGGAGATTCAACGGATGCCCAAGGTGGAGCGTGTCTCGTTTACCAAGCTCAACCGACTGCCCTACCTGTCGGTTTGTACCACCTCTACTCACGATATGTCGCCTTTGCGGTTGTGGTGGACCGAGAACAAGGAGCTCACGCAACGGTATTTCAATGAGGTACTCCATCGTGAAGGTCCTGCACCTGAAGAGTGCACTACCGATATTTGTCATCAAATCGTGGAAGAGCACTTACGCTCATCGGCCATGTGGGTCATACTGCCACTGCAAGACTGGTTGTCGATCGATGATGCATTGCGAAATCCCGATTTCTGCTCGGAGCGCATCAACGTACCTTCCAACCCGTCGCACTACTGGTGCTACCGCATGCATATTACGCTGGACCAACTCCTTGAAGAGAAGATGTTTAATGAAAAAGTGAAGGGGATGAAGCGGTAGTTGGGCGGGTTTTGCAAAACAAAAAGGGTGAGTCGTACACCACGATCTCACCCTTTTCTCGTATGTAATTTACGTGTAGAAATTCAATTACGCTTTTCCAGCACTGCCCAACACGTTCTTGGTTTTGTGCATATAGAGCTTTTTCAACTCTTCGCGTGCCGGTCCCAAGTACTTGCGGGGATCGAACTCGGCCGGCTGGGTTGCCAGTACTTCACGCACGGCAGCGGTCATGGCTAAGCGTCCATCCGAGTCGATATTGATCTTGCAAACCGCTGATTGAGCCGCTTTACGCAACTGCTCTTCGGGGATGCCGATGGAGTCTTTCAGCTTACCACCGTACTTGTTGATCGTTTCCACGTATTCTTGAGGTACGGAGGAAGAGCCATGAAGCACGATGGGGAACCCGGGGATGCGCTCTTCAATCTCCTCGAGGATGTCGAAGCGCAAGGGGGGTGGTACCAATACACCCTTTTCGTTGACCGTGCACTGCTCGGGGGTGAACTTGTAGGCCCCGTGAGAGGTACCGATAGAGATCGCCAACGAGTCGACGCCGGTGCGTGTTACGAAGTCTACCACCTGATCCGGTTCTGTGTAGGTGTGGCTCTCGGCTACCACATCGTCCTCGATGCCGGCCAAGATACCCAGTTCGCCCTCTACCGTTACGTCGAACTGATGCGCGTACTCGACCACCTTCTTGGTCAACGCGACGTTCTCTTCGTAAGGTAGATGGGAGCCGTCGATCATCACCGAAGAGAACCCGGTGTTGACGCAATCCTTGCAGAGCTCAAAAGTATTGCCGTGGTCAAGGTGCAGGACGATGGGAATCTCGTACCCCAGCTCCTTCGCGTATTGAACGGCTCCTTGAGCCATGTAGCGCAACAGAGTTTGGTTGGCGTACTTACGTGCGCCACTGGATACCTGAAGGATCACGGGGGATCGGGTCTCCACGCAAGCCGAGATGATGGCCTGCATCTGCTCCATGTTGTTGAAGTTAAAAGCGGGAATGGCGTATCCGCCTTTCATCGCTTCTTTAAATAACTCTCTTGAGTTTACAAGGCCTAATTCTTTGTAACTTACCATTATGCAAATTGTTTTTTATTGATTGGATAATTTGAAATTTTATCACAAAAATACGATTTAATCCGATACGAAAGAAATATTTACCCGAAAGAGAATTTAATTATGATAATTCAACCGTGAAAAAAACAAAATTGTGGAAACCGATTCTTCGTGAGATACGGTTGCTGTGTTGTTTTTTATTGCTATTTTTGCAATGGTAGCTTGATTTGGTTTTCATTAGCCAATCGCTGCAGCGTTCGTTTTTTACATTTCTTGCTATGATAATAGGAATACCTAAAGAGATTATGCGTGGTGAAGCGAGGGTGGCCGCCACGCCTGAGACCGTAAAGAAGTTTACTAACGATGGAATGAGGGTACTTGTAGAAAGAGGTGCGGGTGTGAAGTCGCACTATTACGATGAAGAGTACGTGGAGGCTGGGGCGGAAATGGTGGTCGACCCGTTGGAACTGTTCCGTAGGGCTAACTTGATCCTGAAGGTAAAGGAGCCTCTTTTTAACGAGGCGCTGGGGAAGCACGAGGTGGATATGATGCACCGCGGGCAATATCTGATTACTTTTATTCATCCCGCGTCACCGGTTAACCACGAGATGGTGCGTCGACTCGCGTCTTGCGGCGTGATTAGCTTGACCCTAGATGGCATCCCCCGTATATCGCGTGCGCAGAACATGGACGCACTCACTTCGATGAGTACCTGCGCTGGTTACAAGGGGATGATCATGGCGGCAAACGATCTCTCCTTCTTTATGCCTCAGATGTTTACCGCCGTGGGCATGTTAAAACCGGCCAATGTGTTGGTGATTGGGGCGGGAGTGGCTGGCCTGCAGGCGCTTGCTACGGCCAAGCGGTTGGGTGCGATTACCTATGTTATGGATATTCGACCCGCTGCCTGCGAACAGGCTAAGAGTTTGGGCGCCAAGGTGATTGATTCGGGTGTCCCGGCGGAAATCGCGATTGGCCAAGGCGGCTACGCTAACAAGTTACCGGAAGAGTGGCTTGAGAAGGAACGTCAGGTGCTTCGGGGCGTGATCAAGGAGATGGATATCCTTTTCTTGAGTGCGCTCATCCCGGGCAAGGTCGCTCCTATTCTCGTTACCGAGGAGATGGTTAAGGAGATGAAGAACGGCTCGGTCATCATGGATATTTCCATCGATCAAGGAGGTAATTGCGAAATCACCCCGCTGGGAACCAAAGAGGTGAAGCACAACGTCACCCTCTGCGGAATAAAGAATATCCCGGGACTTATCCCGACCAGCTCCACCTGGATGTTTGCCCAAAACGTGTACAACCTGGTGAAGTATTTGGTTCGTGACGGCGAACTCGTGCTGGACGAGAACGATGAGATTACCCGCTCCATCTTGGTAACCCGCGATGGGGAGGTGATACACGAGGGAACCCGTGAAGCGATGCTTGACTAAATAATATTAATTTACTGATAATCAAGGTTAAATTACATTGCTACTTCTATGCATCCCATTCTTCTACTACTTGTTTTCGTGATAGCCACGGTCGTTGGCTACCTGATCATCAAGCAGGTTCCCTCGCTGCTGCATACCCCCTTGATGTCGGGAATGAACGCGCTGTCAGGGATTACACTGTTAGGTGCGTTGACCGCCGTTGGTTTTACCTTTTTCGTTTCGTCGCGGGGTGAGCTGCTCCTGGGTCAGGTACTAGGGGGAATCGCTGTCATCGCGGCCACGGTGAATGTGGTGGGTGGGTTTGGCGTGACCCACCGGATGTTAAAGATGTTCGACAAGAAGAAAAAAGAGTCTACACCATGACTTTTACTGTATATATTGTCGCTTGTGCCATCCTCTCGGTTGCCGTTTTGATCGGTATCTCTTTCATGAGCAAGGTGAAAACGGCCGTTGCCGGCAACCTGATTAGTGCGGTAAGCCTTTTCTTGGGCGTGGTTATTACCCTTGTTTACAATAACATCCTTTCGGCGTGGAGCATCTTCCCCTTTATGTTGATCGGTATACTGATCGGGGGAGCCTTTGCTGCCAGGGTGAAGATGATACAAATGCCCCAACTGGTGGCGTTGCTGAACGGGTTGGGAGGATTTGCTTCGGCACTGGTGGGTACCCTCTCCCTGCTGGGGGTGGGTATTCCCTCAACCGATTACCCGCTGTTCGTGAACGTAACCTCGGTCCTGGCCATCGTGGTGGGGCTGGTCACCCTTTTCGGTAGCCTGGTGGCGGCCGGTAAGTTGCACCGACTGCTTCCGCAGAAGCCGGTTGTCTGGAAAAATCATTCGCTTATCCTCAACCTAAGCCTCATCTTGCTGATGGCCATTACGGTTTTTGCCGCTTTCGTTGGGGATAATCCCTCGATGATCGCGGTCGCCCTAATCGGTAGCATTGTGATCAGTTCCTTTTTTGGGGTTGCCTTTGCCATCCGTGTCGGGGGAGCCGATATGCCAATCACCATCTCGCTCCTTAACTCGTTGAGCGGTGTGGCGGGTGCCATCGCGGGAATGGCGGTGAACGACCTGCTACTGGTGGCAGTAGGGGGTATCGTGGGGGCATCGGGGTTACTGCTCACGCAGGTGATGTGTCGTGCCATGAACCGGGGGTTGAGAGATATTCTCACCGGGAAAACGTCCGTGGATTCGGTGGTTCTTCCTTCAAGTACAGGGAGTATTGAGGCAATCAAGGGAACCAAGACGAGCAAGATCGCCAATACAGAGAGTATCATTGCTACGGAACAGGTTTCCGAGGTGAAACCGGTTAAGAAAACACCCGCCGAGATCCTCGCTGACGCCAGGTCGGTCATTATCGTCCCTGGTTATGGGATGGCACTGGCCCAAGCACAACACCTGGTGAAGCAGTTGGCCGATAGACTTGAGGAGAACGGGGCGGATGTCAAGTTTGCCATCCATCCGGTAGCGGGGCGCATGCCGGGGCATATGAATGTGCTACTGGCGGAAGCGGACGTGCCGTACGACAAGCTGTTCGAGATGGATGCGGTGAACGATGACTTCGTATCTACCGATGTGGCGGTTGTTATCGGTGCCAACGACGTGATTAACCCCGCGGCACGCGATGCTGCCGACACGCCCATCTACGGTATGCCGGTGCTTAACGTGGATCAAGCGAAAGAGGTGATTATTTGCAACTACGACCTGAAGCCGGGCTACTCCGGCGTAGAGAACCCGCTGTACAAACGGGAAGAGAGGGTACACCTCCTGTTGGGTGATGCGAAGGATTCGATGGAATCGTTGTTGAAGGGATTGGATTAGTCAATCACTGCATTTTTAACCGTTAAAACGTTTGGTAATAATGGAACAATTCAAAAAAGAAAATGAAATACAGATAGAATTGAGTGAAGAGATGGCCCAGGGAACCTATTCTAACCTGGCTGTTATCTCTCATTCCACGTCGGAGTTCGTGATCGATTTTATTCGGGTGATGCCTGGAGTGAGCAAGGCTAAGGTCAACTCCAGAATTATTCTCACGCCGGAGCATGCAAAACGGCTGCTGGCCGCTTTAAAAGACAACGTCGATAAGTTTGAGAAGCATAACGGGCCCATCAAGACACAGAGCGATCCGGGCTTCCTGCCCCCGATAGGAGGGATGGCACAAGCGTGAATTTTGTGAAATCCCGATAAAAGGTGTAATTTTGTAGCGATGTAACAAAAGACACAACTAATTTTTTCCTCATATGGAGAGACCGAAAATCCTGACCGGTTTCATGCTGCTAGGTGCGCTAGCTCTCTCTTTTGTTTCGTGCAGTAACGCCCTGAACAAAGAGAAGGCAGCACAGAGGAGTGTTGAACTCGATACGATTCAGGTGGCCAGGCGGAGCTACCTTAAGGGTGACACGGCGAATCCCTATTGTGATATCAGCGTGGAGTTTGTCTACCCGATCAGCAGTAATGGGGCGAACGTCGAAGTCTTGCAAGAGTTTTTCACTCAGAACATGCTGGGTAACGCGTTCGCGGAGATGTTACCAGAAGCGGCGGTGGAGGCGTATGTGAAGAGCTATATCGACGATTACACCTACGATGCGGAGACCTACCGGGAGTCGGTTGCCGATATGAAGGAGTGGAACGAGCTCATCCCGGATGCTGGATTGCACGATCAGGAGCAGCGGGGTAGCGGGGATTTCTACTCCTATTACGAATCGCTCGTAAACCGGATCGTTTATAACCGTCACGGGGTAATCTCCTTTCAGGTAGAGCAATCGAACAGCAAGGGGGGAGCTACCTCTTTCGTCTCTTTCCGCAACTGGGTAGTGGATGTAAACAGCGGCAAACAGGTCACCGAGAACGAGCTGTTCCGAGCCGGGTATGACCAAGCACTGCAAAAGCTGATCATCTCCTCGCTACTGGAACAGAATGGTGTGAAGAGCGTGGAGGAGTTGGAAGATCTGGGCTTCTTTGGTGTCCAAGAGATCGTCCCCAATAGAAATTTTTTGTTAACTGAAAGGGGCATCACCTACACCTACAACAAGGGGGAGTACTCGGCATACCAGTTGGATGCCCCTGAGGTGTTCATCCCCTACAGCGCGATACGCTCCTTGCTGAGAGAGAATACCCCAGCCGCTAAACTGGCCGATCTGAAGTGAAGACGCTGACAACCTACTTTCCAGACCTTACCGATCGGCAGCTGATCCAGTTCGAGCAGCTAAGCGAATTGTACAGCTACTGGAATGCCCGTATCAACGTGATATCCCGCAAGGATATAGGTAACCTCTACTTGCACCATGTCTTGCACTCCCTTTCTATCGCCAAGTATACCTATTTTACAGAAAACACGGCCATCATGGACGTGGGTACGGGAGGGGGCTTCCCCGGGATCCCCTTGGCCATATACTTCCCTGGAGTTCAGTTCGTGCTGCTCGACAGTATCGGAAAAAAGGTAAAGGTGGTTAGCGAAGTATCTAAGGCCCTGGGACTAACCAACGTGGAGGAAGTACACGCACGGGTGGAGGCGGTAAAGCGGAAGTTCCACTTTATCGTCAGCCGGGCCGTGATGCCCTTGCCCGACCTGGTTAAGGTGACCGGAAAAAACATGGCGCATGAGCAATTCAATGCACTCCCCAATGGGCTTATCTGCCTGAAGGGTGGTGATTTAACTGCTGAGCTAAGACCTTTTAAACGGATCGTGGAGCAGATACCGCTAAACCACTACTTCAAGGAGCCGTTCTTCCAGACGAAAAAACTGGTCTACCTACCTATGGACTAATTGGAAAAAAATGGTTATTTTTGTAAGACCTGATTGATGATTTCAATGCTTACCCGCACATGAGAGTTGAAGTGTTCGAGTTTAATCCCTTAGGAGTCAATACGTACGTCTTGTACGACGAGACAAGGGAGTGCGCCGTGATCGATGCTGCCTGCTTTTACCCTGGTGAGGAGGAGCAGCTCACCCGATTTATCGCGGATAACGAGTTGGTGGTTAAACAGCTATTGAACACCCACCTCCACTTTGATCACCTTATGGGTGTCAATTTCACCTCGTCGAAGTACAACGTTTCCCTCTCTTGTCATGAGGGCGACCACTTCCTGATGGACGACCTCCCCCGGCAACTGACACAGTTTGGCCTGCCGCCCCTCGATTACGACGTGAAGCCGAAGGCGATTATCAACCTTAAGGAGGGGGATCGGGTATCATTCGGGAACCAGTTGCTGGAGGTACTACACGTTCCCGGGCACTCGCCGGGCAGCCTCGTCTTTTACAACGCGACCGCCGGCTGCCTGTTCGTTGGCGATGTGCTGTTTCACTCCAGTATAGGGCGGACCGACCTCTACGGTGGCAGTTACGAAACGTTGGCAAGGGGAATCCGGGAGAAACTCTTTACCCTGCCGGATGAAACGGTCGTCTACCCCGGTCATGGACCCGCTACCACTATCGGGTATGAAAAGAAGTACAACCCCTTCGTGGGGCAGATAAGATAACCATAAGCATATGAACAAGATGAAAATGGAACAATTTAAACACCGACATATCGGTATCACCGAGACCGATAAGCAAAAAATGCTTGAATCGATTGGGCTTACCTCCATCGATGAGTTGATCAATCAGACCATCCCGGCCGATATCCGCTTAAAGAAGCTGCTACCGTTACCGAAAGCCCTTTCTGAACAGGAGTACGCTGAAGAGATAGCGCAGATCGCCGCGAAGAATCAGATCTACGCATCCTACATCGGTATGGGGTGGTACGACACCATTACGCCTGCAGTTATTTACCGCAACGTGTTTGAGAATCCGGTATGGTACACCTCATACACCCCGTACCAGGCAGAGATATCACAAGGGAGGCTTGAGGCGTTGCTCAACTTTCAGACGATGGTGAGCGACCTCACCGGACTGCCCTTAGCCAACAGCTCGCTGCTGGACGAGGGTACCGCCGCTGGTGAGGCGGCCACTATGATGTACAACCTCAGGGACCGTGCCCAGGTAAAGGACGACGTGAAGGCGCTCTTCGTGGATGAGAAGATATTCCCGCAGACCCTTTCGGTACTGAAAACGAGGATGGAACGGGTGGGCATCGAGGTGATCGTGGGTGATTACCGCGAGTACGCTTTCGATATACCGCTCTTCGGGGCGATCCTTCAATACCCCAATAGCGACGGTAGCGTGGAGGATTACCGTGCCTTTACCGAAAAGGCTAAGAGCGTGGGATGTAAGGTGGCGGTGGCAACCGACCTCCTGGCCTTGGTGCTGCTAACGCCACCGGGCGAGTGGGGCGCTGACATCGCTTTTGGTAGCAGCCAACGGTTCGGTATTCCCATGTACTTCGGGGGTCCATCGGCCGCCTTCTTCGCTACCAAGGAGGAGTACAAGCGGCAGGTGCCGGGCAGGATCATCGGCATCTCTAAGGACGCCCACGGGAAAGAGGCACTGAGGATGGCTTTGCAGACGCGTGAGCAGCACATCAAGCGTGAAAGGGCCACTTCGAACATATGTACCGCACAGGCGCTTCTAGCCACCATGGCCTCCTTCTACGCGGTGTACCACGGTCCCGAGGGGCTGAAGAAAATCGCCCGCCGCGTGCACTCGGTAACGTCGCATCTGAACGACCAGCTGCGGCAGATGGGCTACAAGCAGCACAACGCCAGCTTCTTCGACACGCTGAAGATTACCCTTCCCGAAGGGGTCACGGTACAGGATATACGTGACAACGCGGAGATGCGGAAGATCAACCTCCGCTATTTCGATAGCGGTGAGGTGGGGGTCAGCATTGACGAGACCACCAGTGGCGACCGTGCGAAGGAGCTGCTGGCTGTCTTCGCCATGGCCGCGGGCAGCTCACGGGTGTGCGAGTTCGATGAGCTCCCCGAACTGATCACCCTGAAAGAGGAGCAACTAAGAGAGTCTCCCTTCCTCACACACCCCACTTTTAACAGCTACCATACCGAAACGGAGCTGATGCGCTACATCAAACGGTTGGACAGAAAGGATATATCGCTGGCTCACTCCATGATCTCCCTTGGCTCTTGCACCATGAAGTTGAACGCGGCATCGGAAATGCTGCCGTTGGGCT
Organism: Fermentimonas sp.; assembly: GCA_033808735.1. Lineage (GTDB taxonomy): Bacteria > Bacteroidota > Bacteroidia > Bacteroidales > Dysgonomonadaceae > Proteiniphilum. The sequence continues at coordinate 76,059 of JAPXNA010000014.1, forward strand.
TCACCACCCTGCAGCGTATCCACCCCTTCGCACCCGTGGAGCAAGCCCAGGGTTACCTGCAGATGATAGAGGAGTTGGGACAGTTGCTGGCCGTGATTACCGGCTTCGCCGCCACCAGCCTGCAGCCCAACTCGGGTGCAGCGGGCGAATTCACCGGCCTTATCACCATCGCCAGTTACTTGGAGAGCATTGGAGAGGGGCATCGTGAAGTGGTCCTGATCCCCGCATCGGCCCACGGAACCAACCCGGCGAGTGCCGTTCAGGCGGGCTTCACGCCGGTCACCGTTGCGAGCGATGAGAAGGGGAACGTGGATATGGACGACCTGCGACGCAAGATCCAAGAGCATAAAGATAACCTGGCGGCCTACATGGTGACCTACCCCTCGACCCACGGGATATTCGAGACGGAGATCGCGGAGATGTGCCGACTGATACATGAAGCGGGGGGACAGGTCTACATGGACGGGGCCAATATGAACGCGCAAGTGGGGTACACCAACCCGGGTACAATCGGGGCGGACGTGTGCCACCTGAACCTGCATAAAACCTTCGCCATACCCCACGGGGGTGGGGGACCCGGCGTGGGTCCCATCTGCGTGGCCGATCACCTGGTGCCTTTCCTTCCCGGACACCCGGTGATGTTCGCGACCGATAAGAACACGGTCTCCTCGGCTCCCTACGGCAGCGCGGGGGTACAAGCCATCACGTATGGTTATATCCGGATGATGGGTGCAGAAGGGCTTAAAGAGGCCACCGCTGCGGCTATCCTGAGTGCCAACTACCTGGCGGAGAAGCTGGATGATTCGTACGGCATCCTCTACCGCGGCGAAAAGGGCAGGGTGGGGCACGAGCTTATCCTGGAGTGCCGCGGGCTGAAAGACTTGGCGGGGGTTACCGAGACTGATGTCGCCAAGCGACTCGTGGACTACGGTTACCATGCGCCTACGCTCTCTTTCCCGGTACATGGCACCTTGATGATCGAACCCACGGAGAGTGAAAGTTTGGCCGAACTGGATCGTTTCGTGGAGGTGATGAAACAGATTTACGAGGAGGTGCTCGAAGTATCGAGGGGTGAGTACAGCCGGGAGGACAACGTGCTGGTCAACTCGCCGCACCCCGAGTACGAGGTGGTGGCCGACGAGTGGAATCACGCGTACCCGAGAAGTAAAGCGGCTTACCCGCTTCCATACGTGAAGGATAACAAGTTCTGGGTGAACGTGGCGAGGGTGGATAACGCGTACGGGGACCGCAACCTGGTCGCCAGCCTGCAGCCTATAGAGTAGGAGAAGTGAGTATGTGAATGTTCAACCTTCGCGTTTAACTTTTTCTGCTTTCAGGCTCGACTGACGTAAATCTTGTGACCCATCAACTGCTTGTTCGCTAAAAGAAAAGAACTTAGCTTCGCCTCGAACAGCTTTTCTTTTATTACGCGAACTGCGCAGGATGTGTCCCCACAAAAGTTTACGAGGTCTTCGCCCTGAAAGCAGAAAAGTAATAAAAAGCACTAAAAGCACGCGATAGTTGAGGTAAATTATTCGGCAATGCAATGTGAAACAGGGATTCCAGGTCATACCTGGCTTCAAGGTGGTATATCGGTGCAATCCAAGAAATGGACACTGCGCGTTCTTCTTGTAGCGCTTTCCCTCTTTTTGTTGGGTGCCTGTGAGGGGAACGACCCCAGCGTGAATGCCGGGCGGCTGCGGGTAAAACTCACCGATGGCTCTGACTTTGCCATCAAGGAGCTCTACCTTCATGTGCGGGGAGTGTCGGTTTTTGTTACCGATACCGTGACCTCCGATGGGGAGTGGGCGGATCTGGAGTGCGGCGGGGGTGAATATAACTTGCTGAAGCTCTTCAACGGGAAGAACGTAACGCTTGTAGACCAGTATTTCCCGGCGGGCAAGGAGATACGGAAAGTTCGCCTGCTTCTTGGCAACAACAACCGCATCCTGACCTACACCGCGAAGTCCTACCCCTTACAGTTGCCCAGCGAGATCATAGAGGGTATCGAGGTCGACCTAATGGAGCCGATCTTGTTAGAGCCTTACATTATTTCGAGCCTGATAATCGACGTGAACGCCGCCCATTCTGTCCGCGAGCGTGACGGGAATTACTTTATCCACCCGTATATGCGGGCATTCCCGGAAATGTTTGGAAGCACCCTTCAGGGATATGTTAACCCGGCTGAATTCACCACCGCGATAGCGATTATAAAGGATCCGGACACCCTGTTCACGCTGCCTGAACAGGATGGCATGTTCTCGTTTGCCGGGCTCACAAAAGGTGAGTGGGAGGTATACCTGTTTTCCCACCCCGCTTCCCTTTACGCCGACACCGCTTTCATCTGGAACATTGATACCACGGGAGTAGTCAATATTACCCCCAAGCCGATACGGTTGCCGCAGCGATCGCTGGTACCCGATGAAGGCGAATAGTATTGTTCGGCCATCGATTTAATTAATTTTCACTCTAATGGGAACGCAATACCCATCAACTTTGTTATCTTTGCAACAACATTATAATAATTATTATCATTCACATGAAACGATTTCATTTAGCATTAGTTTTAGCCGCGCTATTGGCGGTGGGTACCTCTTGTAAGCCCAAGCAGAGTGCGTACAAGCAAGTATACGAGGCTGCTAAGGAAAAAGAAATGCAGCAAGCCGCATCTCAACCGACCGCGGTAACTAAAGATGCCAGCACTTTACCCCCGGTAGAGGTATCGGTAAGGAAAGAGAAGGTGGAGGCCGTTCACCCGACTGATGCGGCCGGCCTTAGGAGATACAGCGTGGTAATTGCCTCATTGAGCGTGAAGTTGAACGCCGAATCGCTGAAGGAGCGGATGGAGAGTGAGGGGTATAACGTGATCCTTGCTCAGAATGAACAGGGCATGTATCGGGTTATCGTGGCCAGTTACGATGACAGGGCGCAAGCCGCCAGCAAACGCGATGAAATCTATAGGACCTATTCTGCAAAAGGGAATACGGAGTATCTGAGGAGAACGTACGGGGTGCCTTTCAATGACCTGTGGATTTTGGAAAGACAGTTTTAGTCGTTGAGTTGGTTATAGATAGACAAGGAGAAAGCTGCCCGTACTGGAGGTGGCTTTTTTCGTGAAATCGTCCCTATGAACGTGAGATTTTTAGGCACCGGAACCTCCACGGGTGTTCCGCAGATTGGCTGTCGGTGCGACGTGTGTAGCTCGGGCGACCCTCGTGACAACCGATTACGTGCGTCAGTAATGGTCGAGGTCGGTATCCGTCGTCTCTTGATCGACTGTTCACCCGATTTCAGGCAGCAGGTCATGCCGCTACCCTACAGGAAAATTGACGGCTGTCTCTTCACGCACGAGCATTACGATCACGTGGGGGGTATTGATGACCTACGGCCATTTTCCCGTTTCGGGACGGTAAACCTATACATGGAGGCTCACCTGGAGGAGGTAATCCGGCTCCGCATGCCTTATTGTTTCTCGCCGCACGGCTACAAGGGTGTCCCGGACATCCGCGTTCAGTTGATCGAACCAGGAAAGGTTTTTCGCGTGGATGAGGTGGAGGTCACGCCCATTCGTGTAATGCACTACAAGCTGCCTATCTTGGGGTTTAGGATAGGTGATTTTGCTTACCTTACTGATGTGAAGACGATTCCCGAAGGCGAAATAGAGAAATTACGAGGGTTGGACGTGTTGGTGATAAGTGCCTTGCGCAAAACGGAGCACTTCTCGCACCAAACCTTGGGGGAGGCGCTGTCGGTGATAAGGGTGATTAACCCGGGTGCCGCTTATCTCACCCATATCAGCCATGAGCTGGGGCTGCACGCTGAGGTGCAACAGGAGCTGCCCGAAACGGTTTTCTTGGCATACGATGGACTGGAGGTAGTGAGTCGCTAGTGCTTCTTTTGTTTTTTTAACCACGCGAGGTGCAGCTTTTTCACGTCTTCTTCGTCTTTCAAGAAAGAGAAGAAAGAGCGTTCTTGTAAAGTGTTGGTGTATTCCTGAAATGAGTAGGTACATTTGGAGGCAGGTATTTACTTTCATTTAAACCGCATTTTCACGGTAAACGTATTAAACTATTACGCCAGCCAGCAGTCGAATATAGGGAGGTGAGGAATAAATGAACAAAATAAAAAGGGAGAGACTATGAAAACTAAAAATTTACTATTCGCGGTTCTGTTGGCCGCCGTGCCGTTGTCAGGTTTCGCCCAAGAGTGGGACGATATCTACGCGGATCCTTCTCGTACTCGAGATGAACGAAAGGTTCAACCCAATAAACGAGAACAACCACCCAAGAAAAAGGTGGTAATTGTGCAGGGAGAGGCTTCCGGTATGGAGGTGATCGCAAACGGCAGGGATATTGATGAGTACAACCGCCGTGGGGGTAACGATACTACCCGAGTAGAAGAAGAGGCCTACATCAACGATTACGAAGAGTACGAGTACACTGATCGAATCGTGCGCTTTCACGACCCGGAGTCGAGTATCAGGATAACAGGTGCCGATGAGGTGATCGTGTACATAGGTGACGATGTATACGAAAATTACAACAACCGGGGTTGGAACAGTAGCCTGCATATCGGCTGGGGTTGGAACAGCTTTTACCCATGGTACGATCCTTGGTACTACGGTGGCTGGTACGGTTGGCACAGTCCATGGTACTATAGCCGCTGGTATTCCCCGTGGTATTACGGTGGTTGGTATGACCCCTGGTATTACGGTGGCTGGTACGGTTGGTACAGTCCATGGTACTACAGCCGTTGGTACTCCCCCTGGTATTATGGCGGTTGGTATGACCCCTGGTATTATGGCGGGTATTACGGATACGGCAGCGGATATTATCACGGTTTTAACGATGGGTACTACAGCAGCTTGACCCGGAATCGTTCAGGGAGGAGTTCTGGTATTTACCGTACCAGCTCTGCCAATCGTACGTCGTCTGCAACGTCTGCCCTGGCGGGTAGGACATCTACTCTCTCTGGCAGGTCTTCTACCGCAGCCCGCTCCACGGTTTCCGGAAGGAGCGCTTCCGCGTTAAGTAACCGGGGCAGTTCCACTGCTTCCAGAACGAGGATCATTGATTCATCGGGCAGGGCGTACGATGCCAGGACGGGAGTCGCGGTTGATCGCTCGAACTCTTCTTCACGTTCGAGCTCGGTGAACCGCTCCGCAACCCAGTCGACCCGTTCCGGTGGGAACAGCAGGTATGGTGCCATCACTCCGTCACGAAGTAGTTCTACTTACCAGAGAGGTTCCTCTTCTTCCGGGAACACGTACCAACGGAGTACTACCACCTCTCCCTCAAGGAGTAGCTCCAGCTATCAACGGAGCACCCAAAGCCGGAGCAGTGGTAGTTATTCTACGCCTTCGCGAAGCAGCTCAACCAGCCGCGGCTCTTCATCTACTTACTCTGCACCCAGTCGTAGCTCTTCATCAAGCAGCTCCTTCGGGAGTAGCGGCAGTAGCCGGGGCTCGAGTAGTAGCAGTAGCAGTAGCAGCAGCAGTGGTCGTTCCAGCGGCGGCAGAAGGTAATATGGGCTTGAAAACCGGTATCATCTTAATGATAAATCAGTTAAGACGATATCGTTAACCGTTACTAAATGTTTCGTTCAACAATAGAGTAGTATTCATCGTAGAGCAGCAGATATGAAAAAAGTTACTTCGATTTTCTCTTTTCTCTTTCTCTTTTCCATGCTCCTGCATGCGCAAGGTACATTGGATGCCTACCGATTTAGTCGGGAGGATCTATATGGTACTGCCCGTGCCATGTCGATGGGGGGCGCTTTTGGTGCTTTAGGTGGCGATCAGTCCGGTATTTCCATTAACCCGGCTGGAATAGCGGTATACCGAAGTTCCGAGGTGGTGGGTACGCTAGACCTTTCGTTAGAACGGTCGACAGTGGGAAATAAGAATGCAAACCGTACCCAGTTCAATATGGATAACTTGAGCTTCGTGGGCTATTTCCCGTTGCGAAACGATGCGATGTCCCTGATCAACTTCGGTTTTTCCTTCAATAAGCTCAAATCGTTCAACAAGAATATCTCGGCCATGGGCAGCCCAAACAGCTCGTTGAAGGATTACATTGCCGACGTGAGCTGGGGCATCATCCCCCAAGATTTACAGTTTCATGACGATCTTCCGGATCCTTTCCTATCTCAACCCTGGCTACCCGTGTTGGGCTACAACTCTTACCTGATTAACCCGGAGAACGACACTGGTCCCCGTTACCTTCCCTTGAACACCGGAAGTGAGAGGCCCATCAACAAGATAGGTACGCGGGAGGGGGGCTATGTCGATAACTTTGACTTCACGATAGGTACCACCATACAGAATGTTCTTAACTTGGGCATGTCACTCTCCGTCAAAAGCATATCCTACAGCATCGCCTCCGATTACGAGGAGAAATTTGGTAATGGAGATTTTGGTCTTTATAACGATTTAAGTGTCAGCGGTGCAGGGTTTGGTGCCAAATTCGGGGTCATCTACCGGCCTATGAACGAGCTGAGGCTGGGAATCGCCTATCATACCCCTACGTGGTATGCCTTGTCGGAAACTTACAGCGCTGAGATGGTTGATAACCTCGCGGCTTACGTGGCTGATGCGAACTATGAGCCGGGCAACACCTATACGGATCATTTTTCTAATGAGTACGACCTGAAGACACCGGGTAAGTTCGTGGCTAGCGTGGCCGGCGTATTGGGTAACCGGTTCATTATCAGCATGGATTACGAGCTGATGGATTACGGGAAAATGCAGTTGATGGTTCCCGCTAATTCCACGGACTCGCATACCTGGTATGATGCACATAACCAATATATCTCGGAAGACTACTTGTTGGCCTCTACCGTGAGGTTGGGTATGGAATATCGCCTAACGCCTCAGATGTACGGCAGGTTAGGTTACGCCTGGATGCAGAACGCGTATGACGACCTCTACGAGGCGAGTGGTGACCCCGCGATCGCCTGGTCCAACAGCATCTTCCGGATGGAAGGAGATACGCACTGGCTCACGGGCGGAGTAGGGTATCGATTCAACAGGAATTTCTACCTCGACATGGCGCTCGTGTATAAAGCGCAGATGGACGAACTCTACCCGTTCCCCTGCCTGTACACGGATGGACGGAGAGAGTTGGTGATCGATGCCTCACCTTTTGGGCTGAAGAATGGCTCAATACGAGGATTACTTACCTTTGGCTACAGGTTCTAATCGACTAAAATAGGTGTTTTTACTGCGCTTTTGTGAAGTGAAACTACACTGGCGCTGTATGGTTTAGCTCCCAGTTTTTTCCTACCCCCAAGGTTGCCGGGGGTGGTAAGTTACGTTGCGCAAGCTCTTTTTCAGCTTACAAGTCTCCTTCCCCCCAAGTGGGAATTTCGGTGAGGTACTCGTACTCCATTTTTTCGTAGTCCATCCGGCAACAGTAATGGATTAACCCGTTGGTAACGACGATAAAGCGCACTTTCAACACGCTGTTGTATCGAACCACCTGGTCGAACACCTCTCGTGTGATTTTCACCTTCGGTTCTTTGTATTCCACGATCATCACCGGTTCCAGCCGCGTGTTGTATACTACCGTATCGCAACGTCGGGTGAGTGAGTTTAGCTTAATTCCCGCTTCATTGGTTATCAGTGAGGCGGGGTATTTTTTTTCCGAGATCAGATAGTGCACGAAGTGTTGTCGTACCCACTCTTCGGGAGTGAGTGTCACGTATTTTCGCCGCAGCGGATCAAACACCTCGCTGTCGCCTGACGCACCCTTTTTCCGGATTTTTGGCTCAAAAGGTGGTAAATTTAAACGGTACATTGTATCTTTGTTCTATCTGTTTTCAGTTATACTGGTGCTAAAATACCATTTTTTCACGAGAAAGGAACGAGATAGATGAAAACGAAGCAAGAAATAGTGGAGAATTGGCTCCCAAGATACACCAAACGGCCACTACATGAGTTCACGAAGTTTATCCTTCTGACCAACTTTCAAAAATACGTGGAGATATTTGCCACTCATTTCAACGTACCCATCGTGGGAGCCGGTGGCAACATGCCTAATGCGTCGGCTAACGGGATTACCATGATTAATTTCGGCATGGGTAGCGCAAACGCGGCCACCGTTATGGACCTGTTAAGTGCTGTGTCGCCCACCGCGGTTCTTTTCTTGGGTAAGTGTGGCGGGTTGAAGGAGATTAGCCAGTTGGGCGACTACATCCTGCCTATCGCGGCCATTCGCGGTGAAGGGACCTCGAACGATTACTTTCCGCCGGAAGTGCCTTCGCTACCGGCATTCAGTCTTTTGCGGGCTGTTTCGTCGAACGTGCGCGATTTTAACCGCGACTACTGGACCGGTACGGTATATACCACCAACCGTCGCGTGTGGGAGTACGATGAGGTGTTCAAGAGCTACTTGAAGGAGATACGCGCCATGGCAGTCGATATGGAGACGGCTACCCTCTTCACGTGTGGCTTTGCCAACCACATCTCCACGGGTGCACTGCTGTTGGTGTCTGACCAACCCCTTATTTCGACTGGGGTGAAAACTGAGGAGAGCGATCGATTGGTGACGGAGCGATTCGTGGAGGAACATGTGAAAATTGGTATCAAGTCGCTCTCTTCCATCATGAATCAAAGCTCCACGATTAAGCATTTACGGTTTGACTGGTAACGATATGGCTAAATCTTTTCAATGGACATACGAATCGATACGGAATGATATCCTTCAACGTCGCTTCTACCCGATTTACCTGTTGATGGGTGAAGAAGCCTATTTTATCGATGCGATTACCGACCTTCTCGTCGAGTCGGTTCTCACCGAAACCGAGAAGGATTTTAACCTCTACACCTATTACGGGGTGGATTCCGACGTGAACACGGTTATCGCGACGGCACGACGCTTCCCGATGATGTCAGAACGGCAGCTTGTAGTCGTCAAGGAGGCACAACAGCTCGATAAGCTAGAGCTCCTGGATCTGTACGCCAAGAAGCCAATGCCCTCCACTGTACTGGTTATCAACTATAAGCACGGAACGGTCGACCGCCGCAAAGCATTTGTGAAAAGCATTAGCGAGGTAGGGGTGCTCTTCGAGTCGAAGAAGTTATACGAGAACCAGGTTCCACCTTTTATTACCTCCTGGTTTAAAGAGAAAGGAATCGCGATTGACTTGAAGTCGGCACAGATGCTGACCGACCACGTGGGGAACAATATCAGCCAATTGATTCCTCAACTTCAAAAGCTGGAGGTTTCCCTAGCTAATTTAGATAATGGTGACCGACGGGTAACGTCTGATTTGATAGAGAAGAACGTGGGTATCAGCAAGGATTACAATAACTTTGAATTGCTAAAGGCCATAATTAATAAGGAGGTGGTGATGGCTAACCGGATTGTAAATTACTTTGGAACGAACCCTAAGGATTACTCTATGATGGCTACGGTATCAGTGCTGTTCAACTATTTCAGCAACCTACTGGAGTGCTTCTGGTTACCACGAAAAGATGAACAGAGCATTATGAACGCTTTAAACCTCCGCTCTACCTTTTTCGTACGAGACTACTTGGTTGGCCTTCGCCATTACAATGCCCGCAAGGTGATGGATATCATTGCAGATCTTCGTACATTTGATGCGCGTTCTAAGGGGATAGACAATGTTTCTGCTTCACAGGGCGAATTGCTCAAGGAACTCCTGTTTCGAATCATGCATTAACCATGTCACGAATATCGCAACCACAGCGAATTCAAATTCGTCAATCATAAATATACGAATGTAATCAAAAATGGCACGAGATTATCGGCTTTTTGTGATATACATATGTTAATTCACCAATGTAATACCATGTTTACAACCTGTAATAACAATACTATTCACCATGAATCTACACTTGTTCACTTTTGTATATATGCCGTTTTAACATTCAGTTATTTCAATTATCGTATTCTGTATTTTGGTATATATCAGCACATTATAAATATTTAGATAAGCTTTGATTTATATTACCAGCTTATATAGCTTGGTATAGCCATAAAACAGTTAAAAGTTCGATTTATATTGAAATTATCTGCTTTTATATCAGTTGAATATACTATAAATATCAAGTATTTCTTTTATTGCTAACGGTTACCATTTTCATTTGTATACGTGGCTTTGTTTACAATTATAACTTGTAATTTACATTTGTAGTTTACAAAAATATACACCTCTGATTTTCAAGTGTGAATTAAATTATTTACATTTGTAGTTGCTTTTTCTACATTTGTTCATGGTATTTCATTCAGGAAATAGCTGCTGTGAACATAAAAACCATGTTATATGAAGGATCGCATCAGACAGATTATGGAAGCAGAAAACCTTACTTCGGCAAATTTTGCCGAGAGGGTTCAGATTAGCCGTGCCAGCGTATCGCATATTTTGAACGGTCGCAATAATCCTAGTTTAGAGGTGGTTACGCGTATTTTAAATGAAATGAATTACATCAATCCCGAGTGGCTTATCAACGGGACCGGCAGCATGTATAAAGAGGGTATTGATCCGAACTCCATACCCAAGGAGCCCGATCTATTTAATCCACCAGTCGATAAAATCGACACCTCCCCAAGCTTGGGCCAAATATCGCGAGGAAACGATGTTAACGCGTTGGAAACTTCCCTGCGAGAGGTAGCTGCTCGTGCGTTGGAGAATGTCTCACGTGATGTAGCCGCCCGCGTTTCGGAAGCCGCCACGCGAGAAGTAGCCCCACATGGCTCGGTGGGAACATCGCAAGCGTCTGATGCCACTCCATTAGCTATGTCAGGGGTTAATAAGCCAGTCAAAGATATCTCACAGATTATTGTTTACTTCACGGATCATACCTTTAAAGTCTTCAAACCGTGAATTGGGGGATAAAGAATGAAACTTGAAAGAATGTAGGAAATCAGAAGAAGGTGTGAAACCCTGAAAAAGGGATTGATACCGAAAAAAATGCCATGTAAAGTTCACTTCTCTTTTGCCGAACTGGCAATAAAGATGTATTTTTGCCATCGTTAACGAAATATCCCGATGCAAGTAACTGATTTTACTATCCGTTCTAACGAAGCGCTGAACGACCGCAATCGATTGATCAAGGTGGTACCTGCTGATCACCGGTATTTGCTCCCGATGCGACCGGGTCAGTTCGTGCAAGTCCTGGTCGATCGTTCTCCCAACACCTTTTTGCGGAGGCCTATTTCTATTAACTTCGTGGATCGAGAGCAGAACGAGTTGTGGCTGCTTGTCCAGGAGGTGGGGGAAGGCACCCGTGAAATATGTAGCCGTCAACCTGGCGAGACGATGAACCTTATCTACCCGCTAGGGAACTCGTTTACCTTGCCCGATGGGAAAGGGGACCGTGGTGGAGATCGCTTGGAAGAGGAATGCTTTGAGCGAGGAAGTCGCCGTCGAGAATTTCACGATGTGATTCATCAAGAGGAAGAATATAACCGTGAGGATCGTTTTCTCCTGGTTGGGGGCGGGGTAGGAACGGCTCCTCTCCTGTTTTTGGGCAAGGAACTGCATGCACGCGGTCTGCAGGCCGATTTCCTGCTGGGCGGTCGTTCCGTTACCGATATCTTGCAGCGGGCCGATTTTGAGCAATACGGCACGCTTTACTGTACCACAGAAGATGGCTCATTGGGCGAGAAGGGTTTCGTGACCCACCACTCACTATGGCAAGAGAAACGGTACGATTTTATCTACACTTGCGGCCCCAAGCCAATGATGGTGGCCGTGGCCAAGCTTGCCCGCGAGAGAGGGGTCCCTTGCGAGGCATCACTGGAGAACCTCATGGCGTGCGGCTTTGGCGCTTGCCTCTGCTGCGTTGAGAAAACGACACGCGGGAACCTCAACACCTGCACGGAAGGGCCCGTCTTTAATACCGATATGCTCACATGGCTAGATTAGACGTACAGATAGGAGGGCTGACTTTAAGGAACCCGGTGACCACTGCCTCAGGAACGTTTGGTTTTGGTACGGAATACCTCGATTTCATCGATTTAGGACGCCTTGGAGGGGTTTTCGTGAAGGGAACGACCCTTGAGGCACGCCAAGGGAATGATTACCCCAGAATGGCTGAAACTGCCTCTGGGATGCTCAATTCGGTAGGCCTTCAGAACCCTGGGGTCGATTATTTCGTGGAGCACCTCTATCCCGTGATCAAGGAGTACGACACCCATATGATGGTCAACGTGTCGGGTTCCACCGTGGAGGGATATGTTGCCTGTGCAGAGAGGTTGTCCGACCTCGACAAGATGCCGGCCATCGAGCTGAATATCTCTTGCCCCAACGTGAAAGCGGGGGGGATGGCATTCGGCACCTCTGTGAAATCGGCGGCGGAGGTGACCCGCGCGGTGCGTAGGGTGTTTCCCAAAACCATGATCGTGAAGTTGTCACCAAACGTTACCAATATCGCCGAGATCGCCAAGGCGGTGGAAGGGGAAGGGGCCGACTCGGTCTCACTTGTTAACACGTTCCTTGGTATGGCGATCGATGCGGAGAAGCGGAAGCCCTTGCTTTCAACGATCACCGGAGGCCTCTCAGGTCCATGTATCAAGCCCATTGCCCTCCGCATGGTCTGGGAGGTGTTTCACGCGGTGAGCATCCCCGTCATTGGCATGGGGGGAATCTGTAACTGGCAAGACGCCATCGAGTTCATCTTGGCAGGCGCCACGGCCATACAGGTGGGGACCTATAACTTCATCGACCCGACGGTAACGGTTAAGATCGTGGATGGGATAAACGACTACCTGGACCGGCATGGTTTTGAATCGGTTAACGACCTGGTCGGGCTGATTCGTAAATAATCAACCGTTCTTTAAGGTTTTTAATCATTTTATATAGCGCTTTTTCATGGCAAAATTAGTGATTCCGGCCGACTACGCGCCGCTGCTCAATCTAAAGCAGACCGAACTGGGAATAAAAAGTATAAAGGATTTTTTTCAAGTCAATCTCTCATCCGAGTTGCGCTTGCGGCGAGTAACCGCACCGCTGTTCGTGGAGAGCGGCACCGGGATTAATGACGACCTGAACGGGGTAGAGCGGCCTGTCCGTTTTCCAATCAAGGATATGGGCGACAAGAGCGCCGAGATCGTTCACTCGCTGGCCAAATGGAAGCGGCTCACGCTGGCCGATTATACAATTAAGCGGGGTTTCGGGATCTATACCGATATGAACGCGATCCGCGCCGATGAGGAGCTGGACAACCTCCATTCGCTTTACGTGGACCAGTGGGATTGGGAGATGGTGATCGACGACAGTGATCGCAACATTGAATTCCTAAAGCAAACCGTGCGCCGTATTTACGCCGCGATGCTGCGTACGGAGTACCTGGTTTACGAGCTCTTCCCGGTCATCCAGCCCCGTTTACCCTACGATATCACCTTTATCCACGCCGAGGAGTTGCTGCAAAAATACCCGGACAGGGATCCAAAAGGTCGGGAAGATGCTATTACCGAGGCGTATGGCGCCGTATTCGTGATGGGGATCGGTGCACCATTGTCGAACGGGAAGCCGCACGACGGTCGGGCACCGGACTACGACGACTGGAGCACGCCCAACAGCGATGGCTTCCTGGGGCTTAACGGCGATCTGCTTATATGGAACCCGGTGTTGAAACAGGCAGTGGAAATCAGTTCCATGGGCATCCGTGTGGATCCCGAAACACTGGAGCGGCAATTAAGGGCGAGGGGAGAGCTTGACCGTCTATCGCTTTACTTCCACAAACGGCTGATGAACAACGAACTCCCGCTTTCCATTGGCGGGGGGATTGGTCAGTCTCGTCTTTGTATGCACTACCTGCGCAAAGCGCACATCGGAGAGATTCAAGCCAGCCTGTGGCCGCGTGAGATGCGGGAGGAAGCGAAAAGTAAGGGGGTGATCTTGATTTAGTTGGGGAGAGCTTTAGTTGGCAAGAACCTTCAGTCTATATCCCGACCAGGCTCTCTGTTTTGGAACATGAAAAATGGGGCGTTGCACCCACAACACCCCATTGAACCTAAAACAATTCACACAATCAATTAAAATCCATTAAGCATTTTAGTCGTCATCATCGTCATCATCGTTGTCATCGTCATCCCAGTCGTCGTCTAGTACGTCATCCAGCCAGTTCCAGAACTTCTTGGCAAACTCGTAATGCCATTTGTGGGTTTTTTCAAACCATTCGTACTTGTCATCATCGTCATCAAAGTAGTAGAAGTAGAATCCGGTTTTACCGTCTACCTCGATAACCTTATCCAACGAGAAGCCGAAAAACAGGACTTTGTTGGCAAACAGCTTATCCAAATCGAAGGAAATGACCAAATCCTCATTTTCCCCAACTACGAACGGATTATTATCTGGGTACTCGATCTCGAAATCGAACGACTTGTCGGAAGCGAACTCGAACGGAATGTCCCCGATCGTACCTTTAATCAAGATGCTCTTACCGTACATCACGGATGTCTTATCCTTTGATTTCTTCATTTCAAACTCTATCCCCGAGTAGGCTGCCATGGGAAGTTGTACCCCTTTGATAACCATGTTGGTATTGAGCTCACCATTTGAAATCAATGTAATCTCGAACGGTCCCTTCAACTTCACCTCGTCGTCACCGTCGTACGTTCCATTAAACACCAAGAATGGGTTGTAGTCGTCATCATCGTCGTAATCGTCGTCAAATTCCAACTCGATCTCTCCAATGTTCAGGATAAAATCTGTAATCTGGATGTTGAAATTGCTGAACCAGGAGAACTTTGTCCCCACGGTCGATCTTGTGGTTTTTTCCCCGCCTTTGGCTAGAAACTGAATATCGACCGGTTTCTTGTTAACAAGTTGAAGGTCATCACCCTCCTTGTCACACGAGACAAAAACAAACGATAGCAAAAGTGCCATCAACGCCGTTGTTAAAACATTCTTTTTCATTTTGCTTGATTTTTTCATTTAACATTTTAAGTGGTTTTATCGAACTATTTCGTTAAGCCAAATGAGCAGAGGGCAAGTTTACTTGTACTATGCCATGGCGAGAAATAGTCTAATTTTAATGAACTATTTCGTTAAGCCAAATGAGCAGAGGGCAAGTTTACTTGTACTATGCCATGGCGAGAAATAGTCTAATTTCAATGAACTATTTCGTTAAGCCAAATGAGCAGAGGGCAAGTTTACTTGTACTATGCCATGGCGAGAAATAGTCTAATTTCAATGAACTATTTCATCAGACGGCGTTCGGGACAAATAGTTTAAAACTTTGTTTAAGAAGGATTGTTTTTTTTGTTTTTTTACGAGAAAATTGATTCTGTTATATTCATCGTGCCCGATAATTCCTGCACTTTTCAACTTGCCTGTTACTTTCCCTGTACTATCTCCACCAGTCGGGTGGGGGCATTGGTGGCGGTAATGACGATATGTGCCACGCGTGCCTTGCCGGTGCTGTTGGGAGCGGCGGTAATGCCAAGTGTCGCGTTACCCGTTCCCGATGGCGGTGCGACGGTGAGCCACGGTTGGCTGCTAACGGCACTCCACGGTGCATCGGTGGTCACGTTTGCCGAAACGGTACCCCCTGCTGCCGTAACGGCTGCCCGGTTTGGCGCAGCGTCAGAAGGTGTCATTATTTCCCGCGTGGGGAAATGTTCCCACAGCGATGCATTGCTGGCGCCGTTCCAGGGGGCCAAATTCAAATAATCGGTTTGGGAATCAATGGAGATATTGTACAAAGTCGCCGTCGGGCTTACTACGTGACCCTGTTCGTTGAACACGGTAAAAACGGCGGTCCCGTTCAACCTCGGGGCAGTTTCCGGAAAAGCGTAAACGGCATTCAAGTGGTTATCATAAAATGCCGTGTTATCAATATCCGTCACATTTGCCGGGATGGTGATGCTATTCAATGAAGAGCATCTAGAAAAAGTACCTTCGTGAATTCGTGTAATGGTTTCAGGCAGGGAAACTTCCTGCAATTGCCTGCATGATGAAAAAGCGCCCCCGTCCAGAGTCGTTACACCGGATGGAATGACAAAATGGGTAAAGCTACATCCACTGAAAGCACTGGGACCTATGCTCTGCAAAGAAGAGGGATGATCGATGATGACCGTGCTTAGTTTATCCCCGTAGGTATCGAAGGCATAATCGCCCAAAGTGGTAACCGAACCGGGTATATGTACCCATTCCAATTCCGTGCAGTTGGAGAAGATATTACCGATGGTTGTGAGCGAGGTGCAGGGACTGAAATCGACCGATACAAGTTCATCACAATAGGAAAAAGCATCGTATCCGATTTCCGTAAGCGCCGGAGAGAGCGTAACCGAAGTAAGCGAATAACAACTCGAAAAGGCCTCGGTTTCAATTTTGCTCACGGTGGCAGGCACGGTATAGTTGCCCCCTTTAATTTCCGGGAAGCGGAGCAATTCGGTTTTCGCCTTATTGAATAGAACACCTTCCTCACTGCAATAGTGCTGGTTTGCCGGGTCAACCGTGAACGCGCCGGAGGTCCATCGGAAAGCGCCCTCTTCAATGGTGGTCACCGAGGCGGGGATATGTATCTCTTCCGAACCTTCGAAGGCCACAAATGCCTCTGTTTTTATCGTGGTAACCTTATTACCGATGATGATTTTTTTAATGCTCTTATTATTGGCGAAAGCGCCCGTATGCCAACCGTCATCATCGTATCCGTCTATGGTGGTCACTTCGGCTAAGCGGGGGTCGAGGTTCATATCGACGAACGATTCATCGCCTGTCCATTTCAGCAGCGTTTTGCCGTCTTCGCTGAGCAGGTAGCTATACATCATGGATTGGCCGTGGTCGAGCAGCGAAAAGTTGCTCCCATCCCATTGTATGTCTATCGAGTAGCAGACACCCGGCATATAGTTTTTACCCGTTTTGGTGACAGCGGGTTGGCCGTTTACCTTGAAGCTGTACTCCACCCCTGTCATATCGCCCGTTACGATACAGGGCAGGAAGTAGGTGTGGGCCGCCGCGGCGGGGATGGTGTTGTTGGTGATACCCGATATAGCCGTTACCGATGTTTTCCCGGCATCCGGCACGGCGCTTCCGCTAATGGGGTCGACAACGGCCCCGTCAGCCAGGAACATCTTTCGCGTGTTGTCGCTGACGCTTAATTCCAGCCCGGTAAGGCTCAGGTCGGCATTGGAGCTGTTGTAAATTTTAAACCCGAAGAGGGTTGTCAGGTGGCTAAACGGCACGCTGATCGACAGCCCGGACTGTGTCCAGCCTGACGGCAGTTCCGTGCGCGCCATCATGGGCGTGCGGTTGGTGAGGTAGGTATAGTTGGGCAAATCCCACGGGTCGGGTGGTGGAATCGTCTTGACCATTTGCGCGTTGTGCCAGGTCAACCCCCTGTTCGGTATCGAAAAAGAGATTGGGTTGTCCCTGTAGGCATCGGAGTAGCTGTCGTTGTCCGCGTCTTTCACGTAGAAGAGGGCAATTTTCAGGGGCTGTGAGGTGTCAAAGCTCGCGGGGATATCGACGGTAAATGTCGCTCTTTTATTCTCTTCCGTTAAATCATCCTCCGTTAATGAGGGAATGGTTAAAACCCGTGCGTTTTCCCACCATGTGGTGTCATCGCCTTGCCAGGCAACCCCTTCAATCACGTCGCCACCCTGCCAAAAGAGGCGGAAAGCATCGTAGTTGGCTGCGTTTTTATAATTGTCCATCGTGGTGCGTGTAGCGGTCTCGTCGGTAGGCATTTCGGCGCAGACGGTTATTTTCCCGCCTACACCGGTAGGGACGTTGTCGGGCAATATCTCTTCCTGTTGCTGACAGCTTGCCAGCATGATCACGGCGACTGCCGTAACGAGTAGTTCGAGATGTTTCATCGGTTTGGTGTTATTTGTATGAGTCGGTTTTGTGACACTTGGAATATCGGGAATTTCACTGTTTACTATTTACCTTGCACTACTTGCACCAACCTGGTAGGGGCATCGGAAGCCGTGATCACTACATAAGCCGCGCGGGTTTTACCGGTCGCATTTGCCGCCGCGTTTAAAGTAAGTGTGCCATTGCCTGTACCGGAGGGTGTAACAGTAAGCCACGATTGAGTGCTAACCGCTGCCCATGATGTATTGGTCGTTATTTGTATGCTTGCATTACCGCCTGATACAGACATGGTTACGGCGTTTGATGACAGATCGCATGGGTTCATGATTTTATAGGTACCGAACATAGTCCATCCATTATTTTGGTAATCGCTCTGTGCCGCTTGCGAAATATTATACAACGTTCCACTTAAACCGGGGTTACCATTCAGCGAAGGGTGAACCGCCGGCATTGCGTACACCATGGAACAGCCGCTGAAAGGTGATTTCTCAATGTTGGTTACATTAGCAGGAATCGTGATGCTCTTTAACTGGGAGCAACCGAAAAATGCATAGTTGGGAATTGTTGTTAGGGCATCGGGAAGGGCGATTTCTTTTAATTCGGTACAATGTGAAAATGTTGCAGAATACCCGAAGTCGTTTACGGAAGGAGGAATAACCAGATAGGCCACCTTGGTGTCGTTGAAAGCTGCATACCCGATACTCGTTAAGGATGAAGGTTGTGCAAATGTAACGGTAGTAAGGTTTTTACACCAGCAAAAAGCGCTTTTGTTGATACTTACCAATGAGCCCGGCAAATGAACGGATTGCAAGGCCTCGCCGGAACCAAACGCTTCTTCACCAATAGTTTCAAGAAGCGGGCATGAGGTAAAATCTACCTCTACCAGTTGTGTGCTGTACTTAAACGCCTGATAAGAAACAGTTTCCAGTGATGCCGGGAAGATTACGGAAGTGATGTTGGTGTTTTCAAAAGCTGTGACACCTATTTCTTTTACCGTGGAAGGAATGGTATATGTCCCTGTGCGTGAGGTGGGAAAATGCAGCAGGATGGTTTTCTCCTTATTAAAAAGCACCCCATCTAGTGAGGAATAATTGGGGTTGTCCGCGTGCACGGTGACATTGACCGAGCTTACCTCGAAGACTTCCTCTCCAATCGAAATAACACTTGATGGGATAAATAGTTCCTCCATATTTTCGGTGGCCGCAAAAGCACCGTCTCCGATAGAAGTGATATTGTCGCTAATAATGACTTTTTTTAATTTTGTTAAGCCCCGAAAGGCTTCGACTCCTATTTCGCTAATTTTTGTCAGATCCGGAATTTTCGAGAAATCCACCATGCTTTCATCCCCAAACCATCTCAGCAACGTTGTGCTATCGGGGCTTATCCAATAACTGAGCATGGAGGATTGGCCGTGGTCGAGCAGCGAGAAGTTGGTGCCATCCCATTTTATGTCAATCGAGTAACAGACACCCGGCATATAGTTCTTGCCCGTTTTGGTGACCGCGGGTTGCCCGTTGACCTTGAAGCTGTACTCCACCCCCGTCATATCGCCCGTCACGATACAGGGCAGGCAATAGGTATCGGCTGAAGCCGGGAAAATGGTGTTGTTGGTGATGCCCGATATAGCCGTTACCGATGTTTTGCCAGCATCCGGCACGGCGCTCCCGCTGATGGGATCGATAACGGCCCCATCGGCCAGGAACATCTTTCGCGTATCGTCACTGACGCTTAATTCCAGTCCGGTAAGCTCCAGGCCGGTATCGCTCGTGTTGTAGATTTTAAACCCGAAGAGGGTGGTCAGGTGATGAAACGGCACGCTGATCGATTGACCGGCCTGTGTCCAGCCCACCGGCAGTTCCGTGCGGGCCATCATGGGCGTGCGGTTGGTGAGGTAAGTAAAGTCAGCTTCCCAGGGAGAAGATGGCATAACCGCCTGTACCATTTGCGCGTTGTGCCAGGTCAACCCCCTGTTCGGTATCGAAAAAGAGATTGGGTTGTCCCTGTAGGCATCGGAGTAGCTGTCGTTGTCCGCGTCTTTCACGTAGAAGAGGGCAATTTTCAGGGGCTGTGAGGTGTCAAAGCTCGCGGGGATATCGACGGTAAATGTCGCTCTTTTATTCTCTTCCGTTAAATCATCCTCCGTTAATGAGGGAATGGTTAAAACCCGTGCGTTTTCCCACCATGTGGTGTCATCGCCTTGCCAGGCAACCCCTTCAATCACGTCGCCACCCTGCCAAAAGAGGCGGAAAGCATCGTAGTTGGCCGCGTTTTTATAATTGTCCATCGTGGTGCGTGTAGCGGTCTCGTCGGTAGGCATTTCGGCGCAGACGGTTATTTTCCCGCCTACACCGGTAGGAACGTTGTCGGGCAATATATCTTCCTGATGCTGACAGCTTGCCAGGATGATTGTAGCGATTGCCGTAACAAGTAGTTTGAAATGTTTCATTGGTTTTTATATTTTTTGCATGATTCGGTCTTTTTACCAGTGTCAGGTTCAAAAACCTGACACTAGTGTTGTGATAACTCATTCGAATAAGGTGAGAAAGTTTTACGCGCCTTCTCCCGGAATATCGGGAAGATCACCCGATCCACTAAGGATGTTCTGCTGCAACTCCACTTCGATGACTTCAATGGCGGGAGTCACGTAGGGCTCGACCGCGGCTTCTTGCCGTTCAACCGGTAGTTCAATGTGTTCCGTTTTCATTTTAATATTTTTTTAACCATTTTCATTACCCATGTTATCAGCTACAATTTTAGAAAGGAACTAAAGGGTGTGCAACTATTTTAACAGGTGCTTTACGAACCTGCCTCGCTATTACATGAAGTCCCCGATTTGATACACGAATCACTTTGACAGGTTACAAGCTTCAACATTTTGAAGGTAGGGTAAGGGCCACTCGCTATTCTTTAGCTCCGCTTTGCCGTTAAGAACTATTTTTAAACTGTGATAAGTTTTTCGAGCTGGTACAAGTTGCCGAATGAAAATCGGCCAAATTACCGAATGAAAATCGGTCAAGTTGGTGAATTCTTTTGTAGAGTATTGGAAAACAGCCCTGTCCAACGATATCTCGTTGAACGAGTTGGCTTACCTTTCATGGCGGGGGATGGCCAGGTTCGCTTTTTTTAGAGCGTAAAGCCGCCTTGCGGCAAGCGACCAATTACGTGGACGCTGTAGTGAACAGTAGAAACAGGCTCTAAAACCCTTAAAAAACTGGCAGATAAGATCGATACCACGAGAATGAATCGACCCTCGTTCCTGATGGTTCTCACGGGTGTGGGTCAGTACGCCTACCAACGGAAAGATGGCGTTTGGGTGGTGCCGAAACAATCCCTCCCGCCATTAAGGCGTTTGTCATTAGCGAGAGGGATCCTTTGATTGAAAGAGGGTGTTATAGTCCTTTCCATCCGGGCGGAATAGCGCTGTAGTTGGTTAAAGTGGTGGCGCCGGTGAAACAATCGGTAATTGTCCACGTTGTTCCTGATCCACCTCCGGCAAACCTCCACAATTCGGGGGCAGTGCCTGGTGTCGCGGAGCTCGTGCCTACATTTTGAAAACACTCTTTAAAATTCATTTCTCTACCTGCAAAAAAGTTGGCGTTTGTAGCCGGATCAGGAAAAATTTCCGCTATTAATTTCAAATTATTGCAATTCCGAAAGCACCCGTAGAAATTTATTGCTTCTGTGTTGTTAACAAACAGTCCTGCCGGAACTTCAGTCAGTCCGGTGCAGCCGGAGAAGCATTGGCTGAAATCTTTTGCTTTCGTATTATTGTCAAACAGTCCTGACGGGATAGAGGTCAATAGGGGGCATTGAGAGAAGCAATCTACAAAATTTGTTGCTTTTGTGTTGTTGTCAAACAGTCCCGTAGGAATAGAGGTTAATCCGGTGCACCCTGAAAAGCAACCATAGAAATCGGTTGCTTCTGTATTGCTACTAAATAGTCCTGTCGGAATAGAAATTAATTCGGTACAGCAACAGAAACAGTCTTCGAAACATGTTGCTAGTTTATTATTGCTAAACAGTCCTGCCGGAATGGAGTCTAATTGGGTGCAGCCAGAGAAACATTGAGTAAAATCCGTTGCTCCCATATTGGGGAAGGGGTCAAGTATAGCCGTTAAACACTCGTCTCCCTCTTCATTATAAGAGAATGTGATTTGCGGCATCTGTATATTGGTGGGATCCGCCTGATCGGAGTAAATGGTGATGGTATAATCACCCGCGCTACCGTAAGGGTGTGAAGCGATGGCCACGTTTGAAAGCGTTGCATCTGAATCGATGGTTGTGTTCGGGGATCCATCTCCCCAGTCTATCGTAAGCTCGGCGGGGTTGGTGGTGGCGGCAGTCGGCTGCCAGATCTCGTATGTTGTGCCTGCCTGATCGATCGTGATATTGAAGCGGAATTGAGACATCATTGCCCAGTTGCCAACGGCCGCCGTATAGCGATATTTCGCGGAGTATGTCTTTGGGCTTGCAACGGTTGCGTTCCATTTGCATGATCTTGTGCCGACCAGCATTATTTTCGTCTCTCCGTTTGGTGCGATTTGCATCGTAGTTGGGTCAAAAGCGAGAAATGCGTTCAGGCCGGTTGCACCGGTACCGATAGTTACGTTGTTCACGTTAAGTCTCATTGATTTGGGGCCCGATGCGGTCTCTACCGTCCAGATCAGTTTGCTGAGTTCTCCTACCTCTTCCGGTATGTTGCTGAGCGCAAACTTGATGATGCTGCACGGTGAGTCTAATTCAAAGGTCTGAGAGAGGGGATTGGCTTGCGTATCGCTTAGGAGCAGTTTGGCGGCGAGATGCGCGGTCGAGCCATTTCCGGTTTGTGTTTGCTCCCAGAAATTATCGGCAAGCGGTTGCACATTGCCATTCCCATCCAGTGTGAAAGTCGCGGCGTAGTAGGCTTTGTAGTTGACGGCGCCTTGTACCGCTTGGCCGGTAAAATTGTTGCCGGATTGCCAGTTAAAGGTAGAGCTTGATATGTAGTTTCCCGTGCCATCAAATCCGGCTAGCAGGAGCTGGTCACCGCTCTCCCACGCGAGTGTTCCTGGTGCACCATCAGTGTAGGAGACGCGGGTCTCCGGTGAGATCGTGGCACTAATGGTAACTAACTCTCTTTCTTGCCCTTCAGGTTCGGGAAGAATTTCGCGAGTACAGCTCGCTATCAGAAGGGTTAGCAGTGCAAAAATTATCAGTTTGAATTTCATGACTTTTTTTGTTTTGGCTATTTGTTGTCTGCCTATAGCCACATAAATTATAAAGGTACAAGTTTTTTTAGTCTGATCAAAACGTTGCTTAAAAAATCTCTGTGTTGTGATGTAGGTGGATTATTGAGGTTGTGTATAGATTAGTCTTTCAAGCAGCCAAGAGGGATAACTTTAACACCATCATTACGAGGTGAAACAAAAATAGCGTAATTTTACCTATGCAATGATACAAAAACTGCATGATTTTACCTATGCAATGAAACATTTTACTATATTTGCACTTGAAAATCAAATTACTATTCAATGTTTAAGCGAAACATAGAAGCTCAACTGCATAAATGGGCAGAAAATCCCTATCGCAAACCACTGATTCTGCGTGGAGCAAGGCAGGTAGGAAAAACAACCGTGGTTAATCAATTTGCGGAAAATTTTGAAAATTTCATTCCCATTAATCTCGAAAAGTCTGCTGATAAAAATCTTATGGAGAGTGTGGATGAAGTGAAAAAATTGATTCCGCTGCTTTTTCTTTATGCCAATAAAACACGAAAAGAGGGACGCACTCTGCTGTTTATAGATGAGATTCAAAACTCACCGCGCACTGTCTCTCTGCTGCGATATTTCTATGAAGAGACCCCGGAGATTTATGTTATTGCCGCGGGATCACTTTTGGAGACAATGCTCGACAAGCATGTTTTATTGCCTGTGGGACGAGTGGAATATATGGCCCTTCATCCTTGCTCTTTTTCCGAATATTTGGTTGCCCTAAATGAAAACGGGCTTTTACAAGTGATTAATGAGAAAGAGAGTGTGAATATATTCCATCAACCGCTAATCGAACATTTTGAGCGTTATGCCCTTATCGGAGGAATGCCCGAAGTAGTAGCTCGTTACGCTGCTCAACGAGACATTGTCGCTCTTGCTCAAACTTATAATGAACTTTTGAACGCGTATAAAAATGATGTGGAAAAGTATGCCGAAACCAACACGCGAGCTGCTGTTCTCCGTTATATCTTAGAAGAAGGATGGGCTTTTTCGGGGCAAACCATCACGTTTGGCGGTTTTGCAGGATCGCCATACAAAGCCCGTGAAACCGGCGAAGCATTTCGCACGCTTAGTAAAGCCATGTTGCTGGAATTAGTCTATCCTACGACAAATACAATAATGCCTGCGATATCCGACCTGAAAAAAACGCCTAAACTTTTTTGGCTTGATGCCGGCTTAGTGAACTACGCGGCCGGTATTCAACGAGAGTATCTGCTACATAAAGACTTGATTGATACATGGCGTGGCGCCGCTGCAGAACAAATTGTCGCTCAAGAGTTGAAGGCTCTCTCTAACGATGTGGGGTTCAGACGAAATTATTGGCGTCGCAACAAGCGTGGCAGCACAGCTGAAGTTGATTTTGTTTGGATTCAGGCCGGATTGATTATCCCCGTAGAGGTGAAAAGCGGACATAACGCTCACCTAAAATCGATTCACCAATTTATGGATGAAACCAATCATAATGTTGCTGTGAGAATTTGGTCGGGTAAATATAGTATTGATGATGTTAAAACCAATGCAGGAAAGAATTTTAGGCTGATTAATCTACCATTTTATTTGATTTCAAAATTGGTCGATATAGTGATAGAAACAATCTAAATATTTGTAGAGTTTTCGATGTGACACCTGAGGCTTTTTCAATGTGACACCTGAGGCTTTTTTGATGTGACATTGTCGCTCCTCCATTTCCACCTCCGGTAAACCGCCATAACTTAGGGGCGGTGCCGGCTGTTGCCAAAGGGTCCGAACCTACATTATAAAATCAATAACCAAAGGACATCGTTCTATTTGCAAAAAAGTTTGGGTTTAAAAATTATTCTTCGTTTCCGAAAAGAAAATTGATATTTTGCCCTAAGGAGCAGCGGGTCCTCCCCAAGCCTGCGGAATATCGTTGTAGTTGGTTAAATTGGTGGTAATGCCGGTGAAGCAATCGGTAGATGTTACGCCGGCGCCGTAATTAAACTTCCATAACTCGGGGGCGGTACCCTGTGTCGTTGCAGCCGTACCTACATTTTTACAAAACTCC
This sequence comes from Fermentimonas sp., assembly GCA_033808735.1. Classification (GTDB taxonomy): domain Bacteria; phylum Bacteroidota; class Bacteroidia; order Bacteroidales; family Dysgonomonadaceae; genus Proteiniphilum. Next base: position 101,124 of record JAPXNA010000014.1, read on the forward strand.
GTAAAATCCATTGCTCTATCATTAAAAAAGTCAGGTTGGCTGAAACTACCCGTCGGCATCGGGAAGATATCCGCTCTCAATTCCAATTTTGTACAGTTCAAGAAGCAGTAGCGGAAATCTGTTGCTTTCTTATTATAAAGGAATAGGTTGTTCGGGAGAGTGGTCAATTCGGTGCAGCCGTTGAAGCAAGCAAAGAAACTTGTTGCTTCCGTATTGTATTTAAACAGGTCTG
>JAPXNA010000015.1:0-93274 GCA_033808735.1 Fermentimonas sp.
CTCGCGGGTCGAACGTTCAAGACCCTCGCCGTCTATGGTGGCGACTACCGTTTTCTTGTGAACGTCAAGACCGCAACCGCGCTTGACGACCTGTTCAAATTTCACCGTTTCCATATCACGTTCCTTTTTATCTTGTTACACGACTTCTGCAAGGCAGAAGGGATAAAGCTAATAAAAAGAAGCGTGAGGGGGATGATCCCTACCCGTCAAATTTTCATTTTCAAGGGTGTATTAATTAGTCATGAGGGTTTCATACGATTATTTTATTCTTTTACATTTTGGTGTATGGAACCTACCGGTTTCATACGATTATTTTTTTTATTTCGGTGTATGGAACTATTCCGTTAAGCCAAATGAGCATTGGACAAGTTTACTTGGACAAGGCCATGGCGAGGAATAGTCTAATTTTAATGAACTATTCCGTTAAGCCAAATGAGCATTGGACAAGTTCACTTGGACAAGGCCATGGCGAGGAATAGTCTAACTTTAGTGAACCTACCGGTCTCATCATACTGTTTTTCTGTTTATTTTGTAATTAATAAATCCAAGAAATATCACGTAGCAGAGGCATAACAATGGAACGATAAAAGCAAACGTTATATTTTGAAGGTCAGCTACACGTCCCATGATCATCGGGATAAAAGCGCCCCCCGCGATCATCGTGACCATTAAACCGGACAATTCATTCTGATGATCAGGCATGCGATCAATGGTAATCGAGAAAATAAGGGGGAAGATGTTGGCAAAGCCCAGGCCAATGATAAGAATACCAATGAGAGCCAACGTTAATGAGTTTGTAAATAATATCGTTAGGACACCCATTAGGGCAAATGATCCAGTAACGATTAACAAACGAGTGGGCGCAATATATTTCAAAATATAGGCACCGAAAAACCTGCCTATAAAAATTGGAAGGTAAAAGAGTGACCAGCTTATTACAAGGCCCAGTTTTTCAACGGATATACCAAATTTATCGCTTAACAGGATAGGGGCATGCGAAGCCACGGCTATTTCAACCCCGCAATAGATGAATATCCCGAAAACCATGGCTAGCACGTACCCGTTCTTGAGCAAGCTTAAACAGGATTTTAACGTCGCGGCATGTGTCTTTTCCTGTTTCACCTCGCGTATTTTTGCCAGGTTAAACCATAGCATGGCTACCAGCACGATAGTCGCATTCACGGGGAACAATATGGTCCAGTCTAACCCGAACAGGTTATACATAAGAGGGGGAACCAGGAATCCCAGGGAAGAGCCAATGGTAATAAACGATTGTGCCCTTGATAAGTTTTTTGAATAGTGTCCCTCCTCGGAGATATCGCGAACAAAGGGGTTGCCCCCGACCTGTAAGATAGCCCCCCCGGCTCCAATAAGCAACACCGCGCTGAGAATTCGATAAAACTGTCCCAAAGAGGTGGGATCAACAACCATCTTCCCGTACATTCCTGAAAAAACAGGAATCATTAATCCTACGAACATTATCCCCAACCCGAGGTTTAAGGTGAAAACCTTCCCTTTTTTGTCTTGCCAAACTCCCATCGGGATGGCAAGCAAGCCAAATAACAGGTATCCCAGGAAAGGTAGCAACGTGGCAACAGTTATAGAGAGGGCGAATGTCTCACGGGCCAGGCTCACCATCGGCCCGGCCGCGTCTACCATGCCCATTGAGAGGAAAATCAAGTAAATTGGCAAGAATTTTTTGAGGTTCATTTGTAATTTCTTTAATTTTTGAATGTAAGTTGATCGTTAAAACATTTCATTAATAAGCTGTACCGTTCTTTCTACCATTATTTGTCCTCCCTCCGGCCCAACCACTCCACTTTGTATAACGGCACTGTATCCGCCACCCTTGACGGCTTTTTCAGTTGGAAGGTATGTTACGGGGCCAGAGAAAGCTATAACAAACGTTTGTAACGCCTCACTGCGTGCCTGTATTCGTAATCCGTAGTCTGTAAATAGTTCGAATTGATTGGTGCAAAGGGCGATGTCTCCGATCCTCACGACATGGATTTCTGTCTTATAATCAAGATTCGGATTGTTCTTTTGCATGTTATAACGCTTAACCACATCTGCATTCCACGTTACCCTTGCCAGATGATCTTTTGCCGATTCCGGATTAGCAGCGATCAACGCGGAATATTTTTCTTTTTCAGACAATGAAAAAAGATACTCTTCTTGCGTTACTTTCCTTACCGGGAGGGAAAGTATTTCGGTTTTGTGTATTAATTTCACCTTTTCATGCCTGTCATTTTTCACCGCTTCAAAAGCGTCCTCTACAGCCATACAGATCCGCCGAGCCAACTCTTCTGTATCACTCAAACCGCGCAGCTGGTTCATACGTGCTTCAGCTTTTTTCCTGTATAGTGGTCGTGGCGATTGATCACCTGATGCACCCCCCCAACCCAGAATTGTCACGTCCATCCCGAAACGTTGCTTCAGTTTTTCGCGTACGGGATGCCAATAATCGGCATTTACGGCCGATCGGTGTTCAACAACTTGAGAAGGGCATGGAACGTTAATGGCCATGGCCGTGAGTTTTCCATCATTATCCCAGAAAAAAAGCGTGTTTACATCGTGGTCCTCTGTTCCCTCGAGATTTAAAAAATCGGGCCTGTTCGTGTTGCCGTACATGACAGCTGTGCCGTCAGCATATACCGCCCTTCTGTTGTAGGCAATGGCAGCATGGCTCAATCCCCAAGTCACACTACCCGGTTCCCGGCTGTTCCAGGCTTTGATGATGCCATCGCTCACCTGCTTGACAAAAAAGCGAACGTATTCATCCACTTGGAGCACTCCCTTTTCTGGGATAGCATACCTGAATGAGAATGCAGAGTCATTTTCTAAAACCGGTGCCGTATGGGTATGGGTTGCACTTAAAAATATTTTACTTACATCAAGTCCGGTAATTATTTTGCCAACTTCCTCTCGCACCTTTTGAAGCATTCCGTTTGAGATATTAAGCAAATCGCACGATACCATGATTGCCGCATCGCTTTCACCCGTGTTCTCTTTTGATTCAAGAGCGATAATATTCGCGGTAAGGGGTGTTTCGATTACTTCGGCGATTCTTAAATGAAACTGACCAGTAAGGGCGACAGGCAGCTCAGGTGTAATATCAACGGATGCCGCTCCAATCAGAATGTCTCCTGCATTTAGTTTAACAATATTTATTAGCAGGACGGGAACGAGAAGAAAAAGGATCCTTATGGTGGAGATTGTTTTTTTCATTTTGATACAATCTTAAAGTGATAAACACTTGTTTACCTATTTCATCATTTCATCAATGATTGCTAACGTGCCTTCAACAAGTTCCTGCCCGCCCTCAGGCCCTATTTGGGTGCTTGCAGGTACGGCCCCGTACGCGCCTCCCGAGATAGAGCGGGAAGTGGGGAGGTAGCCGTAGCCACCGTTAGACAGCTGAATGATAAATGTTTGCGTGGCCGAGCTTCGGGCTTTGATGCGCGTGCCGTAGTCTAGATACAGTTCAAACGGGTTGGTGGCCATAACTATATCCCCGATCCTCGCGACGTGTATTTGAACCGGCAACTTGGGCTGGACTTTCTCGAGCTCGTACCTTTCCTTTACACTTTCGCCTCTTTTAGCCATGGTATACGTTTGGGTTATTTCGTAATACCACCTATCCTTTTCTTTGATCGCGGGATTTGCCTCGATTTCCGCGAGTAACTCCTCGTATTTCTTTGTCCACTTTTTCGCCTCTTCCATTGAGCTGTTCACGTCACTCATGCTGATCAGGCGCCTGGAAAGGTTCATGACCCTCATCTCGTGTTTAACAACGGGATTCCACTCGATATCGTCTTTCACGTACGGGTAAACAGACGTTACCGCGTCGGCGATGCGAACCGCTATTTGTTTCCTGTGTGCAATAGTTTGATCCCCTATTTCTGTCTCTTCCGGGAACATCAATTTTTGCATGCGCAACTCCGCTTTTTCACCAACCCGTATATGTGGCGACTGGTCGCCCGCAGACCCGCACTGCGGCAATACATACAGGTTATCCCCCAATCTTTTACGAACTTCTGCACGTGTTTCGTGCCAGTAATCCGCGCTGATCTTGTGCAGGCTTTCGGTAACCTGCGAGGGACAGGGAACGTTTATCACCACCCCGGTCAGGTTTGATTTCTCGTCCCAGGTATACAGCAGGTTAACCGTATGATCTTCAAATCCCTCCATGTGACTGAACTCGGGCCTGTTCGTGTTGCCATACATCAGGGATTTCCCGTCAAAATCTGCTTGCAGTCGATTATGCCCTACCACGGCATGTCCCAAGCCGTAACTTATGCCTCCCGGTTCACGGTTGTTCCAGGCCTCTACGACCGCCGATGCGATATTCTCGGAAATATACTGCAAGCACTCCGCGGGAGACATGGTTTCCAACTCGATCCCGTAAATAGTTTTCGAATCGGTGGCGACACTCGCGTAGGGCGCGGTATGGGTATGTGTCGCGTTTAAAATGATCGCCTCCGGTTTTATCTCGGGGAGTAGATCCTTTAACCGGTTTTGCACCGCGGCAAGTAACTCGCTACGTATGCCGATGATATCGCAACTAACGAAAACCACTTGCTCTGACGATGTTTCTCCCACCGATTCAAGGACCAATGCCGTTATCGTGAGGGGGTCCAGGATACCTTCCGATACGCGTGCTGGGAATTGACCCTGTACAAGAACGGGACGATCGGGCGTGATGTCTCCGGTTGCCCAACCAATCAACAAGTTCCCGGCTTCACTTTCACCTTTTCTCTCACCATTGTTGTCTGTACAGTGACAGAAGAACAATAAAAACAGAGAGGTAATCAAAATTGAGATTGTTTTTTTCATACGATTATTTGATTTTTATGTTTCGGTGTATGGAACTCGCTTTTAATCATGTTCTTGTGTGAAAACAGTTTTCATGCTCGTTTCATACGATTGTTTATTTTATTGTTTCGGTGTATGGAACTCGCTTTAATCATTGTCATGGGTGTAAATGATTTACATGCTCGTTTCATACGACTGTTTTATTACAAGTTGATTATTTTGTTATACGTAGATTATTTTATCACGATGGAATCGGTTAGCCTGATATCCTCAGCTGAGGCACCAATCATGATGTCAAACTCACCCGGTTCCACCACGTAATGCATGTTTTTATCCCATAGACCAAGCTCTTTGCACGGGATTGAAAAATGTACCGTGGCAGCATCATTGTGGGCGATATTTACTTTTTTAAATCCTTTAAGCACTTTTACCGGGGTTGTAACGGAGCTTACCTTGTCATTTATGTATACTTGAACGACCTCCTTCCCAGCCATTTTCCCCGAGTTCGTCACTTTCACGGACAACCGGATGGTATCTTCGCCCGTTAGCTCTTTCCTCTCGATATTCAGGTCGGAGTAGTCAAATCGGGTGTAACTTAACCCGAATCCGAACGGGAAGAGGGGGTCTGTGGATGCAAAAACGTAATCCCTACCCGGTTTTTCTGCGCTTCCCGGTTTGCGGTAATATCCTCTTCCCGTGGGTTTGTAATTGTAGAAAACAGGAACGTGACCAACGCTTTGCGGAACGGAAACGCTTAACCTACCTGAAGGATTCACTTCCCCGAAGAGAATCCTGGCAATGGCATTGCCCCCCTCTGCACCCGGGTACCATGCCTCAAGTATGGCGGGGATATGCTCTTTTTCCCATTTTATGCTGTACGGTCTTCCATGCACCATCACCAGTATAACTGGTTTTCCAGTTTCGTGAATGGCTTGTATCAAGTCAGGCTGAACTCCCGGGGGGGTAAGGTCTGATCTGTCGTATCCTTCACCTGAAGTAGGGTATGCCCCCTGTTCCGCCAGCTCTCCCCATCCCGTCCCCGCCAGTGACATGCTGGTTCCACCTATGACAAGCAATACCACGTCGCTCTTCTCCGCGGCCTCCACGGCCTCCTTAAAGCCATCTTTATCCAAGTCGGTTATACCGCACCCCTTCGCGTAATTTACCGTGACTTTTCCCTGGGTGATGGTTTTAATTCCTTGAAGTATGGTAACCCCCGTGCTGTTATCCTTGGAGATACTGTAGTCGCCATATTGTACCTGATCAGCATTCGGCCCTATCACCGCTATCGAGTTAACCTCCGAGAGGTTCAAGGGTAAAAGATCACCTTCGTTTTTTAATAGTATGATCGATTCTTCCGCTACCTGTCGTGCCAATGTTCTCGAATCACGGGTGTTGATCATCTCGGATAGATTCTTCGGAGCTTCGTAAGGTTCATCAAACAGTCCAGCCTTGAATTTAACGGTGAGCATGTTCGTAACCGCCTCGTCAACCAAAGCGGCAATCTCTTTGTCCTTCTTCGCTAAATGCACCAGTTCGGAATAGGCGTAATTGCTTCCTTCCTGATCAACGCCAGCCTTAAGCGCGACAATGGCCGTTTCAGCTTTATTGGAAGTAATATGATGCCTTGTTTGCAACATGTTCACCGCACCGTAATCCGCGAACACGTAGCCCGTGAAACCGAATTCCTTTCGTAGGATATCCCGCAGTAACCATTCATTGGCATGGACGGGGATTCCATTTACCTCGTTATAGGCAGGCATGATGGAGTAAACGTTGGCCTCCCTGACGGCTTTTTCAAAAGGGTATAGGTGGAGATCCCTGAAGTCCCTGGGGCCGACCTCTACCGGTGCAATATTGATACCGGCTATCGGCGTTGAGTAACCCACGTAATGTTTCGCGGTACTTATAATTTTATGGCTCGGTAAACGATCTTTCGTGATGCTTGGATCTCCCTGCAACCCGATGATAAAGGCTTTCCCTATCTCGGCAACATGGAACGGGTCTTCGCCAAAGCACTCTTCCAGACGTCCATACCTGGGGTCTCTCGCGACATCAAGCAAGGGTGCAAAGAACTGGTCGCACCCGGTAAGTTTGGCCTCCTTGGCCATTACTTCGGCCATCTCCTTTATAAGGTCACTATTCCATGTACTGCCCTGGTTTATTGATTGCGGGAAGATGGTGGCATCATAAGCCAATTGCCCGTGTATACCTCCAAGGTCTACCTGTATAGCCGGGATGCCCAGCCTCGTTTTTTCTCTGAGGTACCTGTCGGCGGCTTCCGAAAACTTGGCTATACCCGCTACATCTATGGGTGTATCGGTCAAGTCGTCCCATCGCGGTGGGTCGAGGCATCCAATACTTTCCCCCTTGAACAGTTTTTCAAGAGACGCTTCGGTGATCTCCCCATGCTCATCCTGTTTTAGTTCTCCCAGGTTGACCTTTAGCATCTGATTGACCTTCTCTTCGATCGTCATCCTGCTTAAGAGGTCTTTCACCCTTTGTTCAGTACTGAGTTTCGGGTTTTTATAGGGCATCGGCTGTCCGTTGAGCTTTACTAAAGGAGCAAGGCTCAACAATAGAACAAATATAGTAGGGATAATCGTTGTCCTTCTATTCACCTGCATATGATGAATCTACTATAATATGAGGTTACAGTTCTTGAATCAAGTAATACATGGATTGAAACTCCTTGCCGATTTCAAACCTGAACACCCCGTCTTTATACTCGGAGGGCATATAACCCGTTATGGAGCCTTGCGGGTTAATAGATATCACCCGCAGGTTCTTTTTGTCGGTTTTTATCTCGACGATCGCGTTAATTACTTCCACCTGAATGGGGCCATGGCCCGGGTCCAATTGTACCGTTCGGTCTTCGTTGTATTTGCTATTCGTGTTCTCGGCCCTGCCCACAGCGGTTAACAGCATGTTGCCCGAGCTCTTTATGGGTTCGTCGGTTAACGAGCTTATGGCCACGGTAGCGAAATCGGTTTTAACCTCGAATTGCACATCGTTCAGGGGAATTTCCCCCTCTTTTCCAACGAAACCGTACACCGCTTTCGTTCTTGGTGAATCTATCCATCCCATCTTTTTGTTCAAGTTCCGATACAGCTCCTTGGTGTCTGAAAGGACCTCCCCTTTCTCTACATCTACGATAGCATCGTTAACACCAACCACCCGGTGGCCCTTGTTGGGCATTTTCGGGAAGACGCTTTCTATTCGATGTTTTTCGGCTGTGAGTAAATGGGCTTTTCCGGGGGTCGCGAGGTGATCCTCCAGCTTGACGCTTATCGTTTCTTTAGCCGGCTTTATATCCCCCCTTCTTATCATAAGGGCTGCATGATAGAATAACCCAAATTTGGCCGGGTCATTAAAGGTGTCGAATACCCCGCCCCGGTAATGTACACCGTTGAGGGCATTCCCGGTTATGGGTTTGCCTATCATGTCAACATCCTCGTCCAGCGAATAGCGGTACGTGTGGATGGCAAATCCACCCCAACCCTGGAACGACCCTACCGCCGCCAACAGTAAGGAGCTTTCGGCGCGCCACTCGTTGGGCCAGGGGTTGTCCCATTCAGAAATAAAAAGAGGCGTGTCTTGAACCTTGTAAAATGCCGTGCTGGGTAACAAGTTATTGGTAGAACCAAGGTTAGGCTCATTCCCAAACTTGCCACTCCCGTCTCGCCATCCCCCACCTCCCGCGGTATATGGGTGCGTGTCGGTGAAATCACCGGCTAACTGCGCGTATAAATGGGCGGCATTCCGGGTCCAGTTGGTTCCTGCAATGGGAATCTTTACCCCCAGATCCCGCATGTGCGCGATCATTTCATCGTAATAATCCTTGGTGACGGCGATGTAAAACTTTTGCATGTTTACATCACTTCTATCAAAATTCACCTTCTCTTTTCCCACCTTCACCTTGTTCTTGGCCGCCCAGTCGCGGTACATCTTTTCCAACTCGCTCCGGTACGGTTCAACCTTCACCTCTTGCGACCACAAGTCGCATTCATTGGTGATTTCCGTCAACGCTATCACGGGGTCATCCTTGTACGCCAATTTGGTGTACGGGTTCACGTGGTTCCACAAGTCGCTGTTGAACTTCTTTTGCAACTCGATCAACCTCCTGTTGAACGTGCTATAGGGCTTGGCGGCGTCCCCCAGTTGGTAGGCTGACTCGACCCCGTCACCGGTTTCAAATCTACGATAGGTCAGCAAATCCATGTAGACGTATATCCCCTCTTGCTTTAAACAGTAAATCAGGTAATCCAAGCGATCCATGCTCTCCGGGTCGAAGCTCATGGTGTTGGGCTTGTTCTCCCCCCTGCTGAACTGGAAGATGTTCGGTGTGGACCATTCGGCGTCTAATTGGTGGAACCTTACTATATTTATCCCGACTTTTGCCAAGCGTTTGGCGACCTTCTCACTATGTTCATGGGAGGGAAAATTTTGAGCGCTGTTGAAATTCGTTCCCCAGAACCGGGCCTCCGTACCATCTTCAAAAACGAACTTATCCCCTTCAACCTTCAGGAACCCCCGTTCCCCGGCCGGCTTATCGTTCTTGTATATAAACGATAAATCCAGGGGCATATCGTTCCAGGGCAAGGTGTATGGAATCCACTTGGAATTCTTGTCCTGATCGGGGTATGAAGTTGAACTTTTCCCTTCTGCCAAAAGGCAAAAAGCGCATAATACCATGGTAACCAAGCAAAACTTCACGTTCGAAACCCGCTTTTTCGTTTTCTGTTTAATCTGTCTCATAATCCAAAAATGTTTATTGTATTTTATCTATTATTGTCCTTAATTATCTTTTAATCTTGATAATTATCAATCGCAAAGGTAAAGATAGGCCTAATTTCTTAAATTTATCTTTAAACATCAGGAATTCTATGATTACTGAATGCTTATAACTAGCAACTAACCCCAAGTTATCGCTACCTGGAGTTTCACTATACAATTTTACTTGCGACTATATTTTTTACATCTTTCAAAATCTCCTTAGACTTTTTGGTATTCATATTTGTTTTTCTGCCACTTTCTAAATATATCACTTTCAGAAGAGTCACCGTTTCCAGTTTATATTAACATGGTGAAAATCAGTTGTCCAAAAAGTGTATATATTATCTTCATGTTTTTGATTAAAATATGGTAGGGCTTCAAAATACCTTCGTAATCAAACGACTACTCCCGATAATCGGGATGAAGCAACTCAGCGGCACTAACCGAGTGAATTTCACCTTCTTATGATTTGCCAAAACACTCATTTGTGAAACACTGCCCTTCAAAAAGTTGCATTTCAGGCATTATCCTTATAATTGTGAGTATATCTGTGGTTAAATTTCTTTTTAGGATACTACCTTACATATTTTAAAATCGTGTTTAACCCGTCTTCTTTTTATAGACTATCTCCCAATATTTTACTAACTTACGGCTGTGTAAAGTGCATAAGCTTTATTTTTTAAGTTCAAAATCAAAGACAAAGATAAAGAAAATGCACTTTGCACACTTTTTGGGACAGTATCCGATTTCATCAGGGCTACTAGGCTTGATTTCAAAACCATGTTTAACGCTTTTTTTGAATTTCTCCTAACATTTCACTAAAATACGGCTATGTAAAGTGCATGATCTTTAATTCTCCTGTTTAAAACCAATGGTAGAATAAATGTGCTTTACTCAACTTAAAACGTAGAACCTTTATATACTTACAAACTTATTGGGATAATGTTTACTAGCTAACACAATATTTAAAACGTATTGTTTTGAATTTGAATTATATTAGAAACACCCCACATCAGTAACATATCCGTATCAGGCATATAAGAAACTTTTTCAGGCGTGGTTGAATTTTCTCCATAAATAAAACCCTGCGGTTTGGAATATTGGCTGGTCCTGTTCAAATAATCCCAATAACGTACTCTCCAGTAGTATGTCTTACCAATTTCAAGCTGCTTGCCTTTATATTCAACGTTAAACGAATTATTACTGAACACGCACCCGCTATTCCACATATCGCCTACATTCCTATCAATATTCTCTTTCGACGAAGCCACCAATATCTGATAATATTTCTGAGCTCGAGAGAAATAAGGCAATGTCCACCCAAAAACCTGCTTGTCAGCTTCAGTCAAAGAGAAGTCCTTTTTCCCAATAAATCTTGTTGAAAGGTTTTCAGGAGCGATCCAACCTTTTGCCGAAAACCTATGAGTAAGTTCATCTGTCTTCTTTCTCAAGTTTTCTAAAACCTTTGCATATTTCTTGTCCTTCGACAAATCAAATTCTTCATTCGGGTCTTTCTTCAGATTGTAAAGTTCTTCAATGCGCTTATCATTGACATATCTGAAGTATTTCCACTCATCAGTTCTTACCCCCTCACACGAAGGGATGTTAGGCATTTCCCATAGATGTTCAATAAGAATGGTATCTCGTTCCATCTTGTAATCTTTGTTCTTCAGCAAACCCGTAAGGCTCTTACCTTGCCATTGTGAAGGAATTTCACCACCTGCCAGGTCAACAAAAGTAGAAGGAATGTCCACGTTGATAACCAACTGTTCCACTTCAGCGTGTTTGTTAACACGTGGATCATATATTACAAGCGGGATCCTAACTGACAGGTCATACATCATCCATTTGCCGGCAATTTGTCTTTCTCCCAGGAAATAACCATTATCACTCGTGAACACTATGACAGTATTATCCGCGAGTTCTTTCTTTTCTAACATTTCTCTCATCTTGGCTATTTCTTGGTCCACCCCTGTTATCATCCTGTAATAACCCTTTATCATGAACTGGTATTTCTCGGGAGTATTAAATCTCCATGTCCATCTCAGCCTGCTGAACCCATTCTTCACAAGTTCCGGGAGGCGGTTGAAATATTTGTCCTCGCTCATTACGGGATCAGGCACTGTCACATCGTTATAGAAATCTTCCTGGTTCTCATCCCAGAAATACTGCTGTTTTGCTGAATCGTGCGCATGAGGAGCACTAAAACAAAGAGCAAGGAAGAAAGGATTATCACCATTCTGTTTTTCTATAAAATCAAGTCCCTTTTGTCCGGTATATCTAGTCAGATGTACTGTATCATTATCGAGTGTCTTATAGTGATAGCCATCCTCCTGAATCGCATTATTCCTGTCATAGTCCTCTATTTCGTCAAACAATGAGTTTGCATCAGTACAATTTACACCAAGTTTCCCAAACAAGGCCGTGTGATAACCTTCCTCCTTTAATTTCAAAGGATAAGCATTCTCCATAAATTCATCATCAAGCGGTCCTGTTTGGAAAGAATACCTGTGTGTCCTTTCATACAAGCCCGTCAATATACTAGCTCTACTGGCAGATGAAATGGGGGTTGAAGAAAACGCGTTTCTGAAGAATGTTCCTTCAGTGGCGAGATTATCGATTGACGGGGTACTTATTATTGTATTACCGCAATACCCCATTGCATCATACCTGAAATCATCGACAAGGATAAAAATAATGTTAGGTTTCTTTTCAGCTGTAACTGTATTGGTTCCAAAACAAGAGACACATGCAAAAAGTCCGCAAAAAGAGTTGATTAGCTTACGCATAACTTTTAAATTTTTGATGTTTGTTGTTTGAACACAAAGTTTGCTTATGGATAGCATGTATTGGCTCACCTGAAAAAATTGGTAGTGTTACATTCAGTGTGATTATTTCTTACAAACACAAATATACGTTCATTGAATAACAACTTTACTCATATCGGGAATAACAGCAGCCTTCACTACATCACCACCATTTTTGTAAACCTCAACCAGATTGATAAATGGGGATTTTCTTCTTACTTCTTTTGCAGGATCATAAAACGGGTTCACGGTAGGCATGTATTGTCCCTGAACGTTCTGTTCCAGCCAAACCATCAGTTCCATGAATAACTTATTGGTCATCTCCGGGAGTTCTGCCGCCAAATTTGTGCGTTCGCATGGGTCTTTCTTCATGTCAAACAAATAAAGTCGTCCGTACCAATCAAAAATCAATTTCATATCTCCACTGCGCACAGCTGAGTGAGGTGTCAAATTATAACCATCCACAGGGTTTTTATAAATAACATTAAATGGATAATGGAACATAAAGGTGTTACGCGAATACTTTCGAGACTCATTATTAACGTCCGTAATTAAAGGACAAAGACTTCTGCCATCAATCTTCTCTATTTCATAATAAGGAGTGGGATCAATACCGCCTATCTCCAACAAAGTGGGGAATATATCACAAGCATCTACTGTTACGTCACACCATTGTCCCGGCTTTATACGCCCTTTCCACCGCATTATAAGTGGAGTCTTGATACCTCCTTCAAACAACGTAGCCTTACCGCCTAAATAAGGTGAATTATCCGTGAATAGACCTTCAGGTGTAATTTTTCCGGCAATACCTCCATTATCGGACATAAATACTACCAAAGTGTTTTCTGCAATTTCACACTCATCCAATTTATCGAGAATTCTGCCGACTGACTCATCAAGACTCTTTAACAAACCTGCATAAACAGGATCTTGATGATTGTTCCATCCTTTCGTAGATTTTTTGTCAAAATACTCAAGATGCTCTTCCTTAGCCTGAAGGGGCGTATGTATCGCGAAATGACTAAAATACAAAAGGAAAGGTTTCTTGTCTGCACATTTTACTCTTCTGTCGATATAATCCAATGCACGTTCCGTCAAATCATCAGTCAAATAACTTTGCCCGGTTTCCTTGCCCGCCTTGCCTACCATCCATTCTTCCTGGGGCATTTTAGGGAAACGTCTCTTTGACTTATCATCCCAAACATTTCTCCAATTGAAATGAACCGAACCGCCGGCGTCAAAATATGCAAGTACTTCATCAAAACCTCTATCATGCGGTTGATAACCGTCTGCACCCATGCCTCCCACATGCCATTTACCAACAAATGCAGTATGATAACCTTCTAAAGCCTCCGGTAACACAATACATTTCCGTTTTTCATCAATCGGCAGTCCTGCAGGGATTGCGGTATTTGACTTCCCATTGTTCCAGGCATGTTCAATCTTGATTGGATCAACATGTTGGATGGCATCGTGAATATAAGCACCTTGTGGAGGTTGCTGAGCAGTCATATACCATGTATCCCGAAATGGAAGAGCGGTAGTAAAACCCATAGTAGCTGCATATCTTCCTGTTAACAATTCGGAACGAGTCGGTGAACTGAGTGGACATACATATGCCGATGAAAAAGCCTCACCCTCGTTAACCAATCTATTGATGTTCGGTGTTTCATAGTACATTTCATCTGGACTGACACCTGTTACACGACTTGCAAAAGCCCCTACATCCATGTATCCCAAATCATCAGCCAAAATGAAAATGATATTAGGAATATCCTGACAGCTTGCCTCAATGTGCTTAAAAGAGGTTAAACCCAGCACACTACAAGCTAAGCCATAACAACTAATAATCTTTGATTTCATAACCACCTTATATGCGCTAAATTCTATAACAAAATTGATAAACTATACAAGCCGTCATCAGAAAAGTCTCTAGCCCATATATCCCTGTCATTTCACGAGTTATCTTCTTAGGGTAAAAACCAACAGCTACACCCATCTCAACTTACCCTTATTGCCTTCCGCGTAATCTAGAAACTCGCGCCGCACGGGCTTCATCATGCTTGAGAGCTTGATCTCCAGTAAATCCCGTAAGACATTTTACCGTTCCGAGTGTTTACCTTTTACAGAAGAAAGTTGTTCCTTTGAAAGTAAAATAACACTATTTTCGTGAAAGAATCTGTCTTTGCCTCTTCATTTTTTAACAATGATTTTGATGGAATCATCCATGTCCCAAGTATAATTCCATTTTTTCATATATTCTGCTCCGTCAAGAAATTCATCTCCTCTTTGTATAAGAATTTTTTGTAACTTTTTCTCTAAATCTTTTTGTAGTTCGCTGAAATCGGCTTTATTACACAGATTATTCATTTGATAGGGATCATTCAGATTATCATAAAGCAACCAAGGACCATTTAAATCTTTAGCATACGTATATCTTTCAGTGCGAATTCCTCGATACTCTCGCCCTCCATTCTTATAGGACCATTGATGAAAAGGCACAGGACATGTTAATAATGCACCTTCAATTTCAACATTTTCCGTTTTTAATAATTCGCCTGAATAATCAATCCCTTCAACTGTTTTTGGAA
Organism: Fermentimonas sp.; assembly: GCA_033808735.1. Taxonomy (GTDB): domain Bacteria; phylum Bacteroidota; class Bacteroidia; order Bacteroidales; family Dysgonomonadaceae; genus Proteiniphilum. The sequence continues at coordinate 14,990 of JAPXNA010000015.1, forward strand.
TTTCAAGGTTGCATAATCCTAATAAAGTAGGCATAATATCAGGATAAGAAAAAACTTTACTCATTTCTCCAGCTTGGAGCATGGCAGGATATTTCATTATCATTGGTACCAAAATAGATTCTTCCCAAGGTTTTTGTTTTTTCACCTCACCGTGAGACCCGAGCATATCTCCATGGTCAGAAGTAAATACAAAAATTGTGTTTTTTTCGATACCAGCCTCTTTGATTGTTGTTTGCAATTGTTTAATACAATCATCTAAAGCAGAAATATGAGCATAATAACCGCGTATCCATTCAGTTGCCTTCTCTTTTAATTCTGCCGGCACGTTTGGACGAAGTTGAATGTCCATATCTTTATATATCTCCTTGTATTCTTCCGGGGCAGTTTCATAGGGAGCATGTGGTGGTCCCCAGGATAAAAAAAGTAAGAATGGATCATTCTTATTTGAATTTATATATTTTATGGCCTCTTTTGTCTGTGCAATAGCATCGTAACCATCCCACGTATGTTTAACATTCTCCTCATCGTAGAATATCGAATTATTGTAATCGTGAGTGCATTCGTGAACTTTCCAGAAATTAAAACCGTGTCTGTTTTCTTTAGGCACAGGTTCATTCCTGTTATTAATTCCACCTCCCTTGAGATGCCATTTACCTATATAAGCAGTCTTATAACCATTATTTTTGTAAACCTCTGCGATACAAGTCGCATCATTTTTCAATGGCTTGTCATTATAAAACAGACCATGCGTCAAAGGATATTGTCCGGTCATTAATGATGCTCTTGCGGGTGCGCTAACCGGGATATTTGATATTGCATTACGAAAGACTACAGCTTGATCGGTCAACAAGTCCAAATTGGGAGTTTTTACCTGTTTGTTTCCTGCATAGCCAAGATCTTGCGCACGCCATTGATCAGCAAAAACAAACACAACATTAGGCTTACCTTCACAATCCGGTGACCTCACTTCTTTGCATCCATACGTTAACAGCATGGAACAAAGTACTACGGTAAAATTACTTTGATGATTCATGATCATTTCTTTAAAAAGATGGAGTGTGTTTAAAATAAAATTGAGTAGCTTACTCTTTCAGTTGATTTTATCAGCGTTTAGTAAAATATAAAAACACTTCTTTGTAAGAAGATGAAAACCATTTAACGAAAGCCAACTATTTCGTAATGATTCAGTCGGCTTTGTTTTGGCAATTACTGAATGTTCTCCTACGTTAGTTTTAGTTCAAAATCAAAGACAGAGAAAATGCGCTTTACACATTATTTTGGACAGTATCTCAAAAAAGAACGATTATATGTGATTTTAAATCATGCAATTGCAAGTATGTTGAAAATATTAATGCAACAGTATGAATCTAGAAATGATTATTTTATTTTCACTAATAATACCCAATCACTCTTATCAGGTTTTTCTCCAATTATATAACTGTTATTTTCAACGGAAACGTTTTTGGAAGTTAGGAACGTACCATCGATTGGATTAAACCACTGAATGGTGTATGTTTTGTTTTCAAGTCCTTTCAAAATACCTGTATTTCTATCCGGATTATAAAAATAGGCTACATATAGATTATTCCCATTACTGGAAATGGAATAAAATGATGAATCGTTAATAAACCAGTTTTGATCATCAAATCGTGGGACCAAATTCCACCAATCGAATGTCTCAAAGAAATTTCGCATATATCCCATTTGATAGGCTGATTGAAATTCTAAACTTTCGTTCCATTTTGTTTGTTTATCTTCAACTGTTATAGTTACGTTACCTCTAACCGTTTCATTATCCATGTCGTAAGTGCTGTTATATAACCAAATATCAATAGCTCCATAACCATGACCGAACATCCCATTTAAGTAAGCAGTCCAACCCTGCATTCTTGCTCCAAACTCCTTAGTCCATAAATGGTCATAATGTCCTTCATAATTTACTGTTGGCTTTCCTTGCCCATTGAGCCAGAAATCTTTTGGTATTCTAAAATCAAGTTGAGAGTCTTTTGCCGGAGCCCATTGAGCCGCAAACCAAGAGTGACCTGGAATGTCTTTAAATGAAGAAGTTGAAGCCACGGTTCCATCGCCGTTAATTGATGAGAATTCTTGATGAGCCGTTAAAGGATGCTTGTAGGGGTCATATTTATGAATAAATGAAGCAACGTGTTTCCATGGGTTTTGTTCCATATTGTAATAAGGATTCATATCCTTCCCATTACTCATTCTACCATGATAAAAATCGTTATCTACTTCTTGTGCAGTAGTCCACAAAACGGGGAATGATGCATAACGTGCGACCCAATAGCGGCATATTTTTTCAAGGTAATCTAAAGGATATTTACTGCCATTTACTCCAAGCTCACTTGCAAAGAAAAGCTGAGCATTTGCATGAACTAAACCGCTCTGAGCGATATACTTAAATCTTCTATCCAAATCAACAAAGCCATCTATGTCTTCCTCTGTTAATCCATCGCTTAGATCATATTTTGCATCTATAGGTTCTGATTGGTATACTGTAAATCCTTGTTCTACTCTTTTATCAACAATATATTTAAAATGTGATTTGTATCCAGAAACTGTTGAACTATCAATTAATTCTCTTGGCATCCCCCAATGAGTATCGCCAAGATAAAAAAATGGCGTATTATCATTGTATATGAAATATCGTTTTCCTGGTATGGTTTTAACAAACCCCCGTTTATAAATCTCCAGATTACCATTATAAGGAGTAACTTCAATTGTCCCTGTTTTGTTGTTGAGCCCGGAATTTGTGTTATCTGTGCAAATTGTTTTATACTTCCAAGTTCCTATCATAGTCGGAGCGAAGCGTACTTTCCATTTTGCCCCACCATCCCAAAATGCTGGAATTTTTATTTCTTCTCCACTACTATGGTTAAATATTACATCTAAATCAACTTCATTAAAACTATCAGTGTACTTTTTTTTACTAACAAAGTCAACTTCAAGCATTACCCATTGGGTTCCAGATTTGTTTGCATTTTGATGACTATTTATACATGAAATTAATGCAATAATAATTACAGCGATTGCTGTTATTGTCTTTGTTTTCATATGTCAATTCGTGTTAAAAACTTCTTTAATCGCTTCTAAATACTTTGTCCCATTTATGATGTCCGGTTCGAGATAACTACCTTCAGTCCATTCATTCCAACAGTTGATATTCAGGATGCGAGGTCCGTTAGTATCTGCCAATAATTTGTCTTTAGTAACTTGTAATGCAGCTTTAAAATTCTCTGGTGTATTATTCCCGATGGTGTTGCTATACGGATAGCCGAAGCTACTGCTCCATTCTTTTTCTTGATTAGTACGTGGGCTGGGATCCCAGCCCATAGTTACATTAGGATAGTAAGGCACCTCATAATCTGCTTTGACTTTTTCCCAATGTTCCAGATATTGGTCTCGGACATAATTGAAATCAGTTAAAAGTTCGGGTAATCTAACATGATGTACCCAGACGTAAGAGGTTGCCGATTCAAATGGAAGCATCTTTAATAAATCTTTGCTGCTTGAGGAAACGTTCTGTCCGGGCAAGATAGCATTACTCCAAGCTACTAGGTTCCAATGTATACCTTTCAATCCAGCTTTGATGGCCTTGTCATTTAGTTTTCTCATTTCTTTTGTTGTTGCTTCTAATGAACCAAAACTATCGATGAAGTTCTGGATATCATAGATAGAAAAATAGGCTTTCCCATCAATTAGCCAATAGTTCGGTTGAGAAAAATATTTTTTGATCAAGTCGTCACCTATCTTGTCAAACATCTCGGCAGTAACTTTCCCATCATACAAATAATCATGTGCATCCCCACCAGTATAAGGATACAATTCCATCCAATCGTGATTTGCCCACATTAGTGCAAATTTAATAGAATTTGCATTATCTGCTTGTAGAAAACCTTCATCAAGACAACGGTTCAGGAAGGACTTGCCTTCGTAAATATACCAATCGAAGATAAATACATCGATATTATGATTAGTAGCAGCTTCTATTTTCCGTTCCATTACTTTAGGGTCTTTCTCATCTGTGTATCCCCAGCTAGGTATCTTCGGTTGATCATGCCCTTCGAACCGCGGCTTAGCTATTTTTAGCAATTCCCATTCCGACCAGTTTTCAAAATGTTGTCTGCTGATTCGCATGTCTGTTCTATCACGTGTATGATAATTTGGGAAATAGTAAGCCGCGATCGTGATTTTATCCTGATTGGACTTTTCGTGGTTATCTAATTTACAGGATATAAAAAAACACGTTATTAAAGCAGTTAACAAAAAAAATCTCCTCATGATTTTCATTATGTTATTTAACATTTAAGCTCTTTTTTAGGTTAATTTTTTCTTGATAATATTTTCTCAACCGCTCTAAGCCGATCAGAATCTGGAGGACCTTCAGGAACCCATGTCGGCGAAAGCCATCCACCTTCATCATGTTCATTCCATGCATATATGATTACAGTGTTGGCAATACAAATTCTTGAATTATTTTTCACAAAATTCAGACCTCTGTCAAGATGAAGGGCTATTTCCTCTGGAGTGGGTAAAGAAGGAAAGATGTTTTGCTGGTGGTAACTATGATCTAATTCCCAGGATACAGGGTTGTCCTTACGCGGATTTTTATCCCAGCCCGTGGTGATCAGTGGTATATAAGGTACGTTACCTGTTGCGGCATTCTTCCAGAAGTCATCCTCAACTCTTTGACAAAGTTGTGAGTACGTTTTATCGGCACTGCCATATGCATACGCAGAAACGGCGTCAAATCCCCAAGAAGCAGTGGTTTTATAATCATTTGTTGGATTCCAACCCATGAAAACACAGTATGGATGTATATTTTTTTCATGAGTTTTTTGAATAAATTCTTTGAAACGCTCTATGGGGAAAGTATCCTTGTTTATGAAGGCGAAAACTAGTGGGCGTCCATCCAAAACCGTTTGATACCCTGGTTCCTCTAATAAAGCAATGGCTCTTTCCAGTTCATGTGGCCATTGATTCTTGTTTACTCCAAAAGCATTGTGCAATATAAGACAAAAATTGATTTTCTGACGTTGGCTGCTATTCAAATATTGCTGAAGTGATTCACTCATCGAATCAGGTTCAGGATAAAGTAAAAATGCCCAATAATCTATTCCTGCTCCACTAGCAAAGACGATTTCTTGATCCATCACTTCTTGAGAGCTTCCATCTATTACTACTGTGTTGTCATCTATGACCTTAGCAAACCATGGCAGCCGGCTATGATACTTTTTAGGTCCGAGTGTTCGTTCAACCTGACGTGTTACTGCCCCGCCGCTCCAGGCATCCCATCGTATAGCTCCTACTAAAACTTCTTCGCAACTATTTGATTTAGCTGGTTCTACATTAGGTTGTTTTTTGTGATTACAGGATGTGCAAAAGATGAATATAAAAAAACAAAATGAAATTATCTTCATGGGTTATTTTTTATAATGAACAAGCCAACTTGTATTACAAGTAACTACTTGTAATACTGAGGATCATAATGCATTATTAATAGATTATTACAAATACATTTGATCGAGCTATTCCATAAATACATTCTCAACAAATTTATTTTTTCCAATTAATTGTGTATCGGCTATTTTTCGCCCATTTATTTGGAAGTTTTCGATGTGAATATCTTTCACAATATGTGCGCTATCGTATCCAGAAAAATACATCAATGCATGGTTTTTACTGGTGTATTCAATATTTCCGAAATAAATATTATCCCTTATAAATTTATCGTAATTTTCAAATGGCATATCTTTTTCAATTTGTACAGAATCAATTTCGGGATGGGTAGTAGAAAAGATATTTGAAGGATTATACTGAATATTACTAAAATAAATGTTACTGATATTTCCTCTTTCAACACTGTGAGAGTAAAAACTTCCATAAATACCAAGAACAGCTATCTTCCCCCATGCTTTATAAGCTATGGGTGTTTTTCCAATCATCAGACTATCCGAAATAGGTTCTTCAATAGTTATATCTTGAAATTTGATGTTTTCAATAATTCCTTTGTCAGAGTTTTGTATGTCCATCGCAACCGCCGTGAAATGAATTATCTGGCAATCGGAAAATGTGATATTTCTTATGGTGTCAGCAACAGTCTCCGCTCCGATTTCGAGTGCTCTGCCCCAATCATTCCAAAGTATACAATTTTCGACAACAATGTTCTCAATGTTCCTATAATTATCACTGTAATCTCTATTTAACCCTTTAACTGCTATGTTATCATCAAATGTTCTAATAAATGAATTCCTAATAAATGTATTTTGACTGTTGACAATGTCAATCCCATCGGAATTATAACGCCAGAAACCTATTAATTTTATATTGTTTATATTAACATTGTTACAGTTTGTTGCCACCACTGCCCATTGATGTGCATCTTTGAGAATAATTCCATCTACAGTTGCATTAGTTACTTTTTTAAGCGAAATTAAGTTTGGCGCTTCACCCCGTTCTATTTTGCTTGCATCCAAAATACCTCTTCCAATTATTTTGATGTTTTTGGTATTTTCACTTTGGATAACTCCATAAACAATAGCCCCCCCGTCAATGAAAACCGTTTCATTACTTTTTACATTAATCACACCTGCCTCGTGTACACCTGGGCCAAAATAATGAACATTAGGACTTTCAGGGTCAATGTTGTTTTTTTCTATAGAATTTGCAAAAATATGCAGGGCTTCATGATATCCGTTCACTTCAACAACAAACTGAGAGGGTTTCGATATTCTAAACTCGATCGTATTTCCCTTGACCATTGGTTCAATCCCGTGCTTTTCAGGTCGAACGTTCACTGATTCTATTTCCTTGTTTGAAACAATCCTCAGGGTTATTTCACCTTCGAAATCAAAATAAGCAAATGAAGCCTGCTCGGTTTGGCTTAATGGTCTCTGGTAACCCAGCCAGATCTGATTTATGGGAAATTTTGATACTCTCGCCTGATGAATGAACACGGGCTTGTTATTTACAAACATTTCAAAATCACTGGACATTTTTTCTAATTCGGGAGAATCGTAAAAAACTATCCTTGATTTTTGGCAATTAACAAATAAAAAAAGACAAATCGCCAATGAAAAACATATCTTAATCTTTGTCTTCATCATTTTTCTTTCTCAACAAAAACATTTTTAATAGCTTCAAGGTACCCGTATCCATACATCGTGCATGGCTGAAGGTAACTTGTTTCTGTCCACTCGTTCCAACTGTTAATGGTAATTAACGGTGCTTGCCCGTGGCGTGCGTTAACGTACGCTTTTGCCTGTCGAAGGGCTTTCTCGAAGTTTTCGGGTGCGTTATTTTTCACTATACCCGGTCTGAACATTTCAAAACGCGGGTTATTGTCCCAACCTACTGAAACATGCGGGTAATAAGGCACATTGAATTCTTCTCCCAAAGATTCCCACTCTTTTTCAACGTCTTTCATTATTTCATTGAAGTCTCTGTCAATATTTGTGAAGTGTACGAACTGGTAATGGCTAACTCCATCAAATCCCAATTCTTTAATAATTTCATTTTGCCTACCTAGGGTTTCTCCATCGACACCCGTTATGTTAGCTCTACTCCCCCGGAGGGTGACCTGGAGGTCAAGGCCTTTAAACCCTGCGTTCTTCACTTCAAGACGAAACCATTCTAACGCCTTTTTAGTTTCCTCAATGCCACCAAGCCCATTAATCAAGGTACTTAACTCGTAGATCATGAAACTTGGTTTCCCATCTATGGTATAATAGGAAGGGTGCGAAAAATATTTTTCTATTACCCTACGGCACATTACTTCGAATTCTTTCCTGTCGATACCAGCTTTCCAGATCAGGGCGTCATTGGGTTTTCCGGCATTACGTTTGTCCCACAGCATAGGGACATCGTGATTTGCCCACATCAAGTAGAACTTCACACGATCATTGTTTCTTGCATTCAGGTATCCATCGTTTAGATGTCCTTCCAGAAAAGGCATTCCATCGTACCAGTACCAGTCAAAGATAAAGACATTCACACCATGATCGGCTGCAGCACTAATTTCCATTTCAGCTACATAAGGGTCTGCCTCATTGATGTAACCCCATAGGGGAAAGCGTGGCTGTTCATGCCCTTCGAACTTTGGTTTGTTGCTCATCACCGTTTGCCACTCACCAATCCCTTCAGGCCAAAAGATTTTTGCTCGTTCATCAGGATGATATGATGGCCACACGAAGGCAGCAATATCGTACCTTTGATCACCTCGGTCTTGTATTGTTTGAGCGATTGATCCCTTAGGGATAAAGAAAAAATAATGGGTGATGATTGCAAAAGTTATAAAAGCTTTTATTCTCATAACATGTGGGTTGAATTGTTGCTTGAATACCCCTTTAATCCCGTCTGTAAGGCGGGATTAAAGGGGTGTTTATTACATTTTTAAATTGATGGTTAGTCAATCTAAATGACGGGTTCATTCCTTCCTTTTTTCCTCTAACCATTCTCTATATGCATTTTCGTAAGGTCCCATGCCGATATCTTCCGGTATCAGGTCAACATGGTTTTCTTGACCGTTTGTGAAAACTTTTCGAATGGCGTCGAGATACCCAAAACCGTACTCCGTGTAAGGTAAGAGGTAATGCCCTTCTCCCCACTCGTTCCAGTTATCGAGTATTAACATCTGCCCGCTGAGTTGATCACCCGGGAGTTGTTCGACAAAGGCTTTCCCGCGTCGCAACAAGGTCTCGAATTCTTTCGGGGGTAGGGTCCATATCGATCCTTCATCCCTCCACCCGCTCCAACCTTGTGAAACGGTTACCACTTGAGGTATAATCCCTAAATCTTGCGTTGTTTTAATTTTATCCATTTGCTCTTCAATGGCTTGAGGGGGGTTTGGGCTATTGCTCACGTGCCAACAATAGGCGAAGGTGTAATCCAATCCCAGGCTTTTCATGAGCTCTAAATGTTTAGCGTCAGTTCCACGGTACTCGCCCAAAAGCCAGAGCCCGTCAAAACCAGCACCTTGGCAGGCCTTCCTCATTTTATCGAAGGCTGTTCGCACGTTTTCTACATTCCCGAGATCCTCGACGAGAAACTCTGGCCTGTAAATAAACAACACGGGTTTATTATCCACGAGCAGGTAATTTGACCTTTTGAAATAATTATCGATCCAGAACGGCAACAGGTTGTTCATTAAATCTTCTTCATCCGAAACTCCCGATGTCCCCTTATTTTGGTTTTCCCACATTATCGTGAACTTAATTTCATCTTGGAACCTTGAGTTGAAAAGCGCCTCGTGTAACGCGCTGCCAAATCTTTGTTGCACGGGTCCCCCTTGACTGGTTCGATACCAGCAGTAAATGAAGAAATCAACCCCGTGTTCGACTGCCCACTTGGTTTCCCAATCGGCAACCTCTGGGTTTTCTTGCGCGTAAAAACCAAGCGCCGGGGTACGCTCCGGGTGTTTTTTGAGTTGTGACCAAAGATCATACGAATCAAACTCCCAAAGCGGGCAATTATGGGCCCCGACTAGGATTCTCTCGTTCTTTTTCGTTGGTACGACCGGCTCCGGGATGTAGTCCAGGCTCGTTTTTTCCATGGCCGGCAAAAAGCGCACGGGTAGCCTGGCAACGGTTATTATTTCATTATTGCTGGAGAGATGCAGCACCAATTCCTCGTAAAGCGGCAGTTTAGAGTTGAGCGTCCATTTAAGAATCACTTTCTGTTTCGGGTTAAGATTTATTTGACGCACGGTCTCCTCGTCGCTGGAAATGTTTCCCGGCAACTTTAAAGTTACCGCCAAACTCACGTTTACAGTTGAGGGATTGGTTATCGAGGCCAAAACCACGAAAGGACGCCCGGCCCTTGTCATTGGTTGATCACCTAGGAACTCGTCTATGGTGGGAGGGTTCAAAAAATCTATCGCACCCTGTGCCGAAGCGCGGTTAGAGAATAAAACGCATACCATCCCGATCACGAAAAGAATCTTCCGGGTTTCCAAGACAAATGTTTGATGTTTTTTTTCCATTTTGAGTTTATGTTTAAAAGTTAATCGATAAAATATCTACTGGCGAAAACAATCCCACTCGCCACTTACTTGTACCCCGGGTTTTCAATCAAGTTATGGTTGTTTGTTGTTCTAGATAACCCTATCGGTAAATAATAATGTTTTTCATCAAAGTAAGGCGAGGGAATACCTGAAACGTTATCAATGATAACCAGCTTGAACTTTTGAGTCAACACGTCGTATTGTCCCTCGACAATCGATGCCCCGTCCAGGATAATCCTTAGGCCGTGAAAAGACTTTGTCAGATCTTCTTTCGCGGTTCTCCAGCGGCGGAGATCCCAGTAACGGTTGCCTTCGAAAGCCAATTCGATTTTTCTTTCCTTCCTGACCTTTTCCCTGGTGATAGAAGCATATTCCGGCATGCCGGCTCGTTTCCTTATTTCATTGACGGCCCATAGTGCTTCATCGTTCTTGTTTAATTCAATGGCGGCCTCAGCGTAGTTAAGTAAAATCTCGCCTAACCTGAACACGATGTAATCTGTTGAAGAGTAATGCCTTTCGTGGATAACTGCCCTTGCTTCATCCAGGTATTTCAAAACGCCAAAGGGCGTTACGGCGGTTGATGCTTGTGAACGACAAAGGACACCTTTATATGAGCCAACTGTTAACACCTCTCCCCCGGGGATCTCAATCCCGTTGTGGTAGTCAAGTATGAAAGGGCCATTAGTGTGGACCCAGGGCGAGCCGTGCGTGTACACCGTGGCCTTAAACCGGGGGTCCTTACTCCCGAAAAGCTCATCAACCGTCCACAGGTGGCCGTTGGCTATTTTATCCCTGTCAATGATCCCGGGAGTTCCATCAACGTTATCAAAAGACTCTACCATTTCCAAATAAAGAGCCGTATGTTGACCCCCCCCCCACACGTGGTAACTTTTTGGGACCTGCATCATGTCAAAAATGTGGCCTTTACCCGAGATGCCGTCAAAACGTTCTGAGAAGATAACTTCACTGTTATTCTCGTCCAAGAACAAGTTTCGGAAGTTCTGGGCCTTGTTGTCACCGCCATCATACAGTGAAAACTTACCGCTGGAAATTATCTCCTTTGAAGTATTGTAAGAGATTTGCCAATAGTTGGCAGCCTTGTCAGCTGGTATCCCAATGATACCATCCAGTTGGACGCTTCCCCACTGGGCTATACTCGCGGCGTACATCGATGCTCGACATTTCAAGGCCAGTGCGGCGTACTTCGTGGCCCTCCCGTCCCCGTAATTCTCGGGGAGATCAGAAGCTATCTCGTCAAGTTCATCGAGTATGAACTTGTAAATATCTTCTTCTTTATCTCTTTTCCGATACAATTCTTCCTCCGGGTCATTTAATTCTTGTACCCTTGTTATCAACGGGACGCCCCCATAGCGTTTGACCATGTTAAAGTAGGCAAACGCCCTTAAAAATCGCGCCTCGGCAGCTCGTTGTTTTTTATAACCTTCGGCAACATCTATTTCCAAGTTTTCAATTTGGTCCAGGAAAATGTTCAGCCTCCGAATGGTTTGATATCCCCACCATTCCAAGTGCCCCCCGTTGATGGTAATCCAGTGTGTTTTCGGCGTACTAATCCAGCCTTGATTGGCTTCGTCAGATATGTTCAGCATATCCATGGCCCTGTTCTCCACAAGATGATTAATATTTTGCCCATACGGCATTTCAAAATAAAACCTCATTTCTGAATAACACTGATTCAAGTAATCATCTATTAACACTGGCTCGGCCCATAGCGTCGCGTCCGTTATAATGTCTAGAGGTTGTTTTTCAAGAACATCCTCACATGCATTCATGATCAGCGCGATCATTATCACAATTAACAATTTTATTTTTTTCATGTTGATTCGATTTTAGAATGATAGGTTTAATCCAATTGATATTGTACGCATCTGCGGGTAATACTTCCCGGAATTACCACTTTGTCCTTCCGGATCGATAGTGTACTTGTTTAACCCGCTTATGGTGAAAAGATTCGTTCCTGCCAGGTAAAGCTGTAAATTCTCGATGTTTGTTCTTTGGATGAGTGATTTCGGGAAGCTATAACCGAAAGACAACGTTTTTAACCGGATGTAATCGGATTTCTTGTAGTTGAAATCTGAATTGTAGTTGTTCGTGCTCGCACCCCCCAACCTCGGGACCAGCCCGTTGTGATTGTTGTTCTCGGGGGTCCATCTCTCATTGTAAACTAATTCAGAATAGACCGCCCCGGGAATCAAGACGATTTTTTGAGTAAAACCGAACGCCCCTTGAAATAAAGCTTGCAGATTGAAATTTTGATAATTTAAATTCATGTTTATCCCACCCATCCAATGGGGCATGGAACCTTTCCCGATCTCGACCTGATCCCTCCAGTTTAATAGGCCGTCATCGTTAGTATCTTTGTAACGGACGTCACCCGGTCTAAGAGCAACATTCCCCTGAGTCTCATTATACACGAAATCCAGGCCATCAATTTCCTGCTGGGAGGTAAATAACCCATCGGATAAATACCCGTAATTTATGTCAGTCCATTTACCGGTCTTTTTGTATAAACGTGCTTCATCCGGGTCGTCATATTCTGGTTCGTCATAAAATCCCCATTTCGATCTAGCCCAAGATAAATTCGCGCTGATATCCCAACTGAAATCATTCACCCTACCTTCATTCCCCAGCGTAAGTTCGAAACCACGAGTATTGATGCTATTCAGGTTTTCCGTTGGCAAACTGGCCCCGAAAGTTGTCGGTAAAGATACAGAACGTGTACCGGGTATCCCATCACGTTCCCGGTAAAACACGTCAAATTCACCGTAAAGAATTCCCCTCGCCAATCCAAAATCGATTCCGATATTATAGATGGTCATTTCTTCCCAGGTTAAAAAAGGGTTAGCGAGGCCTGTAGCGACCAACCCTGCCGTTGCATTAGACCCGATGAGGTAGGTTTCCCCGTACCTGTAACCTGACAGGTACTGGAAATTTCCCACCGCGTCATTTCCCGTTTGGCTGAAGCTCGTTCTTAGTTTCAAGTTCTCCAATATAGGGATGTTATCTTTTACGAATCCCTCTTCAGACAACCTCCATCCCACGGAAACGCTAGGGAATACACCTCTACGTTGATCCGAGCGAAACTTTGCCGATTGATCTACACGTAACGTGCTTTCCAACAAGTACTTTGATTTATAGGCGTAATTTACACGACCGATGTAACTTGTACGCCCCATTTCTGAGGCTCCATCGTTAAGTTTTTGATTAGAAAGCGAACCAGCGAATGCATAGTCCAGTAAAAATGTTTTTTGTCCGTCTCTGAAAGCTTGAATCCAGTCGCTATTGTAATCGATAATTTCAATAAGAGCCAATGCCGTAACATGATGATCTTCTGAGAAAACATTATCATAGTGTAAAGAAGCCTGTCCAGTAATAGATCGATTTTTGCTGTCCCGATAAGTTAATCCTCGATTACTCTTCGTTGTATGTTGCGTGTAAGTGTCATTTGAGTAATTATAAGAGTAACTATCAACCAGCCAATCCCACATTTTAAAAAAACTATAACTTCTGTCGTAGTTTATGAAAGCTTTTGCAGACAAGCCTTCCAAGTTGAATTTATAGTCAAAAGAAAGTGAGCCTTTTATGTTGTGACTATTCGTCCTTCTATAACCACTTATTTCAGTATTGGTAATAGCTGGAAGAGAAACGGCACCACCTAAACCCGCGTATGCGATTTTACTTTTATCAGGTAGTTCCCCCGCGAAATAAGGTCTTGATCCCCAATACTCATCCCAAACAGAGTTAGCAGCTTCATCTCCCCTCCATGGAAAATCTCTATATTCAACAATAGTTGAGAGGTCAAATTGAACGTTTAGTTTACTTGTTATTTCGGCATCGATATTTGAACGCACGTTGTACCGTTGATATTTACCACCGTTGTTTTTAAAAATTGACCGTTGATCAAGATAGCCCAAAAAACCAAAATATTTGATTTTTTCATTACCTCCTCTCACGGATAAGTTATGCTGGTGTTGTGGAGCCCAATCTCTTGCGGCTAATGGGTACCAGTCTTGATTAGGGAAGTCAGGATCCGTGCCGGCGTAAAAAAGGTTGATTTCTTCTTGCGTCCAGGGTGCAGTTGCTTCAGGTTTCCCCGCGTTTAAATGTGCTTCACGTTCTAATTCCGTTTGTTGCCCGGAATTACATAGTTTAGGCAGGTACGTTGGGCCTTGTATTATATAGTTACTGTTAAGCGTGAATTTTGGCTTCCCTGTCGTCCCCCTTTTGGTGGTTATCAGGAGTACACCGTTTCCCGCTCTCGAACCGTAAATTGCCGCTGATGCGTCTTTTAGTATCGAAATTGATTCGATCTCTGAAGCGTCGATGTTGTTGAATGATGTTTCAATGCCATCAACAATTATAAGGGGACTGCCAAACCCCCTAATACTTAGCGTTGAAGCATCTGATCCGGGTAGTCCCCTGTCTTGCTTTGCAATAAGTCCCGGTAATCTTCCAACTAGTGCATTTGTAGTGCTTGCAACGGGGGCGACCGTGAGTTCGGTAGAACTAATAGTCGCGACGGATCCTGTAAGGTTTACTCTTTTTTGACTCCCGTAACCTACAACGACCACCTCGTCAAGTGCTGCTATGTCTTCACTCATTACGACATTGATAATGGTTCTCCCTTCTACCCGGACAGTTTGCGTGGTCATTCCGACGTAGGAAACTTCCAGTGTTGTGTTTGACGCAACATTATTCAACGTGTAACTCCCATCGATGTTAGTAACCGTGCCATTTGTTACATTTTCTAAATCCCTTATGGTTGCCCCAATAATCGGTTCATTGTTCGAGTTAGTTACAAAACCTTTTACTGTAATGTTTTGGGCAAACATGACAAATGATAATGTCCATGTGAATAGGAACATCATCCCTTTTTTAAAAATCAGTAAATTTTTGTTTTTCATTTTTCATCTGTTTAAAGTTGATTGTTGATTTGAAATTTTAATAGCAATCGTCAGCTCAATTGATCAAAGACTCTCGTAAAGAGGGGGGTAGCTTACATGATAAACTTAAAAACAAGTAAAACACGCATGTTAAACAAAACAAAAATACAAGAAAAAAGACTACAGGTCACCGTGTTAAATGATAATAAAACATAGGGAAATGACATTTAACATTAGTTCACATGTAAGGAGAAATCACGAAATATCCGCCCCTTAAGAAATCCTGACTGTTTTACGCATCAATCTTCAAACAGGCCTGTAAAGCTCTCTTTGTCTTTATGGATAGGAGTCTTGGCCGTGTGGGGCATGTTTTTGGATGCTTCAATTCCCGGGGATCGGGTTAGATGCTGGTTAACTATTTGTACTTGGTGGAACTGCCACACTCACACCTTGTACTTGCAAACCTTTGAAACATCTCGCGAAGTCCATGCAATTGATTAAAGAGTTGGAAGAGGACCCGGTGACCTTTATCATTGAAAACAATACCTCTAAGAAAGAAAACGGGGTGGTAAGTGCGATTAACCAAAATCCCAGTCCCTTTGACCAGCTTATTGAGTTGTCTAATGAAAAAGCTGCCCTTTTCGAGAGAATCCTCGAATTAGAAAAAGAGAGAAACGTCCTTTTGAAGAAATTTACAAAGGAGAAGCAATAGGATTTCCCGTATCTTTTCCAGGTTAATCGACGTATGATATTTTAAAGATATAAACCTGTCGGCTCCCCGTTTGGGTCGAGTTAAACCCGATCATGTCTCCTTTCGGACTCCATCGGCAATGGAGGTCACAGCGCCAGTGACCGGTAAACTCTTCCGGTTGAACGAATCGGCCCATGGGGTACACGGCCTCGGTCTCCATGTCCATGAGGTAAATTTTTTGTTCCCGCGTTCCTCCACTGGGGTAGGTGTCGGTAACCATCCACTTCCCGTCGGGAGAGAACGTGCCATGCCCGTCGTGATCGAGCAACCCGTTTCCCAATCGTTTGTAGTCTTGCTTGCCCACCGTGAACAGCACGTGCGCGTACTGCTTGGCTTCATATTTGGCGGTGATCATCAACTCGTCATCATTCAACCAATCGAAGTGGGAACCTTCCCATCCTTCCGGGAAACAATTTTGGAGGTTACTTCCGTCGCTATTCACGGTGAACGATACGGTATTCCATTGTGGGATGGAACGGGCTAGCCAGAAAATTTTGCTGCCTCCCTTACTGAAACGGGTGTGGCAAAAGTACTCGATCCCGTTTTCCGGCACAGGGGGGATCATCTCTTTTACTTGTTCAATGGAGACGATTAGCCGAGTTTCACCCGTTTCCAGATCCATGAGGAACAACCCATCGCCTGCCGGTAATGGAACTTCTTCACGTGGGTTTTGTCCCTCCCCGCCGTACCCGTAATCGGCGCGGGTAATGCGCAACCTTGAAAAATTGATGCTTACCGCTTTCGTTCCATCGTCGGTAACCGCGCTCACGGGATGGGGAAAAGTCCTTACCTCTTTTCCGGTATGCACGTTCATGATTACCGAGATGTATTTGCCTTCTCTGTAGTCATTATAGATAATTAGCGAGTCGGGCGAAGTTCCCAGCCAATGAGCCATGCATCCCTCTTGAAAGTTCCAAGCCCTTGTTTGGGTCAAGGGGATAAACTCGTTGGTAGTTAGGTCCACCATTCCCAGGGTAGCCGGGTCATTTTCATCCGGCAGCTTGTATTTGATATCGGTTTGCAGTACAGTGACGTAGCGTTGCGATGCGCTCCAAGAGTTGATCCCGTAATAGCTGGCAAAGAAATGTTCCTTGTCGCCACCGGTTATTTGTTCCGGACCGCTTATCGTGGGAAAAATAACGGTTACCCCCGAGCCCGTGGAACTCGTTCCGGTGCATCCCAAGAACACCCCGGTGAGGCAAAGAAACAGGAGGGCAGTTACAACTTGCGCTTTAAGTTTAAGTGTACCCCAGCGCGGAGCCATTCGAGAACAGTAAGGTTCATAAGGCGGGTGCTTTTCAATTGTTTTCATCTTTTTGTTCTAGTTTGATATGAAACAATATTGGGATAGGCTGGGAAAAAATGTCCCCGACGAATAAAAATCATGGAATATACTTCAGGTACACTTTCCCTTTTAAAGGATCTACATGATTAGATCTTAGAAAATAGTTTGGCTGGCTTTGAGGGCCAAGTTCTTCTGCTTGCTTGAATTTGGTTCCAACCGGACTGATGGCACTTAAAAATGACAACTGTCCGTTGGGGAATTTACCTAACGTGTTATCGTTGTTCCTCTTCTCAGGGTTATCGGGAGTAAAGAGGTGTAAATAGAGATCGTTGGTAGCCGAGACGATCCTTATGGTACCCTCTTCCGTCATTAGGTCAGCAGCATACAGATTTGAATGAAAGCCTTTAAATTCAGGGTATTCCCATGATTCACCAGTAACCGTGTTGTTGTATCTCTTCTCCCATAGGTTAAATGAAACACCTTTCAACCTGTTCTTCCACACCCTGTAAGGACCATTCCCCAACCACTTTACGGATTTAACCTTGTTTTCAGGATAGTCAAAAGTAATCCCAATATGGTCGTGGTTACCCCCCACGTCAAATGAATACTCTATTTCAACCCAGCCGGAATCCATTAAAGCAAGATGTATGCTGTTCCTATGGCTTGGGTTTTTACTGTTTTCATCCTTATAGATGAACTGAATCTTCTCAACACCATCCACGATAACCCCATTCACCTCGCTTAAGGTCATACCCTCATTTGTGAAGCGGGGACCGTTCGTCAATGACAAACATTTTCCATCCACTTCTATGGCCTGAATAAGACCTTTTGTTTTGTCCACGATAAGTGTGATATTTCCACTTTTAAGCATGACCTCATTATCCTTTTCCATCCTTTTGACAGAATGGGCTCCTTTTTCAACCAATCGTGCGGCGTATTGACAAGCACTGGTTACTGTCCGGGTCCAGGTGTATATTTCTCTCCCGTCCGGATCTTTTACCGTCAAAAACAGGGCGTCATAGTCTGATATTGTTGTGGGAAGAGTTATTTTTATCGAACCGTCAAAGCCGGGCTTAATGCTTGGAACCATCACATCGGCGGGAAACTCTTCCTTTGTCCCTGACAGGTAATCAAACTTGACCCACTTAGCCGAAAATGAGCATTGGTTAAGATCGGTAAAATGGTAACGATTCTGGACTTTAATCGTCCCGTCAAAAGATGAGGGTAAAAATGTTGTTCCCTCGAGATAGATCGGGGACCATATCTCTTTAATAGCAAAAAAGCTTCCCTCTTTTTCTCGGAATGGCCCCACTATCCCGTCTGCGGCATGATTCCCGTCCGTATCGATTTCCCCGTCTCTATCGTTCCGGACAACCCCCTGATCTGCAAAATCCCACAGGAAACCTCCCGCGCTTAACGGGTTTTCTTGCATCAGTTTCCAGAAATCATCCAGCCCGGCCCCGTGACCACCATCGTATAAACCGTGCAAGAACTCTGTTGGATAAAAAACCTTGTTCCCGTTAAACAGGAAATTCGTTCCAATTCCGTAGGAAGGGTAATGATAAGAGGTTGCTTTCTCCTCTTCCAACCAGGGATGAAAAACATGACGTTGTTGGATATCGTAACGGGTATACTCTGGCAGCAACTCGAAATTGAAACCTCCTTCATTACCGTTTGCCCACATTACGATACAAGGATGATTGACATCTCTGGTTATCAACTCTTTTACTAGTCTTCTCCCTACCTGAGTATCGTACGCGGATTGCCAACCCGTCAATTCATTAATGACGTACAAGCCAAGTGAGTCGCAAATGTCTAAAAAGTGCTTATCGGGAGGGTAGTGAGACATGCGAACAGCATTCATGTTCATCTCTTTTATCAAAAGGGCGTCGTTGAGGTTAATCGAGTAATTAACGGCCCTACCTGTTGTTGGCCAGTGCGTATGGCGATTTACCCCCTTGAATTTTATTTTTGTCCCGTTGATGTAAAATCCATCGCCAGGGCGTAACTCGGCAGTACGGAAACCGAATTTTTCGGTAACCGTATGCACGTTCTTCCCCTCTTCAATCAATGAAACCTCAACCTGGTACCTGTTTGGGAACTCGGATGACCACAAGGCGGGATTATTGAAATGTGCCGACAACCGTGTTGCACCTGTTTTATTCACACGAGTGGTAACACGGTTGCCAAACGGCTTGCCATCCAACGTTTTTACCTGCATGGCAATATTCCCGTTCTGACTTGCCCCCCCTGTGAAAACATCCATAAGAAAGGTTCCGTCACATTTAGCATCAATGGCAACCCGTTCGATATGTGTTTTGGGAAGGGCCTCCAACCATACGGGGCGATAGATACCCCCATACACCCAAAAATCGGCTTTACGTTCCGCACCTTCAACCGATTCATTGGCTGAGGATTTGTGAACCGTAACTTCCAGCAAATTCTTCCCCTTGAAATCTAAGAGTTTGCTGATATCATATTTGAAACGATAAAAAGCACCTCGATGTACCTCTCCCGCGCTTATGCCGTTCACTTTTACCTCGGTGTCTGTCATCGACCCTTCAAACACGATATTGATGGATTTATTTTTCCAATGACCGGGAACGGAAAACCCGTAACGATACAAACCACTTTCGTTGATTCTATCCTTGTCGTGACCATAGGTGAATTGTCCGAATCCTTCGCACTCCCAGTTGGAAGGAACCGGGATTTTGGCCCACTCACCGCTGTTTCGTCCATCGGTACAATAGAAATCCCAAAGGACCGTGTTATCACTTCCGGTACCGGATAAGTAAAGGGTTTCTGTTTGTTGGCAAAAAGTGTTGATGGGACACCACATAAGCATTAACGCGATTAACAGAGTCCATTTGCAAGTACAAGTAAGGGTAAATAAATGATTCATGATTCACGTGAGTTCGATGTAAGAAAACTGCTTAATAATTAGGGGTATAGCGCAAAAACCGGCGATCTTTTGTAGCATTGGATCACGAACTATTGTAAAGAATTTCGCTATGACTCCAAACAACAAAGTTACAGAGATTTATTTTATTATCGATGAGTTTTTTAAAGGATTTGGAAAAACCATTTGAGGGCTCACAAAAAACAAATGTGGTCAATTGTTTTGACAATTGGAATTAAATCATTACTTTTGCAAACTTTTTTGAACCTGAAAAGGGAAGAAGGGGTAACAATATAAACTTATTCAAACTGAGCAAAATGCCAAAGATCAAGACTAATTCCGGTGCCAAAAAGAGGTTCGCCCTTACCGGAACAGGAAAAATCAAGAGGAAACATGCTTACAAGAGTCACATTCTCACGAAAAAGACCAAGAAGCAGAAGAGGAATCTAACGCGCACGGGTCTGGTTCACAGGGCCGACGAGAAGAATGTCAAAACCTTGCTGGGGCTGTGATGAAATGAGCAACGGTTTCACGTAAACGATTTATTAACAGGATGTATATGCGCCTAAGAGCTCCGCGAGAAGGAGACGCTATCATTCAAAACAAGTAACATTATGCCAAGATCAGTCAATCATGTTGCATCACGCAACCGCAGGAAAAAAATTCTGAAATTAACTAGAGGCTACTACGGCGCACGCAAGAACGTGTGGACGGTAGCTAAGAGCACGTGGGAGAAAGGATTAACTTACGCCTACCGTGACCGAAAAAAGAAGAAACGCAACTTCCGTTCGTTATGGATACAGCGTATTAACGCCGCCGCTAGGGAGCATGGGATGTCCTATTCTCGCCTGATGGGCGCGCTGCATAAGAACAACATCGAAATTAACCGCAAGGTACTGGCCGACCTGGCGATGAACCACCCGGAAGCTTTTAAAGCGATCGTGGATAAGGTGAAGTAGCCGGGGAGAGTTTAAAATAGTGGAAGAGGAAGAAAAGAGTTCGCCAAAGATCGGGGTGTAAATCCCAGAAAATTTAAAAAATAGTGGAAGAGGGAGGGGTTCCAACAAGGGCTTCTCCCTCTTTTTTGGTATTGTGAGGATGTTAATGGATATGGGAAGCGAGGGAATAGTGAGAAAAAAGAGAACGATAATACAGGGACGATATAACGAAAAAATGGTTGTTTCATGTGGCTCTTATGAGGATATTTTCCACTAGAAGGCTTTTGTCGAGAAAAGTTTCGACAAGGTTGTATATTAGTCATTGGATAAAAGTCAATTCCACCTTTGCCTCAACGAGATTACTAACTGCAAATTACAAATTGAATTGAGTATGCATTTTAATTCTATAGAAGAACTAGAACATATGGAACGCGTAATTAAGGAGTGTACTCTCTGCAACGTGGGGATGGTAGATGATGAGGGTGTTCCATACGTGATCCCGATGAACTTCGGGTACGAGGAGGGGGTAATCTACCTGCACTCCGCGCAGGAGGGGCGCTCCATCACAATTTTGGAGAAGAACCCACTGGTTTGTATCACCTTTTCCACTTTTACCGCGCTGTCGTGGCAGCACGAGGAGGTGGCGTGCAGCTACCGACTTCAAGGCGAAAGCGTGATCTGCTACGGCAGGGTGTTGTTTGAGGAGGATCACGAGGAGAAGGTGCGGGCGCTTAACCGGATTATGCATCACTACACGGGACGGGAGTTCACCTACTCAGACCCCGCCGTGAAAAACGTGAAGGTGTGGAAGGTAGCGATCGAGGAGGCATCGATACGGGAGTTCGGGAAGCCGAGCAAGAATGCCCTGCGCTTTCGTTCGAGCCGTCCCATGTGATGACACGATTGTACAGGGTTGAGACTTGTAGGCTTGAATAACCGTCCTGTTCACCATGTGTGATGGCACGACATGTACAATAGATATTCAAAGTTGAGACTACCTAGGCATTGTTGAATGTAGGAAACTGTTACGGAGCGTTTACCTTAAAAAATGAAGCATGATTACTAGTTTGCAAAACCCATCTGTTAAGAACGTGGTGAAATTATCGAAGGCCAGGGAGCGCATGGAGCAGCAACGCTTCGTTATCGAGGGAGCCAGGGAGCTGTCGTTGGCTCTGGAAGGGGACTATGATGTTGTGGAACTGTATGTTTGCAGGGAACTGTTCGCCACTACACGCTACCCGGGGGTGTTAACCGCGATTCCCGAGAAGGCGATCGTGGAGGTATCACACGAGGTGTTTCGAAAGATGGCCTACCGGGAGAACTCCGATGGCGTCGTGGCGCTGGCCAGGCCCAAGGAGCATGGGCTGGGCGACCTGGAACTGGGTTTGAACCCGTTCGTGATTATCCTGGAGGCGGTAGAGAAGCCGGGAAACCTGGGGGCTGTGCTGAGGACGGCCGATGCCGCCGGGGTGGACGCGGTAGTGGTGTGTGACCCGAGGACGGATCTCTACAACCCGAACGTGGTGCGCTCAAGCGTCGGAACGCTCTTCACCGTGCAGACCGCCCGGTGCACGTCGGCGGAGGCGTTGGAGTGGCTCCGGGAGAACGGTATTGCCTCGTACGCGGCCGAGCTGCAAGCGACCGAGCTGTACCATGATGTCGATTTCACCGGTCCCTCCGCCATCGTGATGGGCACGGAGGCGGAAGGGTTGACCGACTTTTGGATTGATAATGCTACGAAGCGCATTAAGATTCCCATGCGGGGGAAGATCGATTCGCTGAACGTGTCGGTCTCCACAGCCGTGCTCACCTTCGAAGCGATGCGTCAGAGGGGGTATTAACTCAATTTTTGC
This sequence comes from Fermentimonas sp., assembly GCA_033808735.1. Classification (GTDB taxonomy): domain Bacteria; phylum Bacteroidota; class Bacteroidia; order Bacteroidales; family Dysgonomonadaceae; genus Proteiniphilum. The sequence goes on from JAPXNA010000015.1 coordinate 37,635, forward strand.
AAGTTACATTTCTGCTGTTATTTGCTTTCAAAGCGAAGACCTTGGCTCGTTTTGTGGGGACACATCCTGCGCAGTTCGCGTTAAAAAAGAAAAGCTGTTTGAGCGACTTTAGTCGTGAGTTTTTTTCTTTTAGTGAACAAGCAGCAGATGGGTCGCAAAACGAGCGTCAGTCAAGCTTGAAAGCAAACGATAAACGCAAATGCGGCAGAGGGGGTATTAATACCCGTATCCCCACGTTTTTCCTTTCTCGATCGCGGGTACTCCCTTGGTCATCCATACCGGCGCCGGTTCTCCCTTCAGGTAGTGGTCGAAGAACTGCTGCAGTCGGATAGAGAGGTCCTTGCTGTTGCGGCGATGCAGGAGGTTGTGCTCCTCGTTGTTGTACTGCAGCATCCATACCGGTTTGCCGAGGCGGCGCATAGTCATAAACAGCTCAATCCCCTGGTACCAGGGTACCGCCCCGTCGTTGTCGTTATGCATGATAAGCAGGGGAGTGGTGATCTTGTCGGCGAAGAAGACCGGCGAGTTTCGCAGGTAGACCTCCAGCGAATCGCTCATGGTGTGCCCCAATCGCGACTGGGTTTGTTCGTACTGGTATTGACGGCTTCTTCCGGATCCCCACCGGATGCCCCCATATGCGCTGGTCATGTTTGAGACCGGCGCACCCGCACCGGCAGCCTTGAACATATCGGTGCGGGTAATGAGGTAGGCCACCTGGTAGCCCCCCCAGCTCTGTCCCTGGATCGCCATGTTTTCATTATCGACCCATCTGTTTTTGGCAAGCGCTTCTGCACCGGAGACAATTGCGTTGTAGGCATCTTCACCAGGTTGCCCCACCGTGTAATGGATGTCGGGGGTGAAGACAAGGTACCCGCGGCTTACGAAAAACGGGATGTTGACGGTAGAACGGCTTGGTGCCGGGGTAAAGTAGCGGTAAAGCTCGTCGGAATGTTGTTCGTAGAAGTAGATCATGACCGGGTACCTCTGCGCGGGATCAAAATCCTCCGGCTTGTAGAGGATACCTTCAAGCGGCACGCCGGCGTAGGAGGTCCACGAGAAGAGCTCTGCCGTACCCCAGTTGTATTGTTCCATTTGTGGGTTGATATCGGTGAGTTTCCTGGAGGTTTTCCATAAATCAGTCGTCACATAGAGATTGGGAGACGTGTTGAAGTTGCTTTTTTGGTAGACCAGTAGGTCGCTCTCCTTGGCTTTCAGTAGGCCGGAGTAGGTGAACTTTCCCATTACCCTCTTTTGCAGGGGGGAGCGACCCGACTGCTTGAGGGTGTAGTAACCCCGCTCCTTGCTCTTGTTGTTGAACGCGGAAAGCAGGAGGAGGTCGCCTTTCTCGATAAACCGTTTATCAGGGTCGGTTTGGACGTACCGAAAGGTGATGGAGTCAGAGCGGCCCGCGTGGAAGGTGATATTCAGGGCCCCATTCATCTCTTTAGGATCTACCTTCCATAGATCGAATGCATCATAGATAAGGATGTATTCATCGTTCTCGCCCCAGGCGGCTACCCCGTATGCACCGGGAGTAGCAGGTACATCGTGTTTCTCGTTCCAGAAGTTAACGGGAATCTCTCCGGTAAGGTTTCTGGTAGAGCGGGAGGCAATATCGTACACGAACCATTCCAGCTTATGGCTATCCCACCAGTAGAGGTAGTTACCCCTAGGCGATAGTATCGGCCTCGCCAAAAGCGGTTTAGCGACCTCACACAGGCTGTTCGTCTCCAAGTCCATCACCCACACGTCGTACTTCGGCGAGAGGTCCCACGTGCTCTCTACCAGGTAGGGGAGGTTGGAGCTAAGTAGGACGTACCGGCCATTCCCCTCGTCTGAAATGTAGGCGTTGGGCATCGTTTCATTGGCGATGGCAGTAAAGTGGTTCGGGCGATCCGGGCGGATTATACCAATGTAGGTGCGGCGTTCCTCATTTCTTAGCTCCTTCAGTTGTTGGGGCTGAATCAACGGATCCCTCCAGTGCCAGATGTCCAATTTCGCCATCTCGAAGTCGACAATCGTGGTGTCTTTGGGGGGCTGCTTGGGAGCCGCCCCGATAAGTATCCGCTCACCGTTCTTGCTAAACGATGGAGAGGCATGCTCGTTAAAGATCCATCCTTCGGGCAAGCCTAATGCAGAACGATCGGCCAAGACACGGGCCGTATCGTTCCCCACGCAGTAGTAACGCAGGTCATACTCCTTCTGTTCCACTTTGGAGGTGTCACCCGTGGCGAGGTATGCAAGTTGTGCTCCAGACTCATCGAACACGAGAGACTTGTACTCTTTCTGGTCGCTCGAAATGGTTTTACGCGTATTGTTCACCAGGTCGAAAAACTCTACCCTGCGCAGGTCGGTGCTGTCTTTCTCATCTGGTTGGATGATGGCCGCGAAGGCATTGCCCCACCGGTTGAAAATATGCTCTTTCACATTGTAAAGGGTGTCCTCTTGCTGACTCGCCAGGTCACGCAGGATGATTGCCTTTCTTTCCTTACTCTCTTTTTGGGTGGTGTCTTTGGGCAGGGTGAGGGAGTAAGCCACGTGGCGGCTCATCTCCCTCGCGGTCTTGTAGGAGGTGATGTTGGGGACTTTTTGGACTGCGAAGGTGTGGTTGTTCACGATCAGCAGCGAGTCCTTGGGAAGCTTCTCCTTTTTCTTTTTATCGATACGGGCCTGTCGCCGCTCAGCTAACGGGGCTTTTAACAGGGCTACCGCCCACTGCCCATCCGTGGAGAGGGAGTAGCGGGTGACTCGGTAGAAGGTAGCGTTAGGAGTGGTTGCAGCAGGTCGCTTGGTATCGATCCGTTGGATGAAAAGGGCGGTGTCTCCCTCTTGCGGGGCGATAAGGGTAGCCACCACTTTGCCATCATTGCTGATAGTGGTGACCTGGAGGCTCTTCCAACCGTCGTACACGGAGTGGTCCAACGGCTTCTTCTGGGAGAAAACGAGGGTGGTTGAAAGCAAGATGCCGATAGCTAGGCAGATCGGGTTGCGCATGCTGAATGTGTTTGGTGAAAATTTAACCCCTCTTTTTGGGTTTGATATTGAGTTGCACAGGTTGGATCATATTCTCCGGGGCAAGGATGGTGTCGAGGTCCTCTTTCGACAAGATATCGTGTTCCAGGATCAACTCATACACTCCTCGACCAGTCTCCATCGCCTCCTTGGCAATTTTAGTAGAGTTTTTGTAGCCGATGAAGGGGTTTAGGGCGGTAACGATACCGATACTGTTGTGGACGTATCTCTTGCACACCTCTTCGTTAGCCGTGATGCCATCAATGCAGCGTACGCGTAGGGTGTCAAACCCGTTCATCAGTAGCTCGGCCGACTCAAAGCAGCATTGTGCCATAACTGGTTCCATAGCGTTTAACTCAAGTTGCGATGCTTCACCGCTCATGGTTACGCATATATCGTTCCCGATCACCTTGTAGGCGATCTGGTTCATCACCTCGGGAATCACGGGGTTGACCTTCCCGGGCATGATGGACGAACCAGGTTGCATGGGCGGGAGGTTGATCTCGTTGAACCCGCAGCGGGGTCCCGAGGAGAGCAGGCGAAGGTCGTTGCAGATGATGTTCATCTTGGCTGCTACGCGCTTCATGGCGGAGGAGTAGCCAATCATGGAGGATGTGTCGGAGGTGGCGGCCACGAGGTCGGGTGACAGCTTGAATTCAAAACCGGTTACCTTGGAGAGGGCAGCCACGCACTTCTTGGCGTAACCGGGTACGGAGCATATCCCCGTCCCAATGGCAGTGGCTCCCATATTGACCGTCAAGAGCTCTTTCGCGGCGAACTCGAGGTTGGCTACCTCATCGTTCAAGATGCTGGCGAAACCGCCAAACGTTTGTCCCAGCGTCATCGGTACCGCATCTTGCATTTGCGTGCGCCCCATCTTGATGATCGAGGCGAACTCTTCCTCTTTCTTCCTGAAAGAGGCGATGAGTTCCTTGAAGTGTTTCAGTAGCTCCAGGTGGGTGTAGTAAAGGCCAATTCGAATGGCGGTGGGATACGCATCGTTGGTCGACTGTGAAAGGTTCACGTGGTCGTTGGGCGAGCACTGCTCGTACGCTCCCCGCGGGTAGCCCATGATCTCCAGCGCACGGTTAGCGATTACCTCGTTGGCATTCATATTGGTGCTGGTACCCGCGCCCCCTTGGATCATGTCCACCGGGAATTCCTTATCGTGTTTCCCTTCGATCACTTCGTCACAAGCTTGGAGAATGGCACCAGCCAGTGGGTCGGGCAGCAGTCCCAGCTCGTGGTTTGCGATCGCTGCCGCCTTCTTCGTGATACCAAGTCCCTTGATAAACAGGGGGTAATCGTGTAGCTTAAAGTGGCTGATGCGAAAGTTGTTGATGCCGCGCAAGGTTTGAATACCATATAAGGCATCGTTGGGCACCTCCATGGGACCAATCAGGTCGTTCTCGGTGCGGGTACGTTGGAAATCTTGTTTCATATTGTTGCTTGTAAAAGTTTCCCAAAAGTACATGAAAAAACCGCTTTTCACAAACGCGAGGGATAAAAATCAACTTGCCTATGCGGTTAGGTGAAAATCATGAGCGATTTCTTCGTTCTTTAATGAAACAAAACAGGGTAGCACTCGTTTTTTTCCCCTATTTTTGTTTCAACAATAAAAAAGGTTACATGTTTCCAGGGCTTTCTCGTGAGCAACTGCTACGGTTCACTTTCCTCGAACGGGTATGGGGGGATTTTGATGTGCGCTTTCGCCGATGCGATAGCACCGACCACCCCGATACCGTTCTGCACGTTGCTATAGGTGAGTTCCGGCTCGGAGATGGTTTGAATTGATTCTCTATCGCTGTTGGGATCGTCATCCTTGCTTTTGTAATAGGGATAGAGCTCGGGCGATACGGCCGTGAAAAGCACCTCTATGGGCGGATTGAGAAACCACTCCTTTTTCACGGGCAAGCCCCACTCTTGCTCCTCGTACGTGATATGATAGCAATAAAAATTGCTCACGGAGAAGTCGAGGGTGTAGCGGTTGTCCCGGAACCGCCTGTTCGAGAAAAGTGCCGAGTCGTATTGCCTCACTCCCTTTAGCTCTGCCCCCTCCGTGATAACATCTTCCACTAGGCTGTGGCGATGGCTCTCCTCGAATATCGGGTCATCGTCCGTGTATAGGTAGAGGTAGCGGGTGGGGATGTTTGGGTACTTCTCGATCTCCTCGGTCATGATCCTCGCTTGAAGCAGGAAGTGCTGGTTGGCGTTGGGGGTGCCGCCGGCTACCTCCATTTTGATCCGCATGTTCTGGAACGCCTTTGCCCTGGTAGGCGGGGTGTGTGGATCGTTTTTGATGATCGACCTTTTGGTGATAAAGGTGGCGGTGTCCACGCTGTGGATAACCGGCGGGGTGGGGACGATGGTTTCTGCCCAGGCGGTGGGGTACCCCACCGCGGATGCTTCCACCCGTACCCGATCGCCCGCCTTGGGGTAAACCGTCGATCGGTACACGCTTACCAGTGCGGTGGCATCCACCCGCACCCTTCGCAATTGCTCTACCTCCATGTTATTGATGAACAGGGTGAGCGAAGCCTGCTCCATCAGGTTCCGGTTGGGGGTGGTGTCGGTGTAGAGGAAGCTCTTGCTTACCTTGATCTCGATCAGGGAATCGGGCGAGAGGATCCCGTTCATCACGATCTTGGGTACGTACTTTTCCGTGTCGAGCGTGATCACCTTCTCGCATGCGGCGGTCAACAGGAGGAATGCCAGTAACAGAAGGGGGTACTTGTTATATTTTGATTGTATCATCGTGTCGAAATTTTAATCGTTGTTTATCAGTTTTTGTTGTTCAAGCGTTATTGATCAATTGCCGTTGTTTAATCGCCATTCATTGTTTATCGCTAGTTATGGTTGTTTGTCGTTGTTTAATCGTCGTTTCATCGTTTATCGTCAACTATCACTGTTTGCCGTTATTTAATCATCGTTTCGCCATTGATCATCAGCCGTTACTATTTGTCGTTTCCCGTTAACTCAAAACTTGATCGTGTAGGAAAACGAGGGAATGATGGGGAGCAGCGCGAAGCTCTGGTAAGCTGGGTAGCTCTTCTGCGGGTAACCGTCTGCCGTGTCCGGGTTGGGAACGAATTTTTCACCTGGCAGTATCAGGAACGAGTTGTGGTGCGCGTAGAGGTTGTATACGCTGAAATTCCAGATGCCCATCCGCCCGTTTTTCTTGTGACGGTAGTAATTAAAGCTGAGATCGAGCCGTTGATAATTGGGCATCTTGTAGTTGTTGCGCTGGTGGAAGTAGTGCTGCTTGTTTCCGTTCATATCGATGTACTCTTCCAGCGGGAGGGTAGTCCAGTTACCGGTAGCGTAGACCCACGACAAGCTGAGGTCGAACTTCTGGTTGAACGTGTGCATCAGCACGGCGTTGATCTTGTGGCGGTTGTCGAATTTTGCCGGGTAGGTTCTCCCCCGGTTGATCTCCCCGTTCGGGAAGCGGCGGTTTGCCCACGAGAGGGTGTAGCCCACCCATCCCGAGGTGTTACCCAGGCTCTTTTTGGCCATCAGTTCCAGACCGTAGGAGGTGCCGATCCCTTGCGCGATGCGCTCTTCCCACTCCGCGTTACCGGTGAGGATGCTGGCGCCGTCTTTGTACTCTACCTGGTTGACCGATCGTTTGTAGTAGGCCTCCGCCGAGAGGTCGAACCCGCGGTGCTTGCCGTAGGCACCCACCGAGAACTGGTCGGAAGAGAGCGGTTTCACGTTTTTGGTGATCGGTACCCACAGGTCGTCGGGCGAGTTGAGGTAGCTGCTCTGCAGCAGGTGCACGTACTGGTTCATCTTGCTGTAGGAGGCTTTCAGCGCGAAGACTTTTGACCATAGGTAGCGGGCCGATAGGCGGGGCTGCGCGCTCAAGTAGGACTTCCCTTGGACGAAGAAACCGGACAGGTGCACGCCCACGTTGGCCTTGAAGCGACGGCCAAGCTGCATATCATCCTCGGCGTAAAGTGACACCTCCTGCACCTTTATACGGCTATCCGCGCCGGTGATGGTGTCGTTCCGGCTTTGCCCTCCATCTTCTACCTTCCTGAAAACCCGGCTCTCTTCGGGGCGGAAGTGATGGTGTAGGAACGCCGTTCCAAAGCGGATCAGGTGGTTGTTGTCGAGCATGTAATCAAAATCCACGCGGTACCCCATGTCCCGGATGCCGGAGCGGTATGTCGGTTTGTACAGCTCGTACGTCGGGCGGTTGGGCATTTCCCCCGTTTCGCTGTTTCCCAAAGGGTAACAGGCCTCGTCCTCGTTCGATAAGACAATGCCTGACTGGTAACGGCTGTACACCAGGGTGGCGTTCGTGAAGAGCTTGTTGTGGATGGCGTACGCCCAGGTTAACGAGGCCATCCGCGTACCCCATCCCACGTTCAGGCGTATCGTTTCGATGCCGTTGTCGATGCCGAAGGTGGTGGGTCTACCATTGTCATATAGCACCCACCCGTATCGCTGTTCGTTGTCGAAGAGCAGCTTGTCTTTCCCGTCGTACAGGCTCAGGTAGAGTCGGCTCCGATCGGATACCTTATGCTGGACCTTCGCGTTGAAGTCGTAAAAATAGTAGGCGAGACCCAGTTTTTGATACATAGCGGGGTCTTCCTTTTTACTTTTCCGGTTCATGAAATGCATGGCGGAGCGGGTGATCAGATCAAGGTAGGTACGCCGAAGCGAGATGGAGTAGGAGGTTTTGTCCTTGATGATAGGCCCTTGGAGGTTCAGCCGGGAAGAGATCAGCCCGATGGAACCCGTGCCGCTGAACTTCTTCATGTCACCGTCGTTCATCCGCACGTCCATCACCGAGGAGAGGCGCCCCCCGTACCGTGCCGGAAAGCTGCCCTTATAGAACTCCATCGTTTTCACCGCCTCCGGGTTGAACGTGGAGAAGAGGCCCAGCAGGTGGTGGATGTGGTACAGCGGGTTCCCGTCGACCAGGTATAGGTTCTCGTCCGCGTTACCGCCCCGCACGTACAGCCCTGCCATCCCGTCGGTACCCACGGCCACACCCGGCATCTGCTGGAGCACCTTGACCACGTCGTTCTCGCTCATGAACGAGGGGACGGACTTCAGCGTGGAGGTATTCAAGCTTATCTTACCCGTCTCCACGTTTTGCAGCAGGTCATTCAGGTCGCCCTCCACCACCAGCTCTTGTAGCCGTGGAGAGGGGGACAGAAAAAAATGGACCACCGTGTCGTTTGCCGCGGTAAAAGCGTGAACCTCGGTGCTATACCCCACGTAGCTGGGGCGCAGTGCGACCTCACCCGCGGGAAGGGTAAGGCTGTAGAAGCCGAAGTTGTTGCTGGCCGTCCCCTGTCCCGAGAGCTGGTCGTACACGTTCGCGGCGATCAATGACTCGTGTGACTCCCGGTCGTAGATGAACCCGCTGATGGTGACCGGCTTGGGCCGTTTTTTCAGGATGATGTACTGCTCTTGAACCACTGGGATTACCTCGGTATCCTCGAAAATCAGCTTCAGCACACTGGTCACCGTTTGGTTCGTGACCTTGAGGGTAACCGGTGGAAACTGGTTTAGCAGCGCCGGGCTGTAGGAGAAGGTGTATCCCGTCTGCTGTTGGATAAGGCGAAGGACTTCCGTCACCGGCCGTTTTTCCACGTTGAGTGTCACTTTCTCCTCCATTTTTTTCTTGCCGGGCTGTTTTTGCGCGTTAAGCTTTTCTTCCGCCTTCATTTCCCCTTGCTCGCTGAATGAGGCCTTTTCTTTCGCGTTAAACTTTTCTCTCGTGTTCAGGACTTTTTTGCCCGACTCGTTCCTTGCACTTCTTTCCTCCCCGTGAAGAGACGGGCTCAGCAGGGTCAGCCCGGTAATAACCAATAAAAATAGAATGTGGCGTTTCATACGATTACTTTATTTTTTTAATTCGTTTACCCGTATGACGCGAAAGATGGAGAAATCCCCCAACCTGTTGATTTTTTTCTTGCCGGGGATTTTTTTAAGGAGCCGGGTTGATGTTCGTGTCGAGCGTGAAGTTGATGATCTGGATAATATCGGCGAGGCTCTGGTTGGTGAACGACGAGCTGAAGGGGATGTCTGCCTCCTCTTCCGACAGCTCAAGCGGTGTGACGTAGTAAAGCGACAGAATCCGCACGACCTCTTCCAGCCTGACGTTATCGAAGGTGAGCGTATTTGTACGGCCATTGATTACTATTCGGCTATCGGGGGCGGTAACCTCTATGGTCTTTGTATCGGCACGGTAGTGTACCGCCATGCCCGCGCTGCACAAGAGCGGAATCACCGGGTCGTCGGGCGTGAAGCGCACCCTACCCGACGCCACGTCGAGGCGGGTCTCCTTATCGTCGGCGTTCACGGTAAATTCCGTGCCGAGTACCTCTACGCGTGCTACCGGCGTGGTGACAATAAACGGCTTGGATGAATCGTGGGTGACTGCGAATGTGATCTCGCCGCACATCGATACCTGTCGGTCGTTCTTGCCGAAATGCTTCCCGTACGTCAATTCCGCCCCTTGTTGCATCACGATCCCTGTTTGGTCGGGGAGGGTGAATGTCGCCCGTTCGTTCTTGGCCATCAGTCTCTCCGTCCTGTCACCCGTGATGTAGAATATCCCGGCGGCAAGGAGGAGGACAACGGCAGCCGCGGCAGCTGCCCGCCAGTAGGTGGGCAGCGAACGGCGCTTGGCTGGTGTTTCCAGTCGCTTTTGCATATCGACCCACGCCTTTTGGCTATCGAACCGGTTGGGTTGGTAGTGGCGGGCGACGAAACGCACGTGCGCTTCCGTTGTATGGTGGTTGGTTGGTTGCATACGTTCGAGGTTCTACTAGTAAGATGCAAAAAAATGAAAATCCCTCACGCGAAAAAGAACAAAAATGCATTCATATCTTTCGAGCGTAGCGACCGCATGGCACGGAAGACGTGGTTTTCGACGGTTTTCACGGTTAACCCCGTCTCCTTGGCGATCTCCTTGTAGCTCATCCCATCTCGTTTGGCCATTAAAAAAACCTCCCTCCGACGCTTGGGCAGCTCATCGATCATCTTCCAGATGCGTGCTTCCATCTCGGCGCGCTCTACCTGCTCCTCTTCCGATAGGAGTGCTTCGGATGGGAGCTGATCGAGGGGCGTGGTGGGTTTCGCGTCGCGGAGGCGGGTGAGGCAGTTATTGCGAACAGCGGTGTAGAGGTAGGCTTTGACCGACTTGATGGACCCCAGTTGTTCCCGCTTATCCCACAGGCTCGCGAACGTATCTTGTACCACGTCCTCCGCCTCCTCCACGTTAGCCATGAAGTGCAGGGCGTGGAGGCAAAGCGGACGGTAGTGCGCGTGGAAATAGTCCGAGAACTGTTTTTCTAGCCGAGTCATCGTGACTGAAAAGTGTGAACACTACTTGACTTCGATGGTTCTTTTCTCTTCGCTGCTTTGGAACGCGAGTTCAATGATGCGCATCACTTCGCGGGCCTCTTCAGGCTTCACCGCGAGTTCGGCTTTTCCGTGGATGGCGTCGCGGAGGTTGATGAAGTATTCCCGGTAGTCGCCATGTTCACTCTCTATCTTCCCCTGGATTTTTACCCCGTTATACTCCACGTTGAGGGTTCCCCAGATCTCTTTTGGCTCGCGGCCCCACTCTTTCCCGATGGGTTTGGCACCGCCATCGAGCATGGCCTCCTGCACGTCAAGTCCATATTTCACGTATGACCCGTTTCTCCCGTGCAGCATGTAGGTGGGGCCCGGGATGCGGCAAATCATACCCGACTTCAGGGTCGCGGTGAGCGTGGGGTAGTGTAGGCGCACGTCGAAGTGGTCATCCATTAGCGCCCACGGGCGTTGAGAACTAATCTCCGCGGTGACGGCCGTTGGCATACCGAAGAACCAGAGCACCTGGTCAATCAGGTGTGATCCCAGGTCGTAGAAAATACCCGAACCGGGTAGTGCTTCTTCGCGCCATGCACCACGGGGGCGAGGCTGGGGACGAAATCGATCGAAATGAGATTCATAGTCGACGATCTCTCCCAGTAGCCCGCTGTCGAGCAGCTTCTTGACCGTTTTGGTGTCGCTCGTGAAGCGGCGGTTATGGTAGACGGTAAGGATTTTGTTCTGTTTTTTCGCGATGTCGATCAGCTCATCGGCTTCCGCCACGTCAATGGTGAACGGCTTTTCGACCACCGCGTGCTTCCCCGCGAGGAGCGCCTCTTTTGCCCAGCGGAAGTGGTCGGTATTGGGTGAGGTGACCAGCACCAGGTCGATGTTGGGATCTTCGATGATCTCTTTGCCACCGGGCACGATCTCGGTTGCGGGGTACCGCTCTTTGGCGAGGGCCATCCGCTCGGGATTCGCGGTGCTTATTTTGGTGAGCTCGTATCCCTCTACCACATCGATGAAGGGGGCGTGAAAAACGCGGCCGGATAACCCGTAGCCGATGATGCCTGTACGAATGTTGGATGTCATAGTGAATAGTTTTTTAAAGTGACTGCTTCAATCTCAAAGGTAACGATTTTTTCTCATTATAAGAAACTCGATCAGCTTGTTCATGGCGATTGCGCGGTGGCTGACCCGGTTCTTGACGGATGCCTCCATCTCGGCAAACGTGAGGTCATATCCGTTTGGAACGAAGATCGGATCATACCCAAACCCCTTGTCGCCTCGTTTTTCACGGGTGATATGCCCCCTGATAATCCCCTCGAAGAGATGTTCTTCGTCGTTTACTACCAGGGCGATCACGGTACGGAATTGTGCCGATCGGTCGTCAATCCCCTGCAACACCGTGAGCATCTTTTGCATGTTCGCCTCCGGGTCACACGAGGGGCCGGCGTAGCGGGAGGAGTATATGCCGGGTACACCGTTTAGCGCATCCACTTCCAGCCCGGTATCATCCGCGAAGCAGTCATACCCGTATCGTTTGTTCACCTGCCTCGCTTTTATGAGCGCGTTCTCTTCGAGGGTATTGCCTGTTTCATCGATCTCGTCGTGACAACCAATATCGGTGAGTCCCAGCACCTCTACCTCTCCAACGGTAATTTCCCGTATCTCGGCAAGCTTGTTCGCGTTGTGGGTCGCGAATACGATTGGCTTGATCTTGGTATCGTTCATCTATTTGGCAATATATCGTTATTTGAATGGTTTGGGTCGTTGTTCGTTGCTCAGCTTTCACCTTTACCGCGATTTGATTGCTCGCTTCCTCTCTTTCTCCCGCTGCTTGAGTTGTTTCTCTCGCTCTTTTTGACGCTTTTTTAGCTCTTCCTGTTGTTGTTGAAGGCGCTTTTTTCGTTCCCGCTCCTTCTCTTTTAGCAGTCGCGCGCGACTTTTTTGGTTGGTTGAGCTACCATGTTGGCTAAGCGCTTCCGTCTCTTTTTGCTGAAGGCGCAGCTTCAACTCCTCAGGTGCTACGGGGGCATACCGGGTATTTGTTTCGCTTGGAAAAGCATATTCCACGGCTTCCTGGGTGTTCTCTTTCACAGCCCCCGGAGCAACCTCCTCTACCGTTTTTGGTGCAACTCCCCTCATGACTTTCGGTTCGACAGCGAGTTTTTCTGCCTCCGGCGTGGAATCAGTGCGTTCTGCCCGTTCCGGTTCGCTGTTACGCGATGTTTTTCCCGGTGCAATGCTCGTTTCAGCCTTCAAAGGTACGCTCTTTTCTTCAGTTGGTGACCCTTTTCCCGGGGAAATGAGACGACTCTCCACGAGGACTAGGTACTCCTCCATCGATGTGCCCTGCTGTAGGAGTCTCAGGTTGGACTCTGATATTGGTATAGCCTGTACCTTTCCCGGTTGATTCATCTGGAGCGGCGACTCTTGTTCCATGTCACGCGCGTACCGTATCGCATCGTCGTACGTTTGGAAGGGGTGTATGGCGAGGGCTTCCCCGTGAGGCAACGGAACAGACGTGAAATCGAACGAGCGGAGTTGATAGCGGCTGAAAGTGTAATCGGCCATGGCGTATAGGAACTGTTCCCTGTCGTAGTCGTCCTGTTCGGGAATCAGCAGGAGCAGGTGGACGGTGTCCCTGTCGTTGCTGAATTGGACCGTTGCACTTATCGGTAGGTCACCGCTATCGCTTTTGGGAAGGGTGATTGCTCCCCGCTCCCATCGGCTTCGGAAGAAATCCCAGTGACCGTCGCGGTAGGGGGTGGACGCCGATGCGTCTGGTTGAAACAGGGTGGCGTAAGATTGGGGTAAAGGGCGTAGGTTCACCGTGTCGCTGGTGAACTGCCCGGCTGATATTGTTGTGTGTGCTAGCGCACCCGTCTCCACGAGGCTGCTCTTCAGGGTGTGGAACAGGGAGTCGCTGTCGGAGGTTAATGCCGCTTGATAGACCATGGCCTGCTGAAGCATATCTTTTGGAGTGTCGAGCTTCTTCAAGCGGGCGAAGGTTTGTCGTGCCGCTTCAGTTTCGTCCACCAGCGTGTGGAGCTGCCCCAACAGGAACTGCCACCGCTTTACCTGTTTGATTCGCTTCTCCTTGTTGATAGCCTCTCTCAGGTAGGGAATGGCCGCGGCATATTCCCCCTTTTCCATCAGGTATTGGACTTGCACCTCTAAGAACACTTTTTTCAGGTGGGAGGGCAGGGTCGTGAACTTTAACGCGTGGATGGCTTGCTCCGCTTCGTGGAGCCTGCCCAGCTCGGTATAGGCGCGTACCATCCAGACCCGTGCCTCTCGTGAGGCATCGCTCTCGGGACCAAAGATGCGTATCACCTCGTTGAATACCGTGAGCGCGTTCTCGGGATGGCCGTTTTGTAGGTGGGCTTTACCCATCAATAGCCAGGCGTTGTGGATGAACGGGTTGAACTCGTTTTGTTGGAGCCATCGCCGGTACTCGGGGGACAGCCTAATCGACGGGTCCCGTCTCGGTTTTGCCGTGATGGAGTGCTCACGGATCGCCTTCTCGGTTTTTCGGATTACCCCGTCAAACGGACCTCCCTGCGCTAAAGCGTGCGTCCCGCCGCTTTCGGATATGCTCCGTGGAGAAGGATAGAGCGTGAGTAGTCTTGCATGGTCGTCCCGGTACTTATTCAACTGCTCGTCTAATATTTCGTGGTATGCCTTCTCCGCGTTATGGTATACGTTGTAACGGGTGGTGAACTCGTGGTATGCCCGGCTGCCGCGGGTATTCACGAGGGGGGAGCATCCCGCGCAGAGGAGGAGGCAGGCCCACCCGGTAAGAAGGAGGTTGATATGGAGTTTCGTGTACACTTGAAAGCAAAAAACGCGATAAACCCACAAACGGATGCTGGCAATACATATAACCCGAAAAACCGGTTTTTATTGCTTAAAGAGTGCTATGAAAAAACGAGGGCGAGCTCTATGAAAAGGTAGAAGTTTTGAATGGTTGCGTCACTTTTCGATGGTAAACCCTGCTTGTTGTAAATCGTTCCAGAAATTGGGGTATGATTTCGAGACCACGTGTGGGTCGTTCATTCGTAGCATACCGAAATCGATTGCTCCCGGTGCCATCGACATGGCCATGCGGTGGTCGTTGTAGGTATCGATTACCGGATCCTCCTCGGGGTGGCAGCGCTCCCCGTTCCATTCGAGCATGCCGATCTCGTTCTCCTGGAGCAGGAACCCCAACTTTTTCAGCTCGTTGATTAGCGCGTGTACCCGATCAGTCTCTTTGATTTTCAAGCTTTGGATACCTGAAAACAGGAAGGGGACGCGAAGAAAGCAGCAAGTAGTCGCGAAGGTCTGTGCGAGGTCGGGTTCTTTCGTGAAATCGTGAAAGAACTTCTTCGCTTTTCGTTTCACGTTTCGTATCACGATTCCATCGCTGACGAACCGGGTGCTTACCCCTAATTCGGTGAATAGGGAGGTGACGTTCGAGTCTCCCTGTAGGCTCGATTTCTCCAGTCCTTTCAGGTACACCTCCGACCCGGGTAGCATCGCCACCATCTCGTACCAGTAGGAGGCGGCTGTCCAGTCAGCCTCCACCTCATGTTTAATAGGTTTGTATTTTTGCGGTTTTACCGTGATATCGTTGTTTTGCCATTTGGCATTCACCCCGCATTTGGCCATCATGTTCATGGTGAGGTCAATGTAGGGCCTGGAAACCACCTCCTTCTCGATATGCATCAGCAACCCTTCTTCCATATGCGGGGCCACCATGAGCAGCGCCGAGATGAATTGCGAGCTGATGTTTCCGGCCATGTAGATTTCTCCCCCCTTGAGTCGCTTTCCCTTGATTTTAAGGGGGGGGAACCCCTCTTTTTCGAGGTAGTCGATCTCCGCTCCCAGCGCCTGAAGCGCTTCAACCAATGGTTGGATGGGGCGCTCGTGCATCCGCTTGGATCCCTTCAATATCCAGTCACCTTCCATCCCGGCCAAGAAGGCGGTTAGGAACCGCATGGCGGTTCCGGCACCTTTAACATCGAAGACGTTTGAATTGGAGTTGAACGCATCGATAAGTACCTGGGTGTCCTCGCAATCGGAGAGGTTTTTTATCGGCTGGTTGCTGAGGCTAAGGGCGTTGAGGATAAGCGCCCGGTTGCTTATGCTCTTTGAGGCCGGTAACCGCACGGTGGTTTGAATTACCTCGGGTGGAAAAATCTTGTATTGGTTTTGCATCGTAACATATTTATAGCCGCCACTCAACCCCATCCTTGGTGTCTTTAAGCTCAACCCCGGCCTTTTTTAGCTCGTCCCGTATCTTGTCGGACATAGCCCAATTTTTATTTTCCCGGGCTGTTTTACGGATATCGAGGATTAGTTTCATCAACCCCTCGATCACGTCGCTTCCAACTCCACTTTTCGTTTCGTCTATCAATCCCAGCACATCGAACACGAAGGTGTGCATCAGCCGTTTCAGTGTTTCGAGGTCTTCCTTACTGATGGACGCTGTTTTATCGCTTACGGAATTGATAATCCGTACCCCTTCGAACAGGTGTGCAATCAATACAGGGCTGTTAAAGTCGTCGTTCATCGCATCGTAGCACTTCGCTTCAAGGTCGTCAATCTGGAGGGTTGGCGTGTCTGACGGCTCCAGCTTTTCTAAGGTCGACAGGCTCTCCATTAACCTTTTATACCCCCTTTCGGATGCTTGTAGTGCCTCGTTAGAGAAGTCGAGCGTGCTTCGGTAGTGGGCCTGCGCCATGAAAAAGCGTACCGTCATGGGGGAGTAGCCCTTATCCAGCAAGGGGTGATCGCCGGTGAAAAGCTCCTTGGGCAGGAAGCCGTTGCCGGCCGTTTTTGACATGCGCACCCCGTTCACGGTGAGCATGTTGGTGTGTACCCAGTATTTCACGGGGTCGGTGTGGTTACACGCTTCCGACTGGGCGATTTCGTTGGTGTGGTGCGTCGCCTGCAAGTCCATCCCCCCACCATGTATGTCGAAGCGGGTACCCAGGTACTTGGTGCTCATTGCCGAGCACTCGATGTGCCACCCCGGGAATCCCCATCCCCACGGGGAGGGCCACTGCATGAGCGTTTCGGGTTTCGCTTTAATCCACAACGCGAAATCGAGGCGCCCCCGTTTTTCATCCTGTCCGTCCAGTTCGCGGGTACCTTCCATCAACTCCTCCAGCTTGCGATTGGTCAGCACGCCGTAATCATACTTTTCGCTATACTTCTCCACGTCGAAGTAGACCGACCCGTTTGTCTCGTATGCGTATCCCCCCGCCATGATTTTTTTGATCATCTCGATCTGCTCCAGGATATGACCTGTCGCCGTAGGCTCGATGCTCGGCGGGAGGGTATTGAACAGTGAAAGCACCTCGTGAAAGGCGAGGGTGTACTTCTGCACGATCTCCATCGGCTCTAACTGTTCCAGCCTGGCCCGCTTGGCGAACTTATCGTCCCCTTCGTCGCGGTCGCCCTCCAGGTGGCCGGCATCGGTGATGTTACGTACGTAACGCACCTTGTATCCTACATGCTGCAGGTATCGGTATATCATGTCGAACGAGATGAACGTGCGGCAGTTCCCCAGGTGGATGTCACTATACACGGTGGGGCCGCAGACATACATGCCCACGAACGGTGGATTTAGTGGCTCAAATCGCTCTTTCGTCCTGCTTAACGTGTTATATATGACCAATTCTTTGGCTTTCTCATGCATCATTTTTCGTCTCCATTATGTTTCTCTATAGACAAAAATACAAATTTATGCGGTACGAACCGCTTTTCTAAGGAAAAAGAGTGGAAAGTAGATTTGTCGTTTGTTGTTTTGCGTTTTTTTAATACTTTTGTTGTTTTTCGTACCTGTGGTGTTGCATGATGGACAAATAGGCCAAAACACCAGGGTGTTGAGTTTGATGAGTGGAGTGTGAAAATCATTAAGTATAATAACCTCTTTATTTGCAAAATTTTTATGGTACGTAAAATTACTCTGTTCCTTGCCCTGTTTTGTGCGATAGGAGCGGTTCAGGCGCAAAACCTGCAGTTGCATTTCGATCCGCGGAACTCTCTGTACGGTGACGAAGTGGGTTCCAAAAATTATCTTACCGCCACGTTCGAGATGTTTAAACCCGATAAATGGGGTTCGACTTTCATGTTCGTCGATTTCGATTTTAATGGAGGAGACAAACGTTGGATTGGCATGGTTTATGGTGAAATTTCCCGAACATTTACCATTAAAAACTTCCCGTTAATGCCGCATATAGAATATAACGGCGGTTTGGGTTCGGGCTTCTCCATTCCGAGTGCTTATCTTGCCGGTTTTCAATACCCGTTTCAGTTGGGTAATTTCTTTATGGGAACCTATGTGGCCTACAAGCTGAATGCTTTTGAAAAGAGCAGTCACGACCTGCAATGGACAGTAACATGGAACGCTACGCTTGCCGATGGAAAACTCTCTTTGGGGGGATTTGCCGACGTGTGGAGCGCGAACAAAAATCCCATAACCGGAGAGGGTGGCAAGAGGGTTATCTTTTTAAGCGAGCCACAAATTTGGTATAACTTCACCCCTAATTTCTCTATCGGAAGCGAAATAGAGTTGAGTTACAACTTCGCTCGTTACGAGAAATTCACGGCCATTCCCACGATAGCCACCAAGTGGAACTTTTAATGAGATAAAAGTCAGGAAAACGGAAAAATTAAACGAAATAGAATTAACAGGTTATGTTGGAAAAACTATTTAAACTCAAGCAAAACAGGACGACGGTCCGAACGGAACTAATCGCCGGGCTCATCACGTTCCTTACCATGTCGTATATTTTGGTGGTGAACCCCAATATTTTGGGTGCGACCGGAATGGATAGGGCCGCTCTTTTCACGGCCACCGCGCTCGCCAGTGTGTTGGGAACCTTGTTTATGGCTTTTATTCCCAATCTCCCCATTGCACAGGCACCCGGGATGGGGTTGAACTCCTTCTTTGCCTTTTCGGTGGTAATCGTCCTCGGTTACTCGTGGCAAATGGCCCTTACCGCCGTGTTCATCCAGGGGATTATTTTCGTGTTGCTCACCTTCTTTAATATTCGTGAGTTGATCGTGAGGAGCATCCCGAACACGATAAAAAATGCTATCCCGGTAGGGATTGGCCTCTTTATCACCTTTATCGGGTTGCAGAACGCGGGGTTAATCGTGAAAAATGAGAACACGATGCTCGCGCTGGGTTCAATGGCGAATAAACATGTGTGGGTGGCGCTGCTGGGATTGATCCTTACCGCTGTGTTGTATTACAAAAAGGTGCACGGCTCATTCTTGATAGGTATCGTAGTGGCCACGCTCTTCGCCCTCACCCTGGGGCTTGTACAGGTGCCCGAGGGCAGCTTGGTCTCGCTTCCACCTTCGCTTTCCCCCATCTTCTTGAAGTTCGAATGGGCCAATATCTTTACGCTGGATATGCTGATCGTGGTGTTCACCTTCCTGTTCGTGAACCTGTTCGATACCGTGGGCACATTAATCGGCGTTGCTTCAAAAATTGGGATTACTGATAAGGATGGCAATTTCCCGCAATTGAAGCCGGCCCTGTTTGCCGATGCGTTGGGTACCACTTTTGGAGCCATGTTGGGAACCAGTACCGTCACCTCTTACGTGGAGAGTGCATCGGGTGTGGCTGCCGGGGGACGTACCGGGCTCACCTCGCTGTCCACCGCTGGTATGTTTGCCCTGGCGCTGTTTTTCGCGCCCCTCTTCCTGATGGTGCCTGCTTCGGCTACCGCCCCCGCCCTGATTATCGTGGGACTCTTTATGATCACCTCGGTAGTGAAGATCAATTTCGAGGATATGACGGAGGCGCTGCCCGCTTTCCTTACCATCGTGATGATGCCTTTCGCGTTCAGCATTGCCCAAGGGATCGTGTTTGGTATGCTCTCGTTCGTATTCCTTAAGGCACTCAGTGGACAATTCAAGCGTATTTCCATCGCCATGTGGGTCATCTTCGTCCTGTTTATCGTGAAGTTGGTACTTGATGCCATGAAAGTGGTATAAGCATCCAAGTAGTGGTAAACCGGTCGATTGTGAGTAGCCATTTCATTTGTATTTAACAGATGAAATGGCTACTTTCGCGTTAGCGGTCAACCAGGTGTAATTGGCAACTTACAATTGGCAATTAGTGATGAACAACGTGCGGTCAACGATGAGTGATCAGTACTTAATGAGACACAACTTCAACTAAGCAGTTCATTAACGAGTAATAATTATTATAACAACGAACCTATGGCAACAACGGCTGATTTCAGGAACGGGATGTGCATCGATCTGGATGGACAATTTTATGTCATCGTGGAGTTCCTGCATGTGAAACCGGGTAAAGGTGCGGCTTTTGTTCGCACGAAATTGAAAAACGTGACCACCGGGCGTGTTTTGGATAAGACATTTAGCGCAGGTGTACGCGTGGATGAGGTACGCATTGAGCGTAGATCGTACCAATATTTGTACCAGGACGATATGGGGTACCACTTTATGAATACGGAGACCTTCGAGCAGCTTCCGATACCAGGCGAACAGATCGAGGGGGTGCAGTTCCTGAAAGAGGGTGATATCGTGGAGGTGCAGGTACACGCGGAGAGTGGGGCTGTCCTCACAGCTGAGCTGCCTGTACACGTGGTACTGGAGGTGACCTACACCGAGCCGGGTGTAAGGGGTGATACGGCGACCAACGCTTTGAAGCCAGCTACGCTGGAGACCGGGGCCGAGGTGCGCGTACCCCTGTTTATAGACACGGGCGAAACGATTAAGGTAGATACCCGGACCGGTAACTACGTGGAAAGGGTACGGGAGTAAGCAGAGTAGCAGTGGGACAGGATGAACCCCGTCCCCGTTTTATGGTGTGAAAAGGAAGTAGAGGCAGGGTAGAGGTGGATGTGTGAACGTCTGAGATAAGCTAGGTAAAGTGAGGTGAACAGGTGAAATGAGCAAGCTGAGCATAAAACAGTGGGCCGAGGAGGATCGCCCCCGTGAGAAATTACTCTTGAAAGGTGTTTCGGCCTTGTCCGATTCTGAGTTGCTGGCCATCCTCATCGGATCCGGTAACGATAGGCAGAGCGCCGTGGAGCTCAGCAAGGAGATCTTGTTGGAGGCGGGTAACGACCTGAACCGCTTGGCCCGAATGGGCGTTACTGACTTGGTGAATAACTATCGGGGAATAGGTCACGCCAAGGCGGTGACCATCATTGCGGCGCTTGAACTGGGGCGGCGACGGAAAACGACGGGCGAGCCAAGGAAGAAAATCGTCACCTCTATGGATGCCTACGAGCAGTTCTTGCCGTTGTTGGGCGACCTGAACCACGAGGAGACATGGGCGCTGTTGACCGACCGTTCCAACCAGGTGATCTCTACCCTGCAGGTAAGTCGGGGTGGTATAGCGGGGACGGTGGTGGATATCCGCCTTATCCTGCGGGAAGCGCTCACGAGGTACGCGACGGGGCTATTCTTGGGACATAATCACCCTTCCGGTAACCTTGCTCCCAGCCCACAAGATATCAGCATCACCAAGAAACTCAAGGAAGCCGCCCTCTACATGGATATCGTGCTGCTCGATCACATTATTATTGGTGGGGATGCCTACTTTAGCTTCGCGGATGAGGGGGTTCTCTGAGGCCTAACATCCCGAGTCACGGTACAAGAAAACAATCTGTTATGAATCAAGAGCTGCAAGCGCTGCAAGATAAGGTGGTGACCATGCTTCGGACGGTGTATGATCCGGAGATTCCCGTGAACGTTTATGACCTGGGGTTGATTTACGACGTGGATATTGATCCCGAGAACAACGTGACCATCCAGATGACGTTCACTTCGCCCGCCTGCCCTATGGCCGACTTTATACTGATGGATATGCAGATGAAGTTAGAGTCGATCCCGGAGGTGAAGCGGGTGAGCATCGACCTCACCTTTGACCCGCCTTGGGATCGGTCGATGATGAGCGAGGAGGCGATGCTGGAACTTGGCTTGATGTAGGGAAAGGGGTTTTAAAAACAGGCTTGATGAATCGAAACGTGAGGAAAAAGGTCTACTTTCTTGCCGATGCCCATTTAGGCTCAATGTTCCACACTGATTCTAGGGAGGCAGAGCGGAAGCTGTGCCGTTGGTTAGATGAGGTGAAAGGGGATGCCCATGCGATCTACCTTTTGGGGGATATTTTCGACTACTGGTTTGAGTACAAGCACGTGGTGCCGAAAGGGTTTACCCGCCTGTTCGGAAAGATCGGTGAGGTAACCGATTCGGGCGTGGAGGTTTATTTTTTCGCGGGGAACCACGACTTGTGGCTGACCGACTACCTTACCGAGGAGTGCGGGATGATCCTTCATTTCAAGCCACTCGTTACCGATATCTTGGGAAAGAGGTTTTTCCTGGCGCACGGCGATGGGCTGGGCGACAACTCACGCTCTTTTCGCTTCTTACGAAGGATATTCCATAGCAAGTTCCTGCGAAAATGCTTCTCGGCTATACACCCCAGGTGGACTGTCCCCTTCGCACACGCCTGGTCGAGCCATAGCCGCGAGAACGGCGGCATCATCCCTTACTTGGGTGAGGAGCGGGAGCCCTTGGTCCGGTTTGCGAAAGAGAAACTGGAAGAGGAACCCGGCATCGACTACTTCGTCTTTGGCCACCGCCATATTTTGCTCGACCTCCCCATCGCGGAGAGCTCCCGTGTAATCGTGCTGGGGGACTGGGTCACCCTCTTCTCCTATGCGGAATTTGATGGCGAAGAGCTACAGCTCCGAACGGTTTAACGGATGTTTTGAACGTATTTATCTATCGGAATAGTGTGGAAAAACTACCGTTCCTTAAGGTGTAATCTATAATTATCAGTAAAAGTTCGTTCTATAGCCACATGGAACAACAGAACCCATCATTGAAAAAATGAAACTAAATTAAATATAGTATGCAACAAATCTATCGTTACCTACTCACCCTTATTGGCATTATGCTGTTATCTACCTCCTGGGCATCGGCATGGCAGGAAGTATCAGTGCGACCAGCAATATCAGTACAAAAAGTATTAGCACGGCAGCAATTATCAGCAAAGCAGGAAGTATCGGTACAACATGAAACTTCCACACAGCAAGAGGCCCGCCTCATGCGATTCCCCCATATTCAGGGCAACCATATCGTCTTTGGCTACGCCGGGGATATCTATATCGTGAACGCGAACGGGGGCATGGCCCGTCGCCTCACCACCCATATCGGCTACGAGCTGTTTCCCCGTATCTCGCCAGACGGCCAAACCATCGCGTTTACCGCGCAGTACGACGGTAACTCCGAAGTGTATACCATGCCCATCGCCGGAGGAGCACCTAAACGGCTGACCTACACGGCCACGCTCAATAGGGATGACGTGGGTGACCGCATGGGCCCCAACAATATTGTCATCGGCTGGACACCGGACGGGAAGAATATTATTTACCGTACGCGCAGCTATACGTTCAACGACTTCACCGGTCAGCTGATGACCATTTCGGTCGATGGATGCATGCCCGAGCCCATCCCATTGGAAAACAGTGGATTTTGCTCGTTTAACAATAACGGCACGCGGTTGGCCTACAACTATATTTTCAGGGAGTTCCGTACCTGGAAACGGTACGAAGGGGGTATGGCGGACGATATCCGGGTTTACGATACCCAAAGTGGGCAGTCGCACCGCATTACCGACAACTGCCATCAGGATATTATACCGATGTGGATAGGCGATGATATCTACTATATATCCGACAGAGATGATTACATGAACCTGTACCGGTATAATATGGGCAGCAAAGAGACAGTCCAGTTAACCCACTTTAATGAGTATGATATCAAGTTCCCGGCCGCGGGCAGCGATGCCTTGGTGTACGAAAACGGGGGGTTCATCTACAAGTACACCCCGGCAACCGGGAAGAACGAGAAGCTGACCATTTTTATTGGTAACGATCAGGTGTACGCGCATCCCGAGTGGAAAGATCTCTCAAAGAACCTCAATCAACACTCGCTCTCTCCAGGAGGGGAACGGGTTCTCGCCACCGCACGCGGGGATATCTTCTCTCTCCCGGGCAGCGAGGGGGTAACGTACAACCTCACCAACTCCTCCGATGCCAACGACTTTAATGCCCAATGGGCGCCCGATGGAAGCGGATTTGTCTATATATCGGACAAGGATGGGGAGTTCAACCTCTATCACGTGGATGCGAACGGGCTGAACCCAAGGCAGCTGACCAATATACAGGGTTATATTTTCGATTTCGTTTGGTCGCCCGACTCCCGCAAGATCCTCTGGAGCGCCAAAGACAACACCCTGAACTTGTTGGATGTGGCTTCGGGCGACAACCGGGTTATCGAGAAGTCGGGGGTCAGCAGCTTCTCCAACTTCAACTGGGCGCCGGACAGCCGCTATATCACCTATACCCGTCCCCTGCCGGAGATGAACGTGATCATGGTGTACGACACGCGGAGCAACGACAGTTGGCAGATAACCAGCAATTGGTATAACTCCGGTTCCGCCAACTTTAGCGACGACGGCAAGTACCTGCTTTTCTCTTCTGACAGAACGTTCAATCCCGTTTACGGCAGGACGGAGTGGAACCATGTCTACACGACCATGGGTAAGATATACGTGCTTCCGCTGGCTGAAGATGCCCCCTCTATCTTTGAGCCCAAGAACGATGAGGTGAAAGGTGAAAAGGGCAAACAGGAGGAGGCAAAAGATGAAAAAGAGAAAAATGATGGTAAAGCCAAAGCCGATAAAGGTAAAGACGATAAAAGCAGGGATAATTCGAAAGAGGCTGCCTCTCACGTTTACGACTTCGAGCGTACCGAAATACGAATGGCAGAACTTCCGCTAATTGCCGGTTATTACGGTGACCTGCATATGATCAATGGCAACATCTATTATCGTTCCGGAAGCAATCACGCCATGTTCGACCCGAAGGAGAAGAAGACAACCAACCTGGAGGCGAGGCTCGTTTTTGCCCCCGGGTATAAAAAGGCGCTTGCTTTCGGGAATGAGGGTATGCAAGTTACCGATATCCCGAAGGGTGCCGTGAAAGTCAGCAAGGCGATCGATACCAGCGGTGCCCGCAAGCTGGTGAACTACAAGGAGGAGTGGATGCAGGTGTACAGGGAGAGCTGGCGGCGGATGCGCGACTTTTTCTATGCCCCCAATATGCACGGTGTAGATTGGAATGTGATCAAGGAGCGGTACGAGGTGTTGGTTCCGCACGTGAATCACCGTTCCGACCTGACCTACGTTATCGGTGAAATGATCGGCGAGCTGAATGTTGGGCACGCCTACTCGCAAAACGGTGAGCATCCGCAAGCGGAGAAGGTCTACATGGGACTTCTTGGCGCGGAGTTCTCGAAAGATAGCAAGAGCGGGTTCTTCCGGGTCGACAGGATCCTGGAGGGGGCCAACTGGAGCAAAGAGCTATGCTCCCCGCTCACGCTGCCCGGTGTTGATATCAAAGAGGGGGACTATATCCTCTCTATCAACGGGCAGTCGCTCAAAGAGGTTGCCAATATATATGAATTGTTGGTGGGCAAAGCGGGTGTGTTGACCGAACTGGAGGTGAGTAAGGCCTCTCTGTCCGGTCCCCGCACGGTTCTCGTGACCCCCCTTAGCGATGAATCGGCTCTGTACTATTACGATTGGGTGGCAAAAAACATCCGGAAGGTGAGCGAGGCCACCAACGGTGAGGTGGGCTACATCCATATACCCGATATGGGTGTGCCGGGATTGAACGAATTTGTCAAGCACTACTACCCGCAGTTGGGCAAAAAGGCGCTCATCATCGATGATAGGGGCAATGGGGGTGGCAACGTGTCGCCCATGATTATCGAGCGGTTGATGCGTACTATCACCTACTTCACCATGCACACCAACCAGGCGCAGGGCTCGCCCAACCCGGTCGGCACGTTCGATGGCCCCAAGGTGGTGCTGGTTAACGAGTACTCGGCATCAGACGGCGATCTGTTCCCCTACCGTTTTCAACAACACAAGCTGGGCACCGTGATCGGTCGCCGCACCTGGGGTGGGGTTGTCGGTTACAGCGGTGCCATGCCTTTTGTTGATGGGGGGTCTATCGTTACTCCCTCCTACGCGCCTTTCGCGGCCGACGGGAGCGGATGGATTATCGAGGGCGAAGGGGTATATCCCGATATCGATATTGAAAACGATCCGCACCAGGTGTTCCTGGGTAACGATGCACAGTTAGACAAAGCTATTGAGGTTATAAAAGAGCAGATGAAGCGCTACCCCTACAAGTCGCGTGAAATCCCGCCGTTTCCCAATAAAGCGCCAGGACATTAGTTGCTCTTTCCATAATAGGACATTACGGCGATACATAAGTTCCGTACCTTTTGTCGTTTATACCCAACACCTCGCGGAGAAAAACGTTTATTTTCTATGCAAAATATGCGGAGAATAGCGTGGTTTTTCTCCGCGAAATACATATCTTTGTGTTTTCGATATCAAAACGATTATGGCAAAGTACATCTACCAACGAGAGAATTGGACGAATTTCACGTGGGATGAAAAGAAAATCAGCCTGTTATTGGCGGAAGTTCGTCATTTGCAAGGGCGGTTGTTGGGCAAAATGACCTCGCTCGGCTTTGATTATCAAGAAGAGGCCACGCTAAAAAACATCACGTTAGATGTACTAAAATCGTCAGAAATCGAGGGTGAAAAGCTGAATATGGAGCAAGTCCGTTCGTCAATTGCCCGCCGTTTGGGGTTTGAGGTAGCCGGGCTTGTCAGCTCTGCCCGAAATATTGACGGCATTGTGGATATGATGCTTGATGCGACGCAAAGTTATGAAAAACCGCTAACGGAGGAACGTCTGTTCGGCTGGCACGGTGCACTTTTTCCTACCGGTCGTAGCGGGCTATATCCCATTGAAGTCGCACGATACAGAACGGGCGAAATGCAGGTTGTTTCCGGGGGCTTTGGACGAGAAAAGGTGTATTACGAGGCCGTTTCAGCCAAAGATGTGAAAACGGAAATGGAGGTTTTCCTTACATGGTTAAATGCCGATAACAAGCTAGATAGCGTCATAAAAGCCGCCATATCGCACTTCTGGTTTGTTACCATCCACCCGTTTGACGATGGCAACGGACGTATCGCCCGTGCAATTACCGATATGCTATTGGCGCGAAGCGACGAAAGCAAGCAGCGGTTTTACAGCATGTCGGCACAAATCAACAAGGAGAAGAAAAAATATTACGAGACCCTTGAAAAAGTGCAGCATCGCACCGTGGATAGCGATATTACCGTTTGGCTCGAGTGGTTTTTGAAATGCCTGAAAAGCGCCATACTATCTTCCGAAAAGATATTGAAGAGTGTATTAACGAAGGCGGATTTTTGGAATAAGCACGCCAAAACGACCTTTAACGACCGACAAAAGTTGATGCTTAACAAACTTCTTGACGGTGATTTCACCGGGAAGTTACAATCTTCAACATGGGCGAAAATGTGTAAATGCTCCCAAGACACGGCAATTCGCGACATTAAAGAGCTGATGGATAAAGGTATTTTGCAACAGGAGGAAGCTGGCGGACGTAGTACAAATTACAAACTCAAAACATGAGAAATAAACCTGTTATCATTGGCATTGGCGAGTTACTTTGGGATGTGCTTCCAACCGGGAAAAAGGCGGGTGGCGCACCGGTCAACTTCGCGTATCACGCGTCGCGTTGTGGGGCCGAAAGTTATGCTATCAGCGCTGTAGGGAACGATTCGTTAGGTGACGAAATTCTGCAGGAGATTCAGGAGATAGGTATTGGTTACCTCATCGAGTGTGTGGATTATCCCACGGGAACGGTCCTGGTGAAGCTGAAAGCCGGAATTCCTGATTACACCATCACTGAAGGGGTAGCATGGGATTATATCCCGCTCACCGAAGAGATGATGCAACTGGCCAAGCGGGCCAACGCTGTATGTTTTGGCACCCTGGCACAACGGTCGGAAATATCCCGCGAGACCATACAGGCAATATTATCCTATGTGCCCGAAGATGCATATAGTATTTTGGATGTGAATATTCGCCAGCACTATTACTCGAAGGAGATCATCGAGTCATCACTGCGTAAATGCAACGTTTTTAAAATCAATGACGATGAGTTGTTGTTGATGAAAAAAATGTTTCATGTTGAAGGGGAAAATGATACCGATCTTTGCCTGAAGTTTGTGGAAACCTTCAGTCTGAAGTTCCTAATTCTGACTGCTGGTGCCGAATACAGCACGATTTACACCCGTGATGATGTTTCGCACATAAAAACGCCAAAAGTGGAAGTGGTGGATACCGTGGGGGCAGGCGACTCATTCACGGGCGCTTTTATATCTTCCATCCTTCAAGGTAAAACGCTTGTCGAAGCGCATCAAACAGCGGTGGACAAGGCTGCATTTGTATGTACCCGGGCAGGAGCGTGGGTGTAATAGTTGGTTCCTCAATCCAATACGCTTTTTCTTGCCTGTTCCAATAACTTTTCTTATCTTTGTTATTGTGTATAAAAGCACAATTAGAGTGTAAAACAGCCATTAATTATGGATATTTCCACAATTATAAACCAAACACCCGAAACTGTTTCAAAGGAAATAGCTCGTCGGGTAAAATCGCTTCGTTTGGAGCGGAACTTAACCCAACAGGCGTTTGCTAAACGTGCAGGCATTGGTTATGATGGCTATCGCCGATTTGAAAATAGGGGCGAAATAACGCTTAAAAACCTGCTGCTTTGCGCGGTCGTGTTGGACTGCTTGGATGATTTTAACGGTCTTTTCAAACGAAAATCGTACGAGAGCATAGACCAGCTGCTGCAAGTCAATCAAACCAAACAGCGAAAGAGAGGGACAATCAATGAATGAGATAAAACAGGTAGAGGTTTTCCTGCATAATGAAAAAATTGGAAGGATGGCGCTTACACCCGATGAACTGTGCGCGTTCGAGTATGAACCCCAATTTTTGTCATCAGGTTTTTCGATTTCGCCCTTTTTTCTCCCATTGAAAAAAGAACTCTTTATTGCAAAGCGACATCCTTTCCGGGGTGGCTTCGGCGTTTTCGATGACAGCCTGCCGGACGGTTGGGGCAGCCTTGTACTTGACCGCTATCTACGTAGCAAAGGCATTGACCCTTATCGGTTGTCGTTGCTTCAACGATTGGCCTTGGTAGGAAGTACCGGACGAGGTGCATTGGAGTTCCGACCCGATTGGAGTGAAGGTGTCCCCGATGAAATTATCGATTTTGACCTTTTGGCTCAAGAAGCGGAAAAGGTATTGACTACCGAATATTCGGGAGATTTATTGGAGACGTTTTATAGATTTGGAGGTTCGTCGGGTGGCGCTCGTCCCAAAGTATTTGTAAGAATAGAGGGTAAAGAGTGGTTGGTGAAGTTCAAAACAACGCATGACCCCGACGATATGGGGAAAACAGAATACAAGTATTCACTTTTAGCAAAAAAGTGCGGGATAAAGATGCCTGAAACGCGGCTTTTCGAAGGTCGCTATTTCGCTACCGAGCGTTTTGACAGGGCGGAACAGGGAAAAATTCACACGGTGAGTGCCGCGGGATTGCTTCATGCCGATTACCGGGAGCCATCGTTAGACTACGAGGGGTTATTGAAACTCTGCCATATTTTAACCAAGAATATGGAGGAGGTGTATGCACTTTTCAGACAGATGGTTTTCAACGTGTTCATAAAAAACAGGGACGACCACGCGAAAAACTTCTCTTTCCAGCATATTAACGGCGAATGGAAACTTTCTCCTGCTTACGACCTGTTGCCTAGTCGAGGTTTCAACGGATTTCACACAACCACCGTTAACGGCAGCGGCGACCCTTCCGAAAGGGATATATTGAAAGTGGCGGAAAAAGCAAACCTGAATGCTAAAAAGGCCGAGGAGATTATGGAAGAGGTTAGGTTAGTATTGAGTTCGGAGTTGTGAGTTGTGATTTGTGATTTGTGGGGTGCGTGGGCTTAATACTTACCTACCTTATTGGGATTGTATCATTCGATATTCTTCCGCACTTCGGTTAGGAAAGATTTCATCGCTTCGCTGTCCTTTTTCTCCACGATGGCGAGCAACTCTTTCAACTTCTCTCTGATTTTAGTCAGTTGATTGGGTGTGTAGGGGTTGAAAAGGATTTCGGTAAGCAGAAAGTCGTCTTCCGAAAGCAATCCTTGCGCTATGGTCATGTGTCGTTTGAAAGTAGTTCCCGGTGCGTCTTGATGCTTCATTATGGATGCGAAAACCAGTGTGGATGCGAACGGAATGGAGAGTGAATAGGCGATGGTTTCGTCATGCTCCCGGAAACTGTATTCAAACACGTTCAATTTTAGGCGGCGGTACAAATCGAGGAAAAAGACCTTTCCTAAATGCGATGATTCTTTGATAACGATGGCGCTTTGCGTGCTCAAATCGCTCAAACTGGCGAAGGTGGGGCCAAACATGGGGTGCGTGGATACGAACGGGCGGGTACGCTCCCGATAGAACTCTTCCAATCCGGTTTTCACCGAAGCTATATCGCTCAAAATACAGGTTTCGGGCAAGTAGGGGAACACGCTGCGAAAAGCGTCGATGGTGTATTTCAACGTGGCGGCGTTGATGACCAGTTCGGGGGCGAAATCGAGCACCTCTTCGGGGTTAGTCATTCGTTGCGTGTTGTATATAAATCGCAGTTTTTTAGGGTCGGTATCCAACACTGCCACTTCGTGCTCGAAACTCAACACGTCGGCGAAAAATGAACCCATTTTGCCGGCCCCGAGTATTAAAATTCTCATCGTGCTTGTTGGTTTTTAGCGTTATTCATGATCACTATTTGCTGACGAACCGACTCGGAATGAATGGCTTCTAACACTTTTTTCACGAAACTTGCCGACATGTCCATCTGTTCGCCTTGAGAGGCACGGTTGTTCAGGATTTCATCGTAGCGTTGTGTTTGCAGAACGGGCATGCTATGCTCTAATTTATAGCGTCCTATTTCGCGTGAAACCCGCATGCGTTTGCTGAGCAGTTCCAGCAACTTGTTGTCCAATTCGTCGATTTGCGAACGAAGTACCGAGAGGTCTTCTGTGCTTTGCACCGTGTCGCGGATGATTAACGCTTGGAGTATCTCCTTCAACTCTTTCGGTGTTACCTGTTGTTTCCCGTCGCTCCAGGCTTCATTGGGGTTGCAGTGTGATTCAATGATTAAACCGAAATAGTTCAAGTCCATCGCTAGTTGACTGATGGTTTGAATAGAATCCCTTCTTCCGCCTATGTGACTCGGGTCGCAAAGAACGGGTAGCGTAGGGAATTGTCGTTTCAGTTCAATGGGGATGTGCCATTGCGGTGCATTCCGGTAAACGGTTTTATCGGCGGTGCTAAATCCCCGATGGATTACCCCCAAACGCTCTATTCCGGCGTTGTAAAGTCGTTCAATGGCTCCCACCCACAGTTCCACATCGGGGTTAATGGGATTTTTTATCAGTATGGGAATATCCACACCTTTCAGCGTATCGGCAATCTCCTGAACAGCAAACGGGTTAGCCGTTGTGCGCGCACCAATCCACAATATGTCGATGCCGTATTTCAGTGCTTCGTATACATGTTTTTCGGTGGCCACTTCGGTTGCCATATACATTCCGGTCTCTTTTTTGGCTTGCATGAGCCATTTCAGTGCGGGGCTTCCCACACCCTCAAATCCTCCGGGCTTGGTGCGCGGTTTCCACACGCCCGCCCTGAAAATCTTCACCCCGTTCGCCGCCAATTCTCGAGCGGTTGTTATCACCTGCTCTTCCGTTTCGGCACTGCACGGTCCTGCTATTATTAAGGGGCGTTTAGGGTCAATGCCGGGTAAAATAATTGATTCGAATTGCATATCTCGATAGTTTGTTAGTGACCATTTTGTAATAATGAGTCGAGTTCATCCCAACTCTTGATTCTTTCGTACGCTTCGAGCAGTTTGCTTGCAGAAGAGCTGAGTGAAATGCGAATGTATCGTTCACCGTTACTCCCGAAAATACTTCCGGGTGTGATGAAAACGTAGGTGTTGTTGAGGAGGGAATCGATAAATGTTTTGCTGTCGGGTGCTTTTTCGGGTAGTTTGCCCCACAAAAACAGTCCTACTTGGCTTTTATCGAAGGTACAATGAAGCAATTCCATGATTTTTTCTGCCTCTTTCCGTCGCTCGGCATATAAAACGTTCATGTTGGTGTGCCACTCCATGGGGTTTGACAATGCGGCAATAGCTGCCATTTGTATGGGTTTGAATTGTCCGCTGTCGATATTCGATTTTGCTTTCAACACCCATTGTACAAATTGCTTGTTAGATGCCAATACTCCCATTCGCCATCCCGACATATTGTGCGATTTGCTCAAAGAGTTCAGCTCTATACAAATCTCTTTGGCCCCATCTACCGATAAAATACTCATCGGTTGGTTATTCAGAATGAAGCTGTAAGGATTGTCGTGGCAGATGATGATGTTATGTTTTTTGCCGAAGGCTACCAGTTTTTCAAAAAGCTCTTTCGATGCTATCGTTCCCGTAGGCATATTGGGATAATTTACCCACATGAGTTTCACATTGGATAAATCCATCTTTTCAATTGCGTCGAAATCGGGTAACCAACCGTTGTTTTCCAGCAAATCGTATTCGATGACACGTGCACGAAGTAAATTTGATACCGATTTATAGGTCGGATAGCCGGGATTGGGGATCAATACTCCATCGCCTATGTTGAGGAATGTCAGGGATATGTGCAGAATGCCCTCTTTCGATCCGATAAGGGGCAGAACTTCTCCTTCAGTGAGCGTAACATCGTAAAATCGCTTATACCAATCGGCATAGGCTTGGCGAAGTTCTGGTGTTCCCGCGTAAGGTTGATAAGCATGCACATCGGGGCGATATGCGTTGGTGCAAAGTGCATTGATTGTCTCTTCCGACGGTGGCAAATCGGGCGCACCAACTCCCAAGTTTATCACATTTTGGCCTTCCGCGTTCATTTTTGCCACTTCGCCCAATTTCGCCGCGAAGTAGTATTCCGAAATACTCTTTATATGTTCGGCAGGCTCTATGAACGGTTTCTGTTCAAATGGTGCATCCGTACTTCTCATTGTTCTCGTTTTATGTTTGACAAGTCGTTATTATATCCCCAATTACCCTACATTTGTCTGTTGTGGCTGTCCCTTTTCTTCCTTGTACTCTCCCAACAGTTTTAAATTTCCTGTAAGCGGTTTAATCGCATCAATGGCTTGGCGGTAACGGCTGTAATCGGGGAATGTGAGGTCGATGTAAAACTGATACTCCCATTCACGCCCGATAATGGGCAATGATTGAATGCGCGTGAGGTTCATGCCGTAAAACGACAATACCGACAATACCTGCGACAAGCTGCCCTCTGTGTGCGGGAGCACGAATACCAACGACGACTTATTGATGTTGTTTTCTTTTTGAATCTCTCGCAACATCTCCTCTCGGGCGAGAATAAGGAATCGGGTAAAATTGTGCTTGTTCGTTTCAATGCTTTTGGCAAGGACCTCCAATCCGTATGTTTCGGCAGCGAGTGTGCTGCAAATCGCTGCTGTTCCGATGAGGTTTTTGTCGCGTATCTCTTTCGCCGCTAACGCTGTATCATCATGTTCAATAATCTTTATTTGGGACATTGAATCCAAAAAATCCTGGCATTGCATCAGCGCCATCGGGTGTGACATTACTTCACGGATGCCGCTTATATTTTGTCCGGGTAAGGCTGCCAAAGAGTGAGAAATGCGCAATTTACACTCCCCCGCTATTTGTAAATTGCTGGTTCTAAGCAAATCGTGGTTTTGCAACAAACTGCCGGCAATGGTGTTTTCGATTGCCATCACTCCCACGAGCGCGGTATCGTTGGCGGCCTCGATAAAAACATCCCGAAAAGTGATGCAAGGAACAATTTCCAACTCTTCGTTCCCGAAATATTCGCGTGCCGCGATATCATGATAGGCACCCAAACCTCCTTGAATGGCAACTCGTTTCATACGATTATTTTATTTTAAACATGTTGTTTTCATACTAACATTGATCAAAAAAAAATCCTGCCGTATTATCGACAGGATTTTATTTATCTGAGATGATTTTTAAATTCGTTCTTTGATTTGCATATAAAACCCTGCCTTTACCTACTAAAGTAAAAGTAAAACCAATAGTTAAATGCAAAACAAGTAGAACTCATTGTATCATTATCGTCTTAAAGAGGGTACAAATGTAATATTTTTTTCGTATCAACAAGAAAAAAGCGATTTTTTTATCTGTTTAAGTAATTTTGCCCATTCGCAATTATGCGGAATACAATGAAAGTGCAAAAAGCCTATTCATTATGGATATATAGACAGTTGTGGAATATGCGGGCATAATCTGACCCCCCCCAGATTTACCCATTGGGTGACAACAGTTTGAAAAAATCCCAGATCACGATACCCGCGGTGACGGATACGTTGAGGGAGTGCTTAGTACCGTGTTGCGGTATCTCGATACAGCCGTGTGACACGTTAACCACCTCCTGTTGTATCCCGTGCACCTCATGGCCGAAGATGATACCGTATTTTTCTCCCGGCTCAGGCTGAAACGTCTCCAGTGGGATGCTGTTTTCTGCCTGCTCGATGGAAAAGACACGGTATCCTTCCTTTTTAAGCGTCTCCACCGCATCAAGTGTCTCTTTGTAATAGCGCCACTTCACCGCATCATCCGCACCCAGCGCGGTTTTATGAATCTCCACGTTGGGCGGGGTGGAGGTGATGCCACACAGCAGGATCTCTTCCACCCGGAACGCATCGCTCGTCCGGAAAATGGAGCCGATGTTGTGTTGGCTTCGCACGTTGTCGAGCACCACCACCAGCGGGATCTTCTCGGCCGACTTGAACTCCTCAATACTGATCCGGTTCAGCTCTTCCAGTTTTAATTTTCTATAGTGCATGTTGGAACCTCTAATTTTGATTTACGTTGGTGCATATTGTTGGCGGTATATGTTGGAATCTCTCATTGTAACTCTCGATGGCGTATATTGAAAACTTTGGCATCAACTCACCGTGTCACATGTCAGTTGTGAATGGACGCCTGTTGATTATAAACGAATCCCTATTTCACGACTACAGCTCTAATCACGAACCACAGGTGGTGGAGGAAGGTAGAGAGGTGTCCGTAGTGCTTCGCCATGATGCGGTATCGCTCTTTCAAGGAGGCCTGACGGTTGGTGGTGGTGAGCCCCTCGTTCAGGTAGTCGATAAGCAGCAGACGGCTGTTATGAATGGTGTTTGCCCGCTTCATCAACCGAATCGCCCAGTCGAAGTCCGACGAGAACCGGTAGGTCAGGTCGTACGGCTCGGCCAATTCTCGCTTCACGATAAAGGCCTGGTGGCAGACCACCATCCCCTGCTTGAAGCTCTTCCAGGTGAGCCGATCGGGTGTTTTGAGCCGCCGCATGCCCAAGAACTTGCCCTCATCATCCACGATGGCGGTCTCACCGTAAAGGATATCGGGAGCTTCCGCGGGAGTAAAAGAGCGCATCAATTTCTCCACCGTCTTGGTCTCGTGGAAGGTGTCGCCCGCGTTCAGGAAGCAGAGCCAATCGCCGGTGGCCATCCCCATTGCCTTGTTCATCGCGTCGTATAACCCTTTGTCCGGCTCGCTAATCCAGCGGACCCCTTCGCCCTCGTGCTCTTGGATGAGCTGTACCGTCCCATCTGTCGATGCCCCATCCACGATCACGTGCTCGATGAAGGGGTAGGTCTGCCCCGCGACACTTTTCAGGGTGCGTTGCAACGTTTTCTCGGCGTTGTAGGTAACGGTGATAACGGATAACGTGTTCATTTTCTCGCGTAAATGGCTATGTAGGGGGATAAGAATTTTCCTTTTATAGGGAATAGTTTGATGGCGTAACTCAGCAACTTCACCCACCGCCTTTTGCCTTGGTTTTCGGGCTTGGGTTCGAGCCACACCATCGGTTTGCCGATGTAATCCATCGAGATCTCCCGTAGCCCGGTCTGTCGCATGATCTCCTTCAACCGGGGGATATCCATCGAGGCCAGATTATGGGCCTCCAGGTTGAGCCTGTCGAACCACTGCTGCACCTTCCCGTTCAGCCCCAGGAAGTTGGGTAGAAGGATTAGCAGCTGTCCCCGGTCGGATAGCAGTCCCACGTGGCGTTGAATGATCGCTTCGGTATCCTCGAAATGCTCGATGAAACCGCAGGAGAAGACGATGTCGAACCTTTTCTCTGTCGTGAACGTGAAGAAGTCGCTCTCGATGCATTGGATGGTGCCAGCCGGCAGGTCGTTTGTTTCCTCCAGTTTTTGGACGATCTTCCGATCGATATAGAAGTCGAGGATGCTCACGTCCCGAACCCCCTGCCGGTAAAAGAAGGCCGCGTGACTCCCCGGGAAGCCGCCGATTTCGATAAAACTCTTCCCCTCCCTGAGCCGTGGCACGAAAGAACTGAAAACCATTTTCTCGGGCAGGCCACCGTGCGGGTAGTTCTGCCAATACTCTTCCCAATGGGCTTTATCGGTGAAACTATTCTCTCTCATATAGTGTCGTGTATCGGTGTGCGATTTTTTCCGGCGCGTACGTGCGTACCACCTTATCTCGTGCCCGGCGTGAAAACGCTTCCCAGTCCGCCTTGTATAGCACCTCGGCAACACCCCGTGCCAGATCATCACCGTTCCTGTACTCCGCCACGTACCCGTTGACCCCATGGTCAATCATCTCCGGTATGCCCCCGATGCGGAAACCCACGCAGGGCGTGCCGCAGGCCATCGCCTCCATGATGGTGTTGGGCAGGTTCTCCTGCAACGAGGGGGTGATGTAGAGGTCGGCCGCGCTATACAGCTCCGGCATCCGCTCGGATGGCATGTACCCCATGCTTCGGGCAGGGAGGGGCAGGCGGTTGAGAATCCCTTCACTGTCAGTTCCAGCAATCAGGAAAAAGAGGTCATCCCGCTCTTGGGCGAGGGTATGGCTGGCTTGAATAAGGTATTCCAACCCCTTGCGCGGGTCGGAAGCCTTGGTGGCGGCAAACAGCACGATCTTTTTCTTCCGTGGGAGACACATCTTATCGCGCAGCATCGCCTTATCCATCGGGAAGTAAACCTCAGTATCGATGGGGTTGGGAATATCCACCACCTCATGTCCCCGGGTGAGGGGGCTCTTTTCCGCCAGCTCCCTGAGCCACCGGCTGCACGCCACGAAGGTGATTTTCCCCTTCGCGTAGGCCCGCTGTTTCTTTTGGAACAGCTTGCGTGAAAGGTCGTTTGGTGAACTGGCGACCAGGTAGGGACAATCACCGCACGATGCTTCGTAGCGGGTGCAGCCGGCCGCGTGGTGACAGATACCGGTAAAGGGCCACATGTCGTGCATGGTCCAGACCACCTTTTTGTCGGATGCCACGATTCGCCTCACTTCCTCCAGCGACAGCATACCCTGGTTTATCCAGTGCAGGTGAATCACGTCGGCCGACCGGAATTCCGGGAGGTCGGTGACAGACACCCCGCTGTTGGCGATCGACACGTCGAATAGGTAACGCCTTGATAGGCGGTTGTGGAGGTAAATGACCCCCCGCTCCCAGTAAAAGCGAACCCTGTTCCCCGTGTGGCTTCCTACCGGGAACACCGCCGGGTCGTTACCCTGTCGGGTGCGCACCGCCATGTTGACATCGTACCCTGCAGATTGGAGCGCATGCATCAGCCGGATGGCCGCTATGGC
This sequence comes from Fermentimonas sp., assembly GCA_033808735.1. Classification (GTDB taxonomy): domain Bacteria; phylum Bacteroidota; class Bacteroidia; order Bacteroidales; family Dysgonomonadaceae; genus Proteiniphilum. Next base: position 74,661 of record JAPXNA010000015.1, read on the forward strand.
GGCACCCCCTCCCGTGTCGTATGTGCTGATGATAAGTACCTTCATATCAGTGAACAATTTTCTTAGGAGCAAGAGCAAAGCTAAGCTTGCTTAAGCTTTGCCGAGCGACGACAGAAAAGGCGCGTCAGCGAATTCTTAGGAGCAAGAGCAAAGCTAAGCTTGCTTAAGCTTTGCCGAGCGACGACAGAAAAGGCGCGTCAGCGAATCGGCAATGCTACTTGTTCGATGGCAAAAGTAACCATTTTAAGCGAGAAAACGGGATTCCACCACGTCCAGTATCGAAAAGATGCCTATTTTTGTAAGATAGAGTTTTTCATTGAACTATGAACGGGGTATGGCAGAGTTCTCCTTGAAACATAAGACTACCGTTTCTCTCTTCTGGAGCTTTCTGGATAAGTTCGGGCAGCAGCTGATCAATTTCGTGAGCATGCTGGTGCTTATGAACATCATTGCACCGGATGCTTACGGGATGATCGGGTCGCTTGCACTTTTCACGGCGTTTTCGACTATCCTGATCGACAGCGGCTTCGGGAGAGTACTCATCAACCGCAAGGAGGTCTCCCGAGGCGACTACAGCGCGGTGTTTTATTTCAACGTGGGGCTGAGCGTTCTGATTTACCTGCTACTTTTTATTGCGAGCCCGCTGATTGCTAACCTGTTTAACACCCCGGCCCTCGTACCCATCGCGAGGGTGCTGTTTTTGATGCTTATCTTTAATGCGTTCGGGTTGATTCAGCAGACCCTTTTCACGAAGGATGCCGATTTCAAGACGCTCACCCGGGTCAACATCTCGGCGCTGTTGGTGGCCGACGTGGTGGCCATCGTGCTGGCGCTCTTCGGGATGGGCGTCTGGGCGCTGGTCGCTCAGCTCACGCTGTACGCGCTGCTGCGAACCATCTTCCTGTGGGTCCGCTCCCCGTGGAGACCTATCCGGGGCTTTGCCTTCTCTCGCCTGAAGAAGTACTTTGACCTTGGCTACAAGCTGTTGTTGTCCAACACGATCGCTACGACCATGAACAATATCTACCCCAGCCTGATCGCGCTGTTCCACCCGATGAGCCAGGTGGCCTACTTCAACCAGGCGAAGAAGTATCAGGAGATACCGTTTCTCACGCTTTCCAACACGTTTCGCTCTGTGGCCATGCTGATTCTCTCCCTGGTCAACGAGCAGTCGGATCGTTTGCAACGGGTGGTGCGTAAGTTGATCAAATCAATCGCGTTCCTCTCTTTCCCGATCGCTTTCCTGATGATCCTTATCGCCGAGCCCACGTTCCACCTTTTCTTTAGAGAGAAATGGATGGCATCGGTACCCTACTTTCAAATATTGACGCTGGGGGGGATGCTGTTGCCATTCACCTTTATATTTAATGAGTTGTTTATCGCGAAAGAACGGGCCGCTCTTTTCCTGGGTATCGAGGGGGTGAAAGCGGTACTCTTGACACTCTTGATTGTGCTGCTTTTCCCCAAGGGAATCATGGGGCTTGCGGTCAGCTGGGTTATCTACATGGCCATCACCCTGATCTTGTCGGTCCTCCTCTCCAGGAAAGTGATTCACTACTCCATGATGCACTTCGTGAGGGACACCTTCCCTTACCTCTTCATCGCGCTCATCAGCGCGGGCACGGCCTATTGGGTGACCTTACGGCTGGCGGGCGACCTCCTCCTTATCCTTGCCAACGCCCTGCTGGTTGGGGTTCTTTACATTGCGCTCTGCAAGCTGTTGAAGTTGGAGATGAGTGAAGAGGTTGAAGAGTGGTTTGGTAAAAAGCGAGCAGATCGGGAGGAAACGGGTGGTTCAGTAGAAAACGAGTGATTTTAATAGAAAATGGGCGGTACGCTAGAAAGCAATTAATCCGACAGAAAATCGGGAGCTCACAAAAAATAGTTCACGAAAATAACGAATATGAGAGATTGGTTGTTATATATTCGCTTCGCGTTTCGTTACGCATGGGAGAACGACACGCTGAGGCACGTGAAACATTTTCAACGTTGGTATAAGGATACCCGTTCGGGCGGCAGCGCGCTCGACCGGGAATTGCCGTGGATGACCTATGACGCGATCGACTTCCTGGGCTCCATCTGCACCCCCGATTCGGTGGTGTTCGAGTGGGGATCCGGCGGCTCCACGCTCTTCTTGGCCAAACGATGCCGGCACGTCACCAGCGTTGAGCATGACGCGAAGTGGAGTGGTTACCTACGTGAGAGGCTGGAGACGCTCGGCGTGGACAACGTGGACTACAAAGAGATCCCTGGTGAAAAGATCGCCGACTGGCAAGCGAGGGATTACCGGAACCCGGATGACTTCGTTTCCGGGGACAAAGGTTCGGTCGGTCTCTCGTTCGAGCAGTATGTGAAGGCCATCGATCCGTTTCCCGAGGGGTCGTTCGACATCGTGGTGGTGGACGGAAGGGTGCGGAACGGCTGCGTGAAGCGTGTCATCCCGCATGTGAAGCGAGGTGGCTACCTCGTGGTGGACAACAGCGAACGGGCGTATTACCTGGAGGGAGCACCAGAGCTTCAGGATACGGCCGTGTGGGAGAAACAGGAGTTCCAGGGGCCGATCTTCTTTCAACACGCGTTTAGCCGAACCAGTTTTTTCAAGAAACGCTAATTTCTTGCAATCCTCCGGATTGCATGTGCTCACCAGCCTTACCCCAGTTTTTTCAAGAAGCGGTAGTTTTTCGCCAAAGAAATTCAACGATGCGGCTGGACGCTTTCCCGTCGCCATACGGGTTGGTCGCCCGTGCCATGGCATCGTAATAGCTGCTATCTTCCAGCAAGCGCGAGGTCTCCGAGACGATAAGGTGGTAATCGGTGCCGACCAGCTTCACGGTCCCTGCCTTCAGCGCTTCGGGGCGCTCGGTTGTGTCGCGCATGACGAGCACCGGTTTGCCTAAACCGGGTGCTTCTTCCTGGATGCCCCCGCTATCGGTCAGCACCATCGTGCTCCGGTTCATCAGGTAAACGAACGGGAGGTACTCTAATGGCTCGATGAAGAAAATGTTTTTACCCGCGGCTTCCCCAAAAACCTGGCGGATGGGTTCGCGAACCCGGGGATTCAGGTGCATGGGGTAGATGAAGTCCACGTCAGGGAATCTTTTAGTCAACGTTTTAATCGCGTTACAGATGTTTTGGAACCCTTCACCGAAGTTTTCCCTTCGGTGTCCCGTGATAAGAACGAGCTTTCGGCCATCCTGTCCGGGAGATACAATGTTCTCGGTCATGTTTTTGGGAAGCCCGCTTTTCAATAAGGCTTCGTTAATCTCCCCTTGAATGGCAGGATTGTCCTTGATCTTGTCGATGACCATGTACAGGGCGTCGATCACGGTGTTGCCCGTGACGGCGATAGCGGCTTCATCAACGCCCTCGTTCAGCAGGTTTTGCCTGCTCAGGGGGGTGGGCGAAAAGTGGCAGGTGGCGATGCGGCTGGTGATCTGCCGGTTCATCTCTTCGGGCCACGGGCTATACGGGTCGTGGGTACGCAACCCCGCTTCCACGTGCGCTACCGACACCTGCTGGTAGAAGGCGGCCAGCGCCGCGGCCATGGAGGTGGTGGTATCACCGTGCACCAACACCCAGTCGGGTTGGGTCTCCTTTAGCACGTCGCGTAATCCAACCAGCACGCGTGCCGTTACGTCGTATAAGTCTTGCCCGTGCTTCATGATGTTGAGGTCGTATTGGGGCACTATTTCGAACAGCCGCAACACCTGATCGAGCATCTCCCGGTGTTGACCGGTCACGCAGACCAAGGTTTCGTACCGGTCGGGTTGTTTTTCAAACTCCTTGACCAGTGGGGCCATCTTGATGGCCTCGGGGCGGGTGCCGAACACGAGTAGGACTCTTTGTCTCTTTTCCATGAGTTTATCGTTTAAAAACACCACAAAAATCGAGGATCACCTTGTCGTCCCGCCAGGGGAGCTCCTTGAACGGGTCATGCGCCACGAGGAACACCGCGATGTCTGCTTGCTCGTAGGCCTCCCGGTAATCCGTAAGTTTGAATACCTTGTGCTCCTGTATATTGGGTTCCACGATCAGGAAGTCGCCGTCGTTATGGGCCTGCATCACCCGGGTGGCGATGTATTTGGCGGGCGACTCGCGCAGGTCGTCCACGTTGGGTTTGAACGCGAGTCCCATTAAGGCGACCACCGGCTTCTTGTGGTTGGTCAGATCGAACTCCTTGATGGCGTATTCCGTTTTTTCCGTACACCAGAAAGCCTTGTAGTTGTTGACCTCCCGTGCCTTGCCAATCAGCTGGGATTCAAATGGGAAGTCGGCCGTGATAAAATAGGGGTCCACCGCGATGCAGTGTCCGCCCACGCCGCTCCCGGGCTGAAGGATGGTTACCCTGGGGTGCTTGTTGGCCAGCTCGATAAGTTCCCACACGTTGATACCCGCTTTATCACATATGATGGAGAGTTCGTTGGCGAACGCGATTTGCACGTCGCGCGAGGCGTTCTCCACCAGCTTGCACATCTCCGCGGTGCGGGCATTGGTCTCGTGGAGCGTACCCTTTACGAACCGGCGGTAGAAATCGACCGCTTTCCGGGTGGATGTTTCGTCCATCCCACCGATGACCCTGTCGTTGTGTTCCAACTCGTACAACGTGTTCCCGGGCATTACCCGCTCGGGGCAGTAGCTAATGTGAAACGCGTCTTTTAGGTCGGGGCGCTCGGAAAAAATCAAACCGGCCACCTTTTCGGTAGTACCCACGGGGCAGGTAGATTCGATAATCAGCAGGTCTCCCTGTTTAAAGCAGGAGATCGCGCTCCGCACGGCAGCCAGGACGTAGGAGATATCCGGCTCGTGGTTCCCCTTGAAGGGGGTGGGTACGGCCAGGATGAACACGTCGCTGGGACGTGGCGTAGTATAGGCTTTCAGCATTCCTGCCGCAACCACCTTGCTACATAGCACATCCAGGCCCGGTTCGGTAAAATGGACTTTCCTCGCGTTGACTCCATCCACGATTGAGGCGTTGGTGTCTACCCCGGCTACCTTGATGCCGGCATCAGCAGCGAGCACGGCGGTGGGTAAGCCGATGTACCCCAGTCCAATTATACATGCATCCATATTGCTTTCTTTATAGTAGTCTGTTTAATGATCACGTTCGTTGCCCATCGGTTGCTTGTTTGAGGAGGGTGCTTGTAAAGGCTCGCTTCTCTTCAAGTTCAACGGTCTGACCGACTTCTGTTCGTCTGTGGAGATACCTAAAGAGGAGGTAGAGCCAACCTCGTCGCTAGGAACCACAGGGACCATCCGACTCCCTGAGACAATCTTCCGAAAGGCGTGGATATAGCGTTCGCTTACCGTGTCGAGGTTGACCTTGTCGCGGATCACTTTCCAGGCCACTTCTCCCATTTGCTGCGCACGTTCCGGCTCTTCAAACAGGATGGTTAGCTTGGTTGCGAGGTCGTCGGCGTCGTTCTCTTTGAAGAAGAAGCCGTTTTCGACATCGATAACCAGGTCGCGTTCCGTGCCATCGCAAACCGAGCAGATCACGGGTAACCCGAAGGTCATGGCGTCGTTGATGGATAGTCCCCCCATCCCGGCTAAGACGTATACCGCTGATGACGCAAGGTGGCTGGCAATCTGCTTGTAGTCGTAGATCGCCCCGGTAAACAGCACCTTCCCTGTTAGATTCAGGTCGTCCGCTTGCCGTTTTAACGGCTCCAGCTCCGGTCCGTCGCCAATGATCACCAACTCCGCTTCCGGGAACCGCGGGAGCAGTTTCGCGAAGGCCTCCATGAGCAGGTCGACCCGCTTCCACTTCACCAGGCGCCCCACGTGAATAACCCGGTGGGGGTTCCTCTTCTGAAGCGTGCCCGCTTCGGTTAATTGCTGCTTGATGGCGAATAGCTCGTCCGTGTCGTTGGCGTTGTAGGTAACGAACACCTTGTCGGCCGCAATGCCGTAGGTGGGCATAATCTTCTTCCCCACGGTGGCGTAAGCGAGAGCCCCATCTGCCCGTCGGTAGCAGTACCAGCGGATACGCGTAAGCACCCATTGGCGGAACAGAAAGAGCGGTTGCTCGTTTAAAAGCCTCATCTCCTCATCGAAAAAGCGGTGCTTTTTGAAGAAAGTCCTCACCGCCCCGTAAGGGGGTACGCGGAACGGGATTTCGCGGATCACCAGCTTCGTGTTCGTCGCCTTTACGGCTTTCCGCAACGCCGGTTGAAAGAAAAACTGCAAGAAGTAGGGCCATCCCATCACCACGATATCGGGTCGCTCCTCAACGAGAATGGCGGGCAGGCGGGGGAAGTAGGGTTTCCCAAGAATCGCCTTCCTCTCTTCTGCTTGGATTACTTTGTAACAACTGGGGGCGTCATCGATGAGTTTCACGTTTTGCCCCAGCGAAAGCCCCTTGCCCCTGGGAATCACCACGGAGATATCGACCCCCTTGCGCGCCAGCGTCCTAAGCGTGGCGTCGTAATAGGGGGGAATCCCACCAAAGGCGTAGAGTACTTTCATATTCATACAGGCCGTTCATTCGGTGTGACAACCTCATGATTCACGTCAATACCGATGAGGTTTGTCGATTGCACACAAAGGTAGACGAAAAAACGGCTTTTCACAAGCGCAAGGGGTAAAAACCCGGGAAGAGAACCATCTCCTATTTCTCATCCGACCGGATAATCTCGATACTTAGCGGCTTAGCCTGGCTACCTTCGGCAAGCGGCATGACGTTAGAGACAGTTATGGTGATATTCTCCGCCATGTATTTTGACCCGACAACACTCGTGTACCTATGAACGCCTTTTCCGCCCCCTAAATCATGAGGGGTTGTGGTGTAGGCCCCGTATGATTCTTCGGAGAGGGTATGTTGGATGTTTAATTCTCCTTCCCCAAATTGTTTAAGGTCGTACTCGCTTGATACTAAAACGGGTAGAAGTAAGTGGTACGTTCCGGACAACAAAGGTATGTCTCGTTGAATGATAAAGGGTTTTATCTTGTCGTTGGTGTATACCCGAACAGATCACATAGAAGTGAATCTGCCGGTAAACTATTTGATTTAAAGGTGTTAAAAATACTTGCATTCATTGCATACAAAAGTACAAAAAACTTGCATACCCAAAAATCTTAACGATATTTGTAACTGACAATAGCGATTCTTTACGATGATATATTATCATGACAACAAGAAGGGATTTTATTAAAACTTTGGCCGGCTCTTCCGCTGCTTTAGCTACCGGTGGCAGTTTATTACAACTTAGCTCTTGCATGTCAAACAAAGGGGTAAGCAGAGAAAAGGACATCACTGCAGAAACGGCTCCCTTATGGAAAGGTTTCAATCTATTGAACAAATTTAATCCGGATAGGCAATCAGCGTTCGACGAAAAAGATTTTGAGCTGATGGCTGAATGGGGATTTAATTTCGTGAGGATACCATTGTCCTATTGGTGCTGGAGCCAAGAAGAGGATTGGTACAGGATAGACGAAAATATCCTTCAGGAAATCGACAAAGCGGTAGAGTATGGAAAACAGTACGGCTTGCATGTGAATTTAAATTTTCACCGTGTTCCTGGGTATTGCATCAATGCTCCAAGAGTACCTACCAATTTGTTCGAAGATGAAGCGCCTTTACAAGCTTGCATACACCATTGGAGCACTTTTGCCAGCCGCTACAAAGGGGTTCCAAACAAAACGGTAAGTTTTAACCTAATCAACGAGGCACCGGCTGTTGAAGTCGAAAAATATGACAAGGTTGCCAGAGCCTTGGTAAACTGCATTAGAGAAAAAGACCCCAACAGGCTGATAATCGTCGATGGTAAAGATGTTGGCAGGGTTCCATTGATGACCTTAACGGATATTCCTAATATCATCCAAAGTGGTAGAGGTTATGATCCCATGTTGATCTCTCATTTCAGGGCCGGATGGCCGGGAATGAAACAACTGATGGAGTTTCCTGAAGAAAAGCTCCAATGGCCTTTAATGGCCGATGGTGTAAAGTACGACCAAGAATACTTGAGAGAAAGCTCTATTTTGCCTTGGAAAGAGTGGGTGGCCAAGGGGGGAAAAGTCCATATTGGGGAGATGGGATGTTTTAATAAAACCCCTCACAAAGTGGCATTGGCCTGGTTAGAGGATCTTTTCGCTCTGTTTAAAGAACAAGGTTGGGGGTGGTCTTTATGGAACTTACACGGATCGTTCGGTGTTTTAGACAGCGAACGCAAGGACGTGAAATATGAAAACTATAAAGGCCATAAACTTGACCGACAACTACTGGAGCTGCTAAGAAGGAGCTAAATAGCAGCTTAAAACATCACAAGGAATAGATGCTCGCCAACGAAGAGGAGATACCTTACGGCAACCTTACCTCTTAAAACAGTACCCGGTGCGATAGCGTGTTTCGCTTAAGGACGTGTAGCGCCACGTCGCGGCCCACCTCGATTCCTTTTCCGGCAAGATGCTTTTTCGCAGTCGCATAGGCCAGCTCCGGGTTGTTGTTGTCGCCGCTCAAGTGGCAGAGCCATATGTTTTGCAGGTCGGGGGAGAAGTTGTTGGCCAGGAACTCGGCCGTCTGGCGGTTGCTGAGGTGCCCCGTTCCGGAGGTGATCCGTTGCTTCAGGTGATGGGGGTACCTTCCGTTGCGGAGTAGCTCCTCATCGTAATTGCTCTCGATGACCAGGTGGTTGGCCTTGCCGGCGTAGTGTGCGACCTCATCGGTGATGGTTCCCACGTCGGTGGCCAGCGTGAGGGCTTGGTCGTGGAATTCGAAAAAGTAACCGGAGTTGTCGTTGCTGTCATGCGGCACGTCGAACGCGGTAATTCGGATTCCTTCGATCTGGAACGGTTTCCCCTTTTCAATATGAACGGTGGAGCCATTGAGGCTATAACGTATCAGCCGGTTGTCGGCGATGCTCCGGTGCACCTCCCTCGTGGCGTAAACCGGTATATGCATCTTCTCACCGAGGTAGCCGACCGACTTGATATGGTCGTGATGATCGTGGGTGATTAGAACAGCCATGATGGTCGAAAGGTCGACCCCATACTCAGCCAGCCGTTTCTTGGTGATGCGGGGCCCGATGCCGGCATCAATCAATATCCCGTACGCGGGGTTACCCAGGTAGTAACAGTTACCGCTGCTACCGCTGCCAAGGCTGAAGAAAGAAAATCGTTCCGATGGAAAAAGTTTGTGCTGCATAACTGCAAAGGTAACGAATGAATCACTAAGAATAAAATTTTCGCCATTTATACCTTTCGATGAGGCGTAGCTTGCCGGGAATGTACGTTTTTTTTAGTAGCTTTGTCTGTTGTTAAACCATCAATGATGAACGATCTATGAATCTGTTACTTCTTGGATCGGGGGGACGAGAGCACGCGTTGGCATGGAAGCTGAGCGAGAGCCCCCTGTTGAATCGCTTATACATTGCGCCCGGTAACGCGGGTACCGCCGCGGTGGGGACGAACGTACCTATCGGGGCGACCGATTTTGACGCGTTGAAAACCTTTTCACTCGACCACGGTATCGACATGATCGTGGTGGGGCCGGAAGCGCCGCTGGTGGAGGGTGTCTACGACTTTTTTCACGGCGATGAGGAGACCCGCCATATCCGCGTGATTGGCCCCTCGAAGGAGGGGGCGATGCTGGAGGGGAGCAAGGACTTTGCGAAGAACTTCATGGTGCGCCACCAGATACCTACCGCCCGTTTTCTCACGGTTTCAAGTGAGACCATTGAGGAGGGGTACGCGTTTATCGATAGCCTGCCATCGCCCTACGTCCTAAAAGCGGATGGCCTGGCCGCCGGGAAAGGGGTGTTGATCGTGGATGATGCCGATAACGCGAAGCGACAACTCGGGGAGATGTTAGATGGTCAGTTTGGCGAGGCGAGCCGCCGGGTGGTAATCGAGGAGTTCCTCTCGGGCGTGGAGTGTTCGGTGTTCGTATTGACCGATGGCAAGAGCTACAAGATCTTGCCGGTGGCGAAAGACTACAAGCGTATCGGCGAGGGAGATAGTGGCCTCAATACCGGCGGGATGGGGGCCGTGTCGCCGGTGCCGTTCGCGGATGCCGATTTCATGGAGAAGGTACGAACCCGGATCGTGGAGCCTACCGTGAACGGGCTGCGGGAAGAGGGTATCCCTTACAAGGGATTCATTTTCCTGGGACTTATCAAAGTGGGGGAAGATCCGAAGGTGATCGAGTACAACGCGCGAATGGGTGATCCCGAGACACAGGCAGTGATACCGCTCGTGCAGTCCGACCTGCTTGACCTGATGGTGGGAGTGGCCACCGAGACGCTCGGTGAGCGATCGCTGGTGATAGATTCCCGCCACGCCGTGGCTGTGGTGATGGCATCGGGAGGCTACCCCGGATCGTACGAGACGGGGAAGCCTATCGACGGGCTGGGTGAGGTGTCGGAAAGTCTCGTCTTCCACGCGGGCACGAAAGAGGCCGATGATGGGGTGGTGACCTCCGGGGGTCGCGTACTGGCGGTCACATCGCTCGGGGCAACGATGAACGAGGCGTTGGAAGCCAGCTACCGGAGCATCGAAAAGATCCGCTTTGAAAAGTGTTATTTTAGGAAAGATATCGGAAAGGACTTAAAAGGGGCTTACGCTACTTTTTAGAGAGATACGGGATATTTGAGGGGAAACCAAATGGGGTTTACAAGAGGTTAGAGGTACGTTTGTTCCCGTGTATCTCTCGACGGGTGGCGTGATCTTTATGTTTTTCATGAAATCAGGTGGACGTTTATGGGCGGTTCAAGGGAATCATGGGTAACCAAGAGGGAGAAATTGAAGAAAATGTGTGGGATATCGCGGAAAGCATACCAAATAAGGGATTGAGTCGATGGGAGGAACGGTAAACTTCTTTCGTAAAACATTTGTCGGGGGGCGCTTTATTCCTTTCCTGGGCGTGTTGGGGTTCCTTTTGATGAGGATTCTTCTGTTTCTTTATGCCGAGCCTTTTCGATGCCCTTTACCTCCGACTGACAATCACCTTTGGAGCCCGCTGTCGGGATGGTTTGCCGATCCACTGGTGTCGTTTTTGGCCTCAACCGTCTCGATTTTCGCCGTCGCATGGGTGCTCTCGTCAATGAATAGTCGCTTCAACCTGGTGCGTGCCCGTTCTTACCTCCCTTTCGTGGCGCCCCTGTTCCTGTTCAGCCTGCACCCCTGCTTCCTGGTGATGAGTGGTGACTACGTGGCGATTCTTTTTATCTTGTTTGCCTTTTTCCCGTTGCTGGAGTCGTATCAACAACCGGATAGCTACCTTTACTCTTTTCGTTCCGCCGTATTGATTGGGCTGGCCTCGCTCTTTCAGGTGTTCGCGTTGTGGCTCCTGCCTTTGTGGTGGAGCGGAGAACGGTCGATGCGGGGTGGGCAGTCCAGGTCATTTATCGCTTCACTCTTTGGACTCTCACTGGTCTACGTTACGTTATTCTCCGTTTACTTTTTCATGGACGATCTGGCAGGTTTCGCCCGACCGTTCTTACATTTTGCATCTTTCTCCCTTCCCTCTCTTCCAAACTTTTCCACCGCGGAGTGGGGTGTCTTTTCCCTGGGTATCCTTTTCTTCATTTTCAACATCGCCCTTGCCGCGAAAATCTACACGCGCGATAAGGTGCTCACGCTCGTTATCATGCGGTTCGTGGTGTTTCTCGTGGTAGTTATGCTACTGTTGATGTTAATCTACTGGGAGCATCTTCGCTTCTTCCTGCTCTTTGCCATCCCGCTGGTATCCATCCTGAACGCCTACCTCTACACGAGGACGCAAGCCAAAAGGCATATCTACATGGCATACGGCTGGTTGTTGCTAATGCTGCTCTTTTACGGATCACATTTCGTCAACGGGTTTTAAGTTTCCTGGGGATTACAGGAGATGTAATCCCGTTCAAATGCGGGTTGTTTTGTCCATGGACTATTTCGCCTTGGGTCATAAAGATACAAATAGCCTGGGGTAGCGGCGTTGTGGAGATTACAGTTTATCACGCAGGTCGACCGGTAGATAAAAGGTATCGTTCTTGTCAATGTAGACCACTACCGAGCCAATATCGAAAGGCTTCCCGTTTCTTTTGGCTACCGATGAGAAGGCTTTCACCTCCAAGGTGTCTCTCCCCTTGGTTACGTGCAGTACCGGAAAGTCGGCATCGCTCTTGTCGAGGGTGTACTCCATCCCTGAAAACACCTCGGCATGCTTCGCGAATATCTGGTCGGTTAGCTCTTGCAGCGACGTTTCAAGTCCCGTCACCTTTTGCAGGTAGTGGTTCACTTCTCGGTTTTTCACGTTTCCTTTAAGCAGATGACCGGCGGGATGGTAGCAGGCAAGCAGAACCTCTTCACCGGTATGGCCGCCTGTGGTGAACCCGAAGCAGGTGCGCGCGTTCAGTATGTTCACGATGTGGTGCGCCAGGTTGTTGCTGTTGGACACCTCCATGTAGTTGCCTTCCTTGTAGTTCTTAGATGAGAGCAACGTTGTTAACTCTTCATCCGTGATATCGACACCGGTGTACTTTTTAAACACCGCCTTCATCTCGTCTGGCTCCGTCTTGCTGAGGATTGCCTCCAAACCGTTGGCGCTCAGCTTGTAGTTGGAGACCGCACCGAATAGCTGCTCGATCGACAACCTGTCGTAGCCCGGGCAGTCCCGGCTACCGATCGTAAAACCACTGTTGCCATGATCGGGGGCAATGACCACGGCGGTATTACCGTCCCTTTCGGCGAACTCCATCACGAGTCGCACCGCCTCGTCAAAGGCGAGGAACTCATCGATCATCGCGGCGGCATCGTTGGCGTGAGCAGCCCAGTCCACCTGGCTCCCCTCTACCATGAGAAAGAAGCCGTTCTCGTTTTTCGAGAGCAGTTCCAGTGCCTTGCCGGTCATCTCAGCAAGTGAGGGTACCTTCTCGGGATTCCGGTCGATGTTGTAGGGCAGGGCTTTTCCCCCGAACAGGGCCCATACCTTCCTGTCGCCCTGGTAACTGAGCAACGCATCCCTGTCATCTTGAATCAGGAGGGTGCCGTTTTGGGCGAAGTGATCCTTAATTTCATCGGTTAGGATGTCGTTACCACCGCCAAACATCACGTCAAGGTTCTGATGAGCCATCTGCGAGGCGATCGCCTTGTAGTTGCCTCGGTTATAGTGGTGTGCTGAAAAGTCGGCCGGTGTCGCGTGTGGGAACTCGCAGGTCACCACGAGACCCACTGCTTTCCCTTTTTCTATTTTCGAGGCCTCCAGGATGGTCGCTGCCGGCTGAAAGGTGCGGGACGCGTCCACGGGGTAGAGATCGTTGGACGACGTCTCGGGGTGGATGGCCACGTTGCCCGTTTGTTGAAGTACGCCCGTCGCGTAGGTGGAGCTGGTGGGTGCCGAGTCACCGATGGGCGCGTTGGAAGAGAAGGTAGTGACGGTACCCGTTAGGTAAGGGTCGATGTGGAGCGTGTCGCCCAAGCCATTGTAGTGCTTGAACCACCGGGCCGCCGAGTAGACGCCGATAGAGGTGCCGTCAGGGATCATCACGATCACGTTTTTAACCGGTACGGCCTCTTGTGAAAAGACCCATACAGCAATAAAAAGGAGGGAGAAAATAGAACTTAGCTTTTTCATTTTAACGAGTGCTTTTAATTCAGCGTTCAAAAATAGGTGAAAAAATGGCTTTTCACAAGCGCAAGGGATAAAACTTGAACTATTTGAAAAGGGAAGAGTTGATAATAGGGGATATATATCCATGTTGAGGTAGCCGCATTAACCGTTTTGTAATATTCCGGGCACGAAGAAATGGCTAAATTTGATTATATTCGCGGTTCAACAAGAATGGGCGGTATCGCGAGAATTTCCGCGAGGTGTTTAGGATATTTCGAAGCGTCCGTTGCCATAGATCATTGAACGAAAGAGATAGCATGAGGAGTAGAAAACCGCTGATACTTGTAACGAACGACGACGGGTATCAGGCGAAAGGAATCGTTTCTCTCATTGAGGCGATGAGGGAACTGGGAGAGATTATGGTGTTTGCACCCCACACGCACCGTTCCGGTATGGCGGGTGCTATTACCGCTGAACATGCGCTGAGGGCTTGGCTGCACACGAAGGAGGAGGGGCTTACCATGTACGTGTGCAACGGGACGCCTGCCGATTGCGTGAAGTTGGCGCTGAACGAGTTCGTGGATCGGAAGCCCGACCTGTTGGTGTCGGGTATTAACCACGGCTCTAACGCCGCGATCAGCGTGATCTATTCGGGGACCGTGGGAGCAGTCATCGAAGGGTCTATGTTCGATGTCCCTTCCATCGCGTACTCGCTATGCGATTTCCATCCCGATGCTGATTTTTCTGAGGTGATGAAGGTGGCCCGCGTGGTATCGCGTAAAGTACTGGAAAAGGGCCTCCCACAGGGGGTGAGCCTTAACGTGAACGTACCCAAGGGAAAGGTACGCGGGATAAAGGTGGCGACCCAGACACCCGGGAAATGGGTGAACGAGTATTATCGCACCAAGGACGGCGTGGGCAGGGAAGTCTTCTGGATGACCGGCCAGTTTGATAACTGGGATAAGGATAACGAGGAGAACGACGAGTGGGCGTTAGCTAACGGCTATGCCGCCGTGGTTCCCGTTAAGACCGACATGACCGCGTACGATTTTTATCATCGCCTTAAGGAGTGGGACCTGTAATGTCTGTACCTTAGTCCTTATCGTACGGGGGAATCTGGAGATTTATCTTTCTTGGCCCCAAGGTTCCTCCTAAATTATAATCCTGAGCGTTCTCTACATCGTATTTGCCGGCTCCCGCGGTCATGAGTCGTTGTAATTCACTTAGATGCTCTTGATAAACACCCCGGGGGGTTGTCTCATTTTTCACGGCGACCGAGGCAGCCATTCCCACCACTTCTCCCATCATCCCGGTTGTACGCATAACCCTAACGGTGCCTAAGGCCACGTGCGTGACGCTTATGTTTCTTCCCGCCATGAAAAGGTTATCCACGTTTCGGGAATAAAAACAGCGGTAGGGTATAGGGTAAGGATGTATCGCTTTATGAACCGCGATCGATTTAAATTCTGCACCCGGGAAATGCTCCGTGTTTTTTGGATCGGGATAGTGGAGGTCAATCGTCCAGCTTGTTGGTGCAGAGGCGTCAGGATAGATTACGAAGTCGGTTAGATCTCCCTCTGTCAGCACTTTATCTCCTATTAATCGGCGTGATTCTCTTTTCCCGGCGACATATGCTACCCAGTCGAGGTGCCTGTTTTTATACTTCTGTTTGACCGAGCTTTCGTTTTTCAAGTAGGACCAGTTGGAGTAAACCACCAGCATGCCATAGTCCCTGATTCGTTCGAAATCAAAAACCTGGTCAAAGTTCATACCCGTTTCCCAGGTCCATTCGCCCATGGTTACATTTTGTACGTTTGCTTCGTTAACCTCTATGCCGTAGTCAAACAGGGGGAAGGCATACTCCCTCTCTCCTTCTTTCGAGTACCATTGGACAGATGAACCCATGGTAAGCTTGTCGGCTTCATCGGGAGCAGACGGTTCATTAAATTCAGTTCTGCTTTCTCTTCCCATTGAATAATCGGCACCGGCCCAATACCCGATGGTTCCGTCTCCGGTACAATCCGCGAAAAGAGGCGCGGAAAAGCTTAGCTCTTCTGCTGTTTCAATATGTTTTGCAAACACCGTTTTTATGGCTGTCCCCTCTTTCTCAACCTCAAAGGCCCTGAAGTTCAGGAACAGGGTTATGTTATCTTCCGCGTTGACCATCTCTAATTTTTTCTCGTCTTCGTAATAATCCCCCGGCTGGGCGTTACCTCCCCTTAACGGTGCGATCTCGTTAACCACGTCCCCTAGCTTTGGGTAAGGGTCAAGGTTAATTCTACCTCCCAGGTGTACCCTTACTTCTGAACTGTTGTTACCACCCAATACCGGGCGATCATGAATAAGGGCGACCTTCAAGCCCAATCGGGCGGCCGTGAGGGCAGCAGCGGTGCCGGCAACCCCTCCACCTACCACCACGAGGTCAAACTCTCCCGCGTTGGGTACAACATCCGGTAACTCGAGTTGCTCTTTCCTGAAAGCCGTTAAAGCTTCGAACTCGTTAGGGGGCACAACGTCGTCCATGGTAAAGTACAGGGCGTCGCAACGACCATTGAAACCGGTCAGGTCGCGCAATCCAACGGTAACTGTCCCGGCATTTACCTTCACCTTACCTACCTCTTGCCACTCCCAAGCGTTACCTTTCATTCCCAAAACCCTATTCAATGGCTGTCCGTTTATCGTTACTTGAAATTTACCTGGGCCCTCCTTAGTTGTCCAGGGCGATGTCCAGTTGTAGGTTCTAACGAACAGGGTATATTCCCCGGCCTTAGCGAAACTCACCGTGGTGGTCGCGTCTTCCACCGGGGTACCCAACCCATGTGCCATCAGGTAGGATGATCCCATCAAATCCATGAACTGTTGGTCGACCACCCACCCCCCTTTGTGCTGGAAACTTTCCGCTTCAATGAAAAGCGAGGTTATATTTTCTGCATTTACCGAATAGATGATAAATGCTGTTAAAATAATAGCAACAAACCTTTTCTTATTCATAATAATAATCTCATTTTTATCGGTATGCTAACCTGCAACTAGTTAAACAATGTATGAGAGACGACACTATGTCTCGGGTACTCCTTCCTCCATTAGGGTTTTAAGTTCATCCAGATGATATAGGAAAACTCCACGCGGAGTAGTGTTGTATTTCAGGGCTATAGAAGCGGCTATTCCTACTACTTCTCCCATCATGCCGGTTGTTCGCATAACCCTTACTGTACCTAATGCCGCATGTGTTACGCTGATGTTCCTCCCGGCCATGAACAGGTTTTCAATATTTCTCGAGTAAAGGGTTCGGTACGGGACCGCGTACGGTTTAATATCTCGTGTAACGGATTTCGCCAAAAAGGGCTCTTCGTTTTCCAACCCTTTTACTGGTTTTGGATAATGTAAATCTACCGGCCAAGTGGTCGTGAAGCTGGCATCGTCGTATGGAATTCCGTTGAGTACATCCTGTTCCGTTAGAATCATGTCACCCAGTAATCTCCTTGATTCCCGTTTCCCTCCAATGTAGGCCACCCACGATAACTTGTAATTCGCGTATTGTTCTTTATCGTTACTTTGGTTCTTAAGGAATGACCAATTACCGAAAGCAGCCCTCAAAGCGTGATCCCGTATTGTTTCAATCTCCTTTACCTGGTCGAGCCACAAACCTGTTTCCCAGTTCCAATCACCTCGGGTTAATTTTTGACAGCTCTCTTCCGTAAATTGTATAGCCCATGGTGTCATAGGGAAAGAGGAGGGTTCTGCAAGTTTCTCAGAATACCATTGAACGGAGGTTCCCATTACCAGGCTATCAGGCTCCTCGGGGGCGCTCTCCTCTCCCGTTTCCGCTTTACTTTCCCGCCCCATCTTGTAATCCGCACCGGCTAAAAAACCCAAATTGGCATCGCCCGTGCAATCTGCAAACAGTTTCCCCTCGAAAATCGTCTCTTCGCCGCTGACAATATCTTTTCCCACGACCTCGGTAATTTTGTCGCCCTGTTTTTCAAGATCAAAAACATGGGTATTCAAAAACAGGTCGATGTTTTTTTCTTTCCGTACGATTTCTATTTTCTTCTCATCCTCGTAATTGCTTTTCGGGCCCGCGTTGTGTTGCCTTTTTTCGGGATGCTCCTCTATGACTTTGAGTACCTTCTTACTCCTTTCAGCCTCAGGGTCTTGGTTGGCTTCATAGAGCGTCCAATGGCCTATCGGTCCTATTTCATCAACTACCCTCCCCAGGTTGGGGTATGGCTCTTTAAAAATAAGGCCAGAAAGTCCTACTCTGACTTCAGAACTGTTATTTCCTCCCAGTACAGGCCGATTTTGAATCAACGCTACCCTATTTCCCAACCTTGCAGCGGTGATGGCGGTGGTTATCCCGGCAATACCTCCGCCAACCACAACCAAATCATACTTACCCGCGTAATGCGGTGTAGCGCGGGTTAATGCTTTTTTCCTGAGAGCAGACAGGTTTTCATTGTCGTTCGGCGGCGAAAACTGTAAATCGGTTGCCAATAAAACAGCATCGCATCTGCCGTTAAACCCTGTCATATCATGTAACGACAACTTTAGCTCCCCCTTTTCTAAAGCAACTACTCCTCCATCCTGCCAGTGCCAGCTTCCCTCTTCGGTTCCAAATATTGTTTTCGTTAGTAGTTTATTATCAAACAATAACTGGAATTTTCCTGCTGGGTCCTCAGTTGGCGCCCATGGTGCGGTCCAGTTTCTAGTTCTCACCCAAACTCTATAGCTCCCACTTTGAGGAACTGCTATCGTTGTTGTCGCATCCTGAACAGGCACCCCCAGCCCATGAGCCATTAAATACGAAGATCCAATTATGTCTATGCTTTGTTGATCCACAACCCATCCCCCTTTATGTTGAAAACATTCCGCTTCAATGAAAATCGACTGAGCATGGGATGATACAACGTAAAAGAATGATAAATAGAACAACGATATGATGTTGATGGATTTTCGTTTCATTGAATAATTAGGGTCTGCTGAAAAACCTTACGCGACTTTTATTATTTTGTAAGACGACGATAGGTTTTCCATCAGTTTTAGTTGAGAAAAAATACAAAAAAAACGTTCTTTGAAAAATTGCCAAAAAATA
>JAPXNA010000016.1:0-91366 GCA_033808735.1 Fermentimonas sp.
CGATATTTGAACATAACTGCAAGGATTTTGATACAAATTTAAATAAAACCTTGCATTTTAGCAAGAAAAAATAGACATATTTTACTGGCTATCAAGGTGATGCGACTTATTCAGCAGACCCTAATTAATTGGTTTATAATTGGGAAATGTAATCAGCAAGCAATTTATTTGTACTCTAACCAGGTTGTGGCGGTACACTCCTTGTCGACTGCAAAACGAATCCAGCGGGCTTGAAAATTATCCGGGAAGTGATGGTGAAACGTTTCACCCGGCATAACGGTTATCTCCTTGTAAAGCATCCAGGGGCCATGACCAACGGGTTCCACCTCGATAGTGAAAGTTATCGCCTCCTTGGCGTCGTGTGAGATTTCGAGTTTTCGATCATCGTAAAATCCTATCAGGTACGGGTCTGAAACTTCCCCGGCCTTTACGCGGCTGTTGTTCCAAGGGCCACCATGCCCCACGGGTTTACCCAGTGCCCACAAATCATCTATCACGCCCACCCATACGGCTGCTCGACCGTCATCCGAACGTATAATATGTTCTCCCACTTTCGCTTTTGGATTGATGCCTGTCATCACGAGCATTCCCCTGTATGATGCGTAATCGTGAATCCTGAAATCATGGGATGAAATGGGCCTGATCTTGGCGAAACCGTCCGCATTTTCCGCGGGTAACTCGTAAAAAGTACCGCAAGAATGAAAAAGGTCTCTTTCCGTGGCCACTTCACGACAAACACGTAGCTGCGCATTATCTGTGAGTTGTTTATACTGTTTGTTTCCCAAAGGTAATCTCCATCTGCGGTTTTTATCGTCCACGACCAGTACTGATGATTCTTGCACATCAATTACCTTTTCAGGAACAGCAAATTTTTCTTTAATGAACGCGTGGGTGTCCGGATCCTCCATTTTTATCAACTCCAGCTGGCTGTTCAGTTCGTAATACCCGGTGTCTGTTACTTTCCCTTTTTCGAATGTGACGGCTGCTACCCCCAGTGCGCGGCGGTTGTTCCCCAAGCCATAGAGCAATCCCCCCATCGCCTTATCACGGCTAACGTTTGCAATCCCCTTGAATAGCGGTGAAGCGGAGGTGGCCCGCTTTTCATGCCCCGAGTAATTAAAGCTGACCGTGACTACGGTCGGTGCGTTGACTTTTACCCTAATCCATTCACCCGGTTCCTGATGATTAAATTCGATGAAATCACTTCCTCCCGCTGTGAGCGAAATGGTTTTCAACTCTTCCCAGTTTTGCGTTCCCTCTTTGTCAACCTCAAAGAGGAACTCCACAGGATTTTCTCCTTCATTTTGAAGCCATGCGCTCCGGTTAGGCCAACCGGCGAACAGGAAAGGCTCAGAAAGATCCCCGGCTTCTACACTATCGTTCAGCCAAACGGAGCCGGAGGCCGTGGTTGTCCCCAGTTGATCGGGTTTGTCAAGAGAGGTAAACCATAAGTTGGAGTTCGATTGGCCGGGGCCTTCAATTCCCCCCTTGTGTTTACGTTTGTTCAGGAATTCCTTGTTGGCAGAATCATCGCAACCAAAGACCAGTTGATCGTTCCAACGGGTAAAATCGCCAATCACCTTTAGGTAAGCCGACCGCGGCCGGATACCGGATGAATGAACGGCTGTAAATGACCGGGGGAATTTCCAGAACATGCCATGCATGGTCATCAGGTAATCGGGGTTTTCATCGGTGCCGATATCCCTAATTCTGGGCCACTCCGTATTCCATCCATGGGCTCCGTCGTAGCTGTGACTAGCCTTGGGTAACCTGAAAAAATCCCACCCCGTTTCCGGATTTCGAACTGCCAGCAAGAGAGATTTATGGTCCCATCCGGTAGCCCATATCGGGTCGGTTTCAGGGTTTGGATTACCCTGTATCCCCCCGGGACCTGTAACCTCTACGAACTGGTTGCGACGAACGAGTTTCCATTCTTCGCCGTCCCATTCAGAAAGTGAGCCTGACTCAATATCAAACTTTTCCAGCGCTAAGGCACCTGATTCACCATTGTTTGAATAAACCAACACCCCCTGTCCGGAATAGAGTCCCTTGCCGTGAACACCCTGTAGCATCGATGACTGTATGTTGGCTGACTCATCCCTTCCTTTCTTGTTGGTAACGTTACCATCTTCATACAACATCTTTGGTTCCAAGCTATGCACATCAACTTCGTAAAACCCCTCCTCCATCGTGCCGTAGTATATTTTATTTGCCGGGTCCGACAAATGTCGGGCATTTCCGGTATGTCTTCCAGGCATTACGGTATAAGAAATGGCACGAACGCCTCCTTCCTTATCGATAGCATATGGCCCGATAAATAGTTGACTGCTTTCCTTGTGAATCATTCGGTTGGCCGGTGTGCCCCCAATACTTTCCGATCGGATTACCTGTTCCAAATTTGGAGTTATTTCATACAGTTTATCGGAGGAGCCGAAAGGAAGGTGTGGACCATAAGTGATCACCCACAATCTGTTAGCCCAAGGCACAACCGCTCCAGTTCCACACTCTCCCTCATTGTTATAATAAGCAAGATGGGGGTAAATACCGCTAACATTTCTAATATCACTCGAATTGGTCGTGTTAGGGACCCTGCATGAAAATAGCATCGACAACGTGCAAACAACCAAAAAACAATATGAATTCCTCATCAGTGACATAAACATAATATTCAAAGAATATCAAACAAAAGTGAGACAGTATTGAGTAAATCAATACTGTCTCTTATTTGGTGATTACCAATTTGGATTTTGATCCAGGTTTTCATTGATCAGACGGTCTGCGGCAGGCACAGGCCAAAGGTAATCTCGTTTGGCATCAAACTTACGCTCACTTGCTTTAACGATATACCCTTTGTTAACCATATTACTGAGATCTGCGATGCCATTTTCATCGATCTCGGGAACACCTCCGAAGGGATAATTACCTTCCTCCCAGTTGCGAATCAATTGACGGTATTCTTCTGAAACCTTTGATTCGTTTCCATCCCATGATGCGGATCCCGACCATGCACGGCGCAGGAAATAGCTGGGACGGTTGTATACTTTTTCTGCCAATCTCCAACGGATTAGGTCCGCGTAGCGATGTCCTTCCCAGGCAAGTTCAATGAAACGTTCGGTACGAAGAACCGTACGCAGTTCACTTTGAGATCCCATCACGACACGCGGGTATTCAATACCGGTTCCTGCATAGGCCCTTGCGCGTATCTTGTTAAGCGTTTCATCCAATACCTCTTGTGTGCACTTGTTGAGTTCTATCATGGCCTCGGCGTACATTAGCAACACATCGCCATAACGTAGAACGGGATAAGTGGTAGGGGCCCCGTTTCGGCCGTTTTCGAGAAATGACTCATCGATGAACTTTTTGAATACAAATCCATTGTAAGACGCGTGTTCAGCACGCGCTTTTGAATCGGTATTGCTTACCTGTGCTCCATCAGATGCACGGTAAACGGTTGTTCGTTTCGGGGAAGGGGAATATTCATAACCCAGCCACACGTAATTTTTAGGATCGTACGTCCCGTTTAAAACGCTTTTGTTGTAGGCTGTGGCAAAAGGGACTACGGTCATAGCCAAACGGGGGTCACGATTCTCGAAAAAATCCTTCGGGTTATAAAGTGGCGACTCATCAATGGGCTTTCCATCAATACAGGGATAGGCACATATCAGTTCGTAAGATGGAGCCTTTTGTCCACCCCATCCTCCCGCGAGGCGGGTGATGCAGTTACGTATATCAGCCGCAGCCCAGTAATAGGTTCTCAAGGTTACATCGCCGCGGTAGAAAAATATCCACTCATCAGACCATGAGGCGGTAAACAAAGTGCGATAGTTGTCGTGTAGTTTATAGACACCCAAATCCATACATGCCTTCGCGGCCGTTGCCGCCGTTTGGTAATCGCCGTTTCTAAGGGCTACACGTGCTTTGAACGCGAGTGCCGCTCCCTTCGTTGCCCGTTGTACTCCAGGGTAACTGGTTGGTAGTCGCTCGGCGGCTTTATCGAAACATTCGTAGCTGTAAGCCAGCACGTCTGTTTTAGGTGAACGTCCAATTGAGTAAGCTTCTTCAAGCGTCATGCCTACCTTGTCGAGGATAACATCCCCCCAGTGAAATGCCAACATACCGTAAGCGTAGCCTAAGTAAAAATAGGCTTCGCCTTCATATTGTTTGATATCGGTTTCCGATACACCCAAGGAGCGGGCATTTTCCATGTTGTTCAACAGACGCAGTGCACGCGCAATACCTTTATAGTAGTTCTCCCACCGGTTAGCCACCACGTAGGTTTCCGAGGTCATTGTACCATTTTGAACAACTGAGGTAGAGTTGCGTGCAACCACGTCATCGCCCCAGGTCATATCATCTATCGTGAAAAAAGCGGTACGATAGAAATCATTTACTGACATCTCGATTTCTTGCTTTGTAGTATACCAATTCTCACTCGATCCTTCCGACAATGGGTTCAAATCGAGGTCAATACAGGCAGAAAAAGTGAATGCCATTAATATGCTAATAATGAATACTATTTTTTTCATTTAATGGATGGTTTAAAATTTGACATTAACACCTAAAATGAAAGAGGTTGATATAAACTCTGACGTGGCTCCAACCTCCGGATCCCATCCCTTGGGATAATTGCTGATAGCCGGCAAGTCATTTATACTTACATATAGCCGAAGATCTTTAATTTTGATCCTGCTAATTAATTCTTGAGGTAACGTATAGCCAAGCGTGACGTTTTTCACGCGGAAATAGGCACCGTTAAAGAGCCAATAGTCCGATCCGGTATAGGTGTTGGTGGTGTTGGTGTACGTCAGGCGCGGATACTTGACCAACCGGTTCTGTTCTTCCGTGTTATGTTGGCTCCAGTAATTGCCTAGTAGTAGGGAGGGAACCGTCCCCCACTGTTCTTTCAGTGGCTGGATCCATGCCGAGTTAAACAGTACGCGTTGATGTCCCACGCCCTGGAAGGAGAGGTTAACATCGAAGCTCTTCCAACCGAGTGATGCGCTACCACCATACAAGTACTCGGGCATCGAATTACCTAAACGGACCTTATCATCGGCATTAATAACGCCGTTTCCATCCACGTCCACGTACTTGATGTTACCTGCTTTATCGTTTGCCGTGAGCGTGGGATACTTTTTGCCCGTTTCATCGTAAAGGTCAGCGTCTGTAATGAATAGCCCGTCACTCTTGTACATGTACCACTCGTTGTAGTACGAACCCTCCTCGTATATCAAGTTGCCGTTTATCGTGCGCCTGTCACCCAGGTAACCCATTCGTGAACGGTAATCCGACAGGTTAGCTGAAATATTGTACCATAAATCTCCTACCGTATCTGACCAACCTAATTCCAGGTCCCAGCCTTTGGTATACATATCACCCGCGTTCTGTGAAGGAGCAGAGAATCCCGCGTATGAGGGGAAACCAAGTGTCAGCAACATATCGGTGGTTTTCTTGTGATAGTAATCGCCGGTAAAGCGCAAACGGTTATTTAACAACGCGAGATCAATACCGGCACCGTATGTTGTTGTGGTTTCCCAGGTGATATCTCTAAAGGCGTAATAGACTTGAGCGGCATTCTGTAAGGCAGTCACCGACCGGGATGACTTGTCGTACATGTTGCTATTGCCAAATGTGATGGCGGCCTGGTATGGAAACTCCGATCCGATGCGCTCGTTACCGAGCTGTCCAATGGAACCGCGCAGCTTCAGGTAGTTTACCAGGTTGTTTTCAAACCATGACTCTTCCGACATCACCCAGCCTGCCGACATCGAGTAGAATGTACCCCAGCGGTTCTCCTTTGAAAAACGCGACGAACCATCGGAGCGAATGTTGCCTTGAATCATGTATTTGCTCTTGTACGAATACATCAGTCTTCCGAATACCGATTCATACGCGTTGTGTCCCGCTCCACCCGAATTGTATTGGTAATCCTCAGGACCGATGTTGAGGTAAGGGTAAGAGTCCAATAGGTAATTTGTGCGTGATGCCCCTTGATTCTCCCAGCGATAGAGGAAGCCCTCATAGCCAGCCATCGCGTTAATCGAGTGGTTACCCCAAACGTTCTGGTAGTTGCCGTAGAACTGATAGGTTTGGCTGTTATTATCGTTTCTTGACTCATTTAGGTTTGTTGTCCTATGAGATTGCATGTAGGTCATGCTTCCGTTTGGGTAGTATACTGGGACAGCACGCGAAAAATTCTTACCTTTTGTAAATGCAAAACGGGGTGAATAGATAGCGCTTAGCTTAAGTCCTCTTAATGGCGTGATGTCGATTTGTACTTTGCCTCCAAGCTTGTAATAGTTGGTTTTATTTGTTCCCCCTTGCTGGAGTCCGGCTAGCGCGTTTGCCCCATCTTTTGAATCGGCATAACGCCCGTCTTCCAAGAAAGGTGCGTAATAAGGTGCTGCCAGATAGGCCCAAAAAATGGGGTTGATTGCCGCGGGATTGATCGAATTAGATTTGGAGAAATCAAGATCAACATTGGTGTGAAGCCAGTCCGACACCAAATAGTCATTATTAATACGACCGGCTATACGCTCATATGACCTGTTCTCATAATAGCCGTCACCCTTTTGGTAGTTGAAGGTAGATTTCGTCCGAAGTTTTTCCGTTCCTCCCGAGACGCTTAACATGTGCTGTTCGTGAGAAGTGGATTTCTTCAGCAGTAGGTTTACCCAGTCCGTGTTGGGATAACGATAGGGATCGGTAGCGTGGTTATCGAGCCAGGAGGCGATTGTCTCTTGCGAATATTGTGAGTAGGGATCAGAAGCCCCGTCGTTCCACTTTACTTCATTCTGCACGTTCATCCAATCAATCACGTCACCGTTCGTAGGGCGTGTCGTGGGTCTGTCGATAGCGTACTCGTAGTTGTAGTCGAAAGAAAAATGGTGATCTTTGGCACGCTTTGTAGTAATCAGGATAACACCCGCGGCGGCGCGCGATCCGTAAATGGCCGCCGAAGCTGCATCTTTTAGCACGGTCATGGTCTCCACGTCCGACGCTACAACATCATTAAGGGATGAGGGCACACCATCCACGATTACCAGGGGGTCGTTGTTCGAAAGGGTGGTTACCCCACGTACGCGAATCGTCGCCGAAGCCCCGGGTCCTCCACTGCTACGGGTCACTTGTACCCCGGCTACTTGCCCCTGCATGGCGGTAGATAACTGTTGCGTGGAACGATTTATCAGATCTGCTCCCTGCACGCTTGATATTGAGCCCGTGAGGTCGCCTTTGCGGGCAAGACCGTACCCAACGACTACAAGTTCATCCAGTGCCCTTGTATCCTCTGCTAGCGAGATGCTAAACACGGTGCCCCCTTCAGTGTTGACATCTTGATCTAAATACCCAATATAAGTGATTCGGATTGTAGCTTTGTCTGCCACGCTCAGGGAGAATTTTCCATCTGTGTCGGTAACAGTTCCGTTAGTGGTTCCAACTTCAATGATGTTAGCCCCGATCACGGGCAAGCCCGCGGCATCAACGACGGTTCCAGTGATGGTTCTTTTCTGCTGTTGCTGTGATCCTATTGGTGCGACAACTCGACCGTATGTTTCCCGGTTTGCATTTGCCGCGCTCCATTGAGGAATGAGCAACAGGAGTGACAGAAACATCAACGTCATAACGAGAGACTTTTTTTGAAACAATAAATCAAAAAAGTGTTCTTTTAAATGTGTTGTTTTATTGTCCATAGTTTAACCATATTAAAACAATAATGAAAAATAAGAATTAAATTGTAAATAGCATTCGCCTGTTTCACGCTTCTTATACTACATAAGTCCCCTTGTGTCTTTTACACCATAAGCCTCGGCCATCAAACCGGAAAACCAGGAGGCGATGGCTATGATAACCCCGTACGCCGAGAAAAGCATAGCCGACTGCTGCATTGTTAAGTCTTGTTCTATTTATTCCCGCATGTCGTTTAATACTTTCCAAACTTCGACGGGATAATCTGTTTCTATTATATCAGGACCACGGGAAATCTCCTCTCTATATGCTTCGGCACGCTCTTCAGCAGTCTCAAGCCGGTCATGTGTAGGAGAGAGTGCTATCATACAACGTAAGCCTAAATTGTGAAGCTTATCCACCAACTCCCTGTTTTCTTCATTGATCGTCTGACCGATGTAAGCTATCATATTATCCCAGGGTACCCCGGAGTTAGCAAAATCATCCAATTCATTTTCATCACGTATTCTCGCGGAAAGCATTACATTGGGTAGTTGATCATAATAGAACCGAGCCTGTTCACCAGTATGAACAGTCAACATGATAGTATGTTCGGCTTCACATTTCTTGATAAGCTCCACGATCATGCTCGGGGGTACATCCTTCCTGTCGAGATCCAACACTGTTTTGCCGATACTCCACCTGATGACTTCCTCCAAGGTTGGTATACGGTATTGGGTTATGTTCCCTTCCGAGTCCTTTAAACGGATATCCTGTAATTCTTCCCACGTGTATTCGTTAAGTTTTCCTTGACCATCTGTGGTTCTTTCCAGCGTAGCATCATGCATTAGTACAATCACGCTGTCCTTCGTTAAACGGGGGTCTATTTCAAAAAAAACGTCAGGAACATGCTCGGTGACATAAATTAATCCTTCCAATGAGTTGTCGGGGTAGCTGCTATTTCTCCAGTTTCCACGATGGCCGCTGATAATAATTGAAGAGTCTCCGGTATATTTGAAAAACTGTTGGAGTTCTGTTTCACTGGTTGAAGAGGTTTTACTTTTATTTTGTTTTTGATCGCATTGTGCAAAAAGGAGTAACACAAGCAATAGCAAAAGATAGTTTCTTAGTTTGTAATTCATCGTGTCAGGTTTATATTATTTAAAAACACACCTTACTCGTCAGCCTCTGGCAAGCTGCCTCCTAACTCAAGGTATTGTTTGTAGAGTATATTGTAGATATCGTGCGCTCTTTTGTCAGGATGGTAGGTTTCACCTATCTTGCACCCCATCACTTCTTGCGCTACACTTAGGTTCTCAAAAACTCCAGCGGCTGTAGCGGCACACATGGCTGCCCCCAATGCACCTGCCTGTTCTGTCTGGGCAACCTTGATGGGTAATCCCATCACGTTCGACAGGGTTTGCATAACAAATGGCGATTTTTGCGAAATCCCGCCCACGCTCACTATATCTATTAACTCCAAGCCATGTTTTTTATAGTGCTCGTAAATCGCTCTGGAGCCAAAAGCGGTAGCTTCCACTAAGCTTTTAAAAATCTCGGGGGCAGTAGTGCTTAAGGTGATCCCGGAGATAACGCCCTTTTTCATCGGGTCTGGATCGGGGGTTCGCCTTCCATTCAAATAGTCAAGAGAGACGGGTGAAGATTCAGTCGTTGGTAGGGTGGTTGCTTCCCTAGTCAGGGCGTCCAGTGTCCCCTCCATCACCCTGTTTTTCCACTCCTGACTTGCATCGAACTCATTTAATGTCCATCCCAGCAGATTCCTAAACCAAGCGTAAACATCTCCAAATGCAGATTGCCCCGCCTCTATTCCAATCATGCCCGGGAGCACCGACCCATCCACTTGCCCGCTTATACCGTCAATTCTCTTTCTGTTGATCACATCATAGGGGGCAACCACAATATCGCAGGTGGATGTGCCAATTATTTTCACCATTGTTCCCGGTTTTATACCGGCACCAATCGCCGCGGAATGGGCATCAACGATTCCAGTGGAGACAACTACACTGTTTGAGAACCCAAATTTGCGAGCCCACTCTTTCGATAGAAGTCCCACCTTCTGATCGTTTGTGTATGTTATATGTCCGAGGTGATTCCTGATGTTTCCCAACTGGGGGTCAAGTTGTGATAAGAAGTCATGAGAAGGGAATCCTCCCCACTCTTCGGCCCACATGCACTTGTGTCCGGCGGCGCATCTGCCTCTCCTCACCTCTTCAGGTTTTTCTATTCCTGTTAGCAAAGCAGGTATCCAGTCGCATAACTCGATAGCGGCATAGGCTTTTTCTCGGACCGACTGGTCAACACGTAATAGGTGCAAAGATTTCGCCCAGAACCACTCGGGTGAATAATTACCCCCCGAATAGGAGGTATAATCAACGTCCCATGCGCGTGCCAATGTGTTGATCTCATCGGCCTCATTCATAGCAGTATGATCCTTCCATAAAACGAACATGGCATTGGGGTTTTCACCATATTGGGGGAGTAGGGCCAAGGGCGAACCATTATTGTTAGTTAAGCAGACCGTACTCGAAGTGGCATCACATCCTATCGCCACTACCTTATTTGCCGAACCACGTGGTAACTGTGACAAAAGATCGGTAATCACCTCTTCCAGTGATTCAATGTAATCTAACGGGTGTTGCCTGTATCTGTTTTGCTGGCCATCGCAGTAGCGACCTTCCTGCCATCGTTTGTAATATGAAGTGGCAGTAGCAACCTCTTTGCCACCTTTACATTCTACCGCCATTGCTCTACAAGAATCTGTGCCGAAGTCAATCCCTATAACCATACGCTTATCACTTTTTAAATCGAAACCAAATGAATATTTTCACATACAAATATACTTTTTAAATCAATAAAAAAAAACATTTCGAAACATTTCATGAAAGCGAATCATCAATCGTAGATTTAAGTATTGGCGAACATCTGAAAAGTATGTTTATCAAGTGCTTTTTAGTTACTAACCTTTTCATGTGAGATCCAGCTTGTGTCACCGCATGTTTCTCGCGATGACATGATTGTCGATTAAAAACATTGGTTGTCAAAAAAAAGAGTACTTTTGTTCAAAGATAAAGTAATGGGATGAAACGAGCATGTAAACCATTTTCACCCATGACGAACTATTCCGTTAAGCCAAATGAGCATTGGACAAGTTCACTTGGACAATGCCATGGCGAGGAATAGTCTAATTTTAGTGAAAATAATAATTTTAATCGTA
The DNA here is from genome assembly GCA_033808735.1 of Fermentimonas sp. GTDB lineage: Bacteria > Bacteroidota > Bacteroidia > Bacteroidales > Dysgonomonadaceae > Proteiniphilum. The sequence goes on from JAPXNA010000016.1 coordinate 10,901, forward strand.
TGAAACGAGCATGAAAACTGTTTTCACACCAGAACATGATTAAAGCGAGTTCCATACACCGAAATGTAAAAGAATAAAATAATCGTATGAAATATTACCTTGTAGCGGGGGAGGCTTCCGGCGACCTACACGCTTCCAACTTAATGTGGTCGCTGAAGAGACTGGACGAAGGTGCCGATTTCCGTTTTTTCGGGGGTGACTTGATGCAAGCCGCGGGAGGTACACTGGTGAAGCATTACCGCGAGATGGCTTACATGGGCTTCCTACCTGTGGTACTGAACGCCCGTACCATACTGAAAAACCTCGAGTTCTGCAAACGGGATATTGCTGAATATAATCCCGATGCCGTCATCCTGATCGACTACCCCGGCTTTAACCTCAAGGTGGCCAAGCATGTGAAGCAGCGCCTGGGCATCCCGATATTCTATTACATCTCCCCCAAGGTGTGGGCATGGAAAGAGTACCGGGTGAAATCCTTTAAAAAGTACGTTGACGAGATGCTTTGCATTCTCCCGTTTGAGGTCGATTTTTTCAAGAAGCACGATTACCGGGTGCATTACGTGGGTAATCCCACGGTAGATGCAATTGCCTACAGGCCTTGTAAAGAGGAGACTTTTGCACAGTTCATAGAAGCGAACGGGTTGGATGAACGACCGATCATTGCCTTGTTGGCAGGTAGCCGCAAGCAGGAGATCGAGAACAACTTACCGTCGATGCTTCAAGCCGCGGCCCCGTTCGCGGAGGAGTACCAGCTGTTGGTGGCGGCTGCCCCGGGTATTGACCCCTCGTTTTACGAGGCCTATACTAGTAATGGTCACGGGACGGTCGTCCTTTTCGACCAGACCTATCGAATTTTGTCGCAAGCCGATGCCGCCTTGGTGACCTCTGGGACGGCCACGTTGGAGACAGCCCTCTTGAATGTACCTCAGGTGGTCTGTTACAGGACGGCGGCACCCAGGATTACCTACTGGGTGTTCAAGCACTTTCTCCATACCCCCTATATCTCGTTGGTTAACTTGGTATGTGGAAGGGAGGTGGTGAAGGAGTTGTTCGCGAAGTTTTTCACCGTCGAAAACATCCGGGCTGAGCTTTACCGGATACTTAAAGAGCCGTCGTACCGTGAGAACATGTTAATCAGGTACGCGGAGTTACGATGGATCATGGGGGAACCTGGTGCATCAGACCGTGCGGCAGAAATTATTCAACGCTTTTCATATAAATTAACAATCGCATGAGAGTAGGTATTCTTACGTCGGGAGGGGACGCGCCCGGTATCAACGCTACCATTCGGGGCGTTGGTAAAACAGCCATTAATCACTACGGGATGCAGGTGATCGGTATTCAGAACGGGTTCTCCGGTCTTTTGCATAAAGATACCATTGAGCTTACCGATCCATCGTTATCGGGCATCCTAAACCTGGGAGGAACCATTCTCGGTACCGCTCGCGAAAAGGTGTTTCGGAGCATGATCTCCTCCCCCGATGAAAAGGACAGGGAGCAGATTAAAGATGCATACCACGAATTGGGGCTTGATTGCCTGGTATGTATTGGCGGGAACGGGACGCAACGTACCACATGGATGCTGTCGGAGATGGGGCTCAACGTGGTGGGCGTGCCTAAGACCATCGATAACGATGTATACGGCACCGATGTCACGTTTGGCTTTGATACCGCGGTGAATATCGCGTGTGAGGCGATCGACCGCCTCCACTCAACTGCCAGCTCGCACCGCCGAGTGATGGTGATCGAGTTGATGGGGCACCACGCGGGGTGGATTACCCTTCACGCCGGTATGGCCGCAGGGGCGGACATTATTTTGCTGCCGGAACTGGGGTATAACATGCGGGTGGTTATCGATAAGATAAAGCGCCGCATGGAGATAGGGAAAGCCTATTCCATCGTGGCGGTTGCCGAGGGGCTAGAGGTGCCCACCAACGAACGGCCGGCCACCTATTTCTCGAGGGAGATAGAGGGGCAGACCGGTTATGAGACGAGAGAGACCGTTTTGGGGTATATTCAGCGGGGTGGTTCGCCGTCACCCGCCGACCGGAACCTGGGCACGCTGCTCGGGGGTCATGCGGCTCAACTGATTAGCGAGGGGAAGTACGGCCGGATGGTCGCAAAGATAGGCAACGAGATTACCGATGTGCCGTTGTCGGAGGTGGCGGGACGTCTTCGTCTGGTAACGCCCGATAACGATTTGGTGGTGCAGGGGAAGCGAATGGGAATTTCATTCGGCACTTGGTAAGGGGTCGGTCTCTTTCGCTACCTCTATCAATGTTTCTCGCAGTTCGTTGCTCTCGCGCAGTTTTTTGATGGCCACCTTGGCGGCCATCTGGTGTGACTCTTTCTTAGAGTAACCTTTGCCTGAGCCCACCTCAACGTCCGCCACTTTCACGCAGGAGATGAAAACGGGGTTGTTCTGAACGTCGAACAGCGAATCGGTAAGCTCGAAGCGTACCTCTACCCTGTTTTTTTGTCCCCACTCGATGAGCCTCGACTTGAAGTCGACCTCGCTCTTCATCACCTTTTCGATGTTCAAGTGCTGCTTGATCATCGTTTCGAAGACGAACTTCTTGGCTACCCGATACCCTTGATCCAGGTAGATGGCCCCGATTAGCGCTTCCAGGGCATCCCCGTATATATTGGTGTTGTGGGCCAGGTTGCGCGTGGAGGAGACGATAAGCTTGTCAATCCCCAGGTCCATGGCCAGTTTGTTCAAGGTCTCCCGCTGCACGATGCGTGACCGCATGTTCGTGAGGAACCCCTCTTTCTTGTTTTCAAATTTTTTGTACAGGATATCGGTGACGATGGCATCAAGGATAGCGTCGCCCAGGAACTCAAGGCGTTCGTTGTTGATCCACTTCCCTTTGCTCGACCGTGTGGAAGAGGAGCGATGCGTCATGACTTCCAGGTAGAGATCGATCCGATCAGGATAGAACCCGAGGATATGGTAAAACGTTTGGTAAGGCTCTTTCCCGTGGTGAGGCAGAACCTTAACCCTCTTGATAAATCGTCTTAACACCTTATTGGATGTATTGCTTGAGAATTACGCTCGCATTGTGTCCACCAAAGCCGAAGGTGTTCGATAACGCGGCCCGTATCTCTCTTTTCTGGGCTTTGTTGAACGTGAAATTCAGGCGGTAGTCGATTTCCGGGTCTTCATCCCCCTCTTCGTGGTTAATGGTGGGGGGCACGACCTGATCCCTGAGCGCCATGATGCAGAACAGTGCCTCCAGGGCACCCGCACCGCCCAGCAGGTGACCGGTCATCGATTTCGTGGAGCTTATATTCAATTTGTAACCGTAGTCGCCAAACACGTCGAGGATCGCCTTCGCCTCAGAGATGTCCCCAACCGGGGTGGATGTACCGTGTACATTGATGTAATCGATCTCTTCGGGCTGCATTCCGGCATCCTCCAGGGCGTTTCGCATGACCAGCTTGGCACCCAGTCCTTCAGGGTGTGAGGCGGTGATATGGTGTGCATCGGCTGACAAGCCACCACCAGCCACCTCGGCGTAGATGGTGGCACCGCGAGCTTTCGCATGCTCTAGCTCCTCCAGGATGAGTGCCGTTGCACCTTCGCCGATAACGAAACCGTCGCGGCTCGCGCTAAAGGGTCTGGATGCGGTCTCAGGTGAATCGTTGCGCACGGAGATGGCCATCATCGCGTTGAAACCACCCACTGCAGCTGGAGTTACGGTCGCCTCGGCTCCGCCCGTGACAATCACGTTGGCCTTGCCCAACCGGATCAGGTTGAACGCGTCCACGATGGCGTTGGTGGAAGAGGCGCAAGCCGATACGGTAGCGTAATTGGGTCCCCTCAGCCCATAAATCATAGAGATATGCCCGGCAGCGATATCCGCTATCATTTTCGGAATGAAAAAAGGATTGAACCGAGGCCCTTTGTCTAACGCCTGGTAATACCCGCCTACCTCCTCTTCAAAGGTTTTTATGCCACCAATACCAGCGGCAAAAATGACCCCGATGCGGTCTTTATCCTCCTCCTCAAGGTCGAGTCCGGAGTGAGCCATCGCCTCCTTAGCCGCGTAAACGGCTAACTGAGAGTAACGGTCATACCTTCTCGCCTCCTTGCGGTCAAACAGACAGGATGGGTCAAAATTTTTCACCTCGCACGCGAAGCGCGTCTTGAACAGCGAGGCGTCAAAAAGGGTAATAGGCCCGGCGCCACTCTTACCGGCAACCGCGTTCTTCCAGGTGGTCTGAACGTCGTTGCCCAGCGGTGTAATCGCGCCGAGGCCCGTTACTACTACTCTTTTTAAAGTCATAAAAAAGGAATGGGTTATTTCGCGTGCTCTTCCACGTAAGAAATCGCGTCGCCAACAGTAGAGATTTTCTCCGCTTGGTCATCAGGAATCGAGATGTTGAACTCTTTTTCGAACTCCATGATCAATTCGACGGTGTCAAGAGAGTCAGCTCCTAAATCGTTGGTGAAGCTGGCGGTTTCCGTTACTTCAGATTCTTCAACACCCAATTTGTCGACGATAATCGCCTTTACTCTTTGTACTACTTCAGACATAACTTTCGATATTAATGATTAATAAAAAATATTATTCCTAAATTTGCGTCTGCAAAGTAACACAATTTTTCTGTAATTGTGCAAACTTTTGCCCTTTAAAATCAATAAAATTGCACAAAATAGCTGTTTGTGTGCAAAAACAAGGCTTTTTTCATGATTAATCTTGCCATTTTCGCATCGGGAAACGGGAGTAATGCCGAAAATATTATTCGTTATTTTTTAAAAAGTGAATGGATCCGGGTGGCGTTAATCCTTTCGAATAGGGAAGATGCCTTTGTGCATACGCGTGCTCAGGCGCTTGGTGTCCCTTCCCGCTCGTTCCGCAAGGTGGAATTTGAGGAGGGTAAGCCCGTTTTGGATGCCCTGCAAGCGTACAGTGTCGATTTTATCGTCTTGGCCGGGTTCCTGTTAAAGGTTTCTCAACCCATTTTGGAGGGCTACCCGGACCGGATTCTAAATATTCACCCCGCATTGCTGCCCAAACACGGGGGTAAGGGGATGTATGGCGATCGGGTTCACCAGGTGGTGGTGAATGCGGGCGATACCGAGTCGGGCATCACCATTCATTACGTGAACGAGCATTACGATGAGGGAACCATCCTCTTTCAAGCACGATGTAAAGTGTTGCCTACGGACAGCGTTGATGATGTGGCGCAAAAGGTACATGAGTTAGAGTACCTTCACTTTCCAAAGGTCATTGAAGAAGCAGTACTCAAAGCGTTTCCCCTTCGCGATCGCGGGGGTGATTGAGGAGTGGTGACTACCCGATTGGAGTGGTCCCCATCCGCAGTTGCCTTGTCAGGATGGGCATTGTGATGGATCGCCTCGGTACCCAGATCCTCGAACGCGTTTACCTTGGCGCTCTCCACGCTACGTGCCATCAGGGCGGCGATGACCCCGATAGCGGCGAAGTAGATGCCGCCATGTTTCTTGATAGCCTCTATCACCTCCTCGTTTCGACTCCCTTTCCCGATCATGATTTTCAGTCCCATCTCCATCAAGCGGGGTGAGTAGGCATCCATTCGGCTACCGGTAGTGGGGCCCACGAATCCCTTGGGTGCGACGGTTACCCGGAAAGTGTCACCAGGCACCATCTCGTAGTGGATAACCGCCGGCGTGTTATCGCTCGTGTTCACACGGTTGAAAGGGTCTTCTACTTACCGATTTGCGGAGGTACCCCTTCACGTACCCCTGGCGTATCCCCTTGTTGATGGCCTCTTCGATAAAGCCACCCGTCACGTGGACCTCTTGCCCCATGGTGACGAAAACTACCGTCATACCGGTGTCCTGGCATAAGGGATCTCGCTCTTCCCGGGCGATCGACGCGTTCTCGATCAGGGTGGTGAATACCTGTTTCCCCAAGGGTGATCTCTCTGTCTCACGGTAACTGATGAAGCTGGCCTCAATATCGCGGGCAATCACGCAGCACGCTTCAATGCAGAGCTGTTCGACCAGCTCAGTGATTCGATGGGCTTCTATCTGTCTCATGGCAGTCGATCTCACCGTGCCCGTAGAGTGATGACACCAAGATGGCATCGGCATCGGTCTCGATGGCCGCCTGGATGTACTCCTCTTGTGATACCATAACGCCCAGGTCGATGACGTTGTAACCGGCTTCACGTAAAGCGAAATCGATGATCTTATTTCCTACGGCATGTACATCGGCCCCGATCACCCCAATGACTACTGTTCCCTTGCTCATTAGTATTATCTTTAATCGGTTTCAAAGTTAACCACTTTCCCCTCATTCCCCCAATAATGGCAGGTAATCCAGCTATTTTTCTTCCAAGTCATCGTTTTATGGAAAAAAATCGTATCTTCGCGGTCGATTTAATACTGTTGGTTTCGCGGCCGTGGCGTAATTGGTAGCCGCGCTAGACTTAGGATCTAGTGCCGAGAGGCGTGGGGGTTCGAGTCCCTTCGGCCGCACGTTCAATAACTGATTTACTGTTTTAAATCCCCGGGGGAGTTTCTCTTTCGGGGATTATTTATTCGTTTTTATCTCTATCTAAATTTAAGGCTTGAAGGCATAGGATACGAATACATGGGTGCTCGTGCAAAACAGATTTTAACCCTCAGATTTATTTTAGTACCTTTGCTTAAAAGCGTAACGGGATTGAAAGAAATTCCTTGTGACAATGTTATGTTCCTGCCTTGTTCCGGGGGGAATGGTTGGCGGGTAACGGCAAGACCTATCAGGTTGATTAACTGGAAGAGAGACAAAATCATAAAACAGTATAAATGACAAAATCAAGGCATAGTAAACGAGCAATAGCAAAGAAAAAAGCACAAAGAAAAAAAGAGAAACGAAAACGCCGGGAAGAGCGTAGGGCCGAGACCCCAAGTACCTTTAGCGAGATGATCGCTTACGTGGACGAGTTTGGTGTGATTACCGATACCCCACCCGAACCCCAGGTCGAAGAGGTGGACCTGGAGAGTATCGAGATTTCAACCCCAAAAATGGAGGTCCAGGAGGAGGATGAGCTCAAGGGACACGTCAAGTTTTTCAACCAAAGCCGGGGATACGGTTTTATAGGTGACCTTTTGGGTAGGCAAGAATATTTCTTCCATATAAGCAATGCACCAGAAGATATAGCGGAGGGCGACCTAGTCGCATTTGAGTTGGAACGAGGCGACAAAGGGATTAATGCCATCAACGTAATCATTTTAAGCAAGGCGCTACCCTAATTCTATTTAGCTCATAAAATGTAAACAAGAGGGGTTAATAGGCCAATAATCAGGTACCACTTGCCTCGTTTCGTGATACGCTTCGCTTAATTCAGTATCTTTATTCTTTGGAATCATAATGGAATTATTAAATGTTTCTTTTTTAAGGCGACTTTTTTCCGTCGAACTCATGTTAATAACATAATGTAATGACAAAAATAAATTTTATCCAATGGGCAATCGTTTTGAATTTGTTTGTATGGGCAAGCTGTTCAGAACAGAGTACTACAACCATCACCCCTAATCAATTTAAGGGAAACGATACCGAACGAATCCAAGCGGCCGTTGATAAAGCTGCACTTACTACCGGAAGAGTGATAATCTCTGCTAATAACGCCAATGGTACCCACAACTGGTTATTAGATAGCGCCATTTTGCTACCCTCCAATATAACGGTGATACTTGAAAACTGCGTGATTCAACTATCCGATAGTTGCAGGGACAACATGTTTCGCAGCAACAACGTGGGAATTGGAATCACTAACCCAAATTGGGTCAAGAATATTCAAATAGTTGGTATTGGTGACGTGTTGTTAAAAGGTGCTGACAATCCGAGGGCGACGGGTGACGGTGCCAGGACGCTGGTTTCGGAAAATCAGCCGGGCAGGGTTAGTTATGGGAGTGACGCGGGGAGAGAAGGGGTTAAACAAAAGGGAGACTGGCGTAATATCATGATACTAATGGCTTACGTGGACGGTTTCAAATTGAAGAACGTAAACATTAAAAACGCCCACGCCTGGGCGGTGAGTTTTGAACGAACAAGAAATGCAGAGGTGTCAAACATCACGTTCGATTGTCCCAGCTCTCAACTGGTGAAAGACAAAGAGGTTTTCATTAGGAACAGGGATGGGATTAATCTTCGTCACGGTTGCAAAAACTTCAGGATTAACAACATTTCAGGCAGCACGGAAGATGATTTTATTGCATTGTCTACCCTAGGCTTAGACTCGCCGAATCCTGAAGGGGGAACGCTGAATTCCACCATGGTTACTTCCAGAAAATGGAGTGGACCGGAAGATGACACGGAGAATATCTACATTACCAATGTTGTTTGTAAAAGTTTAACACGTGCTATTGCTATTCGGGCAAACGATACAGCCAGCATTAATAACGTGTACATTAACGGGGTAATATTCGAGCAGGGATACAATGCCATGCTTGTTGGCGGGAAAGGTTACGGTAAAGACTCCCAGCCTGGAAAAATCAATAACATCCATGCCATGAACATTATGGGTGAAGGACGTTCGTTAATTCACATTGAAGAAGCGATAGCTGATTGCAGTTTCATAAATGGCCTGTACCGGGGAAGTGAAAATCAAATCGTTACGTATAACATTGATAAAAATAAGACACACAATGTAATTTTCCAAGGTTTGGTGAAATTGAATAAGTAGTAGAATAAAATCAAAAAAAGAATAACTATGGCAACAAAACCGTTTATTTACCAGGAACCATTTCCCATGACTCCCGACCAAACACCCTACTACCTGCTCACGAAGGAACATGTGTCCGTAGGGAACTTCGAGGGCAAGGAGATCCTGAAAGTGTCAAGCGAGGGGCTAACCCTGTTGGCGCAAGTCGCATTCCGTGACGTGCAGTTTCTGTTGCGTCCTGATCATCAGGAGCAGGTTGCCCGAATACTCACCGATCCCGAGGCGAGCGATAACGATAAATTCGTGGCGCTCACCTTTTTACGCAATTCGGAGGTTTCAGCGAAGGGGGTTCTCCCTTTCTGCCAAGATACCGGCACGGCGATCATCATGGGGAAGAAAGGGCAACGTGTATGGACCGATGGGAACGATGAGGAGGCGCTCTCTAAAGGGGTCTACAACACATACGTAAACGAAAACTTGCGCTACTCCCAAAATGCGCCGCTGAACATGTATGATGAGGTGAACACGGGTACCAACCTGCCTGCCCAGATAGATCTCTACGCGACAGAGGGGGATGAGTACCACTTCCTCTGTATCGCCAAGGGGGGTGGCTCGGCCAATAAAACGTACCTCTACCAGGAGACCAAGGCGCTGCTCGCACCCGGTAAGCTGGAGGCGTTTCTCATTGATAAGATGAAGTCGCTCGGCACCGCGGCTTGCCCGCCTTACCACCTGGCATTCGTGATTGGCGGTACCTCTGCCGAGGCAAACCTCAAGACGGTGAAGCTGGCCTCTGCCAAGTATTATGACAACCTGCCGACGGAGGGGAATGAGTTGGGACGAGCCTTCCGGGATATTGAGCTGGAGGAGCGACTGAAAAAGGCATCCGAAGCGTTGGGGCTGGGTGCACAATTTGGGGGAAAGTACTTTACCCATGACGTTCGGGTAATCCGCTTGCCGCGCCACGGCGCTTCATGTCCCGTGGGTATGGGTGTATCCTGTTCGGCCGACCGTAATATCAAGGCGAAGATCAACCGCCAGGGAATATGGATCGAGAAGCTGGAGGATAACCCCACACGGTTTATACCCGAAGAGCTTCGACAACCGGGCGAAGGGGGCGGTGTGAAGATCGACCTGAATCGTCCGATGAACGAAATCCTTGCGGAGCTTTCCATGTACACGGTATCCACCCGCCTCTCCCTAAACGGGACGATTATCGTGGGGAGGGATATCGCGCATGCCAAGCTAAAGGAGCGGATTGACCGTGGCGAAGGCCTTCCACAATATATCAAGGATCACCCCATATACTACGCGGGGCCGGCCAAGACCCCCGAGGGATATGCTTCCGGCTCAATGGGACCCACCACGGCGGGGCGGATGGACTCCTACGTGGAGCTGTTTCAGTCACACGGGGGGAGCCTGATCATGCTGGCTAAGGGGAACCGGAGCCAGGGGGTCACCGACGCCTGTAAAAAGCACGGCGGCTTCTACCTGGGCAGCATCGGTGGCCCGGCGGCCATCCTGGCGCAGGAGAACATCAAGAGCCTCGAATGCGTGGAGTACCCCGAACTGGGTATGGAGGCGATATGGAAGATAGAGGTGGAAGATTTCCCGGCGTTTATCTTGGTGGACGATAAGGGGAACGACTTCTTTTCCCTCCGCGGTCGCGATTAACGAAGTCGCATTTTCGCTGCCATCACGGCTATCAGTTGAGCCTGGTGTAACGATGGCTAGATACGAAAGCTTAGAGAACGCGTAACGAGATGGCGAGAAAGAGAAGGGCGCTCCCCCTGTTGGAAGATATCGAGGTGGTCGATGTGGCCGCCGAGGGTAAGGCCATTGCCAAGGTAGATGGCTTGACCCTCTTCGTGCCGTTTGCCGCACCCGGTGACCGGGTAGATATCCAGCTTACGCGCAAGCGAAAGCATTTTGCAGAGGGGCGGGTAATACGCTTTCGCTCCTATTCCGACAGGCGGGTGGAACCTCCCTGTACCCATTTCGGGGTGTGTGGCGGCTGTAAGTGGCAGCATCTCCCCTACGAGGATCAGCTGAAGTTCAAGCAAAAGCAGGTGAAGGATAACCTGGAGCGGATTGGGAAGGTGGAGTTGCCTGAACTAATGCCTATTTTAGGGGCGCCGTCTCCCTTTTTCTACCGGAATAAGCTGGAGTTCACCTTCTCCAACAAGCGATGGCTCACTGACCAAGAGGTTGAGTCGGGTAAGTCGTTCAATAATTGGAACAGCCTCGGCTTTCATGTTCCCGGTCGGTTCGACAAGGTGCTGGATATCCGGAAGTGCTGGTTGCAGGATAACCGCTCTAACCAGGTGAGGAACGCCATCCGGGAGTTTTGCTTCAAACACGGTTATACCTTTTTCGACCTCCGTGGGCAGTCGGGTCTGATGCGGACGCTCGTGATTCGCAACAGTTCCCTGGGCGAGTGGATGGTGATCGTGGTCTTTTACGAGGACGATGCGGAGAAGCGGGAGAAACTGATGAACTTTATCGCAGGGGAGTTTCCCTGGATCACCTCGCTGCTCTACGTGGTCAACCAAAAAGCGAACGACACGATCTTCGACCAGGAGGTAATTACCTGGGCGGGAAGGGAGTTCATCATGGAGGAGATGGAAGGGTTACAATTCAAGGTGGGGCCGAAATCGTTTTTCCAGACCAATAGCGTGCAGGCGCACCACCTTTACGACGTGGTGCGTCGGTTCGCCCGATTAACGGGGGAGGAGCGGGTGTACGACCTCTATACCGGGACGGGTACGATCGCTCTATTCATCGCCCGGAACGCGCATGAGGTCATCGGGATCGAGCAGGTGGAGGAGGCGATTGCCGACGCATGGGGAAATGCCCGTCTTAACAGGATCAATAACGCCCGTTTCTTCATTGGCGATATGAAGGACCTGCTGACCGAGGATTTCATCCGGGAGCAGGGCCACCCCGACGTGATCATCACTGACCCGCCCCGTGCCGGGATGCATGGTGATGTAATTAAGGCGATTCTCTCGACCCAAGCTGAGCGAATCGTCTACGTTAGCTGTAACCCCGCGACCCAGGCCCGCGACTTGTCCCTGCTGGATAGTCACTACAGGGTGGAGGCGGTGCAGCCGGTGGATATGTTTCCCCATACTCACCATGTGGAGAATGTGGTGTTACTTGTGAGACGCTGCCATGGTTTTTAAATTAATTGCTATCTTTGTAGCGTGATTGCGTAGAGAGCGGGCATTTTCGCCCTTCCGTCAGTTTTGGTTCTACTTTAAATTCTTTCAGATGAATCTTCTAAGAGAAAAAATGATGAAATACGATGCCCCGCAACGCGTTAAGGCAGCTGGTATTTATCCGTACTTCCGAGCCATCGAGAGTGACCAGGATACCGAGGTGGTCATCAACGGGAAGAAGGTTCTGATGTTCGGATCGAACTCTTACCTGGGGCTCACTAACCACCCGAAGGTGAAGGAGGCGGCGATTGAAGCCACCAAGAAGTACGGCACCGGTATGGCCGGATCACGCTTCTTGAACGGCACGTTAGATATTCATTTGCAGCTGGAGCGCAAGCTCGCGAACTTCATGAACAAGGAGGAGGCGATCATCTTTTCCACTGGCTTCACCGTTAACCAGGGGGTTCTCGGCTGCCTTACCGACCGCAAGGATTATATTATTTGGGACGAGCGGGACCACGCGTCCATCATCGAGGGACTTCGCTCCTCGTTTTCCACGACATACAAGTATCGCCACAACGATATGGATTCGCTGGAGAGGCAGTTGAAACGTTGCGAGCCTCAGAATGTCAAGCTGATCGTGGTGGATGGGGTATTCAGCATGGAGGGCGATCTGGCCAACCTGCCGGAGATCGTTAGGTTGGCCCGTAAGTACAAGGCCAATATTATGGTGGATGAGGCGCACAGCCTCGGAGTCATGGGACGGCGCTACAACGGGAAAGGGGTGTGCGATCATTTCGGGCTGCTGGATGAGGTGGACCTGGTGATGGGCACCTTTAGCAAGTCGCTCGCCTCTATCGGCGGATTTATAGCCGGTGACTTCCCGGTGATTAACTACCTGCGGCATAACGCGCGTACCAATATCTTTAGCGCCAGCATCACCCCTGCTGCCACGGCCTCTGCCTCTGCCGCATTGGACATCTTGAGATCGGAGCCGGAGCGGGTAAAGCGGTTGTGGGAGCTTACCCGTTACGCGATGCAGCAGTTTAAGGCGAATGGGATAGAACTGGGCCCCACGGAGACACCTATCATGCCCCTCTACGTGAGGGATAACGATAAGACATTCCTGATCACCAAGATGCTATTTGAAGAGGGCATCTTCGTCAACCCGGTAGTTGCCCCTGCAGTGGCACCCGACGACACGTTGATTCGCTATTCATTGATGGCGACCCATACCGAAGAGCAGATCAATCGCTCCATTGACTGTATCACGAAAGTGTTCAAGCAGTTGGGGGTTATTTCATAGCGACAGGTTGGACAAGCCTTCGTTTCCCGTGTTGTTGCTCCCTGGGCTTGTACAGCTGAGCCGGTACCCCCGTCACCACTGTTTCCTTACGCGGGAAAAGTTATTTAACATTCCCGGCTCGTCAGGTTCGCGAAAAAAAGCGTACATTTGCATGCAATAAAAAAGTACTACTATGTCGTTTATTGCAGAAAGAATTATCTTGGAAGGGTTGACTTTCGATGACCTTTTACTGGTTCCCGCTTACTCGGAAGTACTCCCCAGGGATGTTAATCTAACCACCCGTTTCTCTCGAAACATAACGCTCAACGTGCCTATGGTGTCTGCCGCGATGGATACCGTTACCGAGGCTACCATGGCTATTGCTATCGCCCGTGAGGGAGGGATTGGCGTGATTCACAAGAACATGGATATCGATGAGCAGGCCAGGCAGGTGCGTGTCGTGAAGCGGGCCGAGAACGGTATGATCCTGGATCCGATCAGTATTGGCCCCGACAAGGACGTGGCTGCCGCATTGGCGATAATGGCCGAGTTTAAGATTGGTGGAATACCTGTCGTGGACAAGGGAAACCGGCTGCTGGGGATCGTTACCAATCGCGATTTGCGCTTCGAAAAGGAGATGGATAAGAAGATTGAAGAGGTGATGACCAAAGAGAACCTCATCACCACACGCCAAAGCACCAATTTGGAAGATGCCGCCGAGATACTCCAACAGCACAAGATCGAGAAGCTGCCGGTTGTTGATGGCGACTACAAGCTGGTGGGGCTGATCACCTATAAGGACATCACCAAAGCGAAGGATAAACCGTTCGCTTGCAAGGATTCTCAAGGTCGTCTCCGCGTGGCTGCCGGGATTGGCGTTACCTCTGACTCCGTTGAACGGGCTGGGGCGCTGGTTGAGGCAGGTGTGGATGCAATCGTGATCGATACCGCGCATGGTCACACTAAAGGGGTGTGTGACATGTTACGACTTATCAAGCGTACCTACCCAGGTATGGATGTCGTGGTGGGGAATATCGCTACCGGTGATGCGGCACGTTACCTGGTTGATGCCGGTGCCGATGCCGTGAAGGTGGGTATTGGTCCCGGTTCTATCTGTACCACACGCGTGATTGCCGGCGTGGGCGTCCCGCAGCTGACCGCTATTTATGAGGTGGCCACCGCACTGAAGGGAACCGATGTCCCACTGATCGCCGATGGTGGGTTGCGTTATTCCGGTGATATCGTGAAGGCGCTGGCCGCCGGGGCCTCTTCCGTGATGATGGGCTCGCTACTGGCCGGTACAGAGGAATCGCCCGGTGAAACCATCATCTTCAGTGGTCGCAAGTTCAAATCTTACCGTGGCATGGGGTCGCTTTCCGCGATGCAGAAAGGCTCCAAGGATCGTTACTTCCAGGATGTGGAGGATGACGTGAAGAAGTTGGTACCCGAGGGGATCGAGGCCCGCGTTCCGTTTAAGGGAACCCTGCAGGAGGTTGTCTACCAGATGGTGGGTGGGCTCCGTGCCGGGATGGGTTATTGCGGCGCCGCCAACATTGAGGCGTTACACCAGGCCAAGTTCACCCGGATCACCTCTGCCGGTTATGCCGAGAGCCACCCGCACGGTGTGATGATTACCCGTGAGGCGCCCAACTACAGCAAGGGGAGCGAGTAGTTTGATCCCGGATGCTGTAAAGAATATGACCTTTAACTCCCCATTACAGTAAGGGAAACAAGTCCTGGACGGTGAGGTTACTTCTCGGTTCCCTCTTGCATCGGCACGAAGATAAAGTCGCCGTGCAGCGTTTTTTTGAACTTCTCCTCGCTGACCCGTTCGATTTTGGTCATTTTTTGCCCCATCCTGCCGCCGAGGGGGCCTACTAACCAGCCTCCTATCTTAAGCTGTTGGAGCAATTTCTCGGGTACCTCTTCGGGCGCTGCCGTTAACAGTATCTTATCGAACGGGGCATGCTCCGGCAATCCCTCGAAGCCATCGCCGTGGTAAAGGTTCGGGTAATAGCCCAGTTTGTTTAGTGTCTCTTTTGCCGTTTGGTACAATTGGTGGTATCGTTCTATGCTGTACACCTCCACGTCCATTTCGCAGAGGATGGCTGCCTGGTACCCGCTACCGGTACCTATCTCCAGGACCTTCTCCCCGGGCTGCAGCTTGAGCAGCTGCGTTTGGAAGGCCACCGTGAAAGGTTGGGAAATGGTTTGTCCCTTTTCGATGGGCAATGGGCGGTCGTGATAAGCGTAAGCCGATAGTGTCTCGTCGATAAAAAGGTGCCTTGGGACCTTCTCCACGGCCGTAAGTACCCTCTTGTCACTTATCCCTTTCCGTCTAAGCGCTCTTGCTAACTTTATGGCTTCTCTGTTTTCCGTTTGTTGGACTTCTTTGTTGTTTGCCTGCTGTTCTTTTTTGTTTTCCATCTGCCCTGTTGTTTTATTGGCCATTAGTAGGGTTTCTAGCTTCTCAGTCTGTCGTGCTTCCTGGTTATCTCTCTGCTGGATGCTCATTGGGTCATCTGCTTTTCCATCCCGGTAGGCACTGTCAGGTACGTGTGCAATCAATGTCCCTGCGCAGCAAAGGGCGGCGACAAGAACCGGGAAGGTGTGTGTTGTTCTTCTTCTTCGTTTCATGTTTTTAACCGTTACCTGTTTAAAACAAAGATAACTATTAATCGTTTACTTGCCAAGTGTATATTAAAGTCGTAACTTTCACCCCGAAAATAATCTTTCTTCTTACATGGATATTGTTCTTGTGAAATGTTTGTTCCTATGTAAATGTTCCCTTTTCACGTGGATGCTAAAAAATGACGTGGTATGGTACAAGAAAGTGAATCGAAACGATTGGTGGATAAGATAAGTGACCAAGCGAATGCTCCAAGCGAATCATCGGGCAACGCAGATTTGGGTTCCGTTGGGTGGGGTATCGTTTATAACTCGGTGGTTGCCGTGCGTTCCGAGCCGCGTCACGCTGCTGAGATGGTGACGCAGGTGTTGCTTGGTACCCCTGTAAAAGTGCTTGAGCAGCGGGGCGACTGGAGGAAAGTGCAGCTCCCTGACCAGTATGTTGGATGGGTGGACGGGTCATTGCAACCGGTATCGCGGGAGCGGTTAGACGATTACCTGGCTTTACCGAAAATTATTGTTACCGCTCACTATGCCACTGCCTTTGAGACATCAGGTCATAGTCCCCTACCAGTGTCGGATCTTGTAGCTGGGAACATCCTTATGGTTCAATCGTCGGTCGGCACGTTTTACCAAGTGTGTTATCCGGACGGTCGAGAAGCGTACGTTCGCAAGTCGAATGTGTTGCCAGTGGATGAGTGGCTGGCAGGTGTTGAGTTGACCGGAGAGAGTGTCGTGAAGCAGGCACTGCAGCTTTTGGGCGTACCTTACCTCTGGGGAGGCTCCTCCACTAAGGGACTCGATTGCAGTGGGTTCACCAAGCAGGTTTACCTGATGCACGGCCTCGTGTTGGCTCGTGATGCTTCGCAACAGGCAATGCAGGGTGAGCAGGTAGATGTGGGTGCCGATTTCAGTAATGCGCAGCCGGGGGATCTGCTCTTTTTCGTGTCGAAGTCGACAGATGAGCACCCGGTGGAGCGGGTGACCCACGTGGCGATATATATGGGCGATAAACGATTTATTCACGCTTCGGATAACGTGAGGATCGGTAGCTTCGATCCTGCTGACCCGTTGTACGATGCGTTTAACACGAATCGGTACTCTTTGGCTAAGCGGTTTATCCGCGACGGACAGGCTGTTGGCGTGGAGACGGTCGTTAGCACCAGACTGTTAGGAGAGTTTATACAGGTAGGCGTACCTGATCCTGTTCAAGGCGAGGTCTCTCCTAAGCAGGTTGAATCATCTCCAAAAATGGAGAAAAATTTCGTTAAATGGAGCAATCGTTCTTTTGGAGCAATGAAGTTGACCTGGTTGCCTTACGAGTTAAAACTGACCCATCGGTTCACCCTGTCCGGCTCCTCTCGGACGGTTACCCCCGCGGTCCTCACGCGCATCGAGTATGATGGGCTGATGGGGTACGGGGAAGCATCGTTACCTCCCTACTTGGGCGAATCACCCGCTTCGGTCATCGAGTTCTTGCGGGGGGTGGACCTTTCGGCATTCCGTGATCCAACGGGTATCGAAGAGATCATGACCTACGTGGATGGGCTCTCGGTTTATGACACTGCCGCCAAGGCCTCGGTGGACATCGCGTTGCACGACCTGGCAGGTAAGATGCTAGGCGCTCCTTGGCATAGGCTGCTTGGTTTGGATAAAAGCGGGGTGCCTGACACCACCTTCACCATCGGTATGGGCAACGAAGAGGTGGTTCGGGTGAAAACGAGGGAGGCCATCGGTCGATTCAACATCCTGAAAGTGAAGGTGGGTGGTGAGGCTGACAGGCAGTTAATCCGGGCTATCCGTTCAATGACTGATTTGCCCTTGGCGGTAGATGTCAACCAGGGGTGGAGTGATTGGCGGGAGGCGCTGGATATGATCCACTGGATGGCCGAGCAAGGGGTGGTGATGGTGGAACAGCCGCTACCGAAACATGCCTTTGACGATACCGCCCGCCTCACCGAAGCGAGCCCCGTCCCCATCATCGCTGACGAGTCGCTGCAACGTTTGGACGACGTGCAACGTTTGCAGGGAGTGTTTTCCGGTGTCAACATCAAGCTGATGAAGTGTACCGGTATGCATGAGGCGTGGAAAATGCGCGAGTTAGCCCGTTCCCTGGGGATGAAGGTGATGATGGGGTGCATGACCGAGACCTCCTGTGCCATTTCGGCTGCTGCCCAGCTAAGCCCCGGAATCGATTTTGCCGACCTTGATGGGGCATTGCTTATCGCGAATGATTGCTTTGAGGGTGCCCGTCTGGAAAACGGGAAGATCATCCCATCCGACCTGCCGGGGGTAGGAGTTCGGCCCCTAAAGGAATTACCCTTTGGACGTTAGTGCATCCTTTCATCTAGCGACTACCGCGCTTGACTCCTCGTACCTGAGAGCTTCGCCATACGGTGTGGCATTTGCCATATTCCATTGGATGACGGTCGTATTACCTGCAATCACAATAGCCCTCACTATTAGCAGATGCTGAATCATTTAGCCTAATCCGTACGATGACGGTCTTTCACGCAGCGAGTTATATTAACTGCTCCCCAGTTATTTTCTCGGATATGGGAGGCACTCTCGATATTGTTAATTCTGTATGGAGCCGTTCCCGTGGGGACGGGTGTGCCATCCCTAACTTTATCATAGGCTATTGACAGGGAAAAAACACCGTTCAAACTACCAAAGTAATTGTCTGCAGGAGTACCATCTGCCGCTAAGCCCATTTGCCCCGCGTTGATAAGGAAAATCAAGGCCAGCTCTACTTGATTGGGGGTTCTCCATCCGGTTACTCCCTGTTCGGTATAGCCGTCACAAGGGTCTATCCCTTTTTTATAATCTTCAAATCTTGCTTGAAAACTACCTCCCGTAGAACGATTATTCTTCGCTACATAGAAATCATAAGTAAGAGAGTTCGCCGCGTCTCTATAGAGATGGGGCACAGGGAGTGGTCCGCTCCCCACGAAGCGTGCGCGGTAGCTGGTAGGGTCCATATTCCTAGAAACCCTGATGTAAGCGGGTTCAGTGTCAGTTTTCTTATGTAGGCGAGCGATATACCCAAAGTCACCCGATATATCTTCATTAGCCTCCCCTTGAACTATTGTTTTTGGTAAGTTTCTAAAACACCTAACCCTATAAGCGGCATAATTCCCCAAGGAAATGCCCTCATCCGCCCAATAATTACCAATCGATTTGGGAGTATTTAGCTTTGGAGTGGTTACCTGGTAGTAGGACTCTTTTTGCCTTTCCAGAGAGGCGTTTCCACCACTCCAGTATAAGTCAACTCTATCCCTTAAGTGATGAAACCAATAGGTCTCCGGTATGGTTGCTTTACCAATATAGGTGTTGAGCATTTGGTTGTAAGAGGGCATGTACCATTTGATCTCGTCTTCGTCTATTATACCATTGCCATTATTATCCCTGTTCCTCTGCAAGCAGGCGAAGGCACCGGTGTCGTACAGTCCGCTTGTGAAATCGCCCCACCAGTTTTCCGGTACTAAGTTGCCATAGGTGGGGTCGCCTGGTTGCCACCTCATGATATTTTCGGTGTTGGAGCGTGCTTGTACCGTTTTGTTTCGCCAGAGTGACCTACCCGAGCCGTCAGGGTTAAAAGAGATTCTAAAATCGCTAGTATTATCCTTCGATTTTGCCCAGATATTGAGCATGTTGGGACGTCCATTCACTTTATCCACATCATTGTAAACAATTCCACCGTAGCTGGCAGATGGTTTGGAAACAGGATATGTCTCATCTATAGATTCCATCCCGTAGCCGGACACAACTTTAGCGGACTCACGGGTAAAGATAGTCCATATAGCTTTTTGGCGAATTTGTAAAGCGTTCTCACGAAAGAGGCGTGACTGATGGTCCTTGCTCATGCAGGAGACTAGAAAAATAGCCATACCCCTCATCGGCCTATTGGTAAAATCACCATAGCTTATAGGTATGGCCGGGTTAACGGGATGAGCATCATAAAAGAACTCATCAATATAGGCGGTAAACTTAATAGAACCATCTGCTCTGATGTAACTATCAAGAGCTCCACTTTTTATCATGCCGTTTAGCTCATCCACTTTTATTTTTGGGACGGGACTGTTTTTATTGGCTTGATTGCCGGGATAAGGGACAAGCCGGTCGGAGTTAGTCGGCATAGGGGAAAAACTTGCCCAATAGATATCAACTTGCCCCCCGGTAGGCATATAGGCGTTGTCAAAAGGGGTATTTACCAAGTAGCTGATAGTGTCTGTACCGGCTTTAATCTTTGAAATCGTCTCGGGGGAGACCTTCATCTCAACGTTGGCATAATGAGAATCAACAATAATCTCTTTTACAGCGTAAAAAACAAAACCTTCCGTCAGGGGATTTACCTCCTCGCCCGACAGGCTTGCGTCTTCATAAAGGTCAGTATGACACCCCAGTACATCAGACTCTATGATAATATCCTTAACACCCCTGATATAGATGTTATAGGTATAGGCGTAATTGCCTAATACATTGTAGTTATTTGGATCATTGGGATCATGACCCAGTGGAACATAGTAGTAGGCATCCGCGTAATAAGCGTCATCGGGGTTGGTGCTCTTTACACGTGCCTTAATACGAACAAAGGTGCACATTTCGGGGGCATATTCGAAGGCGGGATGCTCTGATTTGATTTCTCGCACGTTCCTACCTTCCGCATCCTTTTCTAGCTTCCCCCTTAACTTAAGTCCCTCCGGCGCGGGAATATCAATCAGCTTTGTCGGCACCTGGCTGTTTTCCATCTGGTAGTAGTAGAAGTCACCTACCAACTTTGCATACAGATTGGAACCGGGCGGTTTGCGTGTGACGCTCAAATCCTCCGGCACGTCAAACTCTCTGGGTGCTAATCGGTAAACATCATTAGCCCTGGTTGCATGGGTGAAAGTGAGGGGCTTATCTGCCACAACCAATCCGCGTCGCGGTATGTTCTCAACCGAATACTCAGCAAGCTCAACTTCAAGCGAGCTTATCACATCCGGGTGGATAAATACGCGGAAACGAACCTTGCTCTCGATGCTGCGGAGGTGAATTTGTACATTGGTACTCGTACCGCATGCCACCGTTACGTTGGTGTAGCCCCACATGAGGATATTGTTTCGCACCCCCCGGTTAGAAGGCGCCTGGTGGATATTGATAAAGCGCACCTCGAGCTCTTTTAATTGACTTTGCGTGGTGATGGCATCAAGCGTACTGGGCGTAATGTCCATATTGTAGGATGCTTCCGCGTTGGCAATCAGGTAGATGGTGTTCTTTCCTTTTGGCAGAAGGATATTGTTAAGCGTACCTGTGGTGAATGGGTGGGTAAGCGCGAGCTCCTCTTTGCTGTAAAACTTACTGACGTTGTTCACCCTGTTCCCGTTGGCATCGAATACAAGCATATAGAGATCGGAAACAGCCTCCTCGCTCTCCCTTGACGGCTCCTGTGCCCTAAGCTCCACCTCGGGCAGGGAAGGCATCTTGAAAGCGAGGTTCACAAAAGCTCCCTCGCAATCTCCTGAAAGGTCGCCCTCACCGGAAAACGGGTCTGTGTCGGTGCAACCGAAAGCAAGGATAATTGTAAAGATCAGTAGTGTTATATAATAAATTTGTCTTTTGCACATCACTGTTTTACTTTCTTGATCTTTTTTCGCCTCTTTTTTTAATCTGTTTTCTTCAGCTCAATATTGAACTCAATAGGGTGAACTATTTTAATTAAATATCGGAACATCGTACTCTATATCTTGAATCGTGGTGGATTGGAAAGCGATATTGACCATCGCGTTATCAACCTCCCAAGGGATATTTACCGTGTATTTGTAGTATCGGTTACGGTAGATATTGTAGTCGGCATCCCTCTCCTCCACTAAATCGAGGTATTTTCTTACACCGGATTCCATGCTCTGCATCTCCTCCGGTGTGGCCGTGAAAAGCGGCACCTTGACCACCTGTGGGTCAGCAACGGAGTTGTCGCTCCTCTTTCGCGCTATTTCTATTTTCAGGTAGAGTGTACCTTTATCGTGCAACGGGTCGGGCCAGTCGGCTGGTTCGGTAGCGGAGAATATCTTCTCGGGGAAATAGATGTCCGCGGGGATCATCTCCGTGAGACCATTCCACGGTTCATCCGCGATAGTCACGGAAATGGGTATTAAGGTGCGAACCCAGGGTTTTTCCGCCAACGTGTAGAAAGCGGGTACCTCCTCAAGTGTTACCTTAACACGGGTAGGTTGGTAATTGTTCAAGCAGGTTGGATCTATCGTTCCAAGCTTCAGGCTTAGCTTTGCCATCGCTCGAAGTAGTCCCACTCTACCCCCCGGGTCTTCCGATCTGGCACGGGGGAACGAGCTGACCGGTTTAAAAACGGCATTGGTGCTTGATGGCAAGATGGGCTGCCAAAAAAAGGGTGCTTCGTAAGTTCCTTGTCCGATATACTGGTTGTAATAGACCCGGCTCATCATTCGGGTATCGCCGGAATAGTACTTGTCCACATCCGTGTAAGGATAGGTGTCGGAAAAAAGCACATCGTTAAGGAAAGCCGGGTATGTTGCCGCCTTCACTTTCGTCGTCACCGCATCGGTAGGATTGGCGATAAACAGTATATCGTAAAAACCCGCGTGGGGGAGTTTTATCTCGTAATCGTCCATCCAGCCAGTACCTTTCTTTCCCTTGGTACCTACCGTGATGTAGGTTTTCGTGGGGTCGGTAGTATCGGTCCACACGGGCGTATTGGTAGCGCTTGTAATCACATCTACTACCGTTATCGCGCCGGATGTTTTTGGCACTAAGCATACCAGCAGCCGCGTGACCTGATCGTCGTTCGCTCCCGTGCCAACGGATATAGCACCCCTTAGTAGCGCTGTTAACGCCACCCCGGTTCCACCTTCTTGCTTGATGAGTCCTTCGCACGTCAAACGCTCCTTAACGCATCCGTTTACGCCAATCAGCAAGAACAGTGCAAGAAGCACGAAAGGTAGAAAACTATATCCTGTACGTTTTGTCATAATCTCTTTAGAGATTTCGAAATCTATTGGGCCACGAAATGGTACGAGTGAATCGCCCAGTTGTTTATTATTAAGCCTACCGCGATGCATCCCGAGGGACAGTCGCACCCAAGCGCCTCGATGACCACGTTGAAGTCGTTCACGCAGCGGGGACTCATCAGCTCGTAACCCGCGGTTTCCTTGGCAAGCAGTATCGCTCCCAGCAGGTTGAACTCTCGGGAGCTGCCCAGCACCTCCTCGTCAAACGGGATCTTCTCGCCCGTGTGAGTATCCTTGATGTTCACCACGCTATGGTAATAACCGTCCAGTTGAAGCATGGTTACCTCACCCACGAGGGTAGTATCGGTATAACTGGTACGTATCGGGTAGCTGTATAGCGGTTCGGTGTGCATTACCTTACCCTCGCAGCTGTATCGATAGTTACCCGACAGCAGCTCCAGCTTGTAGTCACCGGGTCGCTTCAATCCCTTCACCTTGATATTCACTCGGTTGGTAATCTCGCGCAGGTTTAACTCTTTATGCACCAAAAGGTTGCAAGTTTCACCCACGCTAATGATATCCGAGCTACCCACGTAGAGGCGATGACCGGTAAGGTCGGCATCGCTCTTCAGGGTCAGGTAAAGCTTATCGGGGGTTGTCTCTCCCGGTGTTAACGTCGAAAGGTCATACAGTTTCGTGTCGCCGTGATGAACCCATGCCACCACCGTGTAGCTCCCCGGTTTGGGGAGACGTATAAACAGCTCATGATCGGGAGCGAGCGTGGTTGGCCCAAGCTCTTGTACGCTTGTCAGCTTATTATCGGCATTGAAGACAAAAAAGGTGAGCGCCGTGATGTCGGCGGGGTACGAGGGTATTGAGGCGCACTCCGTCTGTTCGTAGAGGTGCAGGTAAACACCCCTTTCGCAGTTGGTGAAGCTGTCGAAGATAATACGGTCGCACGTCACAGTGAATACCGCTCCCGCTATAAGGAGTAGGGGTAATATCTTGTAGCGTGGCAAGAGACCTCTATATCGTTTCGTCATTTTTATTTCGTTTTGTCTTTGCGCCTTTTCGCGTTACATTAACCGACACTCGCCAAGCGGAGAGCCAAACGGCTCTCGCTTGACAGATAATCGGAATGGTATCATGCACCGTTTCTGTTGATTAGAACTCAATACCATAAGAGTGTACACCCCAGTTTACTACCGTAACCTGAGCAGACATGTAGGTCTCCTCTGTCTTAAGCAGTTCATCCGGAGCGGGAACATCATCATCCGGATCAACAGGGATTGGATTATTATTTGTGTCCGGGTTATAGGGGTTACCGGAGAAGCCTAATCTCTTAAAACCTGTAACGTTGATGTGGTAGATGTTGTTACGAATTACCGGTGAGTTGAACACCTTGTCCGGTTTGAACTGACCTAACTCAACACCATCGGGATTAAGCCAAGCAAAGTAGTATACCTTGGCGTTGGTGTATTTGATTAAACCATCATTTGGAGCTGTATATGTGCCGGTAACCGCTGCTTTAGCTCTCGTTTCATCAGCATAAAACTTACCATCGGTAGTATTATAGAAAAGGTCGTTGCCTTGTATATACTGACTCTCTTCATTAGTTGCCCAAACTCCAGCTGAAGGAGAGAAAACCGCTTCTATCATTACATAAGGAGTATTACCCTTACGGTACCCGGTAGCAGATTCATCACCATATTGGTGAGTAGTCTCGGTGATAAACTTCATCTTTCCATCATTAATAATATTAGCCACGGAAGCTTCATTATTTGTAAGGACACTGATATCATCCAGGTAAACTGGATTATTCACGAAAGTGTAGTCGTATTTGTCCAGCGCCTCAGTAGTATAATTTGCTACAGAAGGTATATAACCCCAATTTGGTGACTTGGTGGTAAAATGGAGTTTTGTGCTGGTAGGAGATACAGTAGCTGTAGCATCCCAAAGAACACGGGTTTTCTTCTCGAATTGACCATAGGTCCACTTTAAATTCGTCAGCGTACCATAAACGTTGTTGGCTGCATCAGTTATATTTGCAGAAGGCTCCAAGGCTGTTCCTTTAGTTACCGCTACCCGGGCCGCGCTACGACGTACTGTAAGTGCAAACTGGTTCTTGTTTGGATTAATATCATTAGCCGTAGTGATTGCCGCTTCGGCTGCTGTAACGCCCGCTTTCATTTGGACTGGTGATAAAGGCTGACCACTCATTAAGATAACATCTTCTAACGGGCTTCCCTCCTCTTTCGCGTACGTGTCTATAGTGTAATCGTAAGCTTTTTTATAGGCGGCCTCGAAAGCGGCGACTCGGTCTCCGCCGGTTCCGGTAGCGGCAGCATCAAGGGAATCTTTAATGGCACCGCTGTTATTTACCACCACGTAGATAGACCTGCCGGTACCCGGTTGTACTGTCCAAGGCTGGGTGACATAAATGCTGTTTTGTCCGGGTGCAGGAGCTTGAATTTGCGTGACACTATGAGCTTGTACCGTGCCCCTACTGGGATGCAGGATATATACATCCACATTTTTAATCAGGTCGCGTCCTCCCCAATCACCTTTAGGATTATGCACATCATCATCTTCCGCCCGGGTTAATCTTAGTTCGTCAATGCTTTTCGATAGGTCGATCACCAAACTCATGTAGGTGGTGCCTGTTTCCAACGTGTCGGGGTCAATGTCATTGTTTTTGTCTTGGCAAGACGCCGCGCCAAAGAGCAGCATCGCTAGCATACCCCCAAAAAGTAAAAGTTTTCGTAGTTTCATACCATTGATGTTTTAAAAAATGTTATTAATAAAGTTGTTTCCTATATTTAGTCGTGATGTTGTTTTTTTAGTGTAGTAGTCGTTCGCTTATGCGCATTCTATTTTGGTCTGTCCCTTTTACTATTCCCATAGTTTCAATAACCTAAATGACTTACACAGCAAATATAAGTGTTTTATTATAAACTTGATGCAATAAAATGTAATAATTTGTTGATCTGTGTGGAAAAAATGCTCGAACGTACTATGTTATGCCTGGCGTGAATTCCCATTAAAAACGTGTAGAAGGTGGATTTTGTCCATCACGAAAAGAGGGAAATCACTAGTTCTGGTGATTGACTGGCGCTCTTTTTTCCTCTTCCTTTGCATCCGAACGGGTTATTCGTCTCGCAAGGCAATCAATTAATAAGCACTCATGATTTCCTTGACCCCGTATGATAAAAGTTTACGCTATGAACTTCGATATTTATACGATAGTTTCAAGTAGACGCTTTATGAAGCGTACGCGGCTTGCTTACGCTGGTCATGCGTTTGTTTTCACCTGCTTTGTACCCTCTTTTGTAGGCTCCTTTTTCACCCTTCTCTTGGCGCTTGCCTTAACCAGCCCCGCGCTAGCCGGTGAGCCGGACACGTTGCAGGTACGTTACTTGGATGAGGTAGTGGTAAGCGGGTCAGTGAAAGAGACGAACGAGCTTGAGCATTTGCCCACTGCGGTGTCGGTGGTGTCGCCAAGACGGTTGCAAGAGGGACGGGTGGAGTCGCTCCCAGCGTTGAGCGCGCTCGTTCCCAACCTATTCATCCCCTCGTATGGCTCCAAGGTCTCCACGCCCATATACATCCGGGGTATCGGTGCGCGCCTTGGGCCGCAAACGGTGGGGCTTTACGTGGATAACGTGCCGAGCTTCAACTCGTCGGCGTTCGATTTCGAGTTTCAGGATATTCAGCGGGTGGAGGTGCTGCGGGGTGCACAAGGCACGCTCTACGGCAGGAACGCGGTTGGGGGTATCGTGAACCTCTATACCCTCTCACCCCTCACCTACCAGGGGACGCGACTCGCGGTGGGCGGTGGTAGCCACGGTCAGTTATCGGTGAAAGCATCTCACTATATCCTGTTGGGAGAAAGTTTTGGAGCTTCCTTGGCGGGTTACTACAAGCGGGATGATGGCTACTTTATGAACAGTTACACGGGGCAGAAGATGGACGCGTCAGAGAATGCCGGGGTGCGTTTGAAACTCGAGTGGCAGGTCAATCCCGATTTAAAGGCGATGCTCTTTGGAAATTATGACCGGGTGTCAGGTGGGGCGTTCCCCTACATGAAGGTCGACTCCACGGCGGCCAGTTTCAATGAGCCTTCGAGCTACGACCGACACTTACTTACCGGCGGACTCTCGCTTAACTATGCGGGGAGTGGCTTCAGCATTCACTCTACCACTGGTTTCCAATACCTGGGGGATGATATGTGGATGGACCAGGATTACTCGCCCCGCCCCATCTTCTCGATTCGCCAGCAGCAGGAGCAACGATCGTTCAGCCAGGAGTTCACGGTGAAGTCGGACCTTCGGGGACGTTATCGTTGGGTGGTGGGACTATTCGGCTTTGTTGATAACCGCGAGGTGGATACACCGGTAACCCTTGAAAAAGGAATGGTGGAGGTGTTGCAGCGACCGTTGGACGTGATGATGGAGCGGATGGGTGCTCCTTTGCGTCTCGTGTACGCCAGCGATCGGATTGACCTTCCCGGGATCTACTTCAAGCCCTCTTGTGGAGCGGCCCTCTTCCATCAATCCACGCTGGAGGATATCTTCGGGGTGGAGGGTTTGTCGGCCACTGCCGGTATCCGGCTTGATTACGAGCGTACCGGGCTCGACTACCGCACCGAGAGCAACGGCGGGGATGTCTACATCGAGTTTAAACCGCCCTTGCCCATGGCGCCTATATTAGTAGAGGGGGATACCTTGTTGGTGGGGTCTGAGCGAAAAACGTTTTGGGAGGTGTTGCCCAAGTTCGCGTTAAAGTACCGGTTGTCGCCCACGACACGGCTCTACCTCTCCACGTCAAAAGGGTACAAAACGGGTGGCTACAACGAGCAGGTCTTCTCGGAGGTGTTACAGTCTGCGCTCGCTGAATCGTTGATGCGGAACGTGTTTAAGCAGATGCCCGGGGGTGTAATGCCTCCCATGCCGAACATGGGGACAAAACCGGTAGGGGGAACAGCACCGGCAACAGGGAATCTTCCGACCGTGGCAGGACTGCCGGCCACCATGAAGCCGCCAATGGGAGGCGCAATGACAACTGTGGAGGAGCAGGCTTCGTTTGCTCCTGAGACTAGCTGGACCTACGAGTTGGGAGCGAGGTACGAAGCACCCGATCGCTCGCTCTCCCTATCTGGTGCGTTATTCTATTCCCGCGTGGACAACTTGCAGCTGACCAAACTGGTGAGCGAGGGAACCGCGGGGCGAACCATCACTAACGCGGGGCAGTCGGAGAGTAAGGGGATAGAAGTGAGCCTTCGGTACCTACCGTGCCAGAACCTCTCGTTTTCAGTGGATTATGGGTTGGCCGACGCCCGTTTCTTAAAGTATGACACCCAGCAGGTGATCGGGGGAGATACCCTCCGCGACTTCGCGGGGAACAGGGTGCCGTTCGCACCCAGGCATACATTCAGCCTCGGGGTGAGCTACGTGCACGTGTTACCATACGGTTCGATGATTGACCGCGTAATGGCCAACGTGCAGTACAACGGGGTGGGACGGGTCTATTGGACCGAGTCGAACCTGGATGCGGAGGGAAATGCGCTCTATCAACCTTTTTATGGACTGACCAAGGCCCGCCTCGTGGCTCAAAAGAGGGCTTTCGCGTTAGAGTTATGGGTGGAGAACCTGTTCAATACCCGGTACCACGCGTTCCTATTCGAGCAGAACGACATGGTGACGGGGAAGACGAACCATTTCGTTCAGCGGGGCTATCCCACCCGTTTCGGTGCCACGTTGAGGTATACGCTAGACCGATAAACTTACCGGAACAGCCAAAGCAGCAGGACTACGATGACCAGCGACGGGAGCATGTTCATTACCCGGAGCTTCTTGATGCCGAGTATGTTGATTCCCAATCCAATCAGCATGATACCGCCAGTACAGGTCAGCCCAACGATAATGCTTTCCGTGAAGAAGGTGGCGGCGTACTTGGCAAGCAGGGTGAGGGTGGCTTGAAAGATAAAGAGGGGCAGGGCAGTGAAGATCACGCCCGTGCCGAAGGCAGAGGCCAGCAGGATGGCGGAGAAGAAGTCCATCAGGGACTTGGTGAATAATAGGTCGGGGTTTCCCTCGACCCCCTCCTGGATGGTGCCAAGGATTGTCATTGACCCCACGCAGAACAGGAGGAAGGCGGTTACCAGACCCTCGGTAAACCGCTCGCTGCCCACACGAAACCGGGCTTTCAGCTTGTCACCCATCCGCTCGGCTCCCTGCTCGAGGTTCCACCACTCACCTAGCAGCGAGCCGATGGCCAGGCTGGCCACCACGATGAGTATACGTTCCATCTTGACAGCCATGGATGCGCCGATGGCCAAGGTGAAAAGCCCAATCGCCTGGAAGTAGATGGTGGTTACCCGGTCGGGCATTCGCTTTTTCAGGAGCAGCCCGATGGTTCCGCCCCCTATCACTGCCACTGTATTTACTATGGTTCCAATCATCCCGTGTAAATAAACGACAAAAATATCATTTTTTTTTCACCTTTCGATGTTTTTATCCCTTACACTTGTGAAAAGGTGTTTTTTCATCTATTTTTGCCTTTCGTATTGGCACGCTACACTCCAAGATAACAGCGCTACAAAATAAACAGAATGCACCGGCTGGCTTGCCATTATCTTTTGGTTTAGCGTGATTGAGTGATTAATAATTTAATCGAACTTTCGCATGTTATTTACTGTATGAGTTTTCAGGGCGAAGACCTCGTAAATTTCGTGGGGACACATCCAGCGAAGATGGCGTTAAGAAAGAAAAGCTGTTTGAGGCGAAGTCGAGTTCTTTTCTTTTAGCCATCAAGCGGCTGATGGGTCACGAAATTTACGCCAGTCGAGCCTGAAAGCGATAAATTTTCTTAGAAGCGAGAGCAGAACCAAGCTTGCTTGAGTTTTGCCGAGAGACGACAGAAAAGGCAATAAGTTGAAAAAGTTACACGCGAAAGTTAAGTAATTTAACATAACATGTACAATTGGTTTGAATGTAAAATTAAGTACGATAAGTTGATGGATACCGGCATGCAGAAGAGCGTGACGGAGCCCTACTTGGTCGATGCACTCTCGTTCACCGAGGCGGAGGCGAGGATTATTGAGGAGATGAGGCCTTGTATCACAGGCGAATTCTCGGTATCCGATATCAAGCGGGTGAAGTACGCGGAGTCGTTCTTCAATGATAGCGGTGATCGTTATTACCGCGCTAAGCTCCATTTTATCACGCTTGACGAGAAGAGCGGGGCGGAGAAAAAGACGTCTGTCTACATGCTCGTGCAGGCTTCTACCCTGAAGGAAGCGGTGGAGATCGTGGAGGCGGAGATGAAGAAAACGATGATCGATTACGCGATCGTCGCGGTAACGGAGACGGCCATTATCGACGTGTTTCCCTACTCGGAGAAGAAAACCATTGTCCATCAACCAACCCGGGAATAGAGGGAGGGTGAAAAAGGTAAAAGAGGGCGAAAGGGAATGCAAGATAAGGAGGAACGGGAAATGACTATAGCATCTCGGGTGAACGCGTTGAAAAACACCATCCCTGCCTGGGTAAAGGTGGTGGCGGTATCCAAGTTCCACCCCGTGGAGGATATCATGCAGGCGTACGAGGCGGGACAACGAATCTTTGGCGAGAGCCGGGTACAGGAGTTGCTACCCAAGCAGGAGGAGCTGCCCGCGGACATCGAGTGGCATTTCGTTGGACACTTGCAACGCAACAAGGTTAGGCAGATCGCACCTTTTATCTCGCTGATCCATAGCGTGAGCAGTGAGCGGCTGATGCGGGAAATTGACAAGCAGGCGGCGGCGAACAACCGGGTGATCCCTGGCCTACTGCAGGTGCATATCGCCGAAGAGGAGAGCAAGTCGGGTTTCCGCCCGGACGAGTGTCATAAGTTCCTCGCCGAGGGAAGGTGGCGCGACTACCCCAACGTGCAGTTGGCAGGGGTGATGGGAATGGCTACCTTTACCGAGGATATGGAAAAGGTGCGGGCAGAGTTTCGACAGCTGAAATCGCTTTTCGATGAGTGGAAGGCGAACTACTTCCAAGATGACCCTGCATTTAAAGAGGTCTCCATGGGGATGTCGGACGACCACCCGATCGCGATCGAGGAGGGGAGCACGATGGTGCGGTTAGGAACCGTGTTGTTTGGGTCGAGGGGTTAATCTATCAAACAAAAGGAGGTATCATGAATATTCAACAGTTGGAGTACATCATCGCCGTGGATAACTACCGTCACTTCTCGAAGGCCGCGGAGGCGTCATTCGTGACCCAGCCCACGCTGAGCATGATGATTCAAAAGCTGGAAGAGGAGCTGGACGTGAAAATATTCGATCGCTCGCAACTACCGGTGCAACCCACCGAGATTGGTCGGCGCATCATTGAACAGGCAAGGGTAGCCGTGGCGCAGGTCAACCGGATAACGGAGATCGTCCACGAGGAGAAGGGCATCGTGAAAGGGGTGTTCCGGCTGGGGATTATCCCCACGGTAGCACCCTACCTGTTGGCCAACCTCATGCAGGTTCACCGGGAGAGAAACATCGATGTTCGGATCGTGATCTCCGAGCTGACTACCGATCAAATACTGAAGGCGCTCTCCAACGACTCCCTGGATGGGGCCATCTTGGCTACGCCGCTCAAGGAACCCTCCATCAAGGAGCGTCCCCTCTATTACGAGCGCTTCTTCGCGTATGTTTCGCCCATGGAGAGAAGCCTGTACGCTAAGACGGCCCTGGAAGAGCGCGACCTCTCTACCGTCAGGATGTGGCTGCTCGACGAGGTGCACTGCTTCCGTACCCAGATACTGCATCTTTGTAACCAGCGGGGACACCGCGGAAAGAGCTCCTCTATTTTCTCGTATGAGGCGGGGAGCATCAATACCCTTATCCATATCGTGGATCAAAACGACGGGATCACGGTAATCCCCGAGATGGCGTTAACCAACCTGAGTGAGGACCAGAAAAAGAACGTGCGTCCTTTCAAAAACAGCACACCTGTTCGAGAGATTAGCCTGATCACCCGGAAAGAGTACTTCCGGGAACGGTTGATCGACATCATCGTAGACGAGGTGAAAGCAGCGGTACCCAAGTCACTGCAAGATGAGGCCATGAAGAAATACGTCGTCCCCCTGTAAAGAGTTGCGCGCATGGATGTACAGGCGATCATCGATAAATATTACACGAGGGACACCAGGTTGTACGACATCTTCATGTCGCACGCGACCGACGTGACGAACAAGGCCCTTTCCATTGTACAGAACCACCCGGAGTTGGCCGTGGATACTCGCTTTATCGAGGAGGCGGCCATGCTACACGACATTGGCATCTACTTGACTCGTGCACCCCATTTCGGGTGCAAGGGCACCTACCCCTATATCTGTCACGGTTACCTGGGGCAAGAGTTGCTCACCGCCGAAGGGTACCCCAAACACGGCTTGGTGTGCGAACGGCATACGGGAACCGGCATTAGCCTTGAAAGTATCATTAAAAGGAAGTTGCCGATCCCTCACCGGGATATGCGTCCGCGTAGTTTGGAGGAGCAGATCATCTGTTTCGCCGATAAGTTTTATTCCAAATCTAGCCCAGGCAAGGAGAAGCCGATCAAGAAGATTAGGCAGGGGCTTAAACGGCACGGGTGGCATCAGGTGAAGGTGTTTGACGGGTGGTGCGAGTTGTTCCTTTAACCCCTTTGGCAAACTTTTTGCTATAAGTACCGATGGATAATTCTATTAATAAGCATATGAATCAAAAGAAAAAAGATACAGTGAACCGCAATGTGCGTGTAAAGGGACCAGACAAAGAGGTGAGTAAAGAGCGGCCAGAAAACGTTGTGGATAATAAAGTTGACATTTTGACAGGCGATCACCCCAAGGCCGAGTCCAAAAAGAAGGTGGCTAAAGGGGACGGTACGGTACCCGTGGAAGGGTCGGATATTGGTCAAGAAGTTCAGGTTCAAGATAAAGATGAGGCGAGCGAATGGGAGGGTAAGCCTATCGTAGAGAAGGAGTTGGATAAACTCCAACAGAAGCATGAGGAGCTGAACGATAGCTACCTACGCCTGCATGCGGAGTACGATAATTTCAGGAAACGCACCTTAAAAGAGAAAGCCGAGTTGATAAAAAATGGTGGGGAGCGGGTGCTGATCGGCATCGTTTCCCTGGTGGATGATTTTGAGCGGGCTCTAGAGTCGCTGCAAAGGGCGGAGGACAAGGAGGCCGTGCTGGAAGGTATCGAGCTGATTCATAACAAGTTCATCAATTTCCTGAAACAGCATGGGGTGAACGAGATAGAGGCGGTGGGACAACCGTTTGACGCGGATCGCTTCGAGGCGGTCACGACCACTCCGGTGGAGGACGAAGAGCAAAAGGGGAAGGTGGTAGACTGTATCCAAAAGGGGTACGCGTTAAACGACAAGATCATTCGTTACCCGAAAGTAATCGTGGGAGAGTAAGATGGCGACGAAAAGAGATTATTACGATGTGCTTGATGTGCCAAAGAGCGCCACGGCCGATGAGATAAAAAAGGCTTACAGGCAAAAGGCCCTTCAGTACCACCCGGATAAGAACCCAGGGAACAAAGAGGCCGAGGAGAAGTTCAAGGAGGCGGCTGAAGCGTACGAGGTGCTGAGTGATGAGAACAAGCGTGCTCGATATGACCAATTTGGTCATGCCGGCATGAGTGGATCCGCTTCCGGCGGGTTCAGCGGCGGCATGTCCATGGAGGATATATTTTCTCAATTTGGTGATATTTTTGGAGGGCATTTTGGTGGCTTTGGCGGGTTCGGTGGTTTTGGAGGTACCCAACGGGGCAGGAGGACCAACCGCGGTTCCGACCTTAGGGTAAAGGTGAAGTTGACGTTGAAAGAGATATTGCACGGCGTTGAGAAAAAGATTAAGGTTAAGAAGTATGTATCCTGCAGCCACTGCAACGGGAATGGCTCAGAGGGTGGTAATTCCGTTTCCACCTGCCCCACCTGTAACGGGTCGGGTGTGGTGACGCGGGTGGCGAACACTATCCTTGGACAAATGCAAACCTCTTCTACCTGTCCCACCTGCAATGGCGATGGGAAAAGCATCACGAAGAAATGTGCGTATTGCAACGGCGAGGGGATCGTGCGAGACGAGGAGGTGATATCTATTCAAATACCGGCTGGCGTGGCCGAAGGGATGCAGCTCTCCTTGTCGGGCAAAGGGAATGCAGCCCGAAGGGGTGGGGTGAACGGCGACCTGCTGGTCGTGGTGGAAGAG
Source organism: Fermentimonas sp. (assembly GCA_033808735.1). GTDB lineage: Bacteria > Bacteroidota > Bacteroidia > Bacteroidales > Dysgonomonadaceae > Proteiniphilum. The sequence goes on from JAPXNA010000016.1 coordinate 44,821, forward strand.
GAGGAGGATCCCGACCTGATTCGCGATGGCGACGATGTGATCTACAACCTCTTCCTGAGCTTCCCAATGGCAGCCTTGGGGGGTGCCGTGGAAGTACCCACCATCGAAGGGGTGGCGAAGGTGAAGATTGAATCGGGTACCCAACCTGGCAAGGTACTGCGCCTGCGCAACAAGGGACTTCCCCCCGTCAATGGCTACGGTCGGGGCGATCAACTGATTCACGTGAACGTCTACGTTCCGGAGAACCTGACCGACAAGGAGCGGGAGAGTTTAAAGCAGATGAAGAACTCCATCAATTTTACCCCGACGAAGACGGAACGAAAGAGGGCATTTGATAGATTCAAACGGATGTTTGATTAACTTGAACGTGTAAATAGCCTCAAGCGCGAAGTCCCGGTGCTCTACCGTCTTCACTGTAATTCCTTTGTTGTACTTGTACAGGCTTTCAAAGGTGTACTTTATGCCCGAGATTCGTTAAAAGGGGGCATATCTCCATAATATTCCAACGGCTGCAACACGCTACTTCTTTTCGATTTTTCGAATTGCTTCAAAAACCTTCCGGGCGAGTCTTGCGAACCCGATATCGGTGAGGTGGACGCCGTCCACAGTAGTTTCACCATCTTCGCCAATTAGCTCATCAGTCGGCAAGTAGTAAACAAAGGAGTCTCCTTCGCTTTTGATTTCTTCAAATATTTCCCTTAGTAATCTGTTTTTTTCCGTTACATTTTGGCGCGTACTTTGATCGTACGATGCAAAAGGGTAGGTGATGCTCTCCAAAAAAAGGATGGGGGTAGTGGGGTTGGCCTCTCGGATGATATCGTAAAAAGGGCGTGTCTTTTCTGCCAGCTGCGTCGCGTTGACGTTGGGGACAAAGTCGAGGATGAAAAGGGACGCATCCGTTCGTGTTGCCATCAACTCGGCGATCTCGTAATCAAGTCGCCCGTTCCCGCTAAACCCGAGGTTGATTACCTCCCTGTTTAACTCTCGTCCAAGGATACTGGTGTAAACCATTCCCGGTCGCGTGGCACATCCTCCCTGGGTAATGCTGGTCCCGTATACCAAGATGGGGCTAGAGATATCGGGATAGGGCAGTACCGGGGGTTTAATGTAGGCGGTGGAATCGATCCCGATCTCCAATGATACCAGCCCGTCGTATAGGGGTAGGTAGAGCATGAACTCCCGTTCTTCGGGTGTCATGTTGGAGATGATGCTCCCCTCGTTCACTTTACCTGAAGGGAGTCCCGCTCTTACGGACCTCCAGTGATCTCCTTCCCACGCGTAGAGATCTAGTCCCTTGATGCCCGTTTCTGTCATGTGGTTCATTCGGTTATCCCCCAGCACTTGCCATTTGGCGGAGATGGTTGTACTGTTACTGTTGAAGCGTATGGCTAGCCCGGCGCTGCTTTTCCCCAGGTCCCATACAGGTGGGCGGGTTACCTCTTTCAGGTAGGCAGGGAGTCGTTCGTACCGTGTCTCGGTATCATCCGAGGTTTTTCCTAGCAACGGGAATTGGTCAGCGTTGTAATAGGCTACTTGCGCGTTTATTTGCCAAACTAAGGCTAAGGCGATTACGAGAAGGAAGGGTTTCATTGTTTTCAATTTTTTAAAAAAATACTCTAATTTCTGCAGGCTATTTGATAGGCACTATCGTTTTCAAATCAGTAACGGAGTTTAGGTGCGAAAGTTCAGTCAAGTGTCATTCTTTCCCTTTAAGGGGCGGGCATGGATTGGCTTAAAAAAAGTTTCGCGGCGGTCAATGCTTCCGGTTTTCCCACGTCGATGGTTTGCATCCCCTTCGGAGCATAAGATGTAATAACGACCTGGTCGCAATATTGAATGTAGAAGTCGATAATGGAAAACGTGTCGGGCATCTCTTCCATCTGCTCAAACAGGGAGGGCCGCAGGAGATGAATGCCTGAGAAAGCCAGCTTCCTGTAGGGGGAGGGCTCACGATGGGCAACGGGGGTCTTCACCTCCCCGGTTTTTTCGTTTACCCATCCTCGTAGTCGGTCTATCTCGTCAAATAGCAGGTAGCGCGATGTTTCGCGTTCGCTACAAACCAGGGTAGCTACAGAGTTGGATTGCCGGTGTTGCTTCACAAGTTCGCGGAGGTTGATGTTGGAAAGGATGTCTACGTTATGGATTAGAAAGGGTTGACCGTCGTCAAAAAACCAGGATGCCCGCTTGATACCGCCACCGGTATCAAGGAGCTTCTCGCTTTCGTCGGAAAATTCGATTCGGATACCAAAACTATCGTTTGCCCACACGTGGTCAATGATTTGGTCAGCAAAATGATGCACGTTAATAATGACTTCGTTAAACCCCGAGGCTTTAAGTTTTTCGATGGTATGTTGCAGCAGTGACTTCCCTGCTACCGGTATCAATGCCTTGGGCATGCTGTTCGTCAACGGCCTCAACCGGGTTCCCATTCCCGCTGCAAATATCATCGCTTTCATACGATTAAAACTATTATTTTCAAATGTATCGTATGGAACTCGCTTTAATCATGTTCTTGTGTGAAAACAGTTTTCATGCTCGTTTCATACGATTATTTTATTTAGGTTTAAGAAGCATATAGTCTGCACGGTCAATCCATCCTGTTCTTAAATCAAATCTAAACCAATCCTCTGAGTTCTTTTTGTGAATTCGTGAAGGGGAGAGCAGTTCCAATAAAGTGTCGCCTGTCCACGTGATGTTTCATAGTTATTTATACATGCCTGGCTCAATTCTCTTTTTAATGTACATTAAGTCGTAAGAATTTCTCTTTTCTCGTGGTCGTAAATGGTTTTTCGTCCGGTTTCATACGATTTCATAGCCATGAGGACTGCAACAGCATGCTGGTAGCCAGCCTCAATGGGAGCAATCGGTGTTTTATTGTCACGGATACAGCGCAGCCAATCTAAAAAGTGGTCGGGACCTTCTATCGGTTCTACTTTCTGTTCACCTTTAAGTGACCCATCACTGCGAGGTGCCCCTTCGGTACTAAAGGTGGGAGTATTCCAATTACTCATTTTAAGCACACCTTTATCGCCATAAAAATTACGTACGCTTCCGGCTCCATTACCCAGATTGTTTGAACTGCTTACCAGGAATCCTTCGGGATAAATCCACGTGGCTTGTATGCAGTCGGGCGTGGTAAACTTGTATTCGTCATCCCATGTAAATGTTCCTCCCAGGCATACACACGATTCCGGGAATTCAACCCCGGTAATATAATGTACCATATCAATAAAGTGAGCGCCCAGGTTGGGAATCGGGCCATGGGAAAAATCGTAATAACCGTACCAGGCTGAATATAATGCAGCGCTGAATGGCCTGTAGGGTCTGTCTGCAAGGAACTCTTTCCAGTCAACATCCTCTTCCCTGACCTCCCGCAAATATCCGTACCAATAGGGTTTTGAACTGTTACGGCACTCTTCAATTCGAGAGAGCTTGCCTAACTTCCCGTCGCGGAATAATTCACGTGCCCCGGCTACTCCAGGCAGGCTGCGAAGTTGAGTCCCAACTTGAGCAACTATACCGGCTTCTTTGACAGCATCGACCGCGTTAATCAACCCTGTCATGTCCATGGCTAATGGTTTTTCCACGTATACATGTTTCCCGGCACGAGCGACTGCCTCCAAATGTGTCGTGTGTACATGATCAGGGGAAGCAATCATTACCGCGTCCAAGTTGTCCAATTCTAAAAGGTCGCGGTATGAAGAGACTTGCCTGGCATCTCGTCCATACCACTTATTAATTTTAATATTGGCTTGTTCTCTGGCAACGCTCCACGGGTCACAGAGGGCGGTAATTTCAACATTCATTTCATCTGCATGTTTGTAAATGCCATCCATGAATACCTTGTTGCCGCGTGAACCACAGCCGATAATCCCTATTCGAAGACGGTCGTTAGCTCCTATTGCCCTTCCTCTTTTCAATACTGTCAGTGAACGTGGTACAACGCTGAGTCCTGATGTATATAGAACCCCTTTTTTTATAAAACTTCTTCTAGAAATGCTTTTCATACGATTTTTATTATTATAATTAATACCATTATCTTACCGATTATCAAGGCCTGAACTCCTGTTCCAGGTTCTGTTCGCGGTGTACGAGGGAGACCTTCACCTTAAAATGCTTGGTGATATGTTCAGCAACCCGCTGCGCGGCGTAGACCGAGCGGTGTTGTCCCCCGGTACACCCGAAGGAGATCATCAGGTCAGTAAATCCACGGTCAATATAGCGCTGCACGTGCCGGTCAACGAGGGGGTAGATATGGTTGAGGAAAGCGGTTATCTCGCCCTCTTCCTCCAGGAATTTGATAACCGGCTCGTCCAGCCCGTTCACGTTGCTGTACCGTTCAAACTTGCCGGGGTTGTTGATAGCACGACAGTCGAATACATACCCGCCACCATTACCGGAGACATCGTTGGGTATCCCTTTCTTATAAGCGAAGCTGAAAACGCGTACCTCAAGCGTTCGCTTTTGGGTATCGGTAAACTGTTTCAGTTCCGTCATCTCGCTCAAAATCTCGTGGAGATAGGAATACTCTTCGAACCCCTCTTTCAGCAACCCCCTGAGGTTGTTTAAGGCGAACGGGATACTCTGGATAAAGTGTGGTTTCTTTTCAAAGTATCCCCTGAAGCCGTATGCTCCCAATACCTGTAACGTTCGGAATAGGACAAACAGCTTCAACTGCTGCCTGAAAGCAGCTTCGTTCACGGGCATCCATTTTTGAAGCGACCCGATATAGGTTTGAATCAGTTCTTCACGTAGCTCATTTGGGAAGTTTGCTTTTGCCTGCCACAAGAACGATGCCACATCATAGTAGATCGGTCCTTTCCGTCCCCCCTGAAAATCGATGAAGTAGGGCATCCCATCCACGAGCATTACGTTACGCGATTGAAAATCACGGTAGAGGAATGTCTCTGTTTGCTCTCGCAAGAGCTGCTCGGTTAACTTCTCGAAATCATCTTCCAAAAGATCCTCCCTGAAGTCCATGCCGGTAGTTTTCAGGAAGTTGTATTTGAAGTAGTTCAGGTCCCAATGGATTGAACGTTTGTCGAACTCCGGCAAGGGGTAGCAGACGTTGAAATCGAGCCCCTCTGCACCTTTTACCTGAAAGTCGGCCAGCAGGGCGATGGTCTTATGCAGCATTTTTTTCTCATCGTGGCTGAATACACCGGTGAGCCTACCCCCTTTTATGGCATCGAACAGGATGGTATCACCCAGGTCCTGTTGGACGTAAAACATCTCGTCGTTCGAGACGGACAGCACCTCGGGTACAGGCAACCCTTTCTCGCGGAAATGGCGTGCCAACCGGATAAAGGTGCGGTTCTCTTCCCGAGATTCGCCTTTAACACCAATCAGGGAAACTCCCCCGCTTGTCAGACGGTAATACTTCCGGTTGGAACCGGACGAGGGCAAAACTTCCAGTGTGGGGTTGGATTTGCCCGTGCTCCGGGTAAAAAGGGTGATCAGTTGCCTCATTTCGGTGTTTCCTTTATATAATCTGCCGCGGTACTATGGGGGGATTCCCTTAAAATTGTTGGATTACCTTGCTCAAATCAAGTTAGGCGTCCAAATCACCCAACCAAACGGAAGGGGAAGCGTCGCTCGGCATACACCAGCTACCCCGGGGTGAAAGGTTTACCGAGCCTACCTTAGGTCCATCGGGCAGGCAAGAGCGTTTGAATTGCTGCGCGAAGAAGCGCTGGTAAAACAGCTTCAGCCATTTCTCTATCTCCTCGGGGTTGTACTTCCCGGCGAATGCCTGTTCGGCTACGAAGCGGATACGTTTAGGGGTGTCGCCGTACCTCAACATTCGGTGCAGGAAGAAGTCGTGTAGCTCGTAGGGACCCACGAACTGTTCGGTCTCCTGCGCGATGGATCCATCCCCTTTGGCTGGTAGTAGTTCAGGGCTAAACGGGGTCTCTAGGATGTCGTGCAGGACGTTCTGTGTGCTTTTCTCCATGCCGTGATCGGCTATCCAGCGGACCAGCGTGGTTACCAGCGTTTTAGGCACACCCGTGTTGACAGCGTACATCGACATGTGGTCGCCGTTGTAGGTGGTCCAGCCCAAAGCCAACTCCGACATGTTCCCGGTGCCGATTACCAGCCCTTCTACCCTATTCGCGTAGTCCATCAATATTTGCATTCGCTCCCTGGCCTGGCTGTTTTCGTACGTCACGTCGTGGATATCGCTATCATGTTCAATATCCTTGAAGTGTTGCGTTACGGCATCGTTGATAGGTATCTCCTTGATGGTAACTCCAACCTCTCTCATCAATGCCATTCCGTTGTTGTAGGTACGCTCAGTCGTGCCAAGCCCCGGCATGGTAAGGCCGTGGATATTTTTCCGTGGGAGTCCCAGCCGGTCGAACGTGTTGGCCACGACCAGCAGCGCCAGCGTTGAGTCTAATCCCCCTGAAACGCCGATGACTGCTTTTTGTATATTGGTGTGAACCAGTCGCTTCGCCAGACCATGGGTTTGAATATTAAAGAGTTCCGAGAGACGTTCGTCGCGCTCTTCTACGGAAGGGATAAAGGGGTGTGGGTTAAACGACCGGTGCATGGTGGTCGGGGAGATGGCTTCTAGGAGACAGTCAACATCCATTGCATCGTCCAGTGCCTTTGCTTCGAAGTGGGGATTGTTCAGCCGGTCGTGGCGTAACGCATCCACGTCGATATCGGCTATGATCAGCTCGTTCTCAAGCGAGAAGCGGGGAGATTCGGCGAGAAGGGTACCGTTCTCCGCGATAAGGCAATCGCCCGAGAAAACCAGATCGGTGGTTGATTCACCAAACCCGGCCGAAGCGTAGATGTAGGCCGTGTGACATCGGGCTGATTGCTGCTTAACGAGCGCTTTTCGGTAGTCGTGTCTGTCCACCTGTTCGTTGTTTGCCGACAGGTTGAAGATAAGCTCCGCCCCCTGCAGGACCAATTCCGATGAGGGAGGAATTGGTCCCCACAGTTCTTCACCGATCTCCACGGCAAAGAGGGCGAACGGGGTACGGAAGATCATCCCTCCTGGAGAGACCGGCACATCTTCCCCCGCTATCTTTACAGTATTACAGTCGAGTTGGTTTCCAGAGGTGAACCAACGGCTTTCGTGAACACCGTTGCGGTTTGCAAGGAGCCTTTTGGGAACCACACCTAAGATGCCTTCGGCGGATATCACAGCTGCTACGTTGTAGAGGTTGTTTTGGATACGTAAAGGAAGGCCGACCAAGAGGATAGGGAAAACACTGCTCCCGCCACGTTTTAGGAAAAGGGACAGGTCGGATAGCGCTTCTACCGCTTTCTCCTGCAATGTTCGTTGTAAGAACAGGTCACCGCAACTGGCAGCGGTAAGGCAGAGCTCGGGAAAGCAGAGAACCTGTACCTCCTCTTGACGAGCCTGCTCGATAACCTTTTTTATCTCGGCTGTGTTGTACCCGCAATCGGCTACCTTAAGCTTGGGTGATGCTGCACCCACGCGTATGAACCCATACCTGTTTATCTCCATAACCTCGTACCTTTATTGATAGTATGATTTTGTCTGCTTTAAAGCTTCTTTTTTACCCGTTATTACAAGACTTTAAATCCTAATCGTTCGAGCCAGCTTTAATATTTCCGGCATCGCCGCTGTTAGCTCCGGCATGGAGTGAAAGACAATGGAGGCCCCCGCGTTCGTTAGTATGGTGTCATCTAGAGGACCCGTGTTAACGGCGATGGTGAAGATACCCGCTTTTACGGCTGCCTCGATACCCAACGGTGCGTTTTCGATTACGATAGCCTGGTTAGGCTGCAGGTTACCCCCCATTTCCAACCCTTTTAGGAAGGGTTCCGGGTGCGGTTTTCCCCGTTGCACATTGAAAGCAGTCACCATAGTCTCCGGGGTAAATGCCCCCGGGAAGTGGGTGGCAAGTCGGTCCAGCAGGGTGGGCTGCCTCGATCCGGTGACAAGGATGGGGGTCAGCCCCTCTTTTTGAACGTATTCCAGCGCCTTGCGTGCGCCAGGCATTGTTTTGTCGTTATTGTATTGGCGGAAAAGTTCCGACTTGCGTGCGTATATGTTCTCCTCCTCTTCGGGGGTGGACTCCCGGTTCAAGTTGCGTTGAAAGATGGCGCTGATCGTGGCATGAGCCAGTCGCCCTTCCTGAAGGAAAAACTCGTTGGGTAGGTGCTTTAGCCCCAGCTCGTCCATTGTCTCCCTCCAGGAGAGGTCGTGTGCCGGCATGGAGTCGTAAAGTACCCCATCCATATCAAAGATAACCGCCTTGAGGTCGAATGCCGAATAGTTGTGATGCTTTAGATAATTTAAAAGTAAAGATTTTCTCACCATTTTTTAGAGTAGCTGTAATTGTTTTAAAGAGCAGTTACTGAGATCGTGGAGCGTGTCCCTGTTAAGCTCGGGGGTTATAGCCTTGATCGGATGGCCTTGCTGGCCTCCTCGAAACCCGGCTTCTCAAGTAGGGCAAACATGTTTTTCTTGTAGGCCTCTACTCCAGGCTGATTAAACGGGTTCACTCCCAGCAGGTAGCCGCTAATGCCGCACGCTTTTTCGAAGAAATAGATCAGTTGACCCAGGTACTTTTCGTTCAGTTCAGGTATTTCAATCAACAGGTTGGGAACGCCCCCGTCCACGTGGGCAACCCGGGTTCCCAGCTCTGCCATTTTGTTCACCTCGTTCACACGTTTCCCCGCCAGGTAGTTCAATCCGTCAAGGTTCCTCTCGTCTTTGGGTATTCGCACTTCCCGATTGGGTTGCCTGACGGAGATCACCGTTTCGAAGAGGGTACGTTCCCCCTCCTGGATCCATTGGCCCATGGAGTGGAGGTCGGCTGTGAAGTCGACCGCTGCCGGGAAGATCCCCTTCAGCTCCTTCCCCTCGCTTTCCCCGTATAGTTGCTTCCACCACTCGGCCAGGTAGTGTAGCTTGGGGAGGTAGTTCACCAAGACCTCTATCTTCTTGCCTCGCTTGTACAGCTCATTCCGGATCACCGCGTAAATGGCTGGCAGGTTGTGGGCAAAAGAGGTGCCTGGTTCCGTCGCCTTCTCAATCTCCTGGGCGCCGACTACCAATGAGCGGATGTCGAGCCCTGCTACCGCGATGGGGAGCAATCCCACCGGGGTGAGTACCGAGTAGCGTCCCCCTACATCGTCGGGGATGACGAATGTCTTATACCCTTCCGAATCGGCTAGTGTGCGGAGCGCCCCTTTCTTAACGTCTGTAATTGCAACGATCCGTTTTTTCGCCTCTTCTTTTCCGACCTTGTTTTCCAGTTGCTCTTTCAGCAGGCGGAAGGCGATGGCTGGCTCGGTAGTGGTGCCCGACTTGGATATATGGATTATACCGAACTGTTTGTTGTTCAAGTAGCGGGTCAGTTCATACAGGTAATCCTCACTGAGGTTGGTCCCGGCGAATAATACCACCGGGTTTTTCCGTTCCCCTTTCTCTTGCAGCCAATCGAATGAGCAAGAGAGTGCCTCGATCACGGCACGGGCACCCAGGTAACTCCCGCCGATGCCTACTACGACGACTACCTCGCAATGGGTACGAAGGGTTGCCGCGGTTTCTTCAACCTCGTGCAACAGGTTGTCGGTGATGGAGGATGGGAGGGAGACCCATCCCAGGAAATCACTGCCTTCGCGTGAGCCGTCATGTAACGCTTGGTTACACGCGTCGGCCTGCTCCGATTTTTTTAAGATATCTTCTTCCGGGAGGAAGGGAAGTACCTGCTTGATGTTTAGTTGAATACTCGCCATTGTATTGTTTTTTAGGCGGGTAACCGGGCAATGCGCGGCAACCCGTTGGTTGAAAAAAGAAATCAGAAGAAATCGATCAGTTGTAGGATCCCTTTCTTGGGTTGTAACCTCTCGTGTAAGATCTCGTATACCGTCTGGGCAATGGGCATCTCCACCTTGAACCGCTCATTGAGCTCGTAGATGCACTTGGCCCCGTAGAACCCTTCGGCTATCATCTCCATCTCCAATTGTGCGGTTTTCACGGAGTAACCCTTGCCGATCATCGCACCCAGCGTGCGGTTGCGGCTGAACTGTGAGTAGCTTGTCACCAGCATGTCACCCAGGTACTGTTGTTCCGTGATCTGGCGTTCCATGGGGGCCACCTTGTTGAGGAAGCGCGCCATCTCCTTGGCGCAATTACTCATCAACACCGCCTGGAAGTTATCACCGTACATTAATCCTTGGCAGATACCCGCCGCAACGGCGTAGATGTTTTTCAACACCGCCGCGAGTTCTATCCCGACCACATCGGTTGAGGTGTTCGTTTTCAATATTCTCGATGAGATGGCCTCGGCCAGCAGCTTTGCCTTTTCCTCGTCTTTGCTTGCTGCCGTTAGGAACGAAAGGCGCTCCAAGGCCACCTCTTCGGCGTGGCACGGCCCGGAGAGAACGCCAATGTTCTCGAAGGGAATTTTAAAGTTGTCGGCCAGGTACTCGCTCATCACCATGTTGTCATTTGGGATGATGCCCTTCAACGCCGAGACGATGAATTTTCCTCGAAACGTGCTGTTCCATACGCGTCGGAAGGATTGCTTCACGTATGGTGACGGGATGGCGATAATGACCGTGTCGGAGTCTTTGATCGCCTTCTCGATATTCGAGTAGAACGTGATCTGCGCCAGGTTGAACTTCACGTTAGTCAGGTAGTTGGGGTTGCGGCCCAGCCTGTAAAATCCTTCGATTTGGTCATCCCGGCGGATGTACCAGTTAATATGCTGCTGGTTCATCAACACCATCTTGGCTAGTGCGGTAGCCCATGTGCCGCCCCCGAGGATGCAAATTTTCCCGATAGAATTCATGCCACGTTATTTTTTCTGATGAGCCGACGCTTCCGTGTCGTCCTCTTTCTTCACGCGCCACTCTGGACGCATGGTCGGGAAAAGCAGTACTTCCTGGATGGAGGTCTGCCCGGTAAGCAACATGGTGAGCCGGTCCATCCCGATTCCCATTCCCGAGGTGGGGGGCATACCGTACTCCAATGCTCGTAAAAAGTCACGGTCGATGAACATTGCCTCGTCATCGCCTTTTTCCGACAAACGGAGTTGCTCCTCAAAGCGGTACCGCTGGTCTATCGGGTCGTTCAGCTCGCTGTAGGCGTTGGCAAGCTCCTTGCCGTTCACCATCAGTTCGAACCGCTCTGTTAAATCGGGGTTATCCCGGTGTCGCTTGGTGAGGGGCGACATCTCAATGGGATAGTCGATAATAAAGGTGGGCTGGATATAATGCTTTTCAGCCTTCTCGCCAAAGATCTCGTCGATCAACTTCCCCTTACCCATTGTCTCGTCCTCCTCAACCCCTAGTTGCCTGCAAGCCTCCCTTAGCTGGGTCTCGTCCTTCCCGCTGATGTCGATACCGGTATGCTCCTTGATGGCGTCGATCATGGTTACACGCGGGTAGGGTGCTTTGAAGTCGATTACGTGGTCGCCCACCTTCACCCGTGTTGTGCCGAGTACCTCCAGGGTCACGTGCTCTAACAACTGCTCGGTAAACGCCATCATCCAGTGGTAATCGGTGTAGGCTACGTAGATCTCCATCACCGTGAATTCGGGGTTATGCGTACGATCCATCCCCTCGTTCCTGAAATTGCGGGAAAACTCGTACACACCGTCAAAACCGCCCACGATAAGCCGCTTCAGGTAGAGCTCGTTGGCAATCCGCAGGTAGAGGTCGATGTCGAGGGCGTTCATATGTGTGATGAACGGGCGGGCGGCGGCACCACCAGGGATGCTTTGCAGCACTGGCGTGTCCACCTCGAGGTAACCCCGCTGGTTGAAGAACGTACGCATTGCGTCAAATATACGGGTTCGCTTCACGAAGATATCTTTCACTCCCTCGTTCACTAGTAGGTCCACGTAGCGCTGGCGATACCGTAGCTCAGGATCCGAAAACTTATCGTATATCTCCCCATCTTTCGCCTTGACGATAGGGAGGGGCCTTAACGACTTTGCCAACAGGGTCATCGACTCGGCATTCACTGATATTTCCCCCATCCTCGTGCGGAAAACGGTACCGGTAATACCCACGAAGTCACCTATATCCAGCAGTTTCTTGAAAACCGTGTTGTACAGTTCTTTGTCTTCCCCCGGGCAGAGGCCATCACGGGTGATATACACCTGGATGCGGCCCTTCGAGTCCATCAACTCGAAGAATGATGCCTTTCCCATAATTCGTCGGCTCATGATTCGTCCCGCTATGCTAACCGTGCGCGGTTCCTCGCCGTCCACGAATGTCTCTTTTATGTCTGTAGAGTAGGTGTTCACCTCGTACAGGTGAGCCGGGTAAGGTTCTATCCCCAGGATCCTAAGCTCCTCGAGGCTCTGTCTACGAATGATCTCCTGTTCGCTTCGTTCCAAAGTATGCATGTTAGATTATTATTATCGCTTCCCCCTTTGGGATACAAAAGTACAAAAAAGTTCACAACAAACCATCCTTTCTGTAGCTCACTTCTCGATTTGATGGCATGCTGTGTATCAGCAACAGGGGGTGTTTAAATAAATTAAGGGGAAAAACGTTTAATTCAAAAAATAATCTCTATATTTGCGCAATATGGTAGCTGGCTGCATTTGTAGAAGCCCTAGATGCCCTTTTATGGATGACATTTTGATAACTCCTATGATCGTATGAATATAGAACGGGTGAATGAAATCGTGGAAGGGACGTTACTCTTCGCACCAGATGCGGCATGTAGCTGCGAGAGCGCATTCGCGTCTGACTTAATGAGCGACGTGTTGCGGTATTACATGGAAAACACGATCCTGATCACCGGGTTATGCACGTTGCAGACTATCCGAACCGCGGAAATTTCCAATATGCCGTGTATCGTTTTTGCTCGCGGCAAGCAGGTTTCAGACCAAATGCTTCAGCTGGCGAAGGAGAATGGCATCGCGATCATCGAATCGGGGCTGACCCTGTTCGAGGTATCAGGCAGGCTCTATCAGCAGGGGCTGAAGCCAGTTCAAGAGTACCTACACAGCATGAAAGAGAACGACCAGTAATATAAAAGCCGATAAGACTTGAGCGGCGAGTGGGTCGAAAATGAGAGAAACGAGCATGAGGATTGAATACCATATAGAAGGGGGAGATTTTAGCGCCGCGGGTGGTGCCAGTTCGGCGGTGAGGAAAACGTTGAAGCAGTTCAATATTGCTCCGCTCTTGGTTAGGAGGATCGCGGTAGTTCTCTACGAGGCGGAGATGAACGTGGTAGCGCACGCGTATCACGGCACAATGACCGTGGATATACGTCCCACTGGTATTCACGTTGTGATTGAGGATAGTGGTCCCGGGATCGAAGATATTGACAAAGCTATGCAGGAGGGGTTCTCAACGGCAACGGATGAGGTCCGTCAAATGGGGTTCGGGGCGGGAATGGGGCTGCCAAATATCCGGAAGAACTGTGACGAGATGACGCTCACTTCCACACCTGGCGAGGGAACCCGTCTTGAAATTCAAGTGAACTTTTAAACCGTTTAGCCGAAAAAAGATAAACGTGAAGTGAAAGACAGGAATTACACGCACTCGATACAGATCAATTCTGACAAGTGCATCGGTTGTTCGCGTTGTATGCGGGTCTGTTCCACGAAGGCCATCCGCATTGTGGATGGCCACGCGCGTATTCAGCCCGAGCGGTGTGTTGATTGCGGTGAGTGTTTCCGCGCCTGTCCCCAGCGGGCCATTTACGCCCGAGACGATGGGCTGGACTCCCTGTCCCCTGAGCATTACAACATCGCATTGGTACCCTCGGTTTTTATCGGGCAGTTCTCTTCCGATTATTCGGCTACCCAGGTGCTGGATGCAGTGCGCCAGGTGGGTTTCGATGAAGTGTTTGAAGTGGAATATGCGGTCGACTTCATGAAGAGGGCCTATTTCACTTACGCGGAGAGTCATTCTTCCAGACCCCTTATTAGTTCTTATTGCCCGGCGGTGGTACGCCTTATACAGGTGCAGTACCCTTCACTGACTGGTCAGATCATGCGGTTAAAAGCCCCACACGATATCGCATCATTCTTTTTGAGAAAATCGAAAGCAGAGAAGAATGGGAAGCCTGAAGATGGGGTACCCGAAAAGATCTCCATTTACTACATAACCCCGTGTGCCGCGAAGAGCGTGGCAGCTAGCGCCCCCGTGGGAGAGGAGAAGTCGTTTATTGATGGGACAGTTAACATGACTACCGTCTTTAACCTCGCTTCGAGAATATTGCGGGGGCAGAAAGAGAGCATGCCCCGGAAATTGGTTGCAGATATGAGTCCCGATTCGGTATGCTGGTCGTTGTCTGGAGTTGAGAAGAAGTACTTCCCCGGACGAAGCCTTGCCATTGATGGGATGGACAACGTGATTGAGTTCTTAGAGAAGCTCGAGTTAGGGCAGATTACCGGGATTGATTTCCTGGAGATGCGTGCTTGTGATCAGGGGTGCGCGGGAGGTATCCTTTGCCCGGGCAATCGTTTCCTTACGGTAGAACGATTGGAGCAGCGTCGTGAGCGCTTGAGGATGCTCAAGGAGGAGCACCGGGGGACCGTGGAAAACAGCTTGCTGGAGAGGGAGGAGGAGCTTCACGTCCACTCGGGGGTGGGGCCGGTCTACCCTCGCGATGGGTTGCTGTTGGATGAGGACATGGGAAAAGCCCTCCTCAAGCTACAGAGAATTGATCGGTTACTGACCTACCTGCCTGGTTTCGACTGTGGTGCTTGCGGTGCACCCGAGTGTAGGTGCTTGGCGGAGGATATCGTGAAAGGGAAGGCAACCATCTCGCACTGCGTTTTCGTGCAGCGCGTTATGGAGAAGAACTATAAACTGAGTCCCGAGCAGTCGTTCGCGGTAATCGAGAAGGTGTGGGGCAAGGATCGGCTTAACAAGTACCGGGGTAATCCCCCAAAGAGATAAAGCTTAGGGTATTGGATAGCGACTAAAGGAAGAAAGTGCAATAGTAGAAGTAAGCCAAATAACAATGGAGCGGTAAAGTATGAATGTAAAAAGCATGAAAGAGGCGTTAGGATACGAGTGCCTCTCCGGTGAGGCATGGCTCGACCGACCTGTGGAGGGTGCCTACCTGTCGGATCTGTTGAGCGATGTTATGGGGAAGGCACAAGCCGGAATGGTGTGGGTCACCTCCCAAGTGCATAAGAATATCGTGGCGGTCGCCTCTCTCAAGGAGTTGAGTGCCATTGTTGCCGTGAACGAGCGGAAGGTGGATCCGGAAGTTATCGAGGCGGCCAACGAGGAGGAGGTGGTGATCCTTACGTCTGGGAAACCAGCCTTTGAAACGGGCGGGGAGTTGTACCTTTGGCTGAGCGAAGCAAAAAGGGGCTGAGCGAGTAGGCATGAGGGCCGACCTGCATATACACACCTGCCTTTCACCCTGTGGGGATCTAGATATGAGCCCAAGGAACATCGTTCGAATTGCCAAGGAACGGGGACTACAGATTATCGCGATTACCGATCACAACAGTACCCGTAACGTTCGGGCCTGCATGAGCTTGGGAGAACGGGAGGGACTCTACGTGATCCCAGGCTGCGAGGTGAACACGCGGGAGGAGGTACACGTGCTGTGTTACTTTCCCCACATGGAGGCTACCGAGGCGTTTCAGCGCTATCTGGATGGAAAGATGAGCGATGTGAAAAATGACCCTGACCGTTTTGGTTACCAAGTGGCCGTAGATGAGAACGATCGGATCGTGTATGAGGAGGAGCGCTCCCTGTTTATGAGTATCGATGATGAGGTAGAGGGGGTTGCCGAGATGGTGCACACGTTGGGGGGTATTTTTGTGCCGGCTCACGTGGATCGTCCCGGGAACAGCCTGTTCAGCCAGTTGGGGTTTATCCCCCCGGGGTTGAGGTACCATGCGTTGGAAGTATCAAAAAGTACAACGCCTGCCGGGTTCTTACTAAGCTATCCCGAGCTGAAAGGGGAGTGTTTGATACAGAGCTCCGATGCACATTATCCGGGGGATATCGCGGTGGCCTATACCCGGTTCGGTATCACGGGGCGAAACTGGCAGGAGCTTACCGATGCGTTGCTGAACGCCCGGTACGAAACGTGCAACACCCGGTTTGGTATGCCCGGGGGAACCGCCATCCCATCATGGGGAGACCCTGAAAAAGGAGAACGATTATGACCGATTTGGCTATGCATATGATGGATATCGTGCAGAACTCCATCCGGGCGGAGGCTCGAACCATTGGGATCGATATAGAGAAGAGGAGTGGCGATTGTACGCTCACGCTTCGGGTGACGGACGACGGTAAAGGGATGAGCCGCAAGACCGTGGAGAAATTGGTTGACCCCTTCTTCACCACACGCGATACGCGGAGGGTAGGCTTGGGCATTCCCTTCCTGAAGATGACTTGTGAGCAGGCGGGCGGAGGGTTACAGATCATCTCCAAAGAGGGAGAAGGAACGACCATCGAGGCAATGTACCGTACCGATAACATTGACTGCCTGCCGATGGGCGACGTGCCTGGCTATCTCTCGCTCTTGTTGAAAGCGAACCCGGAGATCGTCTTTCGGTTCTCTTATCGGGTAGATGAGGCGGAGTTTGTCTTGGATACCGAAGAGCTACGGGAACTGGGAATTGAGTGGGAGGCCGCGGGGATGCTGGCCGCGGTAAAGGAGTATATTCGCGAAAATATGAATGTGATTGATCATACTGTGAACGGTTGATTGTGTGTGGATGACGACAACGATAAACGAGTAGACGACGAATATAAATATAATATCAACTATAACTAATTAAATGATTGAGTGATATGGCTGTGATAAAAACACTAGACGACCTGAAAAAGAGACAGGAGGAGATGAAGTTACGGGTGAACCTGAGAGACAAGGCGGAAAACCCCGAGTCGTTGGTTCAAGTGAAAGTGGCGATGGCGACCTGCGGTATCGCTTCGGGAGCCAAAGAGGTGATGGAGTTCTTTGTGACGGAGCTCGATAAGAGGAGCATCGACGCGGTGGTCACGCAAACCGGTTGTATGGGATACTGCTTCGCCGAACCTACGGTGGAGATCACCCTGCCCGGTAACGAACCAATAGTCTTCGGGTACGTGGACGCTAAAAAAGCCGATGAGATCATCGAGCGGTACATCAAGGAGGGAGAGCTGGTAGACGGTATCATCCCGCAAAACTACAATACCATTTAAACAACGTTTTATGAGTCACTACAAAATGCATTTGCTGGTGTGCGCTGGCACTGGTTGTCACTCCTCAGAGAGCGACTTGGTTTACGAAATGCTACACGATGAGTTGGAGCGGAAAGGGTTGAGCGACGATGTGCAGGTTATTCGCACGGGGTGCTTTGGTTTTTGCGAGAAAGGACCCATCGTGAAGGTACTCCCGGATAATACTTTCTATACCGAGGTAAAGCCGGACGATGCCAAAGAGATCATCGACGAGCACGTGATCAAGGGTCGAAAAGTGGAGCGGTTGCTCTACCTAGATCCCGAGACGGACGAACACGTGGGCGACTCGAAGCATATGGGATTCTACAAGAAGCAGCTGCGGGTGGCCCTGCGCAATTGCGGCAACATCGACCCGGAGAACATCGACGAGTCGATCGCCCGGGACGCCTACATGGCGCTGGGGAAGGTAATCACCGAAATGACCCCGGGAGAGGCTATTGACCTGATTAAACGGTCTGGCTTACGAGGCCGCGGTGGCGCTGGTTTCCCTACCGGGCTCAAGTGGGAAATCACGAGTAAGAACCAGAGCGACCGGAAGTTCGTGGTTTGTAATGCCGACGAGGGGGATCCCGGCGCATTTATGGACCGTTCCATCTTGGAGGGCGACCCGCACTCCGTCCTCGAGGCGATGGCGATTTGCGGATACTGCATCGGTGCGTCTGAAGGATTAATTTATATTCGTGCGGAGTACCCACTGGCCATCCGGAGACTGAAGATAGCCATCTCGCAAGCACAGTCGTACGGGTTGCTGGGGGAGAATATATTCGGGAGCGACTTTAGCTTTGACATCAAGTTGCGCTACGGGGCCGGTGCCTTCGTGTGTGGTGAGGAGACCGCGTTAATCAATTCCATGGAGGGGCATCGGGGTGAACCTACCAATAAGCCTCCCTTTCCGGCACAAAGCGGTTATTTGGGGAAACCCACCTGTGTGAACAACGTGGAGACCTTTGCCAATGTCCCGGTAATCGTGTTGAAAGGGGCGGAATGGTTCGCCTCCATCGGTACGGAAAAGTCGAAAGGAACCAAGGTTTTCGCCCTCGCGGGGAAAATCAACAACGTGGGCCTCATAGAGGTACCGATGGGTATCACGCTTCGGGAGATTATTTACGAGATCGGGGGCGGTGTGAAAGGGGGCAAAAAATTCAAGGCTGTTCAGACAGGAGGACCATCGGGAGGCTGCCTTACCGAGAAGCACCTCGATACACCGATCGACTACGAGAGCCTCATGGCAGCAGGATCGATGATGGGTTCTGGAGGTATGATCGTGCTCGATGAGGACGACTGCATGGTCTCGGTTGCCAAATTTTACCTCGGCTTCATAGTGGAGGAGTCCTGCGGGAGGTGCGCACCTTGTCGTATTGGGAGCAAGCGGCTGTACGAGACCCTGGACCGAATCACCGCGGGTAAAGGGGAGCAGGAGGATATCGAGATACTGAAGAACTTGGGGTCGGTCATTAGAGATACGGCACTGTGTGGCTTGGGACAAACTGCCCCGAATCCGGTGATCTCTACGCTTGATAACTTCATGGAGGAGTACATGGAACACGTGCATGAGAAGAAGTGTCGTTCCGGACAGTGCCGAGACCTGCTTTATTACGTGATTTCGGAAGAGGATTGTACCGGTTGCATGGCGTGCACGAGGGTCTGTCCTACCCACGCCATCAGCGGTGAACGGAGGCAACCCCACTCGATAAACCAAGAGGTCTGTATCAAGTGTGGCGCATGCATGGAAAAGTGCCAGTTCGATGCCATTAGCCTGCTGAAGGATTACCCGAGAGAAGTTCAATTAACCACGAAATAATGAATTAACAGTATGATAGAACTAACGATAGATAAAAAGAAGGTGCGGGTGGAGAAGGGAACCACCATCCTTAAGGCGGCCCGGCAAGCGGGCATAGAGATACCCACCCTGTGTCATTACGAGTTATGTGACATGGGCATCGAGAATAAACCGGGCGGATGCCGTATTTGCGTGGTAGAGGTGGAGGGGAGGCGTAACCTGGCTCCCTCATGTATCACCGAGGCACAAGACGGCATGGTGATTTACACGCATAGCATACGGGTGCTGAACGCGCGGACAACGGTATTGAAGCTCATCATTTCCGATCACCCGTTTGATTGCTTAGTGTGTGCCAAGTCGGGTCACTGCGAACTGCAAAACCTCGCCGTGCAGTTAGGTATCCGTAGCCAGCCCTACGTGGGGGAACAGTCGAGGTATCGGAAAGACACCTCCCCATCCATCATCCGCGATGTGGACAAGTGCATCATGTGCCGCCGCTGCGAGATGATGTGTAACGAGGTGCAGACCGTGGGTGCGCTTTCCGCCGTGAACCGTGGGTTCATGTCGGTGGTAGCCCCCGCGTTCGAGATGAACCTGGTAGACTCGCCCTGTACCTACTGTGGGCAGTGCGTGTCGGTTTGCCCCACGGGTGCGCTTACCGAGAAGGACCATACCAACGATATCATACGCACGCTAAACGATCCCTCGAAAACGGTGGTCGTTCAGACGGCTCCCGCCGTGCGTGCCGCGTTGGGCGAGGAGTTCGGTATGCCTGCCGGAACGCTGGTCACCGGTAAGATGGTTTCCGCGCTTCGGGAACTGGGCTTTGACTACGTGTTCGATACCGACTTCAGTGCAGACTTAACGATCATGGAAGAGGGAACGGAGTTGTTGCAGCGTGTGAGTGGTTACTTGGAAGGTGATCCCAACGTGCGGTTGCCTATCCTTACCTCTTGCTGCCCCGGCTGGGTTAACTTCTTTGAGCATAACTACCCGGACCTGTTGGATGTGCCCTCCACGGCGAAGTCGCCCCAGCAGATGTTTGGGGCTATAGCCAAGACTTACTTCGCGGAGAAGATCGGGGTTAAACGGAACGACCTGATCGTGGTCTCGGTTATGCCCTGCCTGGGCAAGAAGTACGAGTGTCAGCGCGATGAGTTCAAGGTGGATGGCAATCCCGATGTTGATTACTCGATCTCTACCCGTGAGTTGGCGGCCTTTATCAAGCAGGCGAATATCGACTTCTTGAATCTTCCGGACGGTGACTTCGATGATCCGCTAGGCGAGTCGACCGGTGCTGCCGTCATCTTCGGTAACACCGGAGGGGTTATCGAGGCGGCGTGCCGCACAGCCTACGAGCTCTATACCGGGAAGAAGTTAGAGAGGGTGGACTTCCATGAGTTGCGCGGAATGGAAGGTATCCGTTCGGCCACGGTCGACTTTAACGGGGTTGAACTGAATATCGGAATCGCACATGGACTGGGGAATGCCCGTAAGTTGCTGGACGAGGTCAAGGAAGGGAAGTCGAAGTTTCACGCGATCGAGGTTATGGCGTGTCCCGGCGGATGTATCGGCGGTGGTGGACAGCCCTTTAACCATGGCGATAGCGAGGTACTTGAGAAACGTGCTGCCGCCCTTTACACGGAAGACCAACGCAAGGTGATCCGTAAGTCGCACGAGAACCCTTCTATCATCAAGTTGTACGAGGAGTTCTTGGGTAAACCGGGGAGCGAGCTTGCTCACAAGCTGTTGCACACGGAGTACTTTCCAAAGAGTAACGAGGTAACCATCCATCTACAAGGATGATTGTTGAATCATGAAATTGAAACCATATGAGTCAAAAAATAATCATATCACCCAAGGCCTTTGAATACATGGAGAAGGTGACCGGCACCGATGGCGTGGAGGTAAGGGTAAACTTGCCGAAAGAAATCATAGAGCAGATCAACGAGATTTGTGCCTCGTTTGACAACGATCCGGGAGAGTTAATCAACGTGCTGCATGAGGCGCAAAATAGGTTTGGTTACCTCTCGGCAGAGGTACAGGACGTGGTGGCCCATAACCTGCACATACCGGTAGCGCAGGTGTACGGGGTGGTAACCTTCTACTCCTACTTCTCGATGATCCCCAAGGGGGAACACCCCATCTCCATCTGCATGGGGACGGCCTGTTACGTGCGCGGTGCCGAGAGGGTACTCGAGGAGTTTACAAAGGAGTTGGGTATCAAGGTGGGAGAGACCACGCCCGACGGGCGCTTTTCGATTAACTGTTTGCGCTGTGTGGGGGCTTGCGGTTTAGCTCCCGTGGTGCTCGTGGGCGAAAAGGTGTACGGCCGCGTTTCACCAGACGGAGTAAAGCAGATTATTAACGAGTACAAAAAGGCGGACGGCGGAAGTTGTTGAAATGCATCTCTGCATTTTGGTTTGCTCTTCCGGACGCTTAGTTAGTTGTTTTAGCGCATGCCTGTTTTTTAGCAGGTTAAATTCGGATACTCGTTCCCGTTTGAATCCTCTTTTCATACCGGGCAGAGTTCCCCTGTTGGAAGTAGGCGATAACGTGATCCAGGTTGCGTAGTCGCCGTTCTAGCGACTTAAGTTCCCCTTCCCCGTTGTCGTTGGCAACGGGGAGGGGTTTGTTTTCATACAGCAGGTAACCGGGTCGGTAGCTGGTGGGCGTGATGTTGGGCATCACTACGTTGGCACCCACCGCGATGGCTTTTTCGCGGGCGTTGCCATCGATTGCCTCCATCGCGGTGGTCGCTGCTATATTGATATCGTTCATCAGGAGGCGCAGCAGGGCTACCATCTTCCAGCTCAGGTGCAGCCGCTCTTCAAGAGAGAGGAGCTTGTCCCGGTGGGCGTAGAGCGGGGTGTTGGGGTGCTCGATGTAGGGTCCCATTCCGCACATATCGATATCGATCTGTTTCATGAAGAGGAGGTCGTCTGCCAACTGCTCGATCGTCTGGAAGGGAAGGCCGATCATCACCCCGGTTCCCACCTGGTACCCCGTTTCCCGTAATGCTTCTAAAGCCTTTAACCGTCCACGGTAGGTGTGGGCGTTGTCGTTGGGGTGCAACTTTCGGTACAGCGCTTCCGAGGAGGTCTCTATGCGGAGCAGGTAACGATCTGCGCCACTCTCGAACCAGCGCCGGTAGGTATCCTTTCGCTGCTCCCCGCAGGAAAGGGTGATGCCGAGTGCCCCGTTGGTCGCCCGCTTCACTTCCCGTACGATGCGGTCTATTTGTGCGATAAACTCTGATGAACCCCATTCACCCGACTGGATGGTGACTGACCCGTATCCCCTCTCGTAGGCCCTCATCACGATCTCCATCGTCTCGTCGTGGCTTAGCATGTATCGCTCCAAGGAGCAGTTTGAGCAACGGATACCGCAATAGAAACAATCCTTTTGGCAGCGGTTGGACAGCTCGATTAATCCCCTTAGGTAGACCTTGTTACCCACGTGTTGTTCCTTAGCGAGAGCAGCGCGTTCAAACAGCATTCGTTCTTCCTCCCCTCTCGTTGACAGGAGCTCGGTAAGATCCTCCCTTGACAGTTTCTCTTTCATCGTCACTTGGTTTGTTTCGTGGAGCGTTTACGGCGTATGAGGTAGCTGTTATTACCTTGTCGGTGTTATCCATGTACCCATTCTAGATGGAACGCTTTTTCTACAGGTTTTTTCGCCATGGGTAAAGGGATGCAAGTCGTGTATGATGGTTCTGTATTCTTCTTTTACAAGTTGTCTTTTGGGCGGGGGTTAATAATCCGGGAAAAGTGGCAGCTCGGTGTTTTTTTTATCGAATACCCGTGTCGCCCTATTGAAGATACCGTGCAGGTAGGCCAATGCCATCCCGTAATTGGTGACCGGGACGCCCGCCTCGGTAAAAGGGCGGAGACGGTTTAACAACTGCTTGCGGGTAATCATGCAGCCACCGCATTGAATCACCAGGGAGAACTCGGATGGGTTGGCGGGTAGCTCCGTGAGACCTGAAATGACGGTAAATCGTAGCTTCTTGCCGGTGAATTTTTGGAGTAGGGCTGGTATCTTCACCCTCCCTATATCATCACAGCTAACTTGGTGGGTGCAGCTCTCCAGTATTAGGACGTGGTCGCCCTCTTCAAGTTGCGAGATGCTTGGCGTACCCGCCAGGTAGGCTTCAAAATCGCCTTTGAGGCGGGCGAATAGAATGCTGAAACTAGTTAGCGGGATATCTTCGGGAAGACGTCTCGCCACGATCCCGAACGCCGAGCTATCGCTGATGGCCAGGGCAGGTCGTATTCGGAGTTTGGAGAAATCAGCCAGTTCGGTTTCCTTGATCACGATGACCACGCAGTGGTTGTCAAGGGCATCGCGCAGGGTTTGGCTTTGAGGGAGGATAAGCCGCCCCTCGGGTGCTGCCTCATCAATGGGCGTGATGAGCAGCACCACATCCTTCGGTTTGACCAGGTCGCCGATCAACGAGCTTTTTAAGAAAGCTGTTTCCGGTACAATTCGCTTGAGTGCATCGATCAATCGCCCCTTATCGGCTGGTTGGGTCGTGCTAAAGTCGATGATCTCCGCGTTGGAATACTGTTTGATGGCAGTTTTGGTAATTGCCGCAATCTTATCGATATCGCTTTTATTGTGCGCGATAAGGTATGGCACTTCGTTTTTGTTGAACTGCTCAATCAAGCGAACCTCGTAGTCACCGAACTGATTCCCGGAAATGAGTAGGATCGCGCAGTCCACCCTCCGGATAACCTCTTTGGAGCGCTGTATCTTCATAGAGCCGATTTCGCCCAAGTCGTCCATACCTGCCGTATCAATCAGAATCGCCGGGCCGATATCGGTAATCTCTACCGATTTTTTCACGGGGTCGGTCGTAGTTCCCGGGAACCGCGATACCAGAGATATATCCTGTCCGGTGATCATGTTGATCAGCGAACTTTTCCCGGTATTCACGCGGCCAAATATGCCAATATGGAGCCTGCTTACGCTCATCATGTGTAATAATTACGTTTTTAGAATGCGCGTTAAAAAAAGATATCTCGCTCCCCGTTTTTTACCCGTTCGATTTTATCCTGTAGGTCGTGCTGCATCTTTTCGCTCATCCCTTCCATGTTTTTTCTGATCACCGCCCATCCTTTCTCCGCGGTTTCCGGCGGGGCGTAATCCACCAGGTACTCGGCTAGCGTGAGCATGGCGTTAGGCGTACAGAACCGTTTGATGAAACCGGGTACGGAAAACTCCATGAAATGCTCTCCGGTTCGACCGAGCCGGTAACAGGCCGTGCAGAACGAGGGAAGCATCCCCTGTTGTAGCAGCTCGTTTACCACCTCGTTCAAGGAGCGATCGTCGCCGATATGGAACTGTCCACGGTTCAGGTCGTGATTTCTTTCCGCGCGGGAGTAGCTGCCCAGCTCTATTTTAGTGCCGCCGTCTATCTGCGATACCCCGTATTGTATCAGCTCGTTGCGCAGTGGTGCCGGCTCGCGTGCGGTGAGAATCAGTCCAGTATAAGGAACTGCCAGCCGGAGAATAGCTACCAGCCGGGTAAACTCCTTGTCCGACACGAAGTAGTGGTCGCCCACTTCGAGCATGGACGCATCTTTTATCCTGGGAAAGGAGATGGTGTGGGGACCCACGTTGTAGCACGCTTCCAGGTGGTTGGTATGTCGTACCAACCCCATCACTTCGAAGCGCCAGTCGTACAGGCCCAGCAACGTACCGATACCCACGTCATCAAGCCCCGCTTCTTGCGCCCGGTCGAGCGAGGTGAGCCGGTAATTGTAGTCGGCCTTTTTGCCCCGGGTATGGTATTTCTTGTAAGCTTCTGGGTGGTACGTCTCCTGGAATACCTGGTAAGTGCCAATCCCTGCCTCTTTCACGGTACGAAACCCCTCGATATCTAGTGGGGCCGCATTGATGTTCACCCGTCGTATTTCACCGGCACCTTTTTTCACACGGTAGGCAGTTCGGGCAGCCTCCGCGATGAATTCGGGGCTGTATTCGGTATGCTCCCCGAAAACCAGGATCAGCCGTTTCTGCCCCTCGTCCTCCAGTGCTTCGATCTCTCTCTCCAGCTCTTTGCCGATGAGGGTAACGCGTACCTGTTCCCGATTGGAGGCTCTGAACCCGCAATAGGTGCAGTCGTTGGAGCACTTGTTACCGACGTAGAGAGGAGCGAACAGTACGATGCGGTTGCCGTACACCTTTTTTTTCAGCGTCTTGGCCCCCTCTTTGATGCAGTGAACCGACTCGCTGTCGGTCCCGTTAATCAGGATCGCCACTTCTTCCAGGCTGAGCCTCTTTTTTTTCAACGACCTTGCCACCACCTGTTTTACTCTTTCGGGGGTAGAGGGGGCATGGTTTAAGTAGTCCCATATCTCGTCCGCATCGATAAACGGCTGCATCGGGGCGTCGGGGATACGGTATTTTTCGGGAATAAACTGCATATATCTCTTAGCGCCTATGCGCGAAGATAGCAATATCGACACAATTTTGCGCTATCCTCATCCAATAATTTCATTCAATTTTCGTGTTTACAAGTGTAACTTTTGTATTCACATATGTTTTTACTTTCAAGATTGGCAGCAAGACATCCATAAGGCGTAGATTTTTCTAACTTTACCGGTTGCAGTTGTCGCACTAATGAAAAAATACTTACCTTTGCGTAATGGGTTGACCGTGCACGGTTAACGTGATCATAAGGGTCAAGTGGCAAAGATTAAGGGTGAACAAGAGGGAAAGGAAACAAAACAAGCAGCAGAAAAAATGGGTTGTATGGCGGAAGTTGATTTAACAGGTTTGGGGGTGGCGCTAATCACCCCGTTTAAAGAGGACGGTTCCATCGATTTTGATGCCCTCCCGCGGTTGGTAGATTACCAGTTGGAGAATGGAACCGATTACATCGTGGCCTTGGGTACCACGGCTGAAACGCCCACGCTTTTCAGGCAGGAGAAAAATGAGGTAGTTCGTTGCATCGTTGAACGGGTCAATGGGAGGGTTCCAGTGGTGATGGGTGTAGGGGGCAACAATACGGCCGCCCTGGTGGATGAGTTGCAAACCTCCGA
The DNA here is from genome assembly GCA_033808735.1 of Fermentimonas sp. GTDB lineage: Bacteria > Bacteroidota > Bacteroidia > Bacteroidales > Dysgonomonadaceae > Proteiniphilum. The sequence continues at coordinate 70,810 of JAPXNA010000016.1, forward strand.
TTTCACCGGCGTGAGCGCCATTCTATCGGTAACCCCCTATTACAATAAGCCGTCTCAAGAGGGTCTTTTTCAGCACTATAGGGCGTTGTCGAACTATTCTCCACTGCCCATCGTGTTGTATAACGTGCCGGGGCGAACCGGCGTGAACATGACGGCCGAGACCGCCCTGCGCATTGCTCACCACTGTCCCAACGTGATCGCGACAAAAGAGGCGTCAGGTAACCTACAACAGATAAAAGCAATTGCCGAGGGTGCACCTGAGGGGTTTCATGTGATTTCTGGTGATGATGCTGTTACTACTGCCGTGATTGAACTGGGTGGTATAGGCGTGATTTCGGTCTTCGCCAACGCGTTTCCTAAAGAGATGTCTTGGCTCGTGCGGAGCGGGCTCGGTGGTGACCCTGTGAATGCGCGAAGCGAGATGGAGGCCAACTACAACGAGCTGTTTCACCTGATGTTCGTGGAGGGTAACCCGGCTGGTGTGAAATGCATGCTCCATGAAAAGGGGATGATTCTTAACCGCCTGCGCTTGCCGCTAGTCCCCGTGAGTGAGGAAACTCACGTGAGAATTAAGAGAGCGCTGGCTAAGTTTTCTCGATGAAAAAGAGGCCCCCTCGATTGAGAAGGCCTCTTTTGTAATGGTTAACGTGATATCAGGCTTAAGGCAAAAAAGATTGTTTTAGGTTATCGTCAACAAAGATAGAATCGTTTTTTGAAGTGACAAAACTTTTTTATATGTTGTAAAACATAGCTTCATGGCACTTTTTCGTTCAAAACAGGTAGTTGAAGTTTAGGGTATTTTATATTTTACACATACTGATGAGATATATAAAAGATTGACTTGATAAAAAAAGAGCGAATAAACTTATTCGCTCTTTTTAAAATCTTTCAATGAGAATTACTTTCTGATGCCCAATTCTTTAATGATTGCACGGTATCTTTCGATATCCTTTTCAATCAGATAATCGAGTAAACGACGACGCTTACCCACTAAAAGTCTCAATGCCCTTTCCGTGTTATAATCCTTCTTGTGTGACTTCAAATGTTGAGTCAAGTGCGAAATACGGTAGGAAAACAATGCTATCTGCGCTTCAGGTGAGCCAGTATCAGTGTTAGACTTCCCGTACTTGGCGAAGATTTCCTTCTTTTTTTCAGAGTCTAAATACATGTTTTATAGTAACTATTGCGTTTAAAAACTTTTCGGACGGCAAAGATACGTTTAAAAAATTAAATTACAAACGGATTGGTCGATTATTTTCATTTTTGGCGTCGCTTCAATTTCCCGCTAAGCCGGCGTATTGCATCGGTTATCGCCTGATCCGGTTCAATCACGTTGTACTCACCCCAAAAGTCGGGATCGAGAAAGTATTCCACCTTTTCCGCGATCACGTCTGTCGACCGGATTCGTTCGTTACGTGGAAACCTCACGACGTTTTCGTTGTACCGGTCTGTGATGGCCATCTCTGAACCGATGGTGTAGTTGGTGGCAAACAGCCCGAAGAAACGGTTGCTCCAACGTATACGAAACTCCACGTCGGTCGAGCTGTAGTTGAAGAACCACTTGCCTTCGCTCTCGCTGAAATCCACCACGTAGCGGGCGCGGACCACCTCCACTTTCATTTTGGGCGGCTTGCGTCGAATGAAGATATGTGATGCGTCGTTCCTGCCCTCCACGTTCATGTTAAACTCCATACGGGCAAATGCAAGAGAGTGTGCCTCCAAGTAGATAGTACCCCGGAACAAGATGTCGTGAATGCTTTCCAGTGGCGCAAACGAGATGGCGTAGTGCGGCCTGTCGTTATAATTGATCAACCCATCGATATGGAACGAGTAGTCTGCACCGTCCGTGTCGAAAACGATCTCCGGGTTCTTCGCTATATCAAGTTTCAAGGCGTCGCTGATACCCCCTTGAAACTTCAATAAAATGGTGTCCCTCGGGGATATGTCAGTCGCTTTCCTCCCGATGTAAATCTTGGCCTGGTCACTGCTTATCGAAGGGTATGATGCTTTGTAAATATCCAGGACTGCCTCCACGAGGGAGATGTAGCGCGACCCTTTCTTGACCGACTCACGGTAGAAGGAGACCATCATGTTAGGCGTGGACGAGTAGTTCAAGTAGATTCGCCGCAATGCTTCCCGTACCAATTCGGTGCCATCGCCGGAGACCACCTCTATCTCGCTTAATGAGAAAGGTGAAGATTTGAGTTTGATGTGGTTGTTGGGGGTGTCGATTAACGTGATGACAGGGATATGCCCGTTCTCATACCCTAGATGACGGATCACTAGGTGCGAGTTGCGGGAAGATGCGGGTACTCGGATGGAGAAGTATCCTTCTTGGTTGGTGACGCTCGATATATGGGTGGCGTACACCGTGATGCTAGCGTTCACAAGCGGTTCATCAGTATCACCTCCCAACACCCTCCCTTTCAGTATGAGGATGGAGTCTACGCGTTGACCTGTCTTTACGTCCCCCATCACTCCCCCTGCCTTCCACGCATTCGCGGAGAAAATGCAGCAAACAAGAAGGAATAGGGTTACCAGGTGCTTCATCTGTTGAAATTATTAATGGTTTTACAAGGGTTGTGTGGTTTAATCTCTCTACAAAGTAAACATTTAAAAACCATAAATCCAATAAAGTGGCACTTTTTAACCATCTTAGTCATATCGATAAATTTTGTTCCATGAAAATGGGGTAAAATCGGTTTCTTGAAGTTACATTTGTATTATAATTGCGGTGAAAATGATCTACAGGTACGATTTTTTGGTGATTGGTTCCGGTATTGCAGGGATGAGTTTCGCGCTAAAAGTGGCACCCCATGGCAAAGTAGCGCTCGTTGCCAAGACCCTGCTGGAGGAGGCCAACACATTTTACGCTCAAGGAGGCATCGCTTCGGTGACCCATCCCTGGGATCACTTTGAGAACCATATCGCTGACACGCTGGATGCCGGTGCAGGACTGTGTGACCTCGAGGTGGTGGAGAAGGTGGTGCGTGAAGCGCCCGGGCAGATTCGGGAGTTAATAGGATGGGGGGTGGACTTCGATAAAGATGAGCAGGGCAACTTCGACTTGCATCGAGAGGGGGGGCATTCAGATTTTCGCATCTTGCACCACAAGGATAAAACAGGGGCAGAGATACAGATGAGCCTCGTGGAGGCGGTTAGGGCCCATCCCAATATCGATGTGTTTGAACGTCATTTCACCATCGAGGTGCTTACGCAGCATCATCTGGGACAGATCGTGACCCGCCATACGCCGGATATCGAATGCTATGGTGCATACATCCTTAACGAGGAGACCGGATCGATTGATGTCTTCTTGTCGAGGGTAACCCTTATGGCCACGGGGGGCATCGGTGCGGTTTATCAGACCACTACTAACCCCAGCGTTGCCACGGGCGATGGCATCGCCATGGTTTCAAGGGCTAAAGGGGAGGTGAAGGGGATGGAGTTCGTACAGTTTCATCCCACGGCGCTTTACCACCCCGGGGCGAGGCCCTCTTTCTTGATTACCGAAGCGATGAGGGGGTACGGCGCTATTCTAAAAACGCTGGATGGCAAGGAGTTCATGCACAAGTACGACGAGCGGGGTTCTCTGGCTCCACGCGACATCGTGGCCCGTGCCATCGATACCGAGATGAAGGAGCGGGGAGAGGAACACGTTTTCCTGGACGTGACGCAACAGGACGCGGCAGAGACGCGGCGTCAATTTCCCACGATATACGAGAAATGCCTAGCGTTCGGGATCGATATCACGAAAGAGATGATTCCCGTTGCCCCGGCGGCTCACTACCTTTGCGGGGGGATTTTTGTGGACCTGAACGGGGCCACCTCTATTCATCGGCTCTACGCCAATGGTGAGTGTGCTTGTACCGGGTTGCATGGGGCGAACCGCTTGGCTTCCAACTCGCTGATAGAGGCAGTGGTGTTTGCCGACGCGGCGGCGAAACATACGATACCCCGCTTCAAGCAGTACCCGTTTCAGGAGGATATACCTCCCTGGAATGACGAAGGAACCACCTCGCCCGAGGAGATGGTGTTAATCACGCAGAGCTACCGGGAGGTGGGACAAATCATGTCGTCGTACGTGGGTATTGTTCGTTCCGACCTACGGTTGAATCGGGCGATGAGCCGCCTCAACATCCTGTTTCGGGAGACGGAGGATCTTTTCCAACGGTCGGTGGTCTCTCGCGAAATTTGCGAGCTGAGGAACATCATCAAGGTGGGATACCTGGTGATCAAGCAGGCCATGGCACGTAAGGAGAGTCGCGGGCTGCATTACACCATCGACTACCCGGATAAGGATCCCAATTCGGTCCTTTGAGTCAGGATCTTTCGACTTGAAATGCTTTTTTGTTTCCAAGGCGAAGGCCTTAGCGAAGTCTGAAAATAAAAGGTTTTATGCACCGTGGTGCAAGTAGGTTAGTTAATAATGAAAGGTTTGTATAGGTAACGGGTGTGGGGAAACCGGAAGGAAAAAAATCGGTGTCACCGTGAGCAAAGTAAAGAGAAGTAATGCAAAGTAAAGAGAATGTGAAAACGATCAATCTGAACGGGGAGTTGATGGACCTTTCCGAACCGAGGGTGATGGGGATATTGAACGTAACCCCCGACTCGTTCTTCTCCGGTAGCCGGAAGCAGTCGGAACGGGATATCGTGGAGCGGTGCGCCCAAATCCTTCGCGAGGGGGGCACCTTTATCGATGTGGGCGCACAATCCACCACGCCCATCTCTCGTCTTTTGGATGCCAAGGAGGAGGCAGGGCGGTTGATGCCTGCCTTGAGGCTGATCAGGAAAGAGTTCCCGCGGGCGTTGCTGTCGGTCGACACCTTCTACGCCGACGTGGCGAAGGAGGCGGTCGAAGAACACGGGGTGAACATGATCAACGACATATCGGGGGGGCAAATTGATGAGCGCATGTTTCCCACGGTCGCCCAGCTGAACGTGCCCTACATCCTGATGCATATGCGGGGGACTCCCCAGACGATGCAGCAGCTGACTGATTACGATCACTTCGTGCAGGAGGTACTCCGCTACTTCGCGGAAAAGGTCACGCAACTGAATCAGCTGGGGGTGAACGACGTGATCCTTGACCCGGGTTTCGGGTTCAGCAAAACGGTCTCCCAAAATTACGAATTGATGGCTTATCTGAAATATTTTCATATCTTTGAGGAGCCAATATTGGTGGGTATATCGCGAAAATCGATGATATACAGGCTCCTTGGCTCCACGCCGGAGCAGAGCCTCAACGGGACCTCCGTGTTGAACACGGTCGCCCTGCTTTCGGGTGCCCACATCTTGAGGGTACACGACGTGAAAGAGGCAGTGGAGTGCGTCAAGATCGTGCAGGAGTTGAATCATAAATCAAGGGTATGTTCGCGCATTTCGGTTTAAAGGATTTCATCGATGTAGTACTGGTCGCCCTGCTCCTTTACTATCTTTTCCGTCTGGTCAAGATATCGGGGTTACGGCCGCTGCTAATCGGTATCCTGGTGTTCATGGTAATCTGGATCTTGGTATCGAGGGTGTTCAACATGGTACTGTTGGGCTCTATCCTCGACCAGTTCGTGAGCGTGGGGCTTTTACTGCTGGTGATACTCTTTCAAGACGAGATTCGCCGGTTCCTGATGTCGCTAGGCTCCAAAAAAGGGTGGAACTTCATCGCCAAGCTGATCTTCCCGAGCGAAAGCAATAAGAAAGACAACTCGCACCTCACGGCGGTGGTACTCGCGTGCATGAACATGTCGAAGGCAAAAACGGGTGCCTTGATCGCGATACAGGGGGATATCCACATGGGGCTGTACGAGCAGACAGGAGAGATCGTGAACGCGGATATCTCCTCGCGGCTTATCGAGAACATCTTCTTTAAAAACAGCCCCCTGCATGATGGGGCGATGATTATCGTGGGGAAGAAGATCAAGGCGGCTGGCTGCATCTTGCCCATCTCGCAGAACCCCAACATACCGGCACACTTGGGGTTAAGGCATCGGGCGGGGCTGGGTATCTCGCAGGAGACTGATGCCAAGGTGATCATCGTTTCGGAAGAGCGGGGCAAGATCGCCTTCGCATCGGAGGGGCGGCTAAAAATGAATATCTCCCCCGAGGACCTGCAGCGGCTCCTGATGAGTGACGATTAACCAATATGTTTTTAGAAGAGCTATCCATACTGAACTACAAGAATATCGAGCAGGCTGAGCTCTGCTTCTCCCCAGGCATTAACTGCTTCGTGGGAAACAACGGGATGGGGAAGACCAACCTGCTCGACGCCATCTATTACCTCTCTTTCTGCCGGAGTTATACCAACCCGGTAGATTCGCAGGTCATCCGGCATGACGCCGATGTCTGCATGATTCAAGGCAAGTACGTGACCAACGACGATACCCGGATCGAGATCTATAGTGGTCTTCGCCGGCGGCAGAAGAAGCAGTTCAAGCGGGACAAGAAGGCGTACGAAAAGTTGACAGATCACTATGGTCTAATCCCTCTCGTGATGATTTCACCCGCTGACAACGAGTTGATCGCTGGGGTAAGCGAGCAGAGACGGAAGTTCATGGATATGGCCATATCACAGTACGACAAGGAGTACTTGCGGGCACTAGTGCAGTATAATAGAGCGTTGCAGCAGCGTAATATGTTACTCAAGAGCGAGGAATGGGATGTCGACCTGGACCTGCTTGAGCTCTGGGATGAGCAGTTAGTCGAGAGTGGGAATCTTATCCACCAAAAACGAAAGGCGTTCGTGGAGGAGCTTGTCCCCATTTTCAACGAGTTTTACTGCCGCGTGAGCCGTTCTAATGAGTGCGTGTCATTTGCCTACAGCTCTCAACTTTCCGGTGCCGATTTTAACAAGAGGTTGATTCAGAACAGGCAGCGCGATACGTTGCTGGGTCATACCACCGTGGGGGTTCATCGTGACGAGCTGGAGATGTTGTTAGAGGGGTATCCCATGAAAAAAGTGGGATCCCAGGGACAGAACAAGACCTTTTTCGTTTCCCTTAAGCTTGCGCTGTTTCAATTCCTCTTGAAACGGGGGCATGCTGTCCCTATCCTGCTGCTGGATGATATTTTCGATAGGCTTGACGCCCACCGGGTGGAAGAGATCGTGAAGCTGGTTTCGGGCCCCTCATTTGGCCAGATCTTTATCTCGGATACCAACCGGGAATCTTTTGATAAGCTCTTGGAGCGTTATCACGACAATTACCGCGTTTACTCGGTGGTGGATGGAGCGGTTACACCGATGAGCGAATAGAGCTATGAAAAAAAAAGATGCGCAACCCCTTTCGGACTTACTATCTGACTTCCTTGAGAGCCGTGACGATATACGGATGCAACTGGGCGAGCGCCGTGTAGTGAAAGGGTGGCACGAGGTGTTAGGTGAAGGAGTTTCAAGCTATACCCGCTCTATCTACTTCAAGCATGGCACACTCTACGTACAGCTCGCATCGTCGGTCCTGCGCGCTGAGTTGCAAATGAATAAGGAGAACTTAATTAAGAGGCTGAACGAGTACGCCGGGACCCCGCTCCTTTGCGATATCGTTCTGCGATAGTCTCTGTAGGTGCGTGTATGCCGGAGTGTGAATGATGGTGTAGCAGGTTGGTCCTAAACTCTGCGGGCAGTGTATTTTTGTTACCTGTTACGGGTTTCTATTCCACGGGTGTCTCTCCTCCGGGTGTTTGAACAGGAGCAGAGGGAATGGGAAGCCCTGGGGTCACGTCGGGGGCAGTGCTCGGGCTAAGCGGTGCAGGCTGCTGCACTTCGATTTCCGATTGGCGGACATCGCCGCGCGATGCCGTGAACTTGGCCGTGAGGATGCTGAGCACGATAACCACGGCTGCCAGCGTCCAGGTAAACTTCTCGAGGAAGTCGGTCGTCTTCCGCACGCCCATGATCTGGTTGGACGAAGCGAATCCGCTGGCCAATCCGCCGCCTTTAGACTTCTGGATCAGCACGACGAAGATCATCAGAAGGGACGCTAAAAGGATAAGAATGGTGATGAATATATACATGACTGCTGTCTGTTTTTATTTTTTGTTCTTCTCGTTAATAATCAAATACTCCAAAAAACGAATTTGGTCGGCAAAGTAAGCACTTTTTTTTGGAAAATTCAAACTTAACCGCTTAATAATCGCGAGGGCCTGTTCATATTTTTGTTGCTTCATGTAAATTTTCGCGAGTGTTTCGGTCAGGAAATCACTTTCACCCTCTTCTAGCTCCCCTTTGCTGGTCTCAATTCGCTCGGCAGGTAGAGAGGGGCGGATGTCGTCGTTGCTGGCCTTCTCGATGAATGCGTCAATGATGTCCTGGTGTTGAAGCCGGTGCTGCTCGCGACCCTCAAGGGATACCCCTTCACCCATCGCTTCCAGGTAGGCGAAGTAGTCGATTGAGGCGGTGTGGTCCCTACCTACGGTGACGGGTGACATGTCTCCGGGTCCTTCTCTCTCCTCAAACGATTGAAGGTAGGAGTTAAGCAGGATTTCAGTTCGATCTTTCTCCGATAATGCGTCGTCCCCTGGCAGGCTCAGTAGCTGCGCGTACCTCTCCGCGTGGATCAGGTAAAAAAGCTTCGAACGATCAGCACAAAAGATCGCGGTTTTACCCAGCTCGTCACTGTACCGCGAATCCCCGGTAACATGTAAGTTCTGGGTATAGAGCAGGCGCGCCGTTTGGAAATAGGGAAACTCCTCGATCAACTGACCGAGCTCCTCCACCGTGATCCCATCCAGTAATCCCGGTTGTTCCATGCAGTTGTATAACCGTTCCTGTTCTATGTTCATTCGCGCAAGATGTTTCGCTACCAATTCGACATCGTAGCGTTGAAAATTTGGTCCACGATTTCGTCAATGAGCTCCTCTATGAGTTGGTCCTGTACGTTGTCAAACATCGTGTTGCTGGAAAACGTTCGGTTGGCAGAGATTCGTTCTTCCAGCTCCGGTTCGTCGGTTTTGTTGTTGCGAAACCGCATCCGTACGGTCATGGTCAGCTTCGTCTCGGAGGCGAACGCATCTTCCTGCACGGCCATTGGGGTGAGCTCATACCCTACGATCTCCCCTTCTATCTCCATGTCGCCATTCTGGTTGACCAATTGCAACCGGGTGTTCCGTGTGAAATAGTCCTTCATCTCCTCGTTAAAACGCTGTTCCAACGGGGGGTACACCAAGGGTGCCTGGTTCACGAAATGCCCTATGTAGAGCGTTTTGGTGAGCTCGTAGTTGATGGAGGCCGTTCGAAAGGAGTAGGATATCCTACACGAGCTCGTCACGAGCAACAACAACAGGAAGAGAATGCATTTTTTCATCGCGGCAGTTTTTTAGGCCAAGGAGGCAGGAACTAGCACCAGGCGTTTTTGGAAATGCGTTCTGAGTAAAGCGCTCCGGTACCTGCGAGCCAAATCAGGGGTAGCCCTCAACGATCATAGGCCGTACTCTTTAATTTTTCTATATAACGTTCGTTCCGAGATTCCCAGGTCGCTCGCGGCCGACTTACGTTTGCCGTTGTGGCGTGCCAACGCCTTAGCGATCATCTCTTTTTCTACCTCGCTAATTGATTTTGTGCTCTCTTCGTACTCGGTGGCGTCTTGGATATCATGCACCTTGTTATTACTAATTGAGAGGGTGGGGGGGAACTCCTCGTATTTCACCGGAACAGACACCCGAGGGGAATCACCCGTGATAATGGTCGGGGTGGACGAATTGGCAATCGGATGGTCAGTGGAAGGTACGGCAGTGTGCATGATATCCTTCACCACCTGCTTGAGGTCGGAAATATCTTTTTTCATATCGAAGAGAACCTGGTAGAGGATCTCCCGTTCGTTCGCGAACGAACGGGAATCGGCCTCTTTCAGCTTGGAAACTGAAACGGGGAGCATGCGTCCCTCGTTGTAGGGGATGTACTTTTGAAGGATGTCGGGGGTGATGGTTCGCTCCCTCTCGATAACCGATACCTGCTCGGTGATGTTCTTGAGTTGCCGCACGTTGCCTGGCCAATGGTAGCTCACGAGCATCGCCCGGGCATCATCGGTAAGCGTGATAGGTGGCATCATGTACTTCTCGGCGCTATCACCGGCGAACTTGCGGAATAGGAGGGGGATATCCTCTGGTCGGTCACGGAGCGGCGGTACCCGGATGGGCACGGTGTTGAGCCGATAGTAGAGGTCCTCCCGAAATTTCCCTTTTTCGATGGCTTGTACCATGTTGAGGTTGGTAGCCGCTACTACTCGGACGTCGCTCTTTTCAACCTTCGATGAGCCCACCTTGATGAACTCCCCGGTCTCCAACACACGCAACAGCCGAGCTTGCGTGGAGAGGGGTAACTCGCCCACCTCGTCGAGGAACAGCGTACCCCCGTCGGCCACCTCGAAGTATCCTTTACGCATTCCGGTGGCACCGGTAAATGATCCCTTCTCATGGCCGAACAGCTCGGAATCAATTGTCCCTTCAGGGATAGAACCGCAATTGATCGCGAAGTAGGGCCCATGTTTCCGCCTGCTGTATTGATGGATAATCTGTGGGAAGCTCTCCTTACCGGCACCGCTCTCCCCGGTAATCAACACGGATAGATCGGTGGGTGCCACCTGCAAGGCAACATCGATCGCCCGGTCCAGCTCCGGTGCTGAGCCGATAATTCCAAAACGTTGTTTAACTTGCTGTATCGATTGCTTTGCCATAGGTGTCAAAGGTAATCATTTATTTACATTTCTCCTAAAGCGTACGTGGTGCGCCGCAGGAAATCCTCCAGCCGACCGGTATCTTTCCCGAACACCTTCACCTGTTGTGGCGTGATCGGGTCGCCAAAGGAGAGTACCATCTCCTTGCCCCACTTGTTATGTAGCTCGTGGCATAGTCTCATCGTTCGAACCTGCCATCCCAAGGCACGGGAGAGGTAGAAAGAGAGACTATTGTACCCCGATATATGAATCGGGATAACGGGCACATGGGCTTTTCGGATGATTTTGAGGATAGCCTCCCGCCAAGGTCGATCCTCGATGATGAACTTCCTTTTCCGGAAGTAGAGGTTCGATACTGCCCCGGAGGGGAAGAACCCCATGGGGTTGCCCGACCTCAGGTGGGCGATACATTCCCGCATGCCGGCCGTGGTGGTGCTGCTTTTCTCTTTACCTTTCGTCGGGTCGACCGTGATGAAGTTTTCCGCCATCGTGTCGATCAAGCCCAAGATGAAGTTGACCATCACCTTGAAGTTGGGTACGTGTCCACCCACCTGCTCGATGAGTGCAATCCCGTCGATATGGCCGTACGGGTGGTTGGATATGGTGATAAAAGGCTCGCCTCTGAGTTGTTCGAGTACCTTCACGTTACGCGGCACGCGGATAACACCCAACTTGTCGAGTACATCCTTGCAAAAGGCAGGGCCGGTTAAGTGCTTTGACCGGTCGTATATCGCGTTCGCGTGGTGCAATCCGGCCAGCTTCATGCCGAGGTCGATGATTTTATCGCCGCGTTTACCTTCAAGCAAGGGATGCAACCCCTTGAAGTCTGAGCGGCTTATCAACTTCTCCTTCATTGAACCTTGCTTAACGGCTTACCCGTTGCATCAACGGGATGAGGCGGTTACCAACTGGATAATCTGTTTGCCGATCTCCTCGGCCTCCAGTGCCGTCCCCGCTTCTGAGTAGATGCGGATGATGGGCTCGGTATTCGATTTGCGCAGGTGTACCCACTTGTCGGGGAAATCAATTTTGACCCCGTCTATATCGGTCACCTCTTGGTCGCTGAACCGCTCTTTCATCGCTTGCAGTATCGCATCGGTATCCATGCCCGGTTGGAGCTCCACTTTCTGCTTCGACATGAAGTAGGCGGGGTAGGATTCTCTTAGTTCCGACGGGCTTTTACCGGAACGGGCCAGGTAAGAGAGGAAGAGTGCGATGCCCACGAGGGCATCTCTACCGTAGTGCGAAGCGGGGTAGATAATGCCTCCGTTTCCTTCCCCGCCAATCACGGCGTTCACCTCTTTCATTTTGGTCACCACGTTCACCTCACCCACCGCAGCGGCATGGTATTCACCCCCTCGTTGATGGGTGACGTCCCTAAGCGCACGGGTAGAACTTAGGTTGGAGACTGTGTTGCCAGGTGTGTGTTGCAGCACGTAGTCGGCTACGGCCACCAATGTGTATTCTTCGCCGAAAGGTGTCCCGTCTTCGTTGTAAATGGCCAGCCTATCTACGTCGGGATCCACGGCGAAGCCAACGGTGGCCCGCGAGTCCCGAGTGAGTGAGGCTAGCTCGGTAAGGTGTTGGGGTAGGGGTTCCGGGTTATGCGAAAAGTTCCCGTGGGGGGCGCAGTGAAGCTTGAACACCTTTTTAATACCTAGGGCGTAGAGCAGTTCGGGGACGGCTATCCCACCTACCGAGTTCACGCAGTCAATCGCCACCTGGAAGTTAGCCGCCTTGATCGCCTCCACGTCCACCAAGTCGAGTGACAGGATTTTCTGCACATGCTCTTGCAGGTAGTTTTTTGAAGTGATCACGCCCAGATCATCGACGGGCGAGAAGAGGAACCCTTCCCCTTCTGCCAAGGCGAGGATGCGTGCCCCCTCCGTGGCGTTCAGAAACTCCCCCTCGTGGTTTAATAGCTTCAGCGCGTTCCACTGCTTTGGGTTGTGACTGGCCGTGATCACGATGCCTCCTTGCGCGTGCTCATTGACCACGGCGATTTCGGTGGTGGGCGTGGTGGCCATACCGATGTCCGTCACATCGCATCCCATACCGATCAGACAACCGGTAAGCACGCGGTGTACCATTTCCCCCGAAAGGCGTGCGTCGCGGCCGACGACAATTCTAGGGCGTTTCACTTGAGTCACCTCCTTGATGAATTCGGCGTATGCGGCCGTGAACTTCACGATGTCGAGCGGGGTGAGGTTCTCCCCTGCAGCGCCGCCTATAGTACCTCTAATGCCGGATATGGATTTGATTAACGTCATAATCTATTCTTAATGGGTTTGTTAAACGTGGGCTATTCTTGAAAGTTCTTGGGCTATTTTTTTAATAAAAACCTTCAAAACGGTACTCCACATGGTCGTAGTAGGTAGGCTGGTAATTGGATTGATCGTATGACGATCCCATCTCGAAGGGCACGATTAGCTTGACCACAGCCTTATGACCGATAGCCGGGACGGGTACCATCCATCCCGGTGTGGAGTAGTAGCTTTTGGTGTTGTTGTTAACGCTCCCCCGGTATACCAGCGTTTGGGGAAAGGGACTATGGATGGGATCCAGATTGTTGTACCGGATGGTGTCGTCCGTCATAAAGTAGGTTAACCCCTTGAATCGGATGTACACCTCGTCGCCCAGCGATACCTTTTGCTGATCGTTGCCATATTCCACGATATTGTAATAGACGCCGGTCGAGGCATCCTTGTAGAACTGGTTGCTTTTGAACTGGCCGTCTGACGGCAACTTCTCCAGCACTTCGATCCTATTTTTCTTGATGAACAGGTCTATGGCACGGGACTCGTCCTTCAGGTAATCGGCATACGTTTTCTTATCGTTGCAAGCGGCGAAAAGCATCAGCAGCACGGTGGTCAGAATGGGTATGGTGCGTGAAATTCTCATATTGTTTGTTTCTAGTTTACATTCAGTACAATCGTCTGCAAAAATACACAATCCGCGGTAAACAATTGGCGGTTTAACCGAAATAAACCGTGTTCATTCTTTAAAATGGGTTAAACGCTCTTTTTATCTTTTCCTCGTACTGTTTAAGCCCTTTGGCATATATGTCCAACGCCTCCCCGAAGGAGCCGTCAAACTCTCCCCCTGCCGCGTTTAGGTGCCCACCGCCATTAAAGAACTCGGCAGCAAACTCGTTGCACGGGAACGATTTTCGCGAGCGGAAGGAGAGCTTGATCAGGTCGTCTTCCTCCCGTATAAACGTGGAGAAGATGATATCTTTTATGCTGAGCGGGAAGTTAGCGAACCCTTCGGTATCGCCCTTGTTGAACTCGAACTGGGCTTTGTCCTCCCGTGACAGGTAGAGGAGCGCCGAGTGTAACTCCGGGTAGATCTCCATTCGGTGGGAGAGCAAGAATCCGAGCAGTCGGAAGCGAGACTCGGAGTAGTTATGAAACACGTTGGCGTAGATCTCGTCCTTATCAATTCCTTTCCGTAGGAGTAGGCTAATGACCTCGTAAATCTCGGGGTCGCTCGAATTGAATGTGAATCCCCCGGTATCGGTCATCATGCCACAGTAGATGCATTCCGCCTCCGCTTTCGTGAGGCTGGGGTAGGCGCCTGCCTGCTTCAGGAAGCGGAACAGGAGTTCGCAGGTGGAGGCTATCTCCGGGTAGGAGATGGTGATGTCAAATCCCTCCCCCGGAAACGGGTGGTGGTCGATTAGTACCTTCTTGGCGGGCGACTCTTCGAGGGGGACCGTCATCGGCTCCGCCCGCTTAAAGAGGTTGAAATCCAAACAGAAGATCAGGTCTGCGGAGTTGAGGATGCGCTGTCCCGCAGGGGGGTTATACTCGTACACCTCTACCTCGTTGGATCCCTCCATCCATCTCAGGAAGTAAGGGAAAGGGTTCGGGACGATTACCCGCACCTGCTTGCCTTGTCGTTTCAGGAAGTGGTACAGTGCGAGCGATGCACCCAGCGCATCACCGTCAGGCGAGCGGTGCGTGGTGATCACGATCTCTTGGGAGGTGCGAATGGCCTCCATCACCTGATCCACTTTTCGTTGCTGAATGATGGGTGTAATCAATGGGGTATAGTGCATTTTCTTGCAAAAATACTAATAAAAAATGGAAAATGCGCCATCAACGGACACATCATGTACAGCAATGCCTCGCTCTTTGCACTCTTTTTGCAGCCGTCTGGTTACGTAGCGGGGAATGGAGCTGTCCAGGACGATTATCTCCGGCAGGAACAGGTTAAGGAGCCGATCAACATTGAAGTACCGGTACTCCGAAAGGATTAGCGCGTGTAGGGGAAACGGTTCTTCAGCATGGAACTGTTCGACCCCTCCATCAGATAGCCTGAGAATGCCCTTTGTAGGGTGTGGCAGGAGCCCGTTCTGCGGGATCTCAATATAATGTCGTCTCTTCTCAGAGAAAACGGCAATCTCGCTGGTCGAGGGTGCATTAAAGACGACCAAGCGTGGTGACTCGCCGGTGAGTCGCTCGTGGTTACCTATGGCGAAGAAGAGCAGCAGGGAGGTAAGGGCAATCAGTAGGGAGCGGGAGCAACGGCTCACGAGGTATCGTGCGAATAGGTAGAGGAAAAGGAGGAGGAAGAAGAGCTGCGCAAGGGAGAGGTGCTGGTTAGTCACCTGCGCAAAGGGGAGCGTCTCGGTGAGTTGTACCACCCTCAACACGGTCTCTATCAGTGTCTTCAATACCCAGCGGAACAGCTTTTCCAGCCACGAGAGTAGTGGCGATTGGAGGAGCGAGAAGAGCGAAACGGCAGCCAAGGGGATGGTAGCATAGATAACGAGAGATATAAGGGGTACGACCAACAGGTTCGCGATGAAGAAATAGGTGGGGAAGGAACCGAAAAAGTAGAGGACTAACGGGAACACACCTATTTGTGCGGATAGGGAAATGGTAATAAGATCCCAAAAATACTTGCCTACCTGATAACGCGGTGTATAGAGTAGGCATAGCTTCGGTTGGAAAAAGAGGATCGCGAATACCGCCATGAAGCTCATTAAGAAGCTGACGTCAAACAGGCTGAATGGCTTGAACAGGAGGATTATAAATGCGGCCGCTGCCAAGGTGTTGTAGGTGAAGCTGGAGCGCTTCCAGATTCGCCCCACGCAGTAGATGGTCAGCATGAACGAGGCACGGGTGATGGGGGCTGACATCCCGGCGATCAATGCGTAGGTCCATAGGGTTAGGATGACCAGGAGTTGCCGCACTACGAATGGTCTCCCTCGTCTACCCAAAAACGAAAAGAGGAAGTTGATGATCACGTAGATGATGCCGACATGTAGCCCGCTGACCGCCAGCACGTGTGCCGTGCCGGAGGCTCGAAAAGACTCTTGCAGGTCGTCTGAAAGGTAGGCTTTATACCCCAAGGTGATCGCCGATATGAACGCGAGCGCGTCCGGGTCGAGTTGAAAAGAGTGGTAAAATGCCAGCACCTTGGCCCGGCAGCGTTGCGACAAGATGGGGAGTGTGAATTGTTGTCTACCCGTCTTCTGCCAGTGGGCTGTCGGCACGAAGGCCGATCCTGCCACTCCCCTGATTTTCATAAAGCGCTGGTAGTTGAACTCGTCCGGGTTGCCAAGGTTCTGAAAAGGTTGTAACCTTGCCCGGAACACAAGCTCTTCACCGGGTGAGAGCGCTCGTGCCTGATCACTTTGCTGTAGGTAGAGGATGACCCGTTTTTTCACGGGGTGGTCAATTTTAACGTGGCACGCTATGGAGCGGGGTTTCGTTTCGGGGATGTCTGTGAGCGTGCCAATATAATAGGCTTCATCGCTTATGAAGTTGGGGACTGTCTTCTTCTCATGTTCCCGGTATTGCCAGAGAGCTATGGAGAAAAATAAGAGCGATGCGCCCGCCCCGAACAGCCAACGCAATGGATAGCGCCTCTCCTCCCTAAGGAAAAAAGAGGCCAGCATAAGCAGCAGGCCTATGAGTGCTACGAGGGAGAAGCCGCGCTGGACAACAGGAAGACAGGCCGCCACCGTGATACCAGCGATGACAGGGAGGAGAAGGCGTAAAAAGGGTGTTTTGCCAAATATGGTGGGTGTAGGCATTGCCAAGTTACAGCGCCTTCAACGCTTGGATGGCCCTGACAGGGTCGTCAGCATTGAACACGTAACTGCCCGCGACCAGCACGTCGGCCCCGGCTTCAACCAGCTTTTTCCCGGTTTCAAGATTGACGCCACCATCAACCTCGATGAGCGTGGATAGGCCGCGGCGGACGATCATCTCCTTTAGGCGGGCCACTTTTTCCAGGGAACTCTCGATGAACTGTTGTCCTCCGAAGCCGGGGTTCACCGACATGAGCAGCACCATGTCCAGTTCGGGGAGTATCTCTTCTAACACGCACACGGGCGTGTGTGGGTTCAGCGTGACCGCCGGCCTCATCCCCTTTTGGCGAATCTGTTGAACCACCCGGTGGAGGTGGGGACAAGCTTCGTAATGCACGTTCATGAACGTGGAGCCGGTGGCAGCCACCTCATCGATGAACTTTTCTGGCTGCACGATCATCAGGTGAGTGTCCAGCGGTTTTTGGGTAACCTTCTTCAGGAGGTCGGTAATGGCGAACCCGAACGAGAGGTTGGGCACGAAAACACCGTCCATTATATCCAAATGGATCCAGTCCGCTTCACTTCGGTTCAACATGTTGATATCTCTCTCGAGGTTTAAAAAGTTGGCCGCAAAGAGGGACGGCGCCACGATGGTACTCATGCTTCGTTGTCGTTTGAAATTCTTAAATAGGATGACCTGAATAGCTGCGGCCATTCGTTTAGCCGCCTGCATCCAGGAAATTGAACCCAAAAATACATGAAAAAACTTCTTTTCACAAATGCAGGGGATAAAAACATTGCTATACCAATAATGAAACGGTTGGGTCTGGTTGGCTAAAGATGCCGACGGAAAGCTGTAAATCGAGAAAGAGAGCAATGCCGGCAATCCTATAACAAAAGGTTTAACGCCGATTTTAGGGTTCGATGTTTGGGAGCATTCCTACTACCTCGATTATCAAAATCGCCGTGGCGACCACTTGAAAGAGATCTGGAAAATAATCGATTGAGAAACAGTTGGCAATCGCTATTAACAGGGGGATTTTTTCATAATCCGTTTAAGTACCTACAGCGAGGTAAAGGAGCGTTCAAACCGCTTCGGGCGAAGTGTTTCATAATCGGTGTCAGTTCATTAATAAAGGGTTGAAGTCCAGGCTTCAACCTTTTGTTTGGTTTTTAGGCAAAACCCTATATTTTTATCGGGTATAAGGCGATGAGATGAATGGGTTTATTAACGGGAAGTCATTTTCGCGGAAAAGCCAAACAAACCACTTGTTGTTCAAGATCAGCATAATACAAGAATAGAGTAAAGATGTAAAAAGGGGATTTATAGAGGAAAGTTATATATTTATTTAGGAAACTATTGAACAGTACTATTAAAAAACAATTTATCTTTGTCAGTAATTCCATGTAAAAATCAACGCTATGCCTATATTCATCGGCAAGACCGCTTCAGTGCTCTCTACTATATTAAAAGGGCTTGGGCAGATCATGCTCCAAGAAAACAGCGTTACCGGCTTGTTGTTTCTTATCGGTATTTTCTACGGCTCGATTACCATGGGTTTGGCCGCGCTGTTGGCAGCCATATGCGGAACGGTCACGGCCTACCTGCTGAAATACGACAAAACCGAAATCACCCAGGGTCTATACGGCTTTAGCGCGGCTTTGGTCGGCGTGGCGGCTATGTTGTTCTTGAAACCGTTGCTTTGGACTTGGGTGGTTCTCGTTATTGGGTCTGCGTTAGCGGCCATATTACAACACTTCTTTATCCAGCGAAAAATTCCCGCGTTTACCCTGCCGTTTGTTTTGGTAACCTGGTTGGTGCTGTTTGTGTTCAACCACTTTGGTAAAGAACTGTTGGCGTTGCCCACGCCTGTTGTCCTTCATGCGAGTGACTCTTTAACCGAAGGTTTTAAAAGTTTTGGGCAGGTCATGTTTCAGAATAACCTGGTGTCGGGGTTGCTGTTTTTTGTGGCCGTATTCATCAGTTCACCCATCGCGGCATTGTACGGGCTCGCGGCAGCCATTATCTCCGCCATTATCGCGTTCGTTTTTTCCGCGCCCATCGATGACATCAATCTGGGGCTGTATGGTTTTAACGCGGTGTTATGCGCGATGGTGTTTGCAGGCGATAAAGTCAGGGACGGCATTTGGGTGTTGGTTGCCGTGGTTTTTGCCCTTGGCGTTAGCCTATTGATGATACATCTCAACATCCCGCAACTCACCTTCCCGTTTGTCTTGGCAACCTGGATTACCCTGTTTCTAAAAGGCAAAATGAATCGATCGTTATGTTAAAGATTGTTACAGGGGGCGTGGGTGCAACAAAGTCGTTGCAACATTTCACCTGATAAAAACATCAATATATTGTAGGGGAGCATGTAAGAGGTGTCAATACCTTATAGCCGTTAAGGAATAAGCTCTCTGCCTTAATAACGTAAAAAATTCGTTGAACGATGAAGACAAAAATATCCTTTCTATTGCTGATTGCCATTTTTTTGGGTTGTGATTTTGCCGATGTGGATGTGGATACAAACGTTGAAACTGATTTTGAAACGCGTGCACCCAATCAGGTACTGATGCTAACGGTTGATTACACGACGAACGCCTTCGAGGGCGGAACGGTACTGAGTTTTTCAAAGCAGACCAAGAATTTCACCATTGCCAACAGGTACGTGTCGCCGGGCGATTTCGGTAGCGTTGAGCTCACTTACGAGGAGTTGGGCGAGAAACTTTTCTTCGGTACCATCCATTGGATGGGAACGGGAAAGATGACCTTCCCCGAAAAACTGGCTTTACCCGATAAGTTTAATTTTGTGCTAACCGAGGATTATATAAAACCGATAAATGGTTTTGAGGATATATTTAACCCCAACGACCTTGCGCTGAATTACGAAAAAGCGTGGGGTGCCGTTCAGGGGTTGGTGAAAACACGGGAGTTCTTAAAGGCCAACCCCAACCAAAAAGTCAAGATGTTCCTCTACACTCCCAGTGTAGGGGTAGGTAACCCAAAAGAGTGGTTCTGGGTGATTTACCTGAAGCGATAGATGGCGCGTCAAAAGGCTACAAAAAGCATTTGTTTTTTCGCAATATTCAACTTGTTGCCGGATTTACCTGCATCCGTTCCTCGGTGTATGGCAAGCGAATGGTTATGAATCATAAAGGTATTTTCAAATCATTCATTGATGAAAAAGTTATGCAAAAGAGACATACTGACAGAAAACTATACTTTCAAGAGTTGGCACAGACCAGCGAAAATTATATTTTACCAATTATAGAAACCCATATTCACGTTGGTCTCGACCTTGCTGTTTTAGAGGTAGGGTGCGGCGAGGGGGGCAATTTAGTTCCATTTGCCCAACGGGGATGCAGGGTAACCGGCATCGATATTTCTGCCGACAGAATTGAAGAGGCCCGTGGCTTTTTCAGCGCGGAGCACTTGCAGGGCGAGTTTTTGTGTCAAGACGTTTTTACAGTCGAACTGACTGAAAAATTCGATATCATCATTATGCGCGATGTGATTGAGCATGTGATGGAAAAAGGGAGGATGCTTGCTGCTGTATCGGCTCTTTTGAATGATAATGGATTAATTTATATGGCTTTCCCCCCGTGGCAAATGCCGTTTGGCGGGCATCAGCAGATTTGTAAAAACAGGGTGATATCGTCTCTGCCGTTTATTCATCTCTTACCTCGAAAAGCCTATAGAGCTCTGCTGAAAAGGGCAGGCGTTGACCTGACTTCGTCAATGCGTACCCCAAAAATTCTCATCAAATAATTTAGCTATTTTTTTATGCCTGTGCATAATCATAGTTTTTCTTACAGTTTTCTTGTTCTTTGGCAGTCTTATCTCTATTGTTGT
>JAPXNA010000017.1:0-81898 GCA_033808735.1 Fermentimonas sp.
GAACGATATTTGAACATAACTGCAAGGATTTTGATACAAATTTAAATAAAACCTTGCATTTTAGCAAGAAAAAATAGACATATTTTACTGGCTATCAAGGTGATGCGACTTATTCAGCAGACCCTAAATAATAAAGGATTGGAAAAATGACTTCATTTATCGGTGCCGGAAATGTGGGAACTTCTTTGGGCGTTTTTTTCAAAGAGAACGGGATAGCTATCCGCGGGTATTTTAGTAGAACATTTAAAAGTGCTGAAACAGCCGCGTTGCTTACCTCTTCCAGGGCTTACACCCGGCTTGAAGACATGGTAAACGAAAGTCGATTCATCTGGATTACCACCAACGACGACGCGATAGAAAGCTTGGCTAATCAGGTTGCCGAATTAAACATTCACGAAAAAAAGACCTTTATACACGCGAGTGGGCTAAAAACATCCGACGTGCTGATTTCGCTTAAAAAACAAGGGCATGCAACCTGCTCTGCGCATCCGCTGTTGGCTTTCAACACGGTTGAGCAAGCCGTGAAAATGCTGGGCAAAACAACGTTCTTTTTGGAAGGTGAGCAAGGTGACTTGTTAGGGATAAAGCAGGTTTTTGAAGATAAAAGCCTTACATTTGCAGAAATTAAAAAGGAACAAAAAGCGGCTTATCACGCCGGGGCATGCATGATTTCAAATTATTTGGTTACATTGGTGCATGCATCCAACCAAATTTTTGAACTGGTAGGAATTTCAAACCACGTTCTGAGACCGGCAATAAACACGCTGATTGCAAGCGTGTTGCAAAACTTGGAAGTGAAGGGGCCCAAAGAGGCTTTGACCGGGCCTATCAAGCGTAGCGACGTCCAAACGGTAAGAAAACATCTTGAAATTCTTGCCAAAGAGTTACCGGAATTAACCGAAGTGTATAAAGTCTTAGGCAAAGAAACGATGCATATGATAGACGATTTTCGTCTAAAAAACATTTTTGATGAAAAATAAAAACAGATAAAATGAAAAAGAATGTAACGGTAAAAACGTATCAAGAATTTAAAAACGAAGGTAGAAAAATTACCATGCTCACAGCCTACGATTATTCAATGGCTAAACTGGTTATTGATGCCGGGGTCGATTCCATTCTCATTGGTGACTCGTTGGCGATGACCATGCAAGGACACGATTCAACGCTGCCCGTTACGGTAGATGATATTATTTACCACACCAAAATGGTGGTTCAAGCCAATGCAAATGCCAATACACATGCCCTGATAGTGAGCGATATGCCTTTCCTTTCTTATCACGTCTCGGTAGAAGACACCGTTAGAAATGCCGGTCGAATAGTAAAAGAAGGTGGCGCCGAAGCGGTAAAACTGGAAGGTGGACGCGATATTATCGACCAGGTAAAAGCCATCATGGGTGCTCAAATTCCCGTGATGGGGCACTTGGGACTTACACCGCAGTCGGTAAATGCTTTCGGCGGTTTCATAGTGCAGGGGCGCGATGAAGAAAATGCGAAACGAATTTTGGATGATGCGTTAGCGTTGCAAGAGGCAGGTGTTTTCTCTATCGTGCTGGAAGGGATTCCCGAAAAACTGGCAAAAGAGATTTCCGAGCGGCTCTACATTCCAACCATCGGTATTGGTGCCGGGAGATACTGTGACGGACAGGTATTGGTGCTGCAAGATATGCTGGGAATGTACAACGATTTCGTTCCGAAATTTGTAAAACAATACGCCGACCTAAACAGCATAATCACTTCTGCTGTAAAAGATTACATCTGCGAGGTGCAAAGTGGTGATTTCCCTTCCGAGGAGTATACCTATAAGTAACAAGAGCAATGATCATCACAACTATTTCTGAACTTCGGAACTACTTGAAAGTTCATCGTGCGAAAAACAAGACCGTTGGATTGGTTCCAACCATGGGGTTTCTGCACGAAGGGCATCTGTCGCTTATCAGGCGTGCTAAAGCTGAGAACGACGTGGTAGTTGTAAGCGATTTTGTGAACCCCACCCAGTTTGGCCCTAACGAGGATTACGAAACCTATCCGCGTGACATCGAGCGTGACACGGGGCTTGCCGTTGGTGCCGGTGGCGATGTGGTTTTTTATCCTTCGGTAACGGAAATGTACCCGGAAGGAAGTGCCACTTTCGTGGAAGTGGAGGGCAATATTGCACGCGTTCTTTGTGGTGCTTCGCGTCCTACCCATTTTAAAGGCGTGACCACGGTGGTGAACATGCTTTTCAACATCGTGAAACCCGACAAAGCCTACTTTGGGCAAAAAGATGCTCAACAAGCTGCCGTTTTGATGAGAATGGTTCGTGATACGCATCAAGATATCGAATTGGTGGTTTGTCCGATCGTGCGTGAAGAGGACGGGCTGGCCATGAGTTCAAGAAATACCTACCTAAACAAGGAAGAAAGAAAACAGGCTACAATCCTTAATCAAGCCCTTGCAGAGGGCGAAAAAGCGTTTTTGGCAGGCGAAACAGCGGTTGAGAAACTCGTTTCCGTTATTGCCGACAAAATAAAAGAAATGCCGCTGGCCGAGATTGATTACGTGGATATTTACGATTTTCCAAGCTTGACTGAAATCAAGAAAGTTGAACATCAAGCACTCGCGGCGGTCGCCGTGAAGTTTGGTAAAACCCGGCTGATTGACAATCGAATTTTGGGAGAGGCGAAATAAATTTGATTATGTATTTAACGATACTAAAATCGAAGTTGCATCGGGCAACAGTCACCGAGGCCAACTTGAATTACACCGGAAGTGTCACCATCGACCGTGACCTGATAGATGCAGCTGGAATCGTCGTACACGAAAAAGTGCAGGTTGTCAATAATAACAACGGTGCGCGCTTTGAAACTTACGTGATAGAGGGAAAGCGCGGAAGCGGAACCATCTGCCTAAACGGTGCCGCGGCTCGACTGGTACAACCGGGCGATAAAGTCATCATCATGGCTTACGCGCATATGACACCAGAAGAGGCAGCGAATTACAAGCCGACCGTGCTTTTATTGGGCGATAACAACCAAATTTTGAAAAAAATTACTGAAACTGCTGGGCAAACTGTTGATTCGTTTTTCTGACAACTTCTTTCACGGCTAAAAACACGCTAACAATGATAAATATTGCCATTACAGCCGGGGGAACTTCTGAAAGCATGGATGGAGTGCGTGAAATCACGAATATCAGCACGGGTTCGTTGGGATGGCACTGCTTGGAAGCCGTGCTCAGCAAGTTCAACACGCCATCTGTTACCGATTTTCACGTTCACTACATCCACACCGAAAAAGCGATTATCAAAGGGTTAGCTGAAAATGATAAAAAGAGAGTTAGTTTTATTCCTGTAACGGATGCTGAAAGCGTGTTTCAAGCGGTGGACAAGCTGACGAAAGAAGTGGCGCTGGATTATTTTATCCATTCCATGGCGATTTCGGATTTTACATTTAGCTACTCGGTTAGCCATACCAGGCTTGCACGGGAAATTGAAGCGCTACAACATCCCGATGGTTTCACGGGTGAAGAGGTGCGCTCCGTTTTAGAAAACCCGCGGTCAAAGCATTTCACGGGCGAAAAAATTTCATCGGACGAGGATATTCTAATTGGACTTAAACGAACGAAAAAAGTCATCCCGTTGATAAAAAAGAACAACCCGAACACCTTCCTAGTGGGATTTAAGCTGCTTGCAAACGTGGATGAAACCGAATTACTGCGTGTTGCCAACGAATTGGCAGAAAAAAACCGGTGCGATTTGGTCGTGTCGAATGACGTTTCGGCTATCGGCGAAACCGATCATCAAGCTATTTTGATTAAAGGAAAGCAGATAATTGCCCGGGCGGTGGGTAAGTCTGAAATTGCAAAACTGATTATTGAGAGTATGCTGAAAAATTAACTTAACTTTCGCATGTTGTTTACTGTTTGAGCTTTCAGGGCGAAGACCTCGTAAACTTTCGTGGGAACACATCCAGCGAAGATTGCGTTAAAAAAGGAAAGCTGTTTGAGCGCAAGCGAGGTATTTTCCTTTTAGCAATCAAGTAGTAGATGGGTCACGAAATTTACGCTAGTCGAGCCTGAAAGCTATTAAACAGTTACAAGCGATAGTTAAGAAATTAACTTGAAGATTATTGGATTATGGATACTAACAGTCATTTACAAAGGGAAGAAATTACACCGGGACAACCCTGCGAAACTAACACGAAAAAAACCGTGGTGATCGGCGTGTCGGGTGGGATAGCGTGCTACAAGGCCGTTGAAGTGGTCAATCAGTTGAGAAAAGACGGCTATAACGTGAAGGTAATCATGACGAAAGCCGCTCAACAGTTTGTTACGCCACTTACCTTCCAAACCATGTCGCATAATGCCGTGGTGACTGAAATGTTTGACCCGGTAGAAAAATGGGACACGAAACACGTTAGCCTGGCAAAAGCGGCAGACCTGTTTGTCATTGTTCCGGCAACAGCCAATATAATCGGTAAAATTGCCAATGGCATAGCCGATGATATGCTCAGCACGACTGTAATGGCGACAAAAAGCCCCGTGCTGATTTTCCCCGCCATGAACACGGCCATGTATGAGAACAGCATTGTACAAGAAAATATCCAAAAGCTAAAAAAACACGGCTATCACCTCTTTGGAACGGCATCCGGCGAGCTGGCTTGCGGTGATATTGGCACCGGGAAATTGCTGGACTGGCAGCAGATTGTTGCTGAAATAGAGAAATTCTTGTAGGTTAATAGTCGGCCTACTTTGTACACCCGGCGGGAATCGAACCCACATCGCCGGAACCGGAATCCGGTATTCTATCCATTGAACTACGGGTGCAAATGGTCGTTATCCTTACCTACTCCTTGAAAGATACCCTGTCCCACTTAAGCACGATGGTGTCGCTCTTGAGGAAAGGCACTATCTCTTCAATTTGATCTTCATCAAGGTGTTTCTTGAAATCGAAAGCAAGGAGCAAATCGGTCCCGTTATCGCTGAACTTAGCCGATACGGGATAAATTCCCGGCAAAGATACAGCATATTTATAATTTTCCCGCTCTTTTTGGGAAGAATCAAAGAAAATTTCCCCGTTGATGGTAGGTAGGAGCGTGGAATCATCTATTTTCTCCCATCCCGTTGTGTAAAAATCAATTCGGCTGTCGCACGCCTGAGCGCAGACGGTTCTGATCACGCAAATAATCATGGAATCTTGAACAACCGGCAGTAACTGTAGTTCGATGGTACCAACGTTAGAGGTTTGAATCAGCAGGTGGTTGTCATTATGGACCCTCTTTTTTATTTCACCCAACGTGTAAGGCACGCTGGTTTGTCCGGTATCAACCAGTAACATGGTTTTGTTTCCTTCCGATACCCCGGGGAGCAGCTCCGGGGGCATCGCCTTGAACAGGTCGCCCACGGTCTGACCGTTTACCAGGGTTGTGAAAAACAGGAGTAGTAGAAATATCGCTTTCATAGGGTTGTAATTATCAGTTTCTTCCATGTTGGTAGGTTCATTGGTCAGTTCTCATCATCATACCGATATTATCTCTTTACGTATCTTTTTACGTGTAAAGGAAACGTTTGATGCTTTTTTTCGGCGTCTTCTCAAACTCCTTCTCCACGATTTCAATATCGCTGATTCGTTCGTACTGAGCGACCGATTGATTAAGGGTATTTTTATTATCGACCATGATCTCTTCGAGTTCCCACGGCGTGATGCCATCAGAAGCGATGGTATTCACCTCGGGGTAGACGAGTGCTACCAACCTGTTATCACGTGACACAACCAAGCTTTCGGCAACGTACCGGAGGTTGTTTAGCCGAGATTCAATCTCTTCGGGATAAATGTTTTGCCCGTTGGCGGAGAGGATCATTGTCTTGATGCGTCCCTTGATAAAGAGTCGCCTCCCCTTCATCACACCCGAGTCGCCTGTTTTCAACCATCCATCCTCGGTAAAGGCGTCTTGGGTAGCCTCGGGATTCTTGTAGTACCCTTTCATCACGTTTTCACCGCGGACCTGGATTTCGCCGGGCGTGTTTTCCGGATCAGGCGAATCGATTCGTGCCTCCATTATTCCCTTCAGCACGGAGCCGCACGAGGTAGGTGCGAATTCGTAATGGTGGTCATACGAGATAAGGGGGGCACACTCTGTCATGCCGTAGCCCACCGTGAAGGGGAACTGCATCTTGTAAAAGCAGTTCTCTACCTCTGCGCTCAGGGCAGCGCCACCAATGATTACTTGTCGGAAGCGACCACCTAACGCGTTGATCAGTTTTTTCTTGATTTGCTTCAGGATGATCCGTTCGACAACCGGGATGTGCATTAATCCTTTCACGAGTGGCTTGTTAATGGTCGGAAGGATTCTACTCTTGTATATCTTCTCGAAGATCAGGGGTACGGTGATGATAAGGTGTGGCCGCACTTCTTGCAACGCGTTAAGCAAATTCCGTGGGGTGGGGATTATCCCGAGAAGGGTGACATGAACGCCGGCTGAGAGGGAGTAGAGGAAGTCAAATGCACAGCCGTACACATGCGCCATGGGGAGGAAGGCCAAGAGTCGCTCACCGGTGAAAAGGAGTTCCAATTGGTGTGCGTAAGTCACGTTCCCTGCGAAGTTGTTCGCGGTGATCATCACCCCTTTGCTGAAACCGGTAGTGCCGGAAGTATAATTGAGGCATATTACCTCGTTGTTGCTCACGTTGGCATATCGGATATCCTCTTTCGTGAACCCGTTAGGGTAGGTGTCGTGGAACCGCTTTTCCCACATGTCGAAAGCGTGCAACGTCCCCTCTTCCTTCCATTGAAGGAGCGAGAAGGTGGGTATATCGATCACCGGAACGTGTACCTTATCCGCATCGATTGCTTTCCACTGATCCTCGTGAACGAAGAGAAGCTTCGAATCGGAGTGCAAGATAATATTTACCATGCTCTCCGGGTTGAACTCGTGAAGGATGGGGACGATCACGGCCCCGTGCGTGATGGCCGCTAGAAAGACAATGGCCCACGAGGAGTGATTCCTGCCGATTAGCGCGATGGCATCGCCCTTTTGGATGCCCAGCTCACCGAAGAGCAGGTGAAGCTTCGCGATCTCGCCGGCCAACTCACCATAAGTATAGGAGTTATCGCCCTTGTAATCGGTAATGGCTGGCAGTTCCCAGTTTTTTTGGAAGCTCTCTTCGTACAGTTTAATGAAGTTTTGTTTGATCATTTTGCACAAAATTGAATATAATGTGCAAAAGTAATAGCTTAAACCCGATTATCAAAGGAAAAAGGGGAGGAAATTGAGAGTAAAAGTGTAATTTTGTAGCCTGCTTATGGATGATCGAACCGTTTTTCACGATAAAACAGCTACTTACTACACGTTGGGGTGTAAGCTAAACTTTGCCGAGACCTCTGCGATAAGCAGGCAGCTGCTGAACGCGGGTGTGACCCGCGCCCGTAAGGGTGAACCGGCCGATATATGCGTGATAAACACCTGTACGGTAACGGAGCTGGCCGATAAGAAAGGGCGGCAGATGATTCGCAGGGCGATTCACGAGAACCCTAACGCGTTTGTGGTGGTTATAGGCTGTTACGCGCAGTTGAAACCGGATGAGGTAACCGCTATTGAGGGTGTGGATTTGGTGCTTGGCACCGAACAGAAGTTTGACTTGCTAAAGTACATGGTCGACCTTACGAAAAAGGGTAAGGCTAAGGCGGTGATTTCGGAAGCGAAACGGATTCGCACGTTCGCTCCATCAATTTCCGCGGACGACCGGACTCGCTACTTCCTCAAGGTGCAGGATGGGTGTGACTATTTCTGTTCCTATTGCACCATCCCCTTTGCCCGGGGTCGAAGCCGCAACGCTTCGATAGGCCAACTGGTGAGACAGGCCGAGCAAGTGGTGGAGGAAGGGGGCAAGGAGATCGTGCTCACCGGTGTGAATATAGGTGATTTCGGGCGCACGACCGGAGAAACATTTATAGATTTGATCCGAGATCTCGATCGGGTGGATGGTGTTGAACGTTACCGTATCTCCTCCATCGAGCCGAATCTGTTGTCGGATGAGATTATCGACTTCGTGGCCGCTTCTCGCCGTTTTGCCCCTCACTTTCATATACCGTTGCAATCGGGTAGCGATGCGGTTCTTCTGCAGATGGGGCGGCGGTACGACACGACGCTGTTCCGTCAAAAGATCGAGCGGATTAAGGCGGTTCTGCCTCACGCGTTTATCGGGGTGGACGTGATCGTGGGCGTTCGTGGGGAGACCGACGCTTACTTCGAGGAGGGAAGGACGTTTATCGAGTCGCTTGATTTTTCTCAACTCCATGTTTTCACCTACTCCGAGCGTCCCGGTACGCGGGCATTGCAGGTTGATCACGTGGTTCCTCCCAGAATTAAGCAGGCTCGAAGCAAGGTGTTGCTCAATATGTCAGAGCGGAAACTGCACGCGTTTTACCAGTCACAAATGGGAAGTCAAAGGAGCGTCCTGTTCGAGCATACGAAGAGGGGGCATAAAATGCACGGGTTCACTGAAAATTACGTCAGGTTGCATGCGGATTTTGACCCGGCACTGATCAACCGGGTCATCGAGGTGGAGGTTGGATCGTACGATGAAGGGGAGATGGCGATGGAAGCGATCATAAGAGAATAACTGTAAATGGAGGACGATTGTAATAAGGGAGGTGTCAGGTACCGACTGTTGTACGGCATAGTTTACCTGCATGCGCTGCTGCCCTTCTGGGCACTATATATCCTGTCGGATATCTTGTACCTGTTTGCGTACTACTTAGTACGCTATCGACGGAAGCTGGTGAGGAAAAACTTGAAAAATGCTTTCCCTGAAAAAACGGACAAGGAGAGACGGGAGATCGAGCGGAAGTATTATCGTCACCTGTGCGATTACTTCGTGGAGACGATGAAAACGCTCCGAATAAGCGAAGTGGAGATCCGGAAACGGATGAAGTTTGAAAATCCCGAGATGGTCAACCGCTTGGTCAAAGAATCGGGTTCCTGTTTGGTTGCCTTAGGGCATTACGCCAACTGGGAGTGGGTACCCTCTATCGGGCTGCACATGACGGAGGGCGTTAAGACGGGTTTGATTTACAAGCAATTAAAGTCAGATGCGTTTGATCGGCTCTTCCTGAAAGTACGGAGCCGCTTCGATTCGCTGCCCATTGAGAAGCGGCGTACGTACCGAACGATAATCAAAGCACGGGATGAAAAGCTTTCCGTGGTGGTCGGATTCCTGTTGGACCAGCGTCCACCAAGGCGTGTGACCGAGTATTGGACTCGTTTCTTGAACCAAGATACGCTGATAGAGACCGGACTGGAGAGGATCGCGAGGTCGATGGCCCTCCCCGTGGTCTACCTTGATATACAAAAGGTGAAGAGGGGGCGTTACGTTGGTCGCTTTTTCGTGATTACCCCCGATGCGAGCATTGAGCCCAAATATGCGGTTACGGAGCGTTACGCCAGGAAGCTGGAGAGCACCATCCTGAACGAGCCGGCCTACTATCTCTGGACGCATGATCGCTGGAAGTACCCGAGAGAATAAAATAATCATATGAAACATCACGTGGACAACCAATGTGACGAGCCGAGGGTATCGGTAGTTATCTTAAACTGGAACGGTCGGAAGCTGCTGGAGCAGTTTTTGCCTCTTGTGCTGAAGCATACGGTGAGCGATCTATATAGCGTGGTGGTAGCAGATAACGGGTCAACGGACGATTCGGTGGAGTTCTTGCAGACGCGATTCCCGGAGGTGCCGTTAATCCTTTTTGATGAGAACCATGGCTTTGCGGAAGGGTATAACAGGGCGTTGGAGCAGGTACGTTCAGAATACGTGGTGTTGTTGAACTCCGACGTGGAGACCACGCCCAACTGGTTACAGCCGCTGGTCGCCTTCATGGATAACCACCCCGAGGTGGCGGCCGTGCAACCCAAGCTCCTCTCTTACCACCAGCGGGATCACTTTGAGTACGCCGGTGCGGCGGGAGGGTTCATCGATCGGTACGGGTACCCTTTTTGCCGGGGACGTATCTTGGAGGAGGTTGAGGAAGATCGCGGGCAGTACGATACGGTAATCCCCCTGTTTTGGGCTACAGGCGCCTGCCTGATGATTCGGAAGAGCGATTTCGTTGAGCATGGTGGTCTGGACGGTCGTTTCTTCGCGCACATGGAAGAAATTGATCTCTGCTGGCGACTGAACGCGCGCGGACGAAAGGTGATGTGCGTGCCCTCTTCAACCGTGTATCACGTGGGAGGAGCCTCACTGGACAAGGAGAACCCGAAGAAGATGTATCTCAACTTTCGCAACAACCTGTTGATGTTGTATAAGAACCTGCCCCGAACCGGCTACCTCTCCACGTTTGCCGTCCGCTACTTCATGGACTTGTTGGCCTTCGCTCACCTGCTGCTGAAGGGGAACTTTAAAAATGCCCGGGCCGTGGTAAAGGCGTATGTCGATTTCCTGAAGATGCGCCCTTCTTACAAGCAGGTCAGGCGAGAAAACCTGGCTAAGATCCTCATCGAGAAGATACCCGTGCAATACCCCAAGAGCATTTTGATACGTTACTATACCGGGGAAAAGACCTACCAGTCGCTCTATTCGAAGTGAAAGCTCAGCGTGATGACCCGTTGGGAGGCTTTAGAGAGGGAATGAGCGTATTTTCTTAGGCTTTCGTCCGTGAGGTCGGGCCGCTCTTTTTCCAAGATATCGATCAGGCTAAGGCCCAGCTTAAGCTCCGGGGCCAGCTTAAACATGGGGAGGTAGAGGTCCCATCCCACGCCCAGCTCGATTCCCACATCGTACGGTTTTAGCCGTACCGCCTTGCCTTTACGGGATGCCAGTTCAATGCTTCCGTACCCACCCAGTAGGACGTACGGGCGAAAATTATCGATTCGCCAAGCTGAAAGTTTTAACTGCAGGGGCAGTGAGATATAATTGTTGCGTACGCGGGTTTTGTACTCCTCACCCGTGGATTGCTCCTTGAAAATGAACCTTTTTTCGCCCAGTTGCAGCGTGGGAATGGCACGTAGGTTCAAGTGGTTGGTCACGTGAAGATCAGCGATAAGGCCGGCTGTGAAGCCCGGCGAATAGCGTGGAATCTCTGAGAACCAGGACTCCCCGTCTTCACTCACGTATCCTGATTGTGTTAAGATAAGGTCTTGCGTGTGAAGGCCGATCGTGAACCCAAGGTGAAACAACCGCTGGTCGACGTATGGCTGATGCTGTAGCTTTTGGTGTTGCCCACAGACCTTCGGGCTGCACGGAAACAACGAGAGTACCGCCAGCAAGGTGAGTATCGCCGGTT
The DNA here is from genome assembly GCA_033808735.1 of Fermentimonas sp. Lineage (GTDB taxonomy): Bacteria > Bacteroidota > Bacteroidia > Bacteroidales > Dysgonomonadaceae > Proteiniphilum. Next base: position 11,261 of record JAPXNA010000017.1, read on the forward strand.
TCGCCACCCTTGTCAGCCTCGTGAAACACAAGCGTTTTCGCAGAGGGTAGGGGGTTTTATCACTCATTCGTTCAACCATCTGTTTTCTACGTGAATCAGGTTTTATTAATCAGGTCTTATCAGACGAGCCGATTTTCATTACACGTGCCATTATTTATGTAAGCGGGGGCGCATCAGGCATTGGTATACGCCCTAATAAACAAACGTTGCACCAGCTCACTTATTGTGTGCAAGTCTGGTCGTCGAAAATGCCAGCCTCTCCACCACTCTTGTAATTTAGACACATTTCAAATAAGAGGTACAGGATGAATCCATTTTCGTATTTAGAAAATAGTGATTACCTTTGCGTGAGAGACAGAACATTTTGTAATAACTAATTCATTTATCTATTATGGCTTACGTAATTACTGAAGATTGCATTGCTTGTGGAACATGTATCGATGAATGTCCGGTGGAAGCGATATCCGAAGGTGACATCTACGTGATTGATCCCGAAGTGTGTACCGATTGTGGCACTTGTGCCGACGTTTGTCCTACCGAAGCAATTCATCCGGCTTAAGATACGGGAAACTTTCAGAAGAGTGTAAAGAGACTGCTCCTGCAATATGGAGGGTCTCTTTTTTGCAATAAAAAAGCGCCCCGAATCAGGACGCTTTTTCTATCTACACGGGAATCGATTTACCCGTTTACTTTTGCCATGTGAGCGATCAGGTCGAGCATCTTCAGGGAGAAAGCCCATTCGTTGTCGTACCATGATACAACCTTCACAAAGGTGGGGCTCAACTGGATACCTGCCTTCTCGTCAAAGATAGAGGTGTGGGGATCGCCAATGAAGTCGCTGGATACCACCGCTTCGTCGGTGTACCCGAGTACGCCTTTCAATTCGCCTTCCGAGGCCTCTTTCATCGCGGCGCAAATTTCCTCGTAGGTAGCTTCCTTTGCCAAGCGAACTGTTAAGTCCACCACTGATACGTTCAACGTGGGAACACGCATCGACATACCCGTCAGCTTACCGTTCAATTCCGGGATCACTTTACCCACGGCTTTAGCAGCACCGGTGGAGGAGGGGATGATGTTGCCCGAAGCGGCGCGTCCACCTCTCCAGTCCTTGGCGGAAGGACCGTCCACCGTCCTTTGGGTAGCGGTAGTAGAGTGAACGGTAGTCATCAATCCTTCGAGGATACCAAACTTGTCGTTCAACACCTTGGCAATCGGGGCCAGGCAGTTGGTGGTACAAGAAGCGTTGGAAACAAACTGCTCACCCTTGGTGTAGGTATTCTGGTTTACTCCAACCACGTACATCCGGGTATCGTCCTTTGAAGGTCCGGACATAACCACGTACTTCGCACCCGCGTCAATGTGAGCTTGCGCTTTATCCTTGGTAAGGAAAAGACCGGTAGACTCAACCACGTACTCGGCACCTACCTCGTTCCATTTCAGGTCGGCCGGGTTTCTTTCCGAAGTAACGCGTACTTTCTTTCCGTTCACCACGAGGTTCCCATCTTTCACCTCGATGTCACCATTGAACTGACCATGGATAGTGTCATACTTCAGCATGTAAGCGATGTAGTCTAAATCCAGCAAGTCGTTGATACCCACGATTTGAATGTCGTTTCTTTGTTGAGCTGCACGGAAAACCAAACGTCCGATACGGCCAAATCCATTAATACCTACTTTAATCATACTTTATTGAATTTTAATTGTTAATTAGTGTCATTGAATGAGTCTCTTCCCGAGCATTTTAAAACGATGCGTTCGTTAGCGACCGTTTCATTACATAAGAAGAAAAGAACCCTAAAAACTATCTTTTAAACTGAATCACAAAAATACAATTTCTTTTTGTCAAGTGGAAATAAATTGGGACAAAAAACCGTAATAGATTGCAAATACGAATGTTTAATCCTATTTTTACACCGCCATGGATGATAAAAATAAAACGAGGTTCTTTCGGCATCATCTGTTGAAATGGTTCGAGGTCAATGGAAGGGACTTCCCATGGAGGCGGGAGGGGGTGACCAACTTCGAGCTGGTTTTTAGCGAGGTGCTGCTGCAGCGAACCCGGGCGGAGACTGTTGCCCAATACTACCCGGTTTTTTTTGGCCGTTACCCCAACTGGAACCATTTGATCCAGGCCACGGATGAGGAACTGGAGGAGGTGTTTAAGCCACTTGGGCTCTACAAACACCGGGCGAAGAGGATGCGTAAGATAATTGAGGAGTACAAGCAGAAGGATGGCGAGCTTCCCAGAAATAGGGACGAGTTGAGTGATTCGAGCTTCGCTTCGCTCTACACCTCGAACGCTTATGAGCTGTTCGTCTTGAAACGGCGGGCTCCCTTGCTTGACGTCAACATGTCGAGGCTACTGAAGCGTTTCTTTATCCCTGGTGAGATGCAGGACGTGAGGAACGATAAGGCGATTCAAGAACTGGCGAAAAAGGTGACCAACGTGAAGGCATGCAAGGAGTTAAATTGGTCTATCCTCGATTTTTCGGCCCTGGTGTGTAAGGCGCGCAAGCCCCTGTGCGAGGAGTGCGTACTGCGTTCCAAGTGCAGTTTTCGGAAATAACCGCTATCTTTGTGGACCGTTAAGGAGCGTATCGTGTATCGTGTGTTTTGCGTGTCGTATGTTGCGTGTAGCACGTTGAGTAAAGCATATCGCATGTAGGTTCAACGGGTCAAATTGATTTGAGATAGTTTGTAATATTGATGATATAAAAGCGTATGTCAGACGATAAGAAGATTATTTTTTCGATGGTGGGGGTGAGCAAGATGTACCCGCCACACAAGCAGGTATTGAAAGATATCTACCTCTCCTTTTATTACGGTGCCAAAATCGGGATCATCGGGCTGAACGGCTCGGGGAAGTCGACGCTGTTGAAGATTATCGCGGGAATCGAGAAGGAGTACCAGGGTGAGGTGGTGTCCGATAAAGAGTTCACGGTGGGCTACCTGGAGCAGGACCCGCAACTGGATTCTGGTAAGACGGTGATTGATGTGGTGCGGGAGGGGGTGCAACCGGTGATGGACCTGTTGAACGAATATGAGGAGATTAACCAGAAGTTCGGGTTACCCGAGTATTATGAGAACGAGGAGAAGATGAACTCGCTATTCGCCCGGCAAGCGGTACTGCAAGATAAGCTGGATGCTTCTGACGCGTGGAATATTGATAACCGGCTGGAGCGGGCGATGGATGCTTTGCGTTGCCCCCCGGAAGAGCAGCCGGTACACGAGTTGTCGGGTGGAGAGCGGCGCCGCGTGGCCCTTTGTCGCCTCCTTTTGCAGGAGCCGGACGTGCTGCTGTTGGACGAGCCTACCAACCACCTCGATGCGGAGTCAATCGACTGGCTGGAGCAACACCTGCAGCAGTATAAGGGGACGGTCATCTGTATCACGCATGACCGTTACTTCCTGGATCACGTGGCGGGCTGGATCCTTGAACTGGATCGCGGTGAGGGTATCCCATGGAAAGGGAATTACACCTCATGGCTGGAGCAAAAGACCCTGCGGATGGCACAGGAGGAGAAACAGGCGAGCAAGCGGCGTAAGACGCTGGAACGCGAATTGGAATGGATCAACATGGCGCCAAAGGCACGCCACGCGAAGGGGAAGGCGCGCCTCAACTCGTACGAAAAGCTGCTGAACCAGGACCAGAAAGAACGGGAAGAGAAGTTGGAGATCTTTATACCGAACGGTCCCCGTCTCGGTAACAAGGTCATCGAAGCGAAGAACGTGAAGAAAGCATACGGGGATAAGCTGTTGTTTGACGATCTCAACTTCATGCTCCCACCCAACGGGATCGTGGGGGTAATCGGCCCGAACGGGGCAGGTAAAACCACGCTTTTCCGACTGATTCAAGGGTTGGAGCAACCCGATGCTGGGACGTTTGAGGTGGGGGAGACCGTGGTGACGGCCTACGTGGATCAGCAACACACGGCAATAGACCCCGATAAAACGGTGTACCAAGTGGTCTCCGGTGGCTCGGAGTTCGTGAAAGTGGGGGGTAGGGATATCAACGCACGTGCGTACCTTGCCCGTTTCAACTTTTCCGGCGCCGATCAGGAGAAGCTGTGTGGCGTGTTATCTGGCGGGGAGCGGAACCGGTTGCACCTTGCGCTGACGCTTAAGGCGGGGGCCAACGTGCTGTTGCTGGACGAGCCGACCAACGATATTGACGTCAACACGCTACGGGCGCTGGAGGAGGGGTTGGAGAATTTCGCGGGGTGCGCCGTGGTGATTTCACACGACCGCTGGTTTTTGGACCGTATCTGTACCCATATCCTGGCGTTTGAAGGCAACTCCGAGGTGTTCTACTTTGAAGGCTCCTACAGCGAGTACGAGGAGAACAAGAAGATGCGACTCGGTAACGTGGAACCCAAGCGGGTTCGGTACAGGAAACTATAAATAGAATTCAAAGTGAAAAAAACGATTATCCCCCTTCTATTATGGATGCTGTGTGGTCTACTTTTCGCAGATGATACGAAGAGTACCGTCTCACAAGTGACATCCCCGGAAAAATCCAAAGGTTCTACCGGGTTTCTTAACCGGGCGGTCAACTTCGTTATAGGTGATTGGGTGCCGCTGGGCAATCCCGAGACGAACCGGTTCGACTTCGGGAGGATACAGACGTTACCCACTTACAACCCCATTGAGGGGGTACGGTTACGGGCGGGTATCGCCACCACCTCGCGGTTAAGCCCTCACCTCTTCGTGAAGGGATACGTGGCGTACGGCTTTAAGGACCAGCGCTTCAAGTACCGGGGTGAAGCGATCTACTCGTTCACTAAAAAAACGTACCACGAGGAGGAGTTTCCGAAAAATAATTTGCGGCTGGTTTACGAGAACGACCTCTACTCGCCCGGCGAGATGCATCCCCGTTCACCCAATGACCTGTTGCTGATAACCTACCGGCGGTCGCTCAATGAAGCCACCTACCGTGACTTCGGGGAGCTGAATTACGAGCGGGAATACCGAAACGGGCTGGCCCACACCTTGTGGGTGCGTCGCTCCCGGTTACAGCCGCAGGGGGAGTTGGTGTTCGAGTGGTTGAATGATGAGGTGGTAAACCGATCCGATGCGTTGAATACCGCTGAAGTGGGTATCCAACTGCGTTACTCCGTGAGAGAGGCGTACGAACAGCAAAGACGAAAGAGGAGGCCGCTGTAGATGACAAGCCCCGTCTTTTTCTTATCGCACTCCATGGGGATAGATAACTTCCTGGGTGGTGAGGTGCCGTTTCACCGGACGGAACTATCGGTGCAAAAACGTTTTCTGTTGGGTAACGTGGCACGACTCGACGTGGTGGGCGAAGCGATGAAGGTGTGGAATGCGGTGCCGTTCCCTTTGCTGGTGTACCCTAACCAACGTCACCGTCATCATGTGGAGAACAACGCGTTCTTCTTGAGCCGCGCTCTCGAGTTCGTGGCGGATGAGCAGGTGACCCTCCGGATGACGTTCGTGGGTGAAGAGCTGTTGTTTTCGCGGGTCAACCTGTTGAATCGTCTGAAGGTAAGGGAGCTAATCACGGTGAGGGCTGCCTATGGGCGGCTGAGCGACAAGAACCTGCCCGGTGCCACGGGAACCTACCTGCTGCCGCCGGTATCACGGTACTACGATAACGTGCCTTACGTGGAAGGAACGTTCGGGATTACCAATATTTTAGGTCTTTTGAGGGTGGAGTACGTGCACCGGTTTACCTACCGCGACCATCCCGGCGCGCTGCTGGGGGCAGTCAGGGTTGACGCGACGTTGTAAGTTCGGTAAAATCCGGTAATCGTTAGAACTTGGTGAAATCACACGCTTTTTTGTAGTATCTTTGTTTCCTAAAACCGAAGGCTAGATGGTAACGATTTTGGGAATCGAATCCTCGTGCGATGACACGTCGGCGGCGGTAGTGAGGGACGGTGTTATCCTTTCGAACGTGATCGCCGGGCAGGCGGTGCACGAGCGGTATGGGGGCGTGGTGCCGGAACTGGCGTCGCGTGCGCACCAGCAGAACATCGTTCCCGTGGTGCATGACGCGCTCAAGCAAGCGGGTATACCCAAGGAAGAGGTGTCGGCCGTAGCATTTACCCGGGGGCCGGGATTGCTGGGCTCGTTGCTGGTGGGTACCTCTTTCGCGAAGGGGTTTACTGCCGCGCTTGGCATCCCGCTTATCGAGGTAAACCACCTGCAGGCGCACGTGTTGGCCCACTTTATCAAGGAGGATGAAAACGATAGGGATCAGCCCGATTTCCCTTTCCTCTGCCTGTTGGTATCGGGTGGCAACTCGCAGATCATCCTGGTGAACTCTATCAGCGACATGGAGATCATCGGCCAGACCATCGATGACGCGGCGGGGGAGGCGTTCGACAAGTGCGCGAAGGTGATGGGACTTGGCTACCCTGGCGGCCCTGAGGTAGACCGCCTGGCGAAGCTGGGCGACCCGGGGCGTTTCACTTTCAGCAAGCCGAGGATCGATGGGTATGACTATAGCTTTAGCGGGTTGAAAACGTCGTTCCTATATTTCTTGCGTGATGAGTTGAAAGAGGATCCGGGTTTTATCGATAAGAACAGGGAGGACCTCTGCGCCTCGCTGCAGAAGACGATTGTCGATATTTTGATGGATAAGCTTTGCCTCGCCGCAGAGGAGCTTGGCGTAAACGAGGTGGCATTGGCTGGTGGTGTATCGGCCAACTCCGGGCTGCGAAACGCGTTGGAGTCGTGCGGTCAAGCACGTGGGTGGAAGATCCATATTCCCAAGTTCGCGTACACGACCGATAACGCGGCGATGGTGGCGATAACCGGGTATTATAAGTACCTGGATGGATTATTTTGCGAACCGGACGTGGTGCCATTCGCCCGGGTCTCCATACAATAAGAAACTAACGAAAAATAACAATATGACAACAGAAAATCCTACAATGGAAGAGAGCAAAAGAAGCTTGAATTTCATAGAGCAGATAGTGGAGAACGACCTGAGGGAAGGGCGGGATGACGGGCGTGTGCAAACGCGGTTCCCGCCGGAACCAAACGGCTACCTGCACATCGGGCATGCCAAGGCGATCTGCATTGACTTCGGTATCGCTGAAAAATATGGCGGCACGTGCAACCTTCGGTTTGACGATACCAACCCCGTGAAGGAGGAGGTAGAATACGTCGACTCCATCATGCAGGATATCGAGTGGCTCGGTTTTCATTGGGAGAATGTCTACTATGCCTCCGATTATTTCCAACAGCTGTGGGATTTCGCGGAGAAGCTAATCAGGGAGGGCAAAGCGTACGTCGATGAGCAGTCGGCCGAGGAGATTGCACGGCAAAAAGGGACGCCGACTGTGCCGGGAACCGACAGCCCCTATAGGAACCGACCTACCGAAGAATCGATGGAGCTGTTCCACAAGATGAACAGCGGGAAGATTCCCGAGGGGCGGATGGTGCTTCGGGCCAAGATCGATATGGCCTCGCCAAACATGCACATGCGGGATCCGGTTATCTACCGGGTAATCCATATGCCACACCATAGAACCGGTACGAAGTGGAAGGCCTATCCGATGTATGACTTCGCACATGGGCAGTGCGACTACTTCGAGGGGGTGACGCACTCGCTTTGCACGCTGGAGTTTGAGGTACACCGGCCGTTGTACGACTGGTTTATCGACCAGCTGGCGGACAGCGATTACCGCCCGAGGCAGACGGAGTTTAACCGCTTGAACCTAACCTATACGGTGATGAGCAAGCGTAGGCTGCTTGAGCTAGTGCAGGATGGACTGGTTTCCGGGTGGGATGATCCGAGGATGCCAACGCTTGCGGGGATGCGCCGTAGGGGTTATACACCGGAGGCGATTCGCGGTTTTATCGATAAGATAGGCTACACCAAATACGACGGCATGAACGACGTCTCCCTGCTGGAGTTCGCGGTGAGGGAGGACCTGAACGCGCGGGTGGCCAGGGTTTCAGGGGTGATCGACCCCGTGAAGCTGATCCTCACGAACTACCCCGAGGGGCAGGTGGAGGAGATGGAAGCGATTAACAATCCGGAAGACGAGAGCATGGGTAGCCGGAAGGTGAAGTTTAGCCGTGAATTGTGGATCGAGCGGGACGACTTCATGGAAGACGCGCCCAGGAAATACTTCCGGTTGACGCCGGGCAACGAAGTGCGGCTCAAGAACGGTTATATCGTGAAATGTATCGGATGTAAGAAGGACGACAAGGGGAACGTGGTGGAAGTGTATGCCGAATATGATCCGATGACCAAGAGTGGTATGCCCGAGGCGAACCGAAGGGTGAGGGGGACTATCCACTGGATCTCCGTGCCACATAGCCTTGACGCGGAGGTGCGGCTGTACGACCGTCTCTTCATGGTGGAGGACCCGTTGGCGGAAAAGGATAGAGAGTTTAAAGAGTTGATCAACCCCGAATCGCTCGTGGTGAGAAAAGGGTGTAAGGTGGAGGAGTACCTTGCTGATGCGAAACCGCTGGAGAACTTCCAGTTCCAGCGAATCGGGTACTTCAACGTGGATCCCGATTCCACGAGCGGGGCACTGGTCTTTAACCGGACGGTCGCCCTTAGGGACTCCTGGAAAGGTGGGGCAAAGTAGTAGCAAGCAAGTTAAAATGGAAGATAACGAACTGGATATTAATTCATTGGTAGAAAAGTATGAGCAGGCACGCGTGCTTGGTAAGGCGATGTACTTTGACGCCGATGAGTTCGCATCGCTGGCTGACTACTACAACTCGGAAGGTGACAGCGAGGAGGCGGAACGGCTTATTGAAGAGGGACTAAAGATGCATCCCGGTAGTCACGAGTTGATGTTGATGAAGGTGAAAGTCCTGGTGTTCTCTGAGATGTACGAGGAGGCACTGGAGTATATGCAGTGGGTTTCTGACGATGAGGACGTGGATTTCCTGTTGCTGAAGATCGAGTCGTTGCTCTACCTTGGGTACGATGCTGAGGCTAACGATTTGATTGATAATGTGCTGGGTGGAAACTTGACGTCAGGTGATTACTACTACTTCATCACTGAGGTGGGGTATTTGTTTAATGACGTGGACCAGTTTGATCGTGGCATCCAACTGCTCGAAGAAAGTATGCAAATCAACCACGCCAATATCGATACCATTGTGGACCTGGCTTACGCGTACGAGATGAAAGGGGATTACGAAAAGGCCATCGTATATAACAATCAGCTCCTGGATATTGATCCTTACTCCTTCGAAGGATGGGTGAATATCGGAAAGCTTTTCTCCATGAACGAGCAGCACGATAAGGCGGTGGATGCGTTTGATTTTGCGCTCACTATCAATGAGGATGATATAAGTGTCGTGAAAATGAAGGCTCTGTCGCTATTCCTGAACGACAACGTGGATAAGTCAATCGCTCTCTTTGAGGAGTGCTTACAACGCTCCCCTGACGATGAGGCGGTGTACGACTCCCTGTTCGAGTCCTATGCGACCATGGAGCGGTACGATGAGTTGGTACAGTTGATCGATAGGAAGGAGGCGCTGTTCGGAAGCAAGGGCATCGCGATAAAACGAGCTTTCGTGTGCGTCTACACGGGCGATTATGAAAAGGCTAACGAGCTCTTTAATCAGGTGCCAGAAGAGGAGCGGGAGACCCTTGACTATTTCATGTTGGAGGCTGAGTTGGCTTTTTACCAGAAAGATTACCCGCGTGCTGAGGGTGCGTATATCAAGGCAGCCCTTGTTTCGGAGGGTAACGAAGATGTGCTCGATCGGTTGGCGAATGTCAGCGTGGTTCAGGGAAAATTCGAGCAGGCGGCCAACTACCTTGAGGAACTCCTCGAACTTGAACCTAATTACCCCACTGCGAAGTCGAGGTTGGCCTTTGTCCGTTTCGAGATTGGCTCGAAAGAGCCGTTCGATGAGATCATGAATCAGTTCTCCGACCAAGAGCTTCGCTCTCTGTTAAGCCTGATTATGGGGAACGATGCCGGTGATTTTTCTGATTATAGCCGTGAGAAAATCCTGATCCGGTTGAATGAGGCCCGCGAAAACCGGGTGCTATTTAAAAACATTAAGTATTGATAGTTCGCAAATGATTGGTTGACGGTATGGGTTTTATGACTAGTTCGTCGATGAATATTTGACAAGTCCTGTATATTTTCCTATTTTCGCGCCTTAAACTTAATTTTATAAGATGACAGCTGTTACAGAAAAGATTAAAAATCTATGCGCCGCTAAAAAGATTTCGGCAGAAGAGTTGGCAGAGGGTAGCGGGTTGACGGTACCCCAGGTGAAACGGATATTGGAAGAGGAGCGGATACCTTCGCTCGCGTCGATCATCAAGATAGCCCGTGCGCTGGGAGTACGTCCCGGCACCTTCCTCGATGATAGCGAGGCGATGGGGCCGGTCGTTACGCGACACACCGAGAATTTCCCCACCGTCACCTTCACGAGCCATTTGACCGATGACCATTCCCACATGGATTTCGCTTCGTTGGCAGCCAAGAAAGCCGGTAGGAACATGGAGCCCTTCCTGATTGAGATCCGACCTATCCGCGGTGAGAAAAGCTTCTCCTCTCACGAGGGGGAAGAGTTCCTATACGTTCTGGAGGGTACCCTCGTGGTTTACTACGGGAAAGAGACGTACGAGTTGCACAAAGGAGATAGTATTTATTACGACTCCATCGTGGATCACCTGGTGACTGCCGGGGATAACTCCACGGCTACCATCTTGGGCGTGGTCTATGCGCCCGCGTAAAATAATCAACAATAACGACAACAAATATGAGTAATATAAGCAGCTTAAGCCTTTCTGAAAAAACCGTGGGCGATTGGCTGGAGTACTGGGCGGAGAAAACGCCGGAAAAGGAGTATATCGTCTACTCCGATCGAGACCTGCGCTTCACGTGGGACACCTTTAACAAGCGTGTCGATAACATGGCCAAGGGGCTTATCGCGATAGGGGTGACCCGCGGCAGCAACGTGGGCATCTGGGCGCAGAACGTGCCCGACTGGCTTACCTTTCTTTACGCGACGGCTAAGATAGGCGCCGTGGCGGTGACGGTGAATACCAACTACCAATCGGAGGAGATCGCCTTCCTGATGAAGGATTCGGATATGCACACGCTCTGCATGACTGACGGCGCGGCGGGAAGCAATTATACCGACATCATTTACGGGCTTATTCCCGAATTAAAAACTACCCGGAGGGGAACATTTCATTCGGAGCGATTCCCCGAGCTCAAGAACGTGGTCTACATTGGGCAAGAGAAGTACCGGGGTATGTACAACACGGCTGAGTTGCTGCTACTGGGGGGTAACGTGCCTGACGATGAATTCGACCGTCTGCGTGCGCTTTCCAACTGTCACGACGTGGTGAACATGCAGTATACCTCCGGGACGACCGGCTTTCCCAAAGGGGTGATGCTCACCCATTACAACATCGTGAACAATGGCTTCCTCACGGGTGAACATATGAAGTTCACGTCGGACGACAAATGTTGTATCTGCGTTCCCCTGTTTCACTGCTTCGGGGTGGTGCTGGCCACCATGTGCTGCCTAACGCACGGGAGCACGCAGGTGATGGTGGAGCGATTCGATCCGCTGGTGACGCTTGCCTCCGTCCATAAGGAACGATGCACCGTGTTGCACGGTGTGCCCACGATGTTTATCTCCCAGTTGAACCACCCGATGTTCAATCTGTTCGATGTGAGCTCGTTACGGACGGGTATCATGGCCGGCGCCCTGTGTCCCGAGGAGCTGATGAAGGAGGTGAACGAGAAGATGTACATGGACTTGACGAGCGTCTACGGGCTCACCGAGACCGCGCCGGGGATGACGCAGAGTAGGGTGGACGACCCGTTTGAGGTGCGGTGCGCTACCGTGGGAAGAGCATACGAGTTCACCGAGGTGAAAGTGCTTGACCCCGAGACAGGGAAAGAGTGCCCCGTAGGCGTGGAGGGCGAGATGTGCTGTCGCGGTTACAACGTGATGAAAGGCTACTACAAGAACCCCGAGGCTACTGCCCAGGTGATCGATGAGAATGGTTTCTTGCACTCGGGTGACTTGGGTGTGGAGGATGAGAACGGCAACTACCGCATCACCGGGCGCATCAAGGATATGATCATTAGGGGAGGGGAGAACATTTCGCCCAAGGAGGTGGAAGATTTCCTCTACCGTATGCCGGGAGTACAAGATGTCCAGGTTGTGGCCGTGGCCTCGGAGCGATATGGTGAAGACGTGGGTGCCTTTATAATCCTTAAGGAGGGCTACCAGTATGAGACCGAGGATGTGAGGGATTTCTGTAAGGGAAAGATCGCCAAGTACAAGATACCGCGCTACGTCTTTTTCGTGGACGAGTTCCCGATGACCGGCAGTGGTAAAATACAGAAGTTCCGCCTCCGGGAGATGGCCTTGGAGTTGTGTGAGGCGCAAGGAATAAAGATATTATAACGGGATAAAAAACAAGAGATATGGCACAAACACCCAAATGCATTAAATGCCAAAGCAGCGTCACCTACTTCGATGGCACCCTGTTTCACTGTACGGAGTGTTTCCACGCGTGGACGCAGGAGGATATGGACGCAGCTGATGAGTCGGGGAAGGTAGTGGACAGTAACGGGAATGAGCTCTTTGACGGTGACGATGTGACCGTTATTAAAGACCTGAAAGTGAAGGGCTCGTCCATGGTGGTAAAACGGGGTACGCGGGTGCGTGGTATTCGTCTTTCGGAAGAAGATCCCACGCACGTGCAAGGGCGAGTAGATGGTCAAACCATTTTTATACTCACTGAGTTCCTGAAGAAGTAAAAAGCCTATAAAATTCCCAATTACTCTTCACCAGTCGCGGAAACATCAGCGGCCGTGTAGGTGCGCATGCCAAGTTCTTTATCCAGTGAGTAAATACCGAAACCGTTGTCGCCGATAAGTCTCAGGCTGTCGATAATGCCTTGTGCCGTCTCTTCCTCTTCAACCTGTTCATTCACAAACCATTGAAGGAAATTGTCTGAAGCGTAGTCCTTTTCTTCTTTCGCGATGGTAACCAGGTCGTTAATAAGTTGGGTCACCACCTTTTCGTGTTTCAATGTCTCTTCAAAAGCATGTAAAACACTTTTCCAGGAAGTATCCACTTTTTCAATAGGGGTTAACTCCACCCTGTTTCCTTTCGCGTTCATGTAATTCATGAATTTATGCGCGTGGTCCTGTTCTTCTTTAAACTGATTCAAAAACCAATTTGCCACACCGGGTAACCCTTCGTTGTTAAAATGCATCGACATGGATAAATACAAGTATGCCGACCACAATTCAGCGTTAATCTGCTTGTTGATAGCTGCTTCTAATCTTTTACTTACCATAATGTTATCCTTTTTAATTGTTCTGTTTAGCTGTTAAAACGTTTTTGACTTTAAAATGTTTAGTTATCCGGGTTATTTTGGAGAGTTTACTCATTTTAATCGTAAAGGCTCTTATCTTGGATTAACCAAGAAAGTACCAATGGTAAATAGTCACCATCGAATTGGATGCAAAATAAATTCGAAAGGTGGAGATTATTAAGGTGTAACTTAGTATATTTGTATAAGGTTTGGCGGAAAGCGATTTTTATCGTTCTTTCTTGCACTTTGCAAACCTTTGTTGATGAGGTTGTGTTACTACTGATGTTCAGATAACCAAATAAATCATGTGCCGTGTACACGAGATTAGGGAGTTTAAGCTAAGCGGGACAAGACTGTATCTTTTCCGCTCACTGGGTATTGTGGCCCCGCTTTTTCTCTTGTTCCATTTCACTATTTCCGCGCAAACAACTACGTTACCCCTAAAATCACGCTCCGAAGAGTATGTTTTCAAAGAAATCAGGTTTCCTGGCGATGAACCTATTCGCGATATTTTAGCCCTTGTGCAAGACAATCGCGGATTCGTGTGGATGGCGGGCAAGCACGGACTCATGCGCTATGACGGGCATGATTTCAAAATTTTCCGTAACATCCCCGGCGACACTACTTCTCTTATAGATACTGATTTGCTCTCGTTATACCTGCTCGGTGACACGATTTTGTGTATAGGCGCCAAACACGGAGTTTCATTGATGGACATCCGCACCGAAAAAATCACCAATTTGGAAAACGACCAAGATGGGAACCCGGTCGAATGGATTAATTATTTTTATCAGGATGAAGATGGAGCTATATGGATAGCTGCGCTTAACGGGCTTTATAGTATTAAGCCTGATTTATCGGGCATCATCAATCATTATCTTGATACGCCGCCCATTACAAAAGGGAATCCTGCATTTGCCAAAAGGGTGTACTGCATAACTCAACATAGCCTTGATAAAAATCGATTAATGTTAGGAACCGAATGTGGATTGATAAGCTTTGATAAAAAACGAAAAACCATACACAAAATCTATCCAAACAGAGAAGCTACCTTTTGGCGTTCTCAACCCCCTGTGTATAAATTTGTACAAGAAGGAAACTACTTGTGGTGTAGGTGCTGGATATCAGGAATACCCCGTTTCGATATGGAAACTGAAACCTGGAAGAACTTTGGTTATCCAAAAGCAGGCGATCGTTTAGAAACCGCTCAAGGCGTTTGGGCAATGAGTGATTTGATGTTGAAAAACAAAGATGAAATTTGGGTGAGCGACTGGGATAGAGGTCTTTATATTTTCGATAAAAAAAGCGAAAAATTATTTCCACTTAATCAAGAACAGACCTACAATATACTTAACAAGCCATACATGAAAATATTCAAACTGAAAGATGGAGCGCTTTGGTTAAGTTGCGATGATGGACTCTGGTGGCAAAACCTAAGGGCAAAGCAGTTTGAACTCCTTGACATTCCTTTCCCTCATGGTTGGGTTTCGGCAACTTTACACGATGAGGAGACGAGTGAATACTATTTTGGATTGCATTGGGAAAGTTACGGGCTGGCTTGCTGGAATAGCTTCACACGGCAATGGATCTATTACCAACCAGAGAGCGATAAAGATGAGATGTTCAACACCCACGACATTTTTAAAGATAGCCGTGGGGTTACTTGGGTGGCAACCTCGCAACGAGGGCTTTGGTACATTGATAAGCAAAGCAAGACGTTAAAACCATTTTCGATGCCGGATAAGAATTTCAACCATTTTTGGACCCATACGATTTATAAAGTATTCGAAGATAGTCAAAATAACTTATGGCTGGGAACGGGTAAGTTTGGTGTTGCACGCCTAAATCCCGATCGAACAAAAGCAGATTACTTTATAAATAATGCTAAAGATCTCAATTCGTTATACGGCACTACTTATTTTAGGGCGATAGAAGAAGACCAATATGGACGGATTTGGATAGGTAGCCGTACCGGTTTTTGCACGTTCGACCCTGAAACAGAGACTTTTTCTCGCGAAATCCCATTGCGGCTACAAGAAATTGGGATAAGAGACGGCTATACATATTCAATCCTAAAAGATACAACAAATGCCATGTGGCTCACCATAGAAGGACAAGGATTGGTTAAACTTGAAGAGCAAACCAAAGATCATTTCAATTTCAAAATATATCAGACAGACGACGGTTTGAAAGATCTTACCGTTTTTTATATGACTTCTGACAAGCATGGCGGACTATGGATAGTAAACAACGGGTTGCTTTACCTTAATCCCTACAACAACTCGTTTATGCTGACGGATGAGCGGAATGGTCTTCTCGATAACCTCGGTGGAGACTGCAAAATCACGGTCGACCGATATGGAAACGTTTTTTGTGCAGAGCAGGTTGGCGTGGGCTGGCTCGGTGAAGCGGAAAAATATTCACAATCAAGCGTGTCCAATTTAATGATTGAAAACGTAAGTATTAACAGCCAACCTGTTCTCGATTGGAACCCTTATAATGAAACAGGAGTCCCGCGTATGGTTAAGCACAATCAAAACAACCTTACCTTTGGCTACACGGCCATTTGTTTTGAAGATTACAGCCAAGTGCGCTATCACTATAAGTTGGAGGGCCTGGAAAAAGATTGGAACTCGCCCACCCATATTTTGGAAGCCAGATATACCAATTTAAAACCTGGAAAATATCGTTTCGTGGTAGATGTCTCGTACAAAGGTGTTTGGTTGGGATACAACCGATCTGTTGAGTTTAGTATAAGACAGGTGTTTTGGAAGACCTGGTGGTTTATATTGCTTTCTACCATTGCAGTCATGGCGATTTTTTATTCCCTCTATTTAAGCCGAAAGAGACAGCAGGAAAAGCAACTGCAAATTCGTACGAGAATAGCATCCGATTTGCATGACGATGTCGGCTCAACGTTAAGCAGTATCTCCATTATGAGCGACTTGTTGCAATCACGGTTGGATGACAGTCCCAATGCTGAACAGATGCTGCGAAAAATCGGGAAAAATGCCCGAAATATGCTGGAATCCATGGATGACATTATTTGGTCGGTTAACCCGCAAAATGATGATTTTAATAACATTGTCGTACGTATCAGAGAGTATGCCGTAACCCTTTTCGAGCCGCTTGATATAGCGTTCACGATTAAAGTCCCCGAAAACATTGGCTCTTTACAAGTTCCGATGGATGTACGTCGAAACCTGTTTTTAATTGCTAAAGAAGCCATGAACAACGCGGCAAAATATTCCAAGTGTGCGGAAGCCATTATTGACTTTACCTACTCTCACTCCATTTTAAAAATGACGATAACCGATAATGGAATAGGTTTTGACACATCGAAAGATTATGGGCGAAACGGGTTGCGCAATATGCAGTATCGAGGCGAGAAAATTGGTGGTAAGGTTACCATTTGCTCCACGATTGGTCGAGGGACAACGGTTGCTTTTGTAACCAAAGTGGGATAAAAATGACCATCGCCTATTATTGGACGAAACCATATATTCCTATGATTGACAAGCGTTCTCGTAATCTGTAAAATTGCAGTTGATTTAAAAGAACCCTATGTTTAGAATGTTGTATCGTCAAGATCTTTAGAAAAAGGTAAAACAATCGTATGAAACCGACATGATTAAAATAATCATTAAACACCCTTGGAAATGATTATTTTAATCATCAAAGGTTCCATACACCGAAACGAAAAAGGTAAAACAATCGTATGAAACTTGAGATAAAAGTCGCCATATACGAGGACAATGATGCGCTGCGCGAAAGCCTCTCCTTTCTGGTAAGAGGTTCGGGGTTACTGCGCTTTGCCGGAGCCTACCCCGATTGTCGCCATATTCTTGAAAATTGCGATACAGAACAGCCCGATGTTATTCTGATGGATATCGATATGCCTTACCTTTCGGGTATCGATGCTACCCGACTGGTAAAGGACAAATTTCCCGATATCAACGTGATGATGCTCACCGTGATTGAGGATCGCGACAAAATTTTCGATGCACTGCGTGCCGGGGCTACCGGCTACCTGCTCAAAAAGGCATCCGCGATACAAATCATTGAAGCGGTTACCGAGTTGGCAAATGGCGGTTCGCCCATGTCGAGTGAAATAGCACGTAAGGTACTCCAATTTTTCACTTCGCCGAGTCATAAGATTGAGAACAAGTATGCCCTTTCGGCACGCGAACTCGATGTGTTGAAACGGCTTGTAGCCGGTGACAGCTACAAGATGATTGCCGACCACTGCAACATCTCCATCGGCACGGTTTGCGGGCACATCAACAGCATCTATCGGAAACTTGCCGTCAACTCTAAATCAGAAGCTGCCGTGAAAGCCATAAAAGAGCGGTTGGTATGATTGTTGCACCTGCTCGCCCACCTTCCTGCCTAATTAGTAGCCTTTCTATAACTTGCCTCCTTAAATCTTTCTCCTTCTTTTCACAAAAACCATATATTCCTATGATTGACACCTGTTTTATTTTCCCATATTTTTGAAAGAAAATGACAAACAGCTAACATTTGTCAGCTTGTTAGCTGTTGTAGTTGGAAAGAGAAAAACGATGTCAAGGCCTGAAACAAATATGATGCATGCAAACGAAACAAGGCACTTGTTCGTGTATGCCTGTTTGTTTGTTGCTTTGTTTCTACCCTTCGCGGCAGCTTGTAAAAAAGCAATGCCAGATCCCATTGCCCTGCAAAAATATATTGAGTTGGAAAAAAGGATTTCGCACCCCTCTTTTCCAGTCGATTCTTTATTGATACTGCTCTCGGAGAGCGAGAAAAAAAAGGACGACCGTACCCTCGCGGCGGTTTGTAAAGTGATAGGGCAAAGATTGCGTGACCATTCCAACTTTTCGCAAGCCATTATCTATCATCAAAATGGGTTGAATGCTGCCCTCAGGACCAAAGATACCATTAACATCGCACAGTTGCTAAACCAGTTAGGAACCGACTTCAGGCGAATCGGCGCGTTCCCCGAAGCATCCGATTATCATTTCAGGGCATTGCGTCTGTCGGAAACCTATTCCAGAAGAGACGTTTATGCCGTGAGGAAAAACAAGGTCATGGCCCTCAACGGCATCGGCAACATTTACCTCTCTCTGGAGAACCTGCCTGAAGCCCTCCGCTACTTCCACGAAGCCCTAGCAAGTGAAAAAGAGTTGCGTAGCCCGTTGGGACAGGCTATCAATTATGCCAATATCGGCAACGTGTATAAAATGATGCAGCAATACGATTCGGCCTTCGTCTATTACCGTCATTCCATGGAACAGAATACCGTGGCAAAGTCGAAGTTGGGAGTCGGTTTGTGCCACATCCATTTCGGTGAAATATACGAGCGGCAAAAGGAGTACGATAAAGCCGAAGCTGAGTATCAAGAGGCATACCATATCATGGAGAACATTTCCGATACGTGGCACTGGTTAAGGGCGTGTCTCTCGCTGGGACGGATAAACCTGTTGCAAGGTGATGACCAGAAGGCGCAGCAGTACATTCTGCTGGCGAAAGACCAAGCAGAAAGGATTGATACTCCCGAACAGTTGTCGGAAGTATATGACCTGTTGCACCAACTCCACGAACGAAGAGGCAATTACCGACAGGCGTTGAACGTCTATAAAATAAGCCAAGCTTATCAGGACAGTGTTAGGAACATCAGCAAGGTGAATCAGGCACTCGATATGCGAATCAATTACGAACGCGAAAAAAGCACCTTGCGCATCGACCAATTGAGCGCCGAATATGAGGCCCAGAAACGTGAGAAAAAAATAATCACTGTTTCAGCCGTCATTATTATTTTCTTCATGATTTTGTTCCTCGCAACGCTGGGCTACGCGTATGCGAACCGTAACCGCAGCAACAAGATCCTGAAAAACGTTGATAAAATGCGCTCCGATTTCTTCACCAACGTGACGCACGAGTTTCGCACTCCGCTTACCATTATCCTGGGATTTGTTTCTCATATAAGGGGGCAAAAAAACATGATCAACCCTGCTGTTGTGCCCTATCTTAATTCCATTGAACGGCAGGGGAACAACTTGCTGGAGTTGGTTAACCGGATGCTGAATATGGCGAAAATGGAAGCCGGAGTAGAAAAGCCGGAGTGGAAAAACGGCAATATCATCGCTTACCTCCAAATGATCGTGGAGGCTTACCGCTTGTTTGCTGACGAGAAGAAAATCTACCTCAATTTTTATGCCGAGGAATCTTCTCTCGAAATCGATTTCGTGCCGCATTACATTGAAGAGATCACCCGTAACTTGTTATCGAATGCCATTAAATTCACACCTGCCGGGGGCGCTATCACGCTTTCTGTTTTGCCCCACAAAAACAATGAGGTAACGATTAAAGTAAGGGACAACGGGAAAGGGATTTCGTCGGAAGAGTTAAAGTTGATTTTCGAACCTTTTTACCAGTCTTCTGATGTTGACATCAAAACCGGAAGCGGAATCGGCTTGCATTATACCAAACAGTTGACAGAAGCGATGTCCGGGAAAATTTCGGCAGAGAGCAAATTGGGCGAAGGTTCGGTGTTCAGCGTAACGCTTCCGGTAAAACAACCCGGTGACACCCTTTTCCCTAGTTTCAATATGGATGAAATGCTTAAAGTGCTGTCATTTACCCGAAACGAAGCAAAACAGGAACATCAGGCTCCCGAGAAAAAAGAAAACAGTAACGGGGAGAATAGTGACACGGATATTTCCATTCTTGTTGTGGAGGACAATAAAGATATCGTACTATATATTAAATCGATCATTCCTTCAATATTCAAGGTGTTTCATGCCATTGATGGGCAAGAGGGTATTGATTTGGCTAACGAATTAATACCTGATTTAATTATCTCAGACGTCATGATGCCCAAAAAGGATGGTTTTGCATTGTGCCAAGAAGTAAAATCATCGGAACTGTTAAACCACATCCCGGTTATCCTGTTAACGGCAAAAAGTAACATGGAAGATCGGTTGACGGGATTGGAGTGTGGTGCTGATGCCTATATTCCCAAGCCGTTCAACCCTGACGAGTTATTAATCAGGATGGATAAACTGCTCGAAAACAGGCGCATTTTAAAAGAAAAATACCTACGTGCTGTGTTTAAGGCCGACAACAGAAACAGTAACGACAAAAACATGAATTTCCTGCAACATGTTACTGACATTGTTTACCGTGACATGCGTCAACCCGATTTTTCCTCATCTACACTTGCCGACAAATTATGCCTGAGTATATCGCAACTCAACCGTAAAATGATAGCCATTTCCGGGTATAATCCATCGGCCTATATCTTAAGTTTACGTATAAACAAGGCCAAGAAGTTGTTGGCCACGGAAAATATGTCCATCACCCAGGTTGCCGATGAATGCGGATTTTACGATCTCCCTTATTTTTCACGTACTTTCAAGAAACAGACTGGCGTAACACCATCGCAATACCGCCGTTTACCCCATTGAATAATGGATTATTGATGCTTTTGTCATCTTATATTGTTTTTACTAATCACCTACTTTTTGTACTCTTTTCACGCTGGTTGTCAAATATATATACCATGTGAACGCGGAAATAATACAACTGCCCTTAAAGGTTAACGCGAGAATCCGGCAAATTCATGCGAAAATAATGCAATTATTGAATAAATGAATAAGATATTTTTGATTGAGAATTGATCCCAAAATTACAGATTTATTCATCTTTAAAAACGGTCAATTATGAAAACAAAAGTAACAAAAACAAAATGGTTTGTCGTACTACTCACGGCAATAATGATAGTAGCCGTATCGTGCAAGGGCGATGAAGGACCCATGGGACCGGCAGGACCTCAGGGTGAACAAGGTATTAAAGGTGAACAAGGTATTAAAGGTGAACAAGGTGATAAAGGTGAACAAGGTGATAAAGGTGAACAAGGTGATAAAGGTGATAAAGGTGATAAAGGTGATAAAGGTGATAAAGGTGATAAAGGTGATAAAGGCGACAAAGGTGATATGGGAAATGCCAATGTAAAATATACAAAGTGGATTGCTTTCGCACCCCAAGTAAATTGGGCACAACGTAGACCTGATTTCGCTTTATTCCTACATTGCAACGACATTTTTCAATTTTCAGCTCAAATAATTAAAGATATAACGGACGGAAAATACGTTTCGCTCTGTTATATCAAAAATACAAATCATTATTATACTTGGAATTTACCTGCATTTCTCGCGGTAAGCGACTTTACTGAGTTCGGACCCGGACGTAAGATGTTGAATTACGCTACTTATGCCGACGGAACTAATTTCTGTTGTGAAATAAACGTTACCTCTACTGACGGCACAGCAGTAACAGGAGCCCAAGGGAATTGGTATTATCAGCTTGTGTTTATTAGAGTGGATGGAGGTGTGTTAAAGAGTACTGTTTCTTCCGACGCCTTTAAAGAAGAATTGCAACAATTACGCTACGAAGAAGTGTGCCAACGTTACGGCATTGAGCCATAAACGAATACAAGCAACTTGGCAATTAGACACCTTCTGCGGTAAGATTATAACCTATAATTAAAACAACCAATTTATGAAAACAACAAAAATCATCTTCCTAACATTTGTCTTAGCGATGTTATCGGCAGGCGGCTTTGCCCAACTCCGCTACGGAGTGCGCGGCGAAGTATCGGTTAACAACCCCTCTATTGAAGTCGCCAGCTTGGATATCTTGATGAAACAGGCACCCGTGTTCCTGTTTGGCGTGGGGGGCGAATTGGGACTGCCCGTGAACAACTTGTCGTTAGAAGGTGCTTTGCTGTACGGCAATGAAAGTGTACGCCTTGAAGGTGAGGGTGTTACCAAAAAATCTCAGTTTAAGACACATTATATCGACCTGCCGCTCACGGCAAATTTCAAGGTCGACATTGGTACTCCCGTTACGCCTGTTCTTTCGTTGGGACCTGTTTTTAAAATGTATGTTTCCGAGGAAGATCGTAAAGACACGACCATTTTCGACAAGTTCAACAAAGACGAATTTCTCGTCGGTATTATTGCCGGAGCGGGTGTGCGGGTTATGGATATGGTAACCGTGGGCGTGAACTACCGTTACCTTCTCTCGGGTGAAAACCGAAGGCTGTCAGATGAGAACAACTATCAGAAAGGACTGTTCACCCTGTCGGCATCGGTCTATTTTTAGCATTCCTGCCTGTTATCAGCTTTCAGGCAGTTAGGTATCTATAAATTAGTGGAGCGGGCTGCTATTGAAACATTACAAAGAGATGTGGACGCACATTTTTACCAAACAATTTCAAACAATGAAAACGACAAAAATAACCCTTCTCCTTATTCTGCTCTTCTCGGCTGGAAACATCGCTGATGCCAGTGCCCAAAGCTGGCTGGAGCAGTTGGGCAAAAGAGCGGAAGAATCCGCGAAACGCAAGATAGAGCGCAAAGTGGAGGAAAAAGTGGACAAGGCTGTGGACAACGCGTTCGACAAAGCGGAGGAGAAGGCACAACAAAAAAAGAGTTCTGGCACCTCCTCGTTGGTGGAGCCGCCCGAAACAGGCACACCTCAAGACCCGAGCGATTGGGATGATGGTGAGCCCTACCACGCCCTGAAGAGAGGCGCCCGAATCGTCTATACCTTCTATGACGGCAAAGGCCGGGTACAAGGCTACAACCGACAAGAAATCATCGAGATAACGCGTACGGGAAACAACGTGCACGCCGTGGTCTCCGGCACGCGTACCAACAGCAAAGGCAAGGTGGAAAATTCCGCTACCGTCTCCTTACGTTATCACAGCGGTAGTTTTCACGTGGATTTGCTCAGCATCATGCTGCCACAAGAGATGCAAGGTATCGATGTGGATGCAGAGGTATCGGGACAGGATATGATTATCCCGGGTAAACTTACCCCCGGGCAAATATTGCCCGACGCCCAGGCCACATTCAAGATGAAGGTGAAGTCAAGTGAAGCGGCGTTCGACATGCCTCCATTGACTTTCCTTATTTTCAACCGCAGAGCGGTACAAGCCGAAAGCGTGGAGACACCCATCGGGAAATTCATCTGCTTTAAAATCATCCAAACCGTGGAAGCCGACTACCCCCTTATCGGCAAACAGGCATCCACGTCCATTACCTGGATAGGCAAGGGGCTGGGCGTCATCAAAACGGAAGCGTACGATAATAAAGGAAAACTGCAGAGCCGGATGCTTTTAACCGGCTTGGAATAGACTGGCTTGTTGAAAACACCGAAGTGATCGAAATGCTATTTTGACAATGAAGGGAATCTGATCGGTCGAAGCAGTTACACTTGAGTAAAGAGAACAAACACGTTGAAAGATTACAGGTAGCAGGCGTTGAACTGCAAACAATTTCAAAATGAACCCGATGAAAATAATAGTGTATGTACTCCTTTTCGCGTTCGCCATAACGGTGTTAACCTCCTGCGGACGTAACGAAGGCGAGAAGGCTCTCGCCGAAATGGAGAAAATAGTGGAAAAAGCCGAAAAAAGTAAAAATGAACTTACGGCTGATGAATGGAAAGAACTGGTTGTCTCGTTTGAAGAATATGAAAAGGTTGCCAATGAAGCCGCCGCTAACGGAAAGCTTGGTGTTGTCGACAGGGTGAAACTGGTAGCGCTTACCGCCCGTTGGGCTACAGTGTCGAAACCTAACCTGCTGGACGAAATGATGTTGAAGATAACCGAAGCGTTGAAACTGGAAGAGGCAACCACCGGTAACGTGAAAGAAGCAACCGGCGATAAACGTTGGATTGTATATTACGCTGGCATCGCATTGGGAAACCAAGGCAACAACACCCTTGGGCATTTCCTGAAATCCAAAACCGGTGAATCCGTGAAGGTGGACGAAACAAAAGGACAAGAAGAGTTTTTGGCCATGCTCTTTTTTACCGAAAAAGGTTACATGAAACTTACCTTCCCGGCCGACGCGGAAAAGGCATCTGCATACAAGGAGTTTGACAAAAACCCCTTGTTCAGCCAACAACCGGGAGGACTTCAATCGTGGCCCGCCGAAAAAATGAATAGCGGCATGTTGTACGAGGCAAAAGGATTGGATGCCGTGGAGTTCAACAAACTTGCCAAATCGAAAGACCCCGCCCATTTCGACCAATGGTTCAGGCAATGCAATAGCGGTGATGAAAAACTTCAATTCAAGATGGAGTATGCCATGAATCCCACCGGTGGACAAATTTACCTGGTGCAGTTCAACAACCTGGTTAGAGGCATTTTACTGGTGAAGTCCGTTAAAAAGGGAGATAGCGCCTCGTTGGTATTCGACCTTATCCTGGAAGGACGGAGTGACTACGTCGATATCGATTTGGCAAAACAGTTGCAACCCGACGAACCGTTGGGAGACGAAACTGCCGACGGTGTTGAGTGCAGTGAAGAGGAACACCAGCTCAACCGCCGTACCGAGATAAAAATGATAAAATAAGTTGGAATCGTGGATAACTTTTTAAAAAAACAAATGATATGGAAGAAAAAAAACAACCTTTGGCTACTCCTCCCGAAGTACCGGGAGACTTTTCCGCGCCAGAAGCGGAAGAATCAGTTAAAAACGAACAAGACAATAGTATCGCAATTATTTCTTACCTGACCCTTATCGGGTTGGTAATAGCTTTTGTGATGAATAACGAGAAAAAACAACCTTTTGCGCGTTATCACATCCGCCAATCGCTGGGATTAAATGTAACCGGATTTGCATTGGGATTGGTGAACGTAATTCCTTTTTTAGGATGGATTATCTGCTTTATCGGGATATTTGTTCTGTTATACATGAACATCATGGGAATTATAAATGCCGTGAACAGAAAAGAAAAACCGCTCCCCATTCTGGGCAAACAATACGAAGAGTGGTTTAAATCGGTGTAAAAAACAAGAAAGCAATAAAAAAGTTAAAATTATTATTTCTGATTACAGCTCCGTAAAAAGGCGTCTATGTTGAATTGAAAGGGAAACAATAATCTGCGAACCAAGCTTCTAAGCACCGTTTCACATAAAAACGGAAAGAGCTCCGAGTTTTAATTCAAAATATAAAATTCAAAAAGTATGAGAAGAGTAAACTTTATTAAGATTTTCACGGCTGTTTCCTTTTTTTTGACGGCATCGGTAATGTTTTCTCAAACCGCTTTTTACGGCGGAAGAACGGAAATAACGGTAAATAACCCTACATACACAACTGAGGATCTAATAATAACAAACAGCCCTATCTTTAAATTGGGAGCAGTGGGCGGAAGAACGTTCGACAATATCGATTTGTCCCTTGAAGCGGGGGCGCTGATCGGATTTGAGCGACTCCAATGGGATCAAGAGTATGAAGGTGTGTGGACTAAAACAATGGATGCTTCGAATATGTCGGTGGAGATACCCCTTGCCGTGAAAAAAAGATTTTCCATCGAAAATGTACCGCTAAAACCGATGATTACAGCGGGGTATTACATAAAACTACCTCTTTCCCGTTTTACCGAAAAAGATCCGGAAGTTCAGAGCAAACCGTTAAAATCGTACGAGGTAGAACACGGTTTAAACGTGGGAGCGGGTGTGAATTTATTTTCTTATTTCGAACTGGGAGTAACCTACCGCTATATCGTTAGCGATACGTGGGGAGTCGGGAGATGGTTAGACCCCAGTACACAGCATAAAAATCAAATTATCGTATCGCTCGCCGTGCTATTTAATAAATGAAAAAATTGCCGGTGAAGTACCAAAATGAAAACAATTACAACCATTACAACAAAGAAAGCAACGATTTTCAAGAAAAAGGAATCGGTGATGAACCGTATCATAGAGTCGTTGAGAAGTTATTTACTGCCTCAAAAAACAGGGGAGGGATAAGTTATGACCACACACAAGATAAAACAGGTCGCGGCAAGGCTGCTCTTGGCAGCCTTGGCCGCGATGATGGCTATAGGGCCGGTAAGGGCACAAACATACACGTTAAACCAGAGCGTGCAGGTATTACCCCCTTACACCAACAAACTTTCGGATTATTTTGCACCCGGTAAGATAATAAGCACCATCACGATTTCTGACGCCGCTTCCCATAATAGACCTGAAGCCAGATTAGCGATCAGGGGCTATATTCAAAGCGTGGATAATGATGGGGCTATACAGATTGGAACGAATGAGCAGATGAGATACCCCGTGATTATCCGGGGAACCGTCCCGCCCACGGGTGCGCCGGGAACGTTCCCCCCTTACACGCTTACCTATCATGACATACAAGGCATCTTCACTGAACGAGCCCTTTCGTATCAAGGCATTACCCGTGAACAGGTAACGCGCGACGGCTTGCCTGCCGGGATGTATAGGATATGTTTTGAAATCACGGACGATGTCTATAGGGCTTCAGATACAAACTTTACCAGGCCCCAACCCGCGGGTCAAGGTAGTTACGGCCCGTTCTGCAGCGCGCCCTTTACCATCACTCCCGCCATGGCAGGGGAAGCCGAGCCGCCCATCATCATCAACCCCGCCAACAACAGCCGGTTGAATCCTGAGCAGAAGCAGAGCCTGCAGTTCAACTGGACGATGCCGGGGGGTGCTGCCGCCGGGACACATTACAAGTTGAGGATCATCGAGGTAAGCGACCCCGGCATGAACTACCGCGATATGTTGCACAACGACCGATACCCCGCCTTCTTTGAAACCACCGTTGGTGCCGCGCCCATGTACCTTTACACCGCGGCAAACCCGCCTTTCAAGGAAGATAAAACTTACGCGTTCGTGGTGCAGGCGTTTAGCGCTATAGGAACAACACCGGTGAACTTCAAGAATAACGGCTACAGTGAAGTAGCCATGTTTGGATTTAAAGAAGATGAGACGGCCCCTCCTCCTTTTGATTCTTCCACCATCGTGTACACGAGCGGAGAGGTGCCGGTTAATTGTAGTTGTAAGGAAGAGCCTTCCGGTACGGGCGAAGCGGAAATAAAGGAGGGTGACGTTGTAACAATCGGGGGAGGCTTCCCAATGACGATATCGGAAGTGAAACCCGATGGCTCCGGAGGGTACAATGGAAAAGGGACGGTACCTATCCCGATGATAGGCAACGTGCCCGGACTAAAACTGCGTGTAAACTTTTTTAATCTCAAAGTGCACGGCAATAAGAGAATGTATGATGGTTTAGTAAGGGGAATCCGTAAAAACAGTGCACCAAGCTGCATCCCCACCACCGATAAACCGGATATGCCGAACGTTGTGCTAAACAGCGACAATATAAAGGAAATAGACACATATCTGAAAAAGCAAGGAGAACAACTTATCTCCAATATCAAAAAATCGGTTAGTAGCATCGGGTTTGAACTGCCTTTGGGATTGGATCAAGGATCGGTAACCATTGCCGTGACCGAGATCTATTTCACTTCGAAGCAAGCATGGTTCAACTCCTCGGGAGTTATGGACATATCCGATGGCAACACCCGTTTGGCGCTGGCAGGAAAAGGATTTTGTGTTTCCGAAAAGGATGGATTCTGCAAAGATGGCATACTGGCGTTAAAAGAAGATTTCAATATCGACAAGATAAACTTGAAACTGAAAGCTTCCGGGTCTGATGATCTTACCGAAGGCACCTACATTGCATTCAACGGTGATGGGTTTAAGGAATTGGGCATCAAAGCCGAATACACGTTTGACCGTTTGATACAGGTAGACAACCCCAATACTCCCGCCACGGCCACCCTGTTTGCCAAAACTAAGGAAGGGTGGGGAAACTGGATAGCCGAAGGCGAAATAACGCCGTTTTACGTGGAGGGAATACCCGATTTTAAATTTTCACTTCCAGACGGGGGTGACGGGGGGAAAATAATTTACGACCACTCTGACGTACACAACAGCACGGGAATGCCGGGTGGGTTGGATTTTGGCGAGGGACAAAGCCTGACTTTCAATAATAACTGGAAAGGCTTTTATATCCCTGAAATGACGATGGAACTGCCGGCGGCAATTAAAAACATGAAAAATACCCCTATTACCGTGGGCGTACAACATCTTATTTATGACTCGCGAGGTTTTTCGGCTAAAATAGGGGCATTTGATGTGTTGAATATTGATGACGGCAGCCTGGACGGTTGGTATTTTTCGGTGGACAATATATCGGTCAACTTCTTCAGATCCTCTATGATAGGGGGTGAAATGAAAGGTAAAGTGATGCTGCCGATTTCTGGTAAACGGGAAGAAGGCGACAACAGCAAAAAAGAGATAGCCTATTCTTGCAACCTAAGCAAGCCAAGTAATGCAGGAAGTTTGCAGTATAGCTTCTCGATAGAACTAAAAGATGATTTGGATTTTTCGGCCTGGTGGGCACAAGGCGCTCTTAAAGAAGGTTCTAATATTTTAATTACAAATAAAGGTGGCGGTTTCGAGGCATCAGCCACGCTTAACGGCGCGCTGTATATAAAATCCGATATCCCTAATCTGCCCGATTTAACCTTGGCGCACCTCACTTTTACCGGAATGAAAATTTCTTCGCAAGAGGGTTTCACACCCGGACAGTTTCATACTGGCCTCGGAAAAGGAGACCGGGCGCAACACACCCCCGATAACGGCGATGCCGATGCGCTGTACGCGTACGCGACAGCCCAAGGCGGTCCCAACCCGTCGGCTTACTACACGGCAGAAATGGCAGAAACGGCAGAAACGGCACAGACAGGTGAAAACAGCCAATCATCGCTTATGGGGTTTAACTTTAATGTAGATGGGGTAGTACCGTATGTCAGTAAAGGCAAAGTGGGGCTTCAATTTAACACGAGAATGCAATTGGTAAATAACGCCAAATTCATTCCCAAAGCAGACTTGCAGTTTGCCATATATGCTGACATGAGTCAGAAAGGAAAGGATGGCAGAAAATGGTGGTCGTCCGGTGGCGCTGATCTTAAAGGGGTGAAATTGGAAGCCGATGCTAACTTGGCGGGAATGAAAATTAGCGGGTCTATAACCTATTTCGATTTAGGGACTCAACACAAAGACCGGGGTTTCAGCGGGGCGCTATCCGTTCTTTTGCCTAGCATGGGCGGCGCGGGTATAAGTATGAAAGGGTTGTTCGGCACCCGAATTGTAGAGCAAAAATACATACAATATTTCTATATCGATGGCGCGGTAGATTTAGGCGCTGCCGCCATTCCCATATTTACCGGGGTTAAGCTCTACGGCTTTGCCGGTGGCGCGTATTACAATATGACACAAACAATACCCGATAGTGCGAAAGACCCAAACTCAGACATAAAAGTAAAAAAAGGCGAAGACCCGGGTTACGATAATATGACCAGTTTTTCCGGTGTTGTCTACAAACCCATCGATTCCAATAAACATACATTGGGCTTTTTAGCCGGCGTATATATAGGGTTGACCGAAAGGAAAGTATTTGAGGCGGAGGCTTCGATGGGTATGGGGTTTTCCAATGGCAGTTTCAATCAAATATGGTTAGAGGGGCGTGGAGCGTTTGTCAATGGTGGCGAAAGTACATTCAATGATAAATTTAACGACGCGTTAGGAAGAGCGGTGGTGAAAATTGACGTGCAATTTGATGAAGGCACTTTCAAACAATTTGATTTAACCAGCAAAGTAAATATCCAATATCCGAATACAAACAGCATACTCACGGCAAATGCCGATTTCCATTTTCATGTCAACAGCGGAAATAAATGGTTTATCAAGATAGGATCGCCGAACGAAAACGAAAGAGTAGGCGTTAAAATTGGTTTTAAGGGAGTAGCAGAAGCCGAATTTGGTTCTTACTTCCAATGCGGCAACCATAAGATAGACCCGATGCCGCCCGTGCCGGGTTGGATAATAAGTATAATTGATGGCGGTGAAAGTAGATCGGAGGAGAGCAGCCGTTTCGATAACACTGCTAGTAGGCAAATTCCTCAGAATCACGTTCCCGGTGTTTCAAGAAGCGATACCGGCAAGGGTGTTATTTTTGGCTCGGCGCTGGAGTTTAAACTTGACCCGGAGTTCCTTATTTTTTACGCCCACTTGCGTGCCGGCTTGGGTTTCGACTTCAGCTTGATGTTCAGCGAAAAACCTTTGTGTGAAAACAGCAGCGGCAGCAAGTGGTACGCGCTCGGTCAGGCGTTTATGGGTGCCGAAGCTGCATGCGGGGTGAAAGTAAACGTTTTCGGAATACGTAAAGATATTGAATTTTTGAGTGCCGGTTTGGCGGCAACCGTGAAAGCGGGAATGCCCGATCCGGTATTCGCGCAAGGGAAACTGGGAGGTTACTTCTCGGTGCTGGGTGGCTTGCTACAGAAAAACTTCAGGATATCGTTTTCGCTTGGTGAGGTATGCCAACTGGCAGGAAACCCGGAAGAGTTGAAGCTTATAAGCGATATGCAACCCGAAAAAGGGGAGACAGAGGTGAGCATGAGCGCCCGTCCGGCGGTAGTGTTCAACTTCCCGGTTGGCAAGCCCTTTGTATTGCCGATTGATTACCAAGAGGGCGAGGATTTTAAGACGAGATACCGGATTTTCCTTATCGACTCTGAATGTACCAGCATCAGCCTAAGTGGTGGCACCCACAATTTCACAGGAGCAGATTTCAAACGCTTAGGAGGCCCATTATCGCGCGATTATGGTTACCTATTTGATGCCCAAACCTTGCTTACGCCTCTTACGAAATATACGTTTCATGTAGAGTCGAAAGTTAAAATAGCAGACCTCTCTTTTGAGAGTAAAAATGCAGCTGATATGGCTGCTGGAGCCGGAGCTATTAATATAGGTACCAGTAAGAAGGAATTGGGTTATAACTACGTGATTGCTGAAGATACAAGGCAGCATTACGTGGACAAAAGGACCGTCACATTTGAAACGGGCGAAGGATATAAAGTGTTACCGGAAGAACTTGTAACGGAAATAACACCCTATCCCCGCAGTCGTTCGAGAGTATCAGCATCGAGTCCATTGACAACCCTCTATTTACCAACGAGCAGGGGACAAATCAAGTTTACACCACTTGAAAATCCTATAGATGAGAAAAGCTTTATCACGAAAGATACGGGTAATGATCTGGAACTCTGGGCGCGTGTTGTTAATGCATCCACTGGCGCGAGTGTAGACAATAAGATAACATGCAACGGCCATGTTTGGACATTTGCGATGCCTAAGCTTCAACGCCGGTCGCTCTACGTGGTGAAGATATACTTGATCAACAAGGCGGCAGGACAAAGCGACGAAGAAACTCCCTCTACGGTACTGAAAACAATTAAAAGGTATCGGGAGAATAGTACGCTTTGGGGGTGGTGGTTGCCAAATCAGAAAGAAACACAAGTGAAGGAACGCCGGTTGTCCGCGTTGAAACACCTGCAAATATCCGACGCGAAGGAAAAGGAGGTGTACAAATGGTATTTCACCACGAGCGGTGCCGATAACTACGTGGATAAGTTTAGAGGAATGAAAATTAAAAAGATAGAGATACTTGGGGAGCCAAACTCGAAGGGAGGTAAAGATATCCATGAGGTGGAAAAAACTATCTGGCCGGAGGATAGTAAAACTGTTAACTTGGGAAAACTTGATTGGGAAAACGATGAAGATACAAAGACGATAAGCGTCAAGGGTTTCCGGTTGTATTATCATGTATCCCCACAGCATGAGGCGTTTAATGAGTTTGATATATATACTTTACCACGAAACTGGGTGCTTAAACCCGAGGAGCAAACAATGAAAAATATATATTGGCCCAAAAGAATGAGAGACTATCTTGGTATTAGGCAATTGTATGATGATAAAAACAGGTTCCAAAACATGTTGAATGAATTCTCGAAAGAAGCTTTCGGGAGCGATAAAGTGCTGGAATTAGATATAACGGGCGAGGAGTATAGACAAATATGGGGCGGTTTATATACGGGTTACTTGGCAGATGAGTCTTTCCCGTCGTTAACCGAGATGATGAGTGCAGATATGACAGACGAGGAACTCGTCAACATGGGCGTGCTGATAGGGCAATACGGGGAATACAGGGGTGAAAAGAAAGAGCGTGAAATATCCACTGGTTCCACAACTACCACACCTGGTTATACTGCTACCTATAACGGCAATGAAGTAAACTTGGGGTCGATGGAGATAAACACGAGTCAATCTTTAAAAATGGAGGGTGAGTATGATTACGTGATTGCCCGTGAATTTAGATCGACTGGTTATTCGGACGGTAGGGAGGCTACGGCGGCAGTAACCAACCCGATTGCCGATAAGATAGCTTCAATCATACAATATGCTAATGTCGGCTACGTTCCCATTGTTTTTGACAATGTTGTTTACTACGCGTCGTTGGAGCCTGCCGCCCACGGTCCGCGGGCCTCGTCCGAAGGATATACGGAACAAACGGCTGCACCACAGCCCGCCGTACCCGATACCAATCCCATGCGCCTCGACCGGAAAATGGCGGCACGGGGAAAACTAATGGACAAAATACATGAACTGTTGGTAGAGATAAATACCACCTTTACTTT
Organism: Fermentimonas sp.; assembly: GCA_033808735.1. Lineage (GTDB taxonomy): Bacteria > Bacteroidota > Bacteroidia > Bacteroidales > Dysgonomonadaceae > Proteiniphilum. The sequence continues at coordinate 43,980 of JAPXNA010000017.1, forward strand.
ACCCGAAGGCTTGGAAGGACCTAAGGTTATCTTTGACACGGGAAGCAAAAAGACGAAAGGTAAAAATAAAAGGTGATGACTCAATGTGCCTACTCCGCTCCCTTATCCCCCCGGTTTTTTTGGGGGGATAAGGGCAAGGGTGAAGCTCAACAACAAGCAAAAACAGAAGTAACATGAAAAGAATAATAGTAACAGCGGCGCTTATTGCCTGCGCGATATCGCTTGTGGCACAAGAACAAAAAACAGCCGCCGAAGAGACGGAAGGCATCATAAAAGCATCCATCAAAATGATGGTAAAAGGTTATAAAGATAACCGAATGGTGTTGCGTTGGAGCGTTGACGAAACGGCCGCGTGGCCCTTTATGCAGCACACGGGGGTGTGGATTGACTACGTTGTACTCGATGAAAACAACAAATATATCGGCGATAGTTGGACCCGGCTCAACCCCGAGCCGGTAATGGCATGGCCTGCCGATAAATTGAAACAGCTCGTTACACCACAAAGCGACGAGAACCTGCTTATAGCCGCGCAAGCGCTCTACGGCTCCATCGGCGCTGATACCGACGATACAAATATGGGCGGAATCATGGAGGGCGAGATGGCGTACTCGAACATTATTTCACTGGCTATGCTGGCGGCCGACAGGTTTCCCCAGGCTGCCGACGTGCTCGGTCTGCGCTACGAGTACAAGGTGGATATAAACAGCGACTATAAATATGGTTATCGTATCTATCCGGCAGGTACTCACCCGCTATTCGAAGTAGATACCGCTTACTACCTTTACCCGGGGGGAGCGATAAACGATGTACGTGCCCCAAGTTTGGTGCAGGCGAGAGGTAAAGACGGGTACATCGAGATCTATTGGCCCAAAGGAACGGGCAGGAACAACTTCACCTATTACAACGTAGAACGGTCGGAAGATGGAAAAACATTCCATAAAATACACGAAAAACCGTTGGTGTTCAACATGGATGTAATCAATGAGTTTGTATATGCCGACAGTGTGCAGAATTATAAAACATGGTATTACCGCGTAAACGGCATCGACGCTTTTGGCGACGAAAGCTATTGGTGCCCCACAGTTTGGGCGATGGGACGAAACCTGACTCCACCCACTCCCGTGTTTCTTTCAGGTACTATTGACAAAACTGATGGCGTTGTCCAACTCAAATGGCAAACACCACCCGATGAGGACCTGAAAGGGTATGTCATACGAAGGGGGCGTAGCCGTGAAGTATTAGATGAAGCCGTTACGCCAACAATGCTCCCGCCAACCACGACAACATACACCGACAAGCCCGACGATTTGGTGGAAGGCGTGTACTATCAGTTGCTCGCCGTGGATACGGCACTTAACTATTCATACTCGAATATTCCCTATTTTTTCGTGCACGACACCATCCCGCCTTTGCCGCCTACCGGACTCAAAGGATCAATTGATACTACCGGTGTAGTGCGTCTGTCATGGAATTTGGATTATGATGACAATGTGTACGCCTATCGCGTGTTCGTGTCGAACAATATCGGGACTTCCTTCTCACCGGCAAGCAGCGCGCTCGTCGAGGATACTGTTTTTGTTGACTCCATCAGCCGAACACTCACCAACCGCGAGATTTACTACCGCGTACTTGCCATAGACGGGAACAATAACCAGAGTCCGATGAGCAATATACTGGTGCTGAAACGCCCCAAATTTGCGCCATCGCCCGCGCCCGTGATAGGCCTGTTCACCATTCGCGATGAAGAGGTGTCGTTCGATATGTCGGTCTATCCCGACGAGGAGAATGTGGCCATTTATATCTTCCGGAAAGAGGTTGACGAGGAAAAATGGGTGCCGATAGACTCTATCCCTCCCAATCGGACCAGTTATACCGATAATACCGTGGAGGCAGGGAAAACGTATCAGTACATGTTGCGCACCAAAGATATCTTTAACATGTACTCTCACGAGAGTTTCCCGCTCGAAGTATACGTGTATCGACTTGCGAAAAATGCGCCGGACATTGTATTCAAAGTCTCTTTGGATAAAAACACGGCTAAACTGAATTGGGTAAAACCCAAAGAACCGGTGAGTTTCTATATCCTCTATAAAGATAGCGGAAAAGGATTGATGCAGTATAAATCGTTTAACAATAACGAGTTTTCTTTTAGCGAAACCATTGCAGGCAAGACCCGTTACGGTATCCAAGCCGTGTATGATGACAACGATATGGAAGAAAAGATAATAGAAAGCAACTGGATGGAGGTGAACTGAAAAGCGTAAACATTTAATAATTAATAACAATCAAAACAATCAAAACAATCAAAACAATCAAAACAATCAAACAATGAAAGCAACGATTAAAATTTTCGCGTTACTGGTATTAGGCGCACTGCTGCTGAACTCCTGCAGCAAGAGAGAAGACGATATCCTTGCCAAGCACAAGGTGGAATTTAGCCCTGTTAGGAGTGGAATGTTATTAGATTATGTAACAGCCACGGTTGACGGTGAGGCAATTAACTCGGGCGATGAAGTGGAAGAAGGTAAAGACGTTGTCTTTACAGCCACGGTATTGTTCAAGAACAGAGTATTGGATAAATGGGAGGTTACCGGTGCCGAAGCCCCGGCCGGCGCTCCCAAAACCATTACCATAAAGGTAAAAGGGCCGTTGAACGTGAGGGCCGTTTTTAAAAAGAAAACTTCTATTCTGTAATAGGGTGAATGAGATTTAGGTAATCGATACCAAGCATTTCATCACGTACAACCATCAACCCTAAAACGTCGAAAACGTCATGAAAATCAACCGTACAATAAAAATCCTCGCGACACTCTTTCTCCTGCTCTCTGTTTACGCGCTGCAGGGGCAAGAGCTGTCCGACTTGAAAAACGTGGAGCCGTTCGATATCAGCGGGAGCATCGGGGTTACCTCGTCGTTCTACAACGTGTCGGGCATCCCCGAGCGCCAAGCCCCGTTTGCCTACGGTATCAACGCCAACGCCACGCTCACCGTTTACGGTATATCCATGCCGTTCTCGTTCACGTGGTTCAACAACAACAAGAAAGGCAACTTTAGCCAGCCGTTCAACCAGTTCGGTATTAGCCCCACCTACAAGTGGTTGACGGTGCACCTGGGTTACCGCAACCTGTCGTTCTCGGAGTTCACCCTCAACGGCTACACGTTCCTCGGGGCTGGCGTGGAAGCCAAGCCGGGGAAGTTCAGGTTGGGCGCCGTGTACGGCAAGTTCAACCAGAACTCCACCTTCAACCTCGCCATGGCGGATTCCATCCCCAAGATGACCCGCATGGGGTGGGCGGCGAAGGTGGGTTACGGTACCGACAACCGTTTCGTGGACCTGTCGGTGCTGCGTATCGGGGATGATCCCAAGAACTTCGACCCGTTAAAAAAAGTGGTTGGCGGGGGAACCCCCGAGCAGAACATCGCCTTCGGTTTGACCTCACGCTTCGAGATAATACCGCAACTGATGTTCACCTTTGACGGCTCGTACAGTTTTTACACGAACGACCGCACGGTGGTCGAATCGGATTCGATCGGTGACTCGATGCTCAAGTTCGCGGGTAACTTCATTACCGTGAACAACACGAGCGCCTACTTCAAGGCATTTAAAACGGGGCTGAACTACCGCTTCACGCCTACCATCGTGTCGGGTATCGAGTACCGCCGCGTCGACCCCGGTTTCCGCTCCATGGGGAGTTACTTTTTCAACAACGACGTGCAACACGTTACCTTCAACCAAACGTTAGGGCTACTGGAGAACAAGCTCAACCTACGCGGCTCGCTCGGTATACAGAGCGATAACCTCAACGGGGAAAAGGCAAACACTGCCAAGCGTGTTATCGGCTCCCTGTCGGGTAGTTACAACATCGACCAGAACTGGGGGATCGATGGCTCGTTCAGCAACTTCTCCACCAACCAGCAGGCTTACAAGCAATCGGTTACCGACACGCTGCGCGTCTTCCAGGTGAACCGCACCATCAGCCTGTCGCCGAGGTACATGAAGGCCACCGAGAAGCTGTCGCACATGGTCATGCTCAACCTCAACATGAGCACCCTGGACGATAAGAACAAGCACACCGCCGACATGACCGATACCGATACCTACATGGCCATGCTGATGTACAACCTCGGCTTGCCGGCGCTACGGATGAACGTTTCGGCGGGCTTGAACTACACGATGATGACCAACAAGCACTTCGAGAACGTGCTCACGGGTGGCAACCTCAACGTTTCCAAGACGCTTCTCGAGGACAAGCTCTCGCTCAACTGGAGCAACAACGTGATGAGCAATACCATCAACGATGACAGTGGGCTGATCATCAACTCGGCGCTCAATGCCGGTTACCGCTTTCATCCCAAGCACTCTCTGTCATTGAATTTCAACGTGATCAACAACCGGTTCGCCGAGGGGGCAACCGTTCCATCGTATAACGAAATAAGAGGAGACATAGGCTATGTATTCACATTCTAACAACAAGAGCACAACGAGGCTGTTGCTAGCGATAGCCTTTGTCGCGTTGGCGTCATTGGGAAATGTAAAGGCGCAAGGTGATTTTTTTAACAACAAGATCTCGCTGACGGTCAACCCGGTGATGCCGCCTTACACCACCAAGCTGTCGGATTACTTCAACACGCCCGGGAAGATAGGAGGCTCCATCATGGTGAATAGTCAGATCGACGCCACCTCCTACCAGTTTTACCTCCACGTCGCCATTATCAACGTGGAGACGGAAGCCTCCGTGCGCACGAGGATGGGTTTCGTGCCCAGCAACCCGCGGACGGTGGACCTGTCCGTCATCCCTAATAACACGCTTATCCAGCATGGCGATTTACAGCAGGCGATGAGCGAGCAAAACCTCGAGTATTCCGGGATTACCCGTGAGCAGGTGGCGCGGGAAGGGCTGCCGCCGGGGCAATACAGGATCAAGCTCACGCTGTTCGTCTTCCCGAACGGGTGGAATGGTTTCATGGAGGTTGGCTCTAAATACAGCCCGCCCTTCACCATCATGCCCATTGCCGTTGAGCCGCCCATCATCATCCAGCCCCACGATGGCGCCGAGATCCCGGCGGAACTCACGCAAGCCTTGCAGTTCACCTGGACGATGCCCCCGGGCGCACCCGCCAGTACGCGGTACAAGTTGAAGATCATCGAGATCAATGATCCCGGGCTCAATTATCGGGACCTGCTGCGTACCGATGCCTACCCGGCGTTTTTCGAGACCACGGTGACCGGCATGCCGCTCTACCTCTACACCATTGCCAACCCGGCATTTACCGAGGGTAAGTCGTACGCCTTCGTGGTAAGGGCGATAGACCCGTTTGGCAAGACGAACTTCAAGAACGGGGGATACAGTGAAGTAGCGATTTTCAAGAAAAAGGTATCGGTCATGAACCGTATTATAGAGTCGCTGAGAAGTTATTTACTGCCTCAAAAAACAGGGGAGGAATAAGTTGTGACCACACGCGCGATAAAACAGGCCGCGGCAAGGCTGCTATGGGCAGCCTTGGCCGCGATGATGGCGATAGGGAGTGTAAAGGCACAAGACGATTTTCTTAACAACAGGTTCTCGTTGACGGTGAACCCGGTGATGCCGCCTTATACTGGTAAGTTGTCGGATTACTTCAACACGCCCGGGAAGATCGGGGGCTCAATCTTGGTGAAAGGTCAGATCGATGCCAGGTCATACCGGTTTTACCTCCACGTCGCTATTATCAACATGGAGACAGAAGCCTCGGTGCGCACGAGAAGGGGTTTCGTGCCTAGCAACCCGCGGACGGTGGACCTGTCCGTCATTCCCAATACCACGCTTATCCAGTATAGCGATTTGCAGCAGGCGATGAGCGAGCAAAACCTCGAGTACTCCGGGTTTACCCGCGAGCAGGTGGCTCGCGAAGGGTTGCCGCCGGGGCAATACATGATCAAGCTCACGCTGTTCGTATTCCCGAACGGGTGGAATAATTTCATGGAGCTTAGTTCTAAATACAGCCCACCTTTTACCATCTCTCCCGCCATGTCCGGCGCAGCCGAGCCGCCCATCGTTATCAACCCCGCCAACAACAGCCGGTTGAATCCTGAGCAGAAGCAGAGCCTGCAGTTCAACTGGATGATGCCGGGGGGTGCCGCGGCCGGAACACAGTACAAGTTGAGGATCATCGAAGTCAGCGACCCCGGCATGAACTACCGCGATATGCTGCACAACGACCGATACCCCGCCTTCTTTGAAACCACCGTTTCCACCGCGCCTATGTACCTTTATACCGCGGCAAACCCGCCTTTCAAGGAAGATAAAACCTACGCATTCGTGGTGCGGGCATTCAACGCCATAGGCACCGCCACGGTAAATTATAAGAACGATGGGTATAGCGAGATAAACACCTTTAGCTTTAAGGACGCCACACCCGTGATAGCACAAAAACCACCGGAAGATTCACCTCAGGTAGTCGCGGAAGAAAATCTGGCCATATTTGTACCCTATTGCAGCAACTGCCAGCCCGATTTGGAGAGAGTTGGCCAGCCTTCAGGAAGCACCTACCGACTATTGGGCAACACGCTTAATCCCAATCTTATTGCATCGGGACCTAACGCGCAAGGAGCGTCCAACCAGACACCTGTCTCCATCGATATTCCCGCGAACGCCGTGGCCGTGAGCAACGCCAAGAATTTTTACCTGCGGTGGGAAGACAAAAGCAGCCTGTTAAATGCAGATAACGCACGGTCTGGAGAGGGAATCGTGTATCAGCTGCAGGTGCGGGATGCGATAAGTAAAAAGTTGGTGTGGGGAAAAGAGGTGTGGAACAACACTTCGTACGAACAGACCAAAAATGGGCTCCCGTTCGTGGACGGGCAAGAGTATATCCTGCAGATTGCCGCGATGAGAGGTACGGTTACGATGAACGGGTTTGACATTGCCAAAGATGTCACGGGAAAACCCATAGCGCTCGCCTCTTCCAACGAATGTACCTTCACCTTTATGCTGCTACCCGATCTGCCCGACCTGGAAGAGTACACCGTGAAAGGGAAACTGTCCTACAAGTTTGAGCACCATCCCGAAAAATACCCGATCACTACCCGCACGGCAACCCTTACGCGGTACACCTCCATCTCTGATGCGGCCACGAAAAAAGTGATTCACGACATGAATCTCACGCCACGCGATGACCGCCACTCCATACCCATTACCATAAACGACGATGGAACATTTGAAACCACTTTTTATGCCTATTCCAACAACGGGTTAATTAGCGCGGAAGAAGAGATAATAGGAATGGCCGGTACCATGGAGATAAGGGAATTTTTCAATATCGAACTCAATTCTCCCTACTACCGTCCACTTGAAAAGAGGGGTGAAAAGCCCACGAAAACCATCGTGAACTTAACCGATAAGGTTATTGACGTGGGTGAGATTACCTTTAACGTCTGGAGTTATACCCTTGAAATAGAGGTGACGAAAGGATACAGCAAGTGGGTTTCGGGAGAGCTAACCGGTTCATACCGTGAAAACAATCCCCAACATGTAACCGGTAAGGCGTCCCGACTGATGTTCGGCATGGAGGGCTTTGAAGATATGCCCTACTACGAAGGGGATATACCTGCCTCAACCCCCATCAGCAAATGGGGGAAAGGCGAAATTGCTGCCGGTAAGGTAGAGAGTAAAAAAGATGCCAACGGGGTGACGCGTACCTATGTAACCTTCGACAAACTGATATGCAATTACCAAAGTAACGACTTCTATTTTATTGACGTGAATCAGACGCTCGAGGTGGACGGGAAGAAAGAGGAGTATGTTACCAACGAGTTCAATCATGATAAGTTTCAGTATCGCCCCGAGAACAAAGAGGTGTCAGAAGCATTAAATAGCTATAAATCAAATTTCCTGGTCAAACGGAAAGCCACTTTAATTGACCGCACACCACCCAAGTCAACGGTAAAGGGGAAATTGGTGTTTGCCGACCCATGCGTGAATAAAAATGAAATCCAACCCCTGGCAAATACTGATATCGCGCTAGTGGTAACCTATCTGCTCATCGACAAGAAAGGCAATACAACGGTAATGAATAAGGCGCATCTCTATAATGAAGATAAAACCAACGATGCTTTTGCCATTTCGGGAGCTGGTGAAAATGTAGGTAATGCAGTTGATGCGGGACTTAGTAAATTGGAAGACCGCAATACAATTCTGGCAACTACCCGCACCGATGCGAACGGCAATTTTGAATTTAAGAATTTCGCGCATATAGATTCATTAACCACGACATCTTACAATGAATATACCAATGTAGGGGGAGGTGGTGAATTTAGTGGCAATTTTTATGTAGATGGAAAGCTCAAACGTACCGTACGCCTGGTGGTAAACAACAGCAAGAAGCACTTCTGGCTCAACCCGGATAATAATATAGAAGTGCAACCCAATGCCGAAGTGGATGTTAAAACGCTTAAAGCCTACCTTGACACCTATAAATTGAGAGTGAAACCCGTGGGTGATCCTTATGACAGATTAACCGATGAGAACAAAAAAGGGAAGGTACTTAAAGGGTCGTTTGTGAAAATAAAGAGAGATCCCATGTATCCGGGAGAACCCGAAGACGCTTTCTCTCCCGAAGAAAAAATGGTGGGTGATAACGGTTCTCTGTTTGTTGTTCCCAGACATCTACTTCAGACGAATACACCTGTTGGTTTGGAAATAAATACAGATTATATGATGAATTGGATACATATCCATGTGTTTACAAAAGATACGGTGGGTGAACATGCTTTTCACCCTCAAAAAATATTATTCCCACGTGACTACTTTAAAAAAGATAAACAATTAAAAAGTACAGACCCCACATTGCTAAATAAGACAGAATGGTTCTCCGAACCATGTCTTCCCTCTTTTAAAAGCAACACGGAAGGCTACCGGTTTATAGATGATTTCAAGGAGGTTACTTGCGAAATCTATTTCCGTTTAACACCGAAAAATCCAATCATATCAGGTCGGGTATTGGATGCTGAAAATACCGCGCGTTCGGTAGAGCAGGGTGAGGTGAGGTTATCCGGGAGGGTGGACGTTTTCCGTGAAATGACAGGAGTATTAAAACAACAAGGAGCCAAAGGTACAGAAATTCAGCAGCGAATAATTTCTCAAGCAAAAGGGAATGGCTACTTCGTTTTTACAGACCTTGTTCCTAATTATGAGTTCGATAACGGGAAAAAAGATGATTTCAACAGGTATTATTCTTCATCCGATTACCAACTTTATGTAACAGCAAAAGGTTATACCCTCTCCTTATTCCAACAAGAAGGGAAAGCTAAAGTAGAAAATATACAATCCAATATCTGGTTCCCTGCCGAGCCTATGAAACCCAAGATGGGACAGCAGTTTAATTTCCCGCAAATTTTGATGCGTCCCAACGGGTGGGTTACGGGCTGCGTGATGGATGAACATGATAATGGACAGGCAGCCATCGTCCGAACAACACGCAGCAGGGAAGTTGAGACCATATCGCCGCCGTTAGGTTCAGAGTGCGGCGTCATGAAAATTCAACACTCCTTTGACAAGAAAACGGCTACGTTAAGTCATGTAGGCAATAACTGGTTTAAAGTTCATGCTCCCTCGGGTTATACCGATACGCTGTTCGTGATACCCAGGGATCTGAACTTTTTCCCTGACACTATCTTGCTGCCGGCAATGCCCGAAGGTGAGTACAAACTGGGTAAAGTGGTGGTGAAAGAGCGCCTGCACCGCGTCCGTATCGTGGTACGTCCTAACGTGGGCGAGTATCTGACGTCGGCTCCTCCCGGAATTCCCGGCGTAACGGTAAAACTTGATATTCCCGGTAGCAAGAACGAGGTGATAACCGACGAGAATGGCGTTGCCGAATTTGTATTCAAAAACGCGGGTCACAATTTTCACTACGAGGTAATCCCGCCTGACGACTCCGATTACATAGCTGCCGCTGGCGAGTTAACCAACCGGGACAGCAAGGAGATGATTACCTATACCGTAAGGCTGCCGAAAGGCGCTACGGTAACCGGTGAGGTGACGACCGACGGCAAACCGGTGCCCAACGCGCAACTGTGGGTGATGAACGGGAGCAACAAGCGCGAAACAAAAACCGATAGCGACGGGAAATATACCCTGCGGGGAATAAAACCGGTGGAACACGCCCAAAAGTACAACGCTACCATCCATTGCGGTGCGCCCAACGATGACTCCGAGTTTAATAACCTGATAGGCCAGAAAAGGGAACTGTCGTTTGGGGCGATCGATGGTAGTGGCGTTGCCGACTTCGACCTTGAATGGTTCGACAAAGCCAACATCAAATCGCTGCACGGCTTTAAAGTTACCGTTACCGACGTGAAAGAGGATGGCGGGGGAGCGTTCAGAATTACCGGTAAGCTGCATCTGGAAGAAGCGCCCGGCAAGTTTGAAATGAAAGAAAGTATAGATCAAAATCCCGCTTTTACCGATTTGAAGGTCAAAATCAATGATTCGGAAAAAGATGAAAAAGGGAGACCCTACTTCGAAGCGGCCGATCCAGCTTTCAGCGTGGATATGAAATGGATGAACGCGAAACTCAACGCCGGTGAAAACCATTATGGCGTGCGCTTGGAAAACGATGGTGAAGAGTTCCTCAAAATTGCCAAAGACGGTGTTACCGGCGGTTTCATCCGCTCCAAAGCAAGGATAGAGGCCTCCTCGTTCAGCTTCTCGAGTGTTAACTTCACTTTCGATAAAAATCAATTCTTTTTCAGCGACTTAGAAGGTAACCAGTCGAGCGGAAAAGTTACCTCCATCAAGAGCTACCTGGATAAAGCCAAGATGGAAGATTGGCGGAAATCGGTAGAATCGGGTAAAGGAGATACGTACGGGATTCACGATACGAACGGGAACCCGTTGAAATTCTCGTTTATCGAATTCGATGCGGTGTCGCCCTTGGCTTCCAGCCGGTTGTTGCCGGATGGGGTCATCACCTTAAAACCTGACGTTTGGTTTATTAACCCGCTGCTCAAGAGTATACGTCAGGATACCATACGGATAGACCTGCCCGATATCAAGATAACTCCCGATAAGATAAACGAAGAAGGGATAACCTTGAAAAATCTTTCCGTTAAGTTCGAAAACTGGACCATCGATGTAAATAATTGTATCATAGACGCGAAGAAAGGCGGGATCAGCTCTAAAGACGTTACCGTCCGTACAGGCAGGTTAGACATTCCGGCTAAAAGCTTTATTTTGAGCAAGGATCTGTTCGTGCTGAACGATTTTGATGTAACTAAATTGCCGTTGGGTAAAGGAATGGCATACATAGATATTGCACCGGGGACTACCGTTCAGTTCGGGGTTGACCCCAAGTGCGGAATGGATCTGAAACCACACCTGATGCTCAGCTTGGTGAATGATGGTGGAAGCAAGCCCGTGGGAAGTATCAAGAACTTGCCGGGCTTTGCCCATCCGCTGGAGTTTCAGGCCATAAAGCAGATTAGTAACGGTGAAGATATTATCTCTTTCGCGCCCAACAGCAAAAAAATGCGCTTGTATGATGTGGTAGATTTTCTGCCGTACACCATCAATTCGTACGATGACGAGTTTAACATTGATGGGGCTATTGATTACGGCATCCCGCGTGTTGCCTCCAATATCAATTACAAGCTGATTTACAAGAAAAAGGGTGGGAAACTGAATTTGGAACTCGGCACAAGCGATGTGAGTTTCACGCAGGTAGGTACTTTTAGATCTTTGATGTCGCGTAAAGACATTCAGAAAGTTACTGACGGGCTTGTGAAACTGCACGGCACCATCGAAGAACCCGGGCATCTGGAACCTATTCGTGTAGTCGTTACCAAGCAACGCGAAAGCGCGAATAACTATCGCGTCTGGATGGAGCGCGAAGATCCTAAAAAAGCCCAATCCATTCGTCTTGGTGGCACTACACCCGGTGAGCCCGAGTTTCTGGTGGATAAAGCCGATATGAAAATCATCAACAACGATTGGGATTTGCTGCGGCTGAAGCTGATCCCCTCCGACACGTATGGCAAAAACAGCGGGTTTGGTTCCAATCCCCTCTACTTCGAGTTGCGCGGAGAATTGCGAACCGACCTGAGTGTATCCGATCAAAGCATCGATTTGGTGGGTACCAACATAGATCCGCAAACCGGGGGGCAAAAAAATCAGGGTTTAACCGGATTCGTCTTCAAGTACGACTATGCCAGCCAAGAGCTGGTCGGCGATATGACATTGGTCGACCAAAACATTGCTGGTGTGAAATTCGGTGGTGTGTTAAAGATGGCGGTCGGGCGACCGGGATTCTATTTCTCGGCCGCGGGAACCATGCAGACCTCCCCGTTCGGGAAGATCAACGCCGGATTCCTGCTCGGCTATTATGATAAGAGAATTCCGGATCATGTTTGGCAGGGCATCTTGCAGTACTCGGCGCGCAAAGAGATACCCTGCGGCTTCACGGGCGATTCGTTCCGCGGATTCTACGCGTTGGGAGCTATTGCGGTACCGTTTGTAACATTCGATTATCGTTTCGATGTGCCGGGAATTGCCAGCGGTGGGCTTAAGCTTGACGTGTCTGCCGAAGCAAGTGTCTTTGGCACGTTCCAGCCCGGCAACAACGAGCTCGGTTTCTCTGCTATGGTATATGCCGAAGCGGCCGCTTACCTTGATGCTATTACCTGTACCAGTATCAGTGCGCATGCCAAGGCTACCATTAAGGGAGAGACCGCTTTGAAACTCAATGCCCCATACACTGCCCGGCTAACGGTTTGTGGTGATATTGCCTTTGGAGGGTGTATAAAACAAGGAATTCCTAATCCCTTTACATTTGAATGCGAACCGCTTCTCGAGATAGGCAAATCGTTTGAATTTCATGCCGGGTTAACCGGGGAAATTGACCTGAAAGGCTCATCAATGAAGCCGCGCATTACCGATGCTTCAATTGGTACAGGTCTGTGTAAGATGAAGTCGAGCTGCCAAATGGAAACGGTGAAAGACGATCCCTGTGATTAAGACGATATAAAATGATGAAATGTATGAAACATATACTACTTGCATCTATTGCCCTGTTTTGCTGCCAGCCGCTACTGTGGGGACAGCAACCATATCCCAACGCGGTAGCCGGGCCCGAAGGGATTTACATCAACTGCGGCAATCAGATTCCGCGAGATTTTGCCTATCAGGTACACCGCCGGGCGTCAGGTGCCAAGTCGTGGGAAGAGAAAGCGCTTATTTCAGCAGAAAACCAGTTTGACCGGTTTTTCAATAAAGTGAAGGAAGCCAACGCCCATAATACCGTATATGAGTTTCCTGCCGATTCGATAAAAATGGCGATTTGGGGGATCATCAATCAATACGGCAATTGTGATTCCATTCCCCTCTACGGTATGCTGCCCATGTATCGCGAAGCGCTTGGCGTAACCTGGTACGACGATACGGCTGAAAAAGGAAAACAGTATGAATACAAGGTGGTTATGCTAAAGGCCAATCAGAAGCCGGTGGAGCAACTTGTACCGTCAATCAAGTACCCATCGGCACGAAAAACGGACTACCTGATTCAAACCAAAGAGTACGAAGCGAAAGATGAGCGTGTAAATATAGCTTACACCATTGGTGACAGACAGGATATGTATGCTGCCAAGATCTTCCGAAGCTATTACCTGCAGTCGGATTTTGCTCCACTGACAGAATCGATCGGCTTCATAGGTAACGATGATGGCTCGTTCGAAGCCATAGCCGCGGATAAGACCGTGTTGAAAAAAGGCATCGTGCTGTACTACCTACAGCCCTACGACGTGTATGGAAATCCCGGGCACACCTCCGATACTATTCGTGTTACCAACCTGATCAATACATCCGAAACCGTATTGGAAGGATTAAAAGCCAGGGGAGTGGAAAACGGCATAAAACTCTCGTGGAAATTCGAAAAGCCGGAGTACCTGCGAAGCATCGATATTTATAAAAGCGATGAAGAAAAGGCAGAACATGACTACCTGATCAGTGTTTCGCCGAATGATACCTGTTTTATCGATGAAGATGTGGAGCCAAACATCATCTACTACTATAAAGTGGTGATCAATAACGCCTACGGCAAAAGTCCCCAGAGTGTAAACGTGATGGGGTGGTTGGTTGGAACGAAAAAAGCTTCTGCCCCTTACGATTTGAAAGCTGAAATAGGCGATGGGGTGGTTCATCTGACTTGGTCTAAGCCCGATGATGATACCAAGGCCTATTATATTCTGCGTTCCGATGCGGACAGCGTGGATTTGCGGCAGGTCGGCGAGGTGTTTGTCTCTGAAAGTGTGCTGGTCACCTATACCGATTCGGTAGACAATATAAACAGTACGACGTTGGCCTATGCCGTGAAATCAGAAAACAGCAGTTTCGATATCAGCCCTCCTTCGGACACGGTATATGTGAATCCGAAAAGGAACATCAACCTGAGTACACCCTTTAACCTGAATACGACCTTTTTAGATGGGCGGATTTGGGTAAGGTGGACTACGGTGGATGAAGTGGATAACAACGTGGTTGGTTACCGATTGGAACGAAGAGTGTTAAGTGCCGCTGAAACAACCGACAGTGTCCAATTCCTGCCCATCGAAACAGGTAAAATACTGCTCAACTACTACGAAGACGCGGAAGTAAAAGAGGGTGAAACCTACGAGTACCGGGTAATCTCGCGAGGATTGCACGGGATGGAAAGCGCCCCCTCGATAAGTTCTACCTGCCATGTGCCGGTTGTCAAGCCAATTTCCATTCACTCGCTGCAGGTACATAAAACTACCGGTGGCTACCAGTTGGCATGGGAAAAAACGGGACAGGAAAACATCGCGGGCTACAACCTTTATCGGGTACAGGAGAATGAGCCGCCAAAACTATTGACAACGCTAAAAACAGACCAAACCTCCTATTTCGATCCGGTTAATTCTGACGAAACCGTTTATCTATACACGGTAACGTGCGTGGGGGAAAACAACGTGGAGAGTGATGTGGTTCAATGGATGGGGGCAAACTGACCTGTACTCAGCGTATTTACTAATTTGTAATGCATTTAATGATGACCATAGTGTTAATGGTGAATAACGTTCGGCAGAATGGTTAGTGTTGCGGTTCATGTTTTTGGTTTGTTATTGTTCCCATCTTTCTATAATTGTTGTTTTCTTGATAGCAGTATCACCGGCATTAAATATACTGTATGTTAGGTATAGTGCTTATTGCTTTTAGATAGCTCTGTTTAATACCGATAAAATCAGTTTTTATATGTCTTAATCGTTCTAAGGTTGAAACTCCAACACTCGATTGACTTTTGCAAGTTTGATTAATTTCTTCCGTCAATACTAAATAAAATGTCCATTGACTCAAATCCATAGGATTAATTGTATTTTGATCTTTATGATGGAGCAAGCAAAAAATGTATAGATCTGAGTTTCTTACCTTCTTCTCTGAATAATTACCATCTTTAAGCAATGTTCTTTTGGGTGCAATGTCAAATCGGATTGAAGAAAGCTTGGTTTGCTCCCAGG
Organism: Fermentimonas sp.; assembly: GCA_033808735.1. Classification (GTDB taxonomy): domain Bacteria; phylum Bacteroidota; class Bacteroidia; order Bacteroidales; family Dysgonomonadaceae; genus Proteiniphilum. The sequence goes on from JAPXNA010000017.1 coordinate 59,485, forward strand.
CCTGGATAAATGCAGCAGATTTAACTTCAATTTTTACATTCTCTTTTGTTTTGAAATCGAAAGAATCCCATTCTAGTCTTGTGGAAGATTCTATCTCTAATGCTTGTTTTATTAGATATTCGGCCAATATTCCTCTATTCCTATTCTCAATAAGATCAGATTGATTCCATTTCCAAAAATCTACAATTGAGAAATCGAGAGGTTTCCCATTATAGTAGAATCTTTTCTTTGGGTCTAATTCTTTTGTCAAAATAATTGGAAATTGATTCACAGTATTTCAGTATTATGCTTAACGGTCGGCGGTATGAAACGTAGCGGACTGCGTGGCTGAGGCGGTATGTTTTGTTTGTGTACCCGACGCCAGGAGGGCTGGCGTGGTTTTTGCTTTCACGGAGCAGAACAAAACATACTGGGGATTAGTAATTTATCTTTTTATACATCATGTTATAGGTAAGGAGCAAAAACCATGACAAGCAAATGGAATATACCGACTTGTTAGCTGCTGGCGGTGTTTTCAAATATGACTAGGAACATTTCAGGTGTCATTACTGGCAGAAAACTATCCTTGTAGTCTTTAATATTTCTTGTGATTATGCCGTCTATCTTTTTATGTTCTTGAGCTGCAAAATATTGAATGGAATCCTCAAAGTCTTTAAAATCTGAGATAAGAGCAGACTTTATTATGTTACTATCAACTTTCAAAATATCAACCAGTTCGGATAATTCCTGAAGGCTGCTAATCACTTTTTTGCGGGATCCAAATTTCCTGAGAACATAATAGAGGTTGCTGAATGAGAGTGCTGAAACACAACCCCTGATTTTCTTCTGATCTATTAATGAAAATATTTTTGCAGATTCAAGTGAAAAGGGCTTTCTGTCAGTGAGAAAGTCAACAATGACATCTGTGTCAATAAATACATTTTCCATTCTAGAGGTATTTATTGGTCAGTTGATTTGATAATTCTTTCTTATAATCAAAGTTTTGAGGCACCTTAAATGAGCCGTGTAATGATCTTACTTTTGGAGTCAACTCATTATCACTGATAGCTTTTCTATGTGTTAAAGCTTTAAAATACGATTCTACCAGGTCAGAAAGGCTCCGCCCTTTATCTTTTGCGTACGATTTAGCCTTCTGGACTAATACGCTGTCTACATTGAGTGTAAGTTTTGTGTTCATCTCTACGTAATTTACTTACTGCAAATATACGTAATTATTTTAATATACGTAACAAGTTGGGAATAATATTACGTGATTTCCGCTTGCAGCTAACGTGTTATTTACGCGATAAACTTTCATTAAAAATAGACTATTTCTCGCCACGGCATAACCCAAGTAAAACTTGGCTTCTGCTCGTTTGGCTTAACGAAATAGTTCACTAAAACATATCCGAATCAATATGCATTAACGTATGTTTAATGTTCAACAAAAAAATCATAATTCTTTAAATCTCACAATAACATTCCAAAAAGTTGATGAAACCGCTTGGTATCCTCGATTAATTCAGGATTTTTTTCTTCAACTATTTTACCATATAGTGATTCCAACAATTTTAGCCACCAAAATATCATCCACTTTCCAAATACAATTCATATAAAGACGACTCCACCACTTACGTGCTGTCAGTACGTCGTCGTAGCGATTAGTAATTTTAGCGTAGGCTCTATTTTGTTTCGTGCTGCTTGTCATCTTTTTTTCCGTGTGTCGTGCTCACTTGCATGCAAAAACTTTCTCTATTGGTTTACTCTTTTAGCAACAGGGCAGGGATAAATGCAAAAATGCCTAAAACTGCTACCGTTACCGCTTTAAAGAGGTACATGGCAGAGAATTTATTTTTTCTACATAAGACGACATACAAGACGAGTAATACCAAATTTAACACCAAAGCATGGCATGAAAACGCTTTCAGTCGGGGGTAGAAAAATTTGTCCACTGTAGAGGTGAAACTCAATTGTAACGGGAAAAGGTAGGATGCCGCCCCTATTTTATCTTTTTCGGGATTGCAGAAAGTCATGCTGTCTATTGCTGCAAGGGTTTTGGCATCAACGGCGGTCACTATTTCGTCTGTGTTGTTGGATTGAACGACCGTCCAGGTAAACATGTTACCAAAAATGGTCATGCTCTCTTTTTCGGGTTCGAAAGGCGGAATATCAATATGCACCAAGTTGTAATCGGGTGCTGTAAGCGCGTAAAAATGGTTGTTCTCATCGGTGAGAAACGCGAAGTACTTGCGGTTTGAAAGTTCCGTTACCCAGATTCGCGATATGTTGATTTCTGGATCTATCGGTATGGGCCTTAGGAAAGGTCGTCCTTGCACCTGTTTTAGGTGAAAAAGTTTGCCGTCGTTGTCGGTGAATAGATACCCTTCGTCGTACTCTTTTCTATTAGTTGGATTTCCAGCTATGGTTTGGACGGGAAAAGCGACCTCTTTTTGTAGGAAAACGGACTGAAACAACGCGGATTTTTCCCTGTTCACTTGATTGGCCTCCATGTCAATAAACTCGATGCCGTTTTTCGTTAAGCGGAAAACATCTTCGGGCATCACCAAATCAACCCGTTTCGACCTTGATTCGAGCAGGGGATAGAGACCCGGATGATGCATGTTGATCTCCGATGGACGCGAGCGGAATATGAAATTTTCCCTCCTTATTATAGACGACGTAACGTGGGTACCTCGTATGGTATCGGGTAACTTGTTGTCGGTAACGAGTTGCCGGTAGTAAAACATAGGCAAGATGCTGTCAAATTGCGTTTCGGTGTAAGAGTTGCCTTTTCGGTCGATGAAACGGGATGCTTTTTCATCATAATTCACGTTGATCATGGCAAAATCCTCGATAATTTCGCTGTATAACGTGAAGGGCGTTGACCGTCTTTTTAACGTGGCCAAATTGTAGAGCCACGGCAGCAACCAGGCCAAAATAGCTATTAGGAGTATATAGTAAATGATTTTATATGTTTTACTCATGATGTTTTATTCGTGTTTAATTAAATTTTATTGGGAGTTCAAAGTTTCAAGCTGGAAGTCCAAAGTCGGGGCTCAGAAATAACCGGAAAAGCTCACTGCACACCATCTTTGAATCGGGAAACCGATAGGAAAGAGAATCCGACCAAGGCAAGTGTTATTATCAACAGCCACACGATAATTTGATTGTAGGCTTCGGCATAGCTCGACAAGTAAAAAATTCGGATAAAAGCGACACCCGCCAACACGTTTAACAGTCGTCGTCGCCAAGTAGGCTCCAACACGGTAAAGGCAACGAAAGCATACCCCGCGAAGCCCGCAACAAACCAAGGCAGCATGGTTAGCAAAATACGACTTATAAGCTCGGGGGCTAACACGTGGTACAGGTATAAACCTATAATCAGGCACGTCGCTACAAAAAGAGCCATCAGCAGGTTGACCCCGAAGCCAAGCATGGTACCCATTATCCTGCTTTGCGGCAGAGGTAGATGCAGGCACAGCTTCAGCCGTTTTTGCTGCATCTCGGGTACAAACTGAAACAGGGCCAATAGGATACCCGAAAAAAGCGGAACGTACCGCATGGTTTCGTGAAATGTATGGTCGCGTGTAAGCAGTATTTCCCATAAATGAGCTGCGCCGCGCAAGCTAACCACTTTGCCGATGCGCAATTGACAATAGGCTGTAAAAGCCATCAAGATTATCGCCAACAGCAGAAACAGGTAGCGTGTTTTAATCCACTCTTTGTATAGTATTGCTTTAATCATAGTTTTAGTTGTGTATAATCAATATTTTCCTGTAAGTCCGATAAAAATATCTTCCAAATTCAGTTCTTCCGTCTTCAACTGGCTGTATTCAATGGAATGTTTGCCGAGATATCGCTCCACGTACTCCGTGTTTTGAAAGGAGAACAGTTCGCCGTTTCCCCGATATACCGCCGGATTGTAAAACTCATCGTTGGCGGGTAATGATGAACGCGCATCGTTTATCTTGAAGGTGTATTTTTTAAACCTGTTCATCAGTTCGCTTACCGACTGTTGAATAAGTATTTTCCCGTAATCGAGAATGATGCAGTCATCGATAAGTTTCTCCATATCTTGAATAATGTGTGATGTGAGAAACACGGTTTTTCGTTCGCTTTTAGCGTATTCACGCAGGTATTCGATAAATAGGCGGCGATAGCCCGGGTCTAATCCGAGCGAAAAGTCGTCCAGGATAAGCAGGTCGGCATTTTGAGCCATGATAAGCCCAAGTGCCACTTGCGAGCGTTGTCCACATGACATGTTCGCGATTCGTTGTCGGGGTGCCACGTTAAGCAGCTCCATCAGCTCATAATAGGCTTCCTTTTTCCATTTCGGATAAAACGACGCGTAAAATCGCTCAATCTGCTCAATATTCATAAACGAGTACTGTACATGCCCTTCAATAAGCAGCGCGATGCGTTGTTTTGTAATGGGGTTAATATGTTGAATGTTCTCCCCGAAAATAGTACACTCGCCGCTCGAAGGTCTCAGGTAGCCATTTAAAATATTGATGGTCGTGGTTTTGCCTGTGCCATTTTTTCCTAGCAGTCCCAAAATACGTCCTTCGGGTACGGAAAAGTTCAGGTTCTCGTATATCAACTGTTTGCCGTAATGATGCGTGAGGTTAGTACATGTGATGATTGCGTTCATTGTAATGTTTCGTGTAAATAATTGTAACAGTATGTGTTTATCGTTCAATCGTATAATAAAAACATAAACAAAATTGGCAATGAAACCGACATGAGTAAAAGAATCGTATGAAAGTCACGGCTAAAATCACACTGTGCGGTATTCATAGTAGCAGAATAAATAGAATCGGTATGATGATTCCAGCCAACAGCTCAATGCCTCCTCGTCCCCCAAGGCCCTTTTTACCCTTGTTGATGAATAGCCCGGTTAGCGTGATGATGATGAGCGAAACGGCGAAGATGTCCGAGAAAACCGTCCACCCTTTTCCCGGATTGTAATGCAACCGGTTGAACTGGCTGATGATGGGGCGCTTTTTCAGGGCCTCGTAAACGGCTTGCCCGCTCTGCATATTCACTTCCAGCGAAGAGCCGCCCTTCAGGAACACTTTCAGTCGGTCGTTTTCGGGGAAGTAATGTTTCGTGTAGTTTTTCTCCTCTTTTATCGGTTTCAGCATCTCCATGACCATCGCTTGGGAAATATCCTCTTGGGTCATGGGAAATGTCCCTTCCGCCTGCAGGCTGTGCCGCTTTACCGTGTAGTTCGGATTGATGGTGTCGCGATGATTGAGCATGATCCCCGAAACGGCGTAAATGATGATGACGCCCGAAAAGAAAAACGACAAATCACGATGTATCACACGAAACCATTTTCGCCAATGTGCTCCCGTTAAACGCTTTTTAGTCATACCGTGTATCTTGGTTGAAAATGAGGTGTATGGGGTTGTCGCCCGCTACTGGATGGTATATTCCTCGGCCTCGATAAAATAAAACGACAGGAAGTTCTTTCCCTCCTTTTCATTTCGTTCCGCGATGCGTTCCCGGAAGTTGGCGATACGCTCCTGTTCCGTGCTGGCCGGTTTTTCGTTTTGGGCTTTTTGTTCCGTCGCGCATCCCTCCTCCCCATCTCCGTGCTTTTCGGCTGTTCCTGCTGCCAGTCTCGTTTCCCAATCCACCAGGTAGGCCTCGTCGATGCGTTGCTCCATTAAAATGCCTTTCACTTCCACGATGCTATTCACGGTTTCCTGACTAAAACTACCGATGTTGTCGCTTGCCTCTACACGGATGATTTGGGTATCGTCGCTACCCATTAGGAAGATTTTTTTCCCGCCATGTTGGCAAATATGTGTACAAACACCGTCCAAAACTACGGTTTCGCCAACAAGCGTTTCGGCATTACTCAATAGGTCGTCCACCTGCATTATTTCGGAAGTGTTGTCGATTTCAGTTGAGTCGCTTCGTTGTTTCTGGTTACAGGAAATAAGTAAGCAAGAGAGCGCTAAAACGGACAAAATTGTTCTCGAAATTTTCATTGTTCTGTCAATTTTGATGGTAAATAAAAGTGTAAAAATACCGAACTTTGTTTTCAAATGCAAAGTTCGTAACAAATAATAAGGAGGTCAATCCTCATATCATGGGATTTTATGGGTCAATACATGATCATTGATATATCAGCCCGTCATTATCCTCGCACCCTTTATACTCGATTTGCAGGGTGATGTGGCCGATGCTGAACTTATCTTTCAACAAGGTCTCAACGTCATGGCGTACGGTTTGGGTCTCGCTAAGCGGCATGTCCCGGCTAATATTGAGGTGGGCCTCCAGGTGAACCTGTTCGTCATCCATCTGCCACACGTGCAGGTGGTGGAGGTTCTCCACTTGCGGCAACGTTTCTACTTCCTGTTTAATTTTTTGAATATCGATATGGCGGGGTGTAGCCTGCATCAGTATGTCTACCGTTTGGCGTATCACGCCCCAGGTGTGGTAGGTGATGTAAACCCCCACGGCGACGGTTACGAGCGGGTCAATCCAGTAAACGTTCCAAACGATAATGGCTATACCGCCCGCGATGACCGCTACCGACGACAGCGTATCGCCCAACAGGTGGAGGTACGCGGCACGTACGTTCAGGTTGCGTGACTTCTCTTTCTGCAACACCAGTACCGAGATCAGGTTGGCCAGCAAACCGAAAACGGCTACCGTCAGCATCACTCCGCCTTTGATGGGTTGTGGATTTAAAAAGCGCTTGTAGGCCTCCACGAACAGGAAGATGCAGATGGCGATCAGCACCACCCCGTTAAAGAGTGCCGCCAGGATCTCGGTACGTTTGTAGCCGAACGTTTTTTGGGCATCGGGTTTTTTGGTGGCATGCTTCCCGGCTAAAAAGGCGATGAAAATGGCGGAGGTGTCCCCCAGGTTGTGTATCGCGTCTGAAATAAGCGAGAGGCTGTTGGACACGATTCCGCCTACGACTTGTACCACGCTGATCGAGAAGTTGAGCAGCGTAACCCACAGCAATTTTCTTCCTCTCAAGTTTTCAGGGTGCGCGTGGTGGTGATGGTGATGTGCGTGCTGATGATGGTCGTGATGGTGGGAATGTGCATGATGAGGTGGGTGATGCACATGTTCGTGAGGCGCACAGCCATCGGTCGTGTCACGAGCTGTTGTTTTATCGTTTTCTGCTTTTTTATCCATAATCGTGGATTATCGTTGACTCACTGATTTTTTACTTTTACCTTCTTAACCGTAAAAATAGCCGTTTCATTAAAATTGGTATCCCAATGAAAGGAGTAGTTGCTGTCTGTCGTTCGGTTTGTTCCGATTGCCAGGTGCATATTGATTGCCTGCTGTGTTCCGATCGCCCGTTTTGTCGGGATGACTGGTCAACGCGTGTATTCTGTCGTAACGGAGGGTAACGCTCCCTGTGGCTCGGTTCTTCAACATGATTTCGTACCGCAGCGCGGGGTGAAAACCGATGCGCGTTGCCGTGATGTAATGGTGTTGGGTATACAGGTTGAAGTCAGCTGATGGCGGTGCTGTTTCCGTCGGTGACGGGGTAGCGTAGAGCCCGTCAGAGAAAGGGAGACCGCTACCCCCGCCAAACGATAAGCCCATAGCCGGGATAAGGCAGTGAGGTGACCTGTTCGCGAGGCTCCTGCTCACGAAACCGTTCACGCGCCAATACGCGAGGCGTTGTTCCCGGAAAAATGGGTATAGCGACGTTTTATCGCTTCGCGTGTTAAAGTTTGCCGAGGCGGTGATGAGCCATAGGGGGCGGCCGTTTTTGACGTTGATGTAGCCGCTGTATTCAGTTCCTATTTTTCTTCGACTCCGGTGTAGTCGCTCGTTTTCGCCGTGGTACTCCACGTAAGAAAAGCCCCCGATTTCGTTTTCTATCGTGTAAATATTTTCGGCGTTCGTCAGCGTTTCGCTTTCCAGTTCCAGGTCTATCCTGTGGCGGTTGCCGGCAGTTTTATATACCACGCTTCCCAGGTACCCCCATTCGTCTCCCTCGTGTTCGGTGTAGGTCACCTCTGAAGAGGAAGGGATGCCGTAATACCCGCTTCGGTGACGGTAATGAAACCGGTTGAAAAACGAGTACCGGGGAGAGAGGTTGAGCTGTAGCTGCACGGCTCCCCCGTGATACGTGTCAGTCAATGGTCGCTCCTTTTTCCCGGAGGTGTAGCCATCGCCGTTTTCCACGAATAGCTCGTGGCGACCGTATGACGTCCCGAAATCCACCAGCGAGGTGTACTGCTTGTCGGTCGTCCCGTAAGTGTTGAAGAAAACCCCCTCTACGCGCTTGCGGTAGAACGCGTTTATTCCCACCTCGATCCTTGGATTCAATTGGTAGCTCATTCCCGCGGTGGCTATCAAGTTGAGCAGCTTGTTGCGGTGGCGCAAATCCTTTCGCTTGGTGTAATTGATGGAGGTGTAATCCACCTTAGCGCCCAAGGTGACCCGTTTCGATAGGTCGTACGCCAAAGACCCGGTCAGTCGGTAAGCCTCCCGTTGTTTTGTTCCCCTCGTGGTGTCGGTTGACTCCACCATGTTGAACGGGGCGGAGTTTGGGTCGATAAAGGCTGAGCCGCCCATCTGCTTGCCAGTGAAGCTGTGGTAGCTCACCCACCCGTGAAACACAAGCCGGGGGGTGACGCGATAAAACGACTCGGCTTCACCTCCCAGCGTGTAACTGTCGGGCGATTGAAAGTAGTCGATGAAGTGCCCGTTGTTTTTGTTCACCAGAAAGCGGGCCTCCGAAACGCGTAGATCGGGCAACACGTGAAGCCAGGCCCCGTTTTCCGACACCAGGCGGGCATCGCTCTCCTTCACGTGACGGAAGCTAAGCCATCTTAGCGAGTCGGGAGAGGGAAGACTGGCCGCATTGACAGTGCCGACCGAATTCGCTGTGCCAGCCGAATTGGTGAAACCAGCTGGATTGGCGGAGCTCAGTGCCCCGCCAATCAGCAGCAGAACGGCCAGGGATAGCAGTCGTGGCTCCATACCCGTTTACTTGTACCTCAACGACGCCTCTTTGCGTTGGTGGAAGTCTTTGGATGAGTTGTTTGTATCCATAAAGACAATCTTCGCCCCGTTTTTGATGGATGCTTCGGCATCGATGCCGCTGGAATCCGTTGTGCCGCCTTCAATATCCTGGGTACCCATCGCGTAGTTATAGACTAGTTTGCCCTCGTTCTCTTTAATGGCTTCGGTGGCCGATTTATCCACGTTCCGGTAGATGCTGTAGCCCATACCATTGATGCCGTGAATGTACCCGGCGTCAATCTCCGTGTTCAGGCGCTTTCGGTTGCTATCTGCACCTTGCATGAATATTTCTACACCGTCTAACACCCACTTCACCGGCACTTTTTTACGTACCTGACTGGCTTTGCCACCGTACATGTCGAGATTGTTCGCGTCCGTACCAAATTGCTCGATAGATTGCCCTTCGGGTGCGAAAATAAAGAACGCGGGGCCCAACTGGCTGAACACCCATGCCGTTCCCAGCCCATATACATGGGGTTTCAAGTAGTTCGAGGTGGGAATCACTTCGGCTGGAGAAGGATAACTGGCTTTGTGGTTGAACTTTTCAATATCGTACGTGCAGTAGTACTCTGGGTTCGCGAAGTTAATGGACTTGCTGTAGGTTTGGGTGTTATCCACGGCATTGTACAGGGCGATGACCAGTTGTGAGTAGGGTTCCAGGGTAACCGGCTTCTGGAAGTACCAGAATGCTTGCCCGGCGGGGCACCAACCTTCATTCTCGTAAAAAAGCTTCCCGTCCACGTAATCCAAGTTGGTCGCGTGCGGGTTGTAAGGAAGCGTGATCGCCAGGCATACGTTGTCTAACGAGGCAGGTAGGGCAGAGTTGTTGTACAGTATCACGTGCCTATCGTGCGCGAACGGTTTAGAACCGTCATCCGTGGGTGTTCCACCGTAATACACCTCTTTAATGATTACCTGGCTGAGCTTTGATTCGGTAAGCCTTACCTTTACGTTTTCGGTTCCCGTCCATTGATCGTTGACGATGATGCCTCTTTCCGCGCCGTTTAGCACGAAAGCCACGCCATCGCCGGTGCGGTTGTCCGTGGCTGAAGCGTCGTACACGCCTACCGTGACGGTGAACTTGGCCACCCCGTTCTCATCGGTTTGGGCCTCCATCGTCTTGCTGTCTGCCGTGCTGGTTAGCGTTACCGTGATATCTTTTTTCGTGTTATACCCTTCCGGGTACACCAGCTCAACGGTCAACGGGTAGGTTTTGTACTCGTCCGTGGTTCGTTCACATGAAAGGACTGTCAGCATGATGGCGATCAACCCCAGGTAAAGTAAATGTCTCTTTGTTCTCGTAATCATAATTCTACATTGTTTATTGTTAATAGTTCATAGTTCATTCGCTAATGCGCCTTTTTGTCGTCGCTCTGCAAAGCTTGAACAAGTTCAGCTTTGCCCTCGCTCCTAAGAAATTCGCTAATGCGCCGCTATATTTTCACCCTGCAGGTCAGCCCGTAATAGAACGCGGGTATCCGGCTGCTGTTGAACAACGTCTGCTTCCGGTTGTTTTCCGTGCTTTTTACTTGTGCCAGGTTGTTCAGGAAATTCTTGGCGTAAAAAGAGATGGAAACGCTTTTCCCTATCTCTTTGGTGACGTTGATGTTGGCCGAGTAGAAGGGGGTGAGCCGCGCGGGGTTAAAGGTGGACTTGTAGTTCGATTTTTTCACCAGGCGTGCCAAATCGTTGTAGAGCACCTGGTCATTTTCTTTTGCCCATCTGAAGGTCTCCCCGAAGGGTATTTTAGTTTGCATATCATCGATACTCACGTAATAATCGGGGTAAAGTCCCACGAACTGATCGCGCTCGTAGATGTCCCACTTCGTTTCCGAAGGGAAGTAATCCTCCTTCGCGTCCAGCACGAACCCGCGCTTTTCGCCATGCAACTCGCTAAGCCTTTGGCTGTAACTGTAGAGCGAGCATTCTACCCGCAACGATACCACGAGGCGTACGCTCGGGATGTGGGTGACGAGGGTGAGGTTCGTGTTGCACTCTTGGGTGAGCGAGGCGTTGGAAACGGACGTCCCTCCGGGATAGAATCCCAAGTACTTGTAGTGGTTCCCGTCCGACATCCGGTTGCCTGACGTGCCCGGTATCATCCGATCCTCGGAATCCTTGTAGCTATACAGGTTGCCATCCACCCGAATGGAGCTGTTGAGCGATGTTATTTTGCCAAAATCGATTACCCACTCCAGGCCCATGCGGTGAATTGGGGTTCCGTTCTCGTAATAATAGTTCCCTTTGAACCGCGTGCGCTCCTTATAATCCAGCTGGTAGGTGGGGATGGTGCCGGTTTTATCCACCACGCTCACGATACCGCTTTCCTGATCTACTTGGTAGCGCCTGTTCGCCGAAGGGATCGGGCTGTTCTCTAATGCCGACTGTCCCGTGAACTTGTAGCTAAAGGGTACGTATTCGGCGTTTTGCATGTACGGGTTCCCGGTTTTATTATAAAAGGCCGATACGCTGATATTCGTTTTGCCCACCGTGCCGCTTACCCCCACTTCCAGTTGTTGGTTCTCCTGCCACCTCAGCCCGCTGTTGTAGATCAACTGGCTGGGCATGGTATGGTAAGCGTAGAAAGTGGTGCCATCTGCCAACGTGCCGGGCGCGAACGTGAGCTCATCGGTATAAGAGGGGCGGGGGTAGAGGATGGTAAACGAAGGCAGCTTCACCATTTTACCCCATCCCGCGTGCAGCGAGTAACGGCGGAATAACCGGTCGTTCCGGTAATCTGATTGAAAACCGATATTGAATCGGGGCGAGAGGCTGCTAATCAGTCCGTACTCCGATTTGGCGATGTAGGTGAAATCGTTTCGTAGACCGGCTGTCATTTCCAGCTTGTGTGAATGGATCATCACGATGAGCTTCTCTTCGGCGAAAAAAGAGGTGTTGTGCATCACGGGTTCATCGCTGTACCTGAATTCGCGCCACGTGGGTGCCAGGCTCAGATCCTGGTAATAAATGCCTCGCCCACCGTTGCCGCTAACCACGTGTTGGGTGCCGATCTTTGACTTGCTGTAGATTCCATTCGCCACCTTCTTGGTTAGATCGCCCTTCAGCTCCATGCGGAGGTCCGATGGTCGGTTCTCCTCGTAAACCGTGTTGTACCAATAGCCTCGGGGTACGATAAGGATGTGGGCGTTGGGGTTTTCGGCGTAATGGGTAGCCACGAAATAGCCCTCCTCCTTGCCGTGTAGCGAGGCGGTTGAAACCGGTGACGAGGCGTTTGTTTTCTGTTCGGAGGTATTGTTGGAAAGCACTGTCGACAGGGAAAAGGCCAGGTTGCTTAACCACGCGGCGTTGACTCGCCACGTGGCTTGGATGCCACCCCGCAGGGTATTGTCGCTCCGCTTGGAGTAGGTGTCACGAAAGGCATCCGGGTCGTTTACCGAGTTGGAGCCGCCCACGTTGCCCGTCAGTGACACCACGAGGGATAGGGGATGCCCGCTTTCCCGGTTCAGCGTGTTGCTGTACTTGAGTGACAAGCTATTTCTGCTGTATGAGGTGTAGGGCGAAGCGATATCGCTTACCGATTTGGCTCGTTCTATATTCATGTTAAGGATTCCACGCTGCTCACGTAGGGCGAAGCCTTTGCTCACGGCCAACTGCTTGCTGTTTATATTACTTGAAAAGAGGAAGTGGAGTGGCGTTTTCCCTTGGAACGTGTTTATTTTAACCACCCCGTTCGAGATGTCCCCGTACTCGACGGATGGGATACCGGTGATTACCTCGACCGACGCCACGTTCGAACTGGCGATGTTGCGTGTGTCAACCCCGTAGGTATGCATGGCGTTAGCTTGCGAGAAAGCGCTGTTGGTGGATAATCTTAAGCCATCGACCTCCACGCCGGTACCGAACGTGGGGTTATCGCTTTCGCCGCCCGGTTTGCTCCGCAGGGCGATGTAGGACGCGGAGTTGAGCGTGTTGTTCCTGCTGCTCTTGCCGCCCGGTAGCAAGCTACCCACGTCGGCCACGTTGAGCAGTTGCATGTGCTGAATGGCAGTCTGGTCAATGTTGTAGGTGGTCGCGAGGTTTCGTGAGCCCATCTTGGAGGTTACCTCCACCTCGGGAAGTGCCAACGAGCTGGGGGATAGCGCTATCTCCAGGAATTTCAGCTTGTCGTTCACGTTCACCTGGAAAGAGGTATCGCGGTACCCCAATACCTTGCATTGAAGCTCGTAGCGTCCTTCCGTCACGTTGTTAATGGTAAATCGTCCCTCCTTATCGGTCGTCGCCCAGCGATCCAACTCGGGAATCCAAACCGTGGCCAGCTCGATGGCCTGCCGGTTACCGGCGTCCATCACGGAGCCTTTGACCGGGAAGGTGACCTGCGCGGTTACCGAACCGGATATAACAAGGAGTACGACCAGTAGTATGATACCTCTACCCATTATCTTATCTTTCGCCCCTGTTTTCCCGTTATTATTCGCCCCCGTTTTCCCGGGTGCAAAGTGTACATGAAACAACAAGATGGGGACGTGAATACCTCTTTTCAGTTTCAAGAAAAATAAACATGCAAAGTTCACAAGAAAGGGCAAGGGAGTCAATCCCCATATCATAGGATTTTCAGGTCAAAAAATCACCATTTATGGGGATGGTTTACTATTTAAGGAAGTGCTACCTTTGCATAATTATTTTTTAACAACCGCTGCTTTCGCATTGCAAAGATAACAAAGATGTCTTAAGTTAAACGAAATTCTTGGGGCAAACTTAACTTAGAAGTCTTAAGTTCAGCTTAGAGGTACAATGCCCGACTGTTTTTGTTTTTGCGAAACACCTTTTTTCGCCTACTTTTGTAATCGTCCGTGTTATGCCAACAACAGGCTAAGCATTTTCGCGAAACGTTGTTTCGTCTACCGTGTAGTCCAATGAGAAAGAACAACAATATACCGTGTGCAGTGAAATGGGGACTAATCGTTCTCTTCTCGTTGTAACTGGATAAAGAGGCTCAACAGGGATTTTCGCCGTGTACTACCCACTTCTTGACATCAATAAATATTTCTGTTTCGCAATTAGGGCAAATAATTGACGTGGCCTTATCGGGATTAATGAATAATTCCGATATATGGATTTCGAGGGCGTTGGCAATTTCGCGGAGTGTTCCAACAGTGGGATTACCAACTACTCGCTGATTATTTTGGCAGTAGTAATTATTGTTCTACTATCTCAACACGCCTGTTATTGGCTCTACCCTGTTCCGTAGAATTGCTTGCAACAGGAGAAACAGGACCGGCACCGTATGGTTTAAGTTGATCTCCAACGACACCATATTCAGATATCAGTTTTTCCATTACCGCGTCTGCCCGGTTTTTTGAAAGAGTTATATTCATATCAAAATCACCTGTGTTATCTGTATGGCCTACTATTAGAACTTTTTGAGTTTTATTGGCATTCAGGTATTCGGCAATGGCTTTTAACGCACCGGCAGATTCCGGTTTTACGTCAGATTTTCCTGTATCAAAAAAGATATCATAAATAGCTATGCGACCTAGTGTTGATAGACCTTTCCCTATATCCGCCGAGGTTATCATTCCCATTTCCATAGGCTCAGCTTCTATGGTAACGAGTTCATAAAATGTCCTATTATCTTCACTTGCTGCCCAGGCTCCGGGACCTGCAGCTACAATAATATAAACATCTTTATCAGTCATACTTAGCTTTCCCGCAAGGTATTCTGTCGCTGTTTTGGGAAAATCAGTATGGGTAAAAACATAGGTCGAAAGGCCTCGATCCTTCCTGTTTTTTCTGAAAATATCATTAAATGTTTCGCCATCTATTTCAATTTCTTTTGGATTACGGGTTATAAACAATATTGACCCGCCATCTTCTTTGATGGCACTTTCGTAGTTTTTTATTATTTCCAGTGGCGAACGTCCTTCAGGAGCACGACAAAAAACGCGTCTTAAGACACCTTCGATATTTTGAGTTGTTGAATCATTAATTATTAATGGAAACGCTTCAAAACCGATTTGGTCGTCATAACGAATGTCGCTCCCTGAATAAATAGGGATGATTGGAGAATCATCGCTCGCCGTCGTTTCTGCTTTCTCGCTCGCCGTCGTTTCTGCTTTCTCGGTTGCCGTCGTTTCCGCTTCCTCGGAAGTCTGTTCTGTTCCCTGTTCCTTTTTTTTGTTTGCTGCTTTCTCGGCTTCTTTTGCTACTGCATTTAGAAGTCCTTTAGCACTTACCTTTACTTTTACTTGTGCTACAGCCGGAAATGAAAAAGCGGCTACAAGTAGAGCGATAAGAATAAATGATTTAGTTTTCATAGCTTTTCGTTTTAAAAATTAATATTTTTTTATTCAAAGTAATGCATACAGTGCTCTTTACTTGACCTTAGTTTATTGATCCCCGTTTTCTGTCGTATAAATAGTACTTTTTCATTCTGTTTTTTCTAAATCCGCATTGTCATTTTTTTTGCATTAAAAGTCTACCCAAACAATCTCTGTTTTCCATTTATCTTTCCCTTGATAGTAATCTTTAAACAGTTGGATGGTCTCCTCTTTTGAGAGCACTTTTTCAGCAGAAAATTGTTTCCCATCCTCTTTATATTGAACAACAAAATTACCATCAGAAAAGGCGGCTTGAATAAAATCTTCTTTGTTCTCTAGAATAATAAAGAAATTATCATCGTTAAGGCTATTGATACATTCAACCATTTTTTCCTCACTTATATTATCAAAAGTATCACCATTGGCCAACTCGACTGAGAAATTTGTCGCTGTTTTTGATTCTTTCTTCGCTCCCTCGGCAGGTATGGTTTTGCTTAATTGTTTAAATTCTTCTTTTGTTAATTTACCCAAACCGGTACCTACAAACACCCAGTTTTTTCCATTATCTAAGCTTGACAAAATGACAGCATAAATCTGGTCTGGTCCTGCATCAGCGTAATATGCTGTAGCCAAAACCATTTTATTGCCCATTATATTGTCGGTATCATAACGCACTTCTTTTATAGTACCATCCCACTCATCAATAGCTTTTGCATCATCCTGTACGCTTTTATCTTCAAAATAACTTGGAGAGATCGCGTATTTTATAATTCCTGAGGCGTTCTTTTTAAGCAATTCAACATCTTTGTTTTTGTACGCGTATAATACCTCTTTAGCTACGTCTGTAGCTACATTCTCAACCTGTGAACATGCGACCAGTGAAAATAGACTAAAAACAATAATCACGACCTTCAATTTGAATTTTTTAAGATTTCTCATAATTATTCCTCCTATATTTTTAATTAAAAACTATACGTGTTAATCCGCATCAGTTTCGGTGAAAGAAATGGTATAATTGCCGTTGTCACCAACATAACCACCCAGTTTAATATAGAAAAATAAATCCGTTCCGCTTGTGTTATACATTGAGCCGTTTATTGTTTGACCGTTTGAACCAGTTGCGTTTCCAAGATATTTTTTGTTCGGATCGTAAACCTGAAAATGCAGTTTCGTGTTTGAAGCCTCAGGTTTAACTGACCATAATACTTTTTTACCGTTAGCTAACGACACTTTGAAGAATTCATAATCTCCACCATTATCATCGTAAGCATCTGCTAAAATTGTACCCGTCAGGTTACCGGTTGGGTATGAGGTGATTTCCCTTGCTTGCTCAAATGTGTCATCGGGCTCATAGTCGTCATTTCCGTTAACTACCGGAGTCAATGTATAACTACCACTCGATTGATGGTCAGTGAACCCATCCCATCCCAATACTTGCAGATAAAACTCATCCTCTTTAGAAACAAAGGTGTATGAAAGATCTGCTCCAGCAATACCCACTCCTTTAGAATCCAATACTGACTTGTTAGCTCCGTAAAGGCGAATTCTTACCTTTAAGTCATCGGATACATTGGTTAAGGTAAAGGTATAGGAATTCCAAGTGCCGGGTTTAGGATTCGTAAATTTATAATAATCGTCTTCATATTGCGATACAAGAACCCCTTTATAGGATTTCCCAAATTCAAGAGATTTAGCCGTTTCGATAGTATGGTTTGGCGCGAATTCATCGTTGGCATTCAAATTAGAAACAGTAAAGGAGTAACTACCAATCGTTCTATGGTCCGTGAACCCATCCCATCCACTAAAGCGGATATAATATTCAACTCCGGGCGTGGCCACTGTATAAGTTAAGCTCTGTCCTCCTATTGAAGTGCCATGTACCGCAAGGCTTTTACCATCAGCATCGTAAAGTTCCATGCGAATCTTTAAGTCAGCAGATACATTGGTTACACTAATTTGCACCTTATCATAGGTATCTTTGCCATGTGACGGGGTTATTTTAAACCAATCGTCATCTGTGTTTTCACTAATCTTAGCGTTGTACGTAGTGCCTAAGGTGATCGCGTACGCTTCAGTTAGTTTATTGTTTGGCTCATACTTGTCAGCAGTGATTATAGGATCGACGATATCATCAATATCAACCTCAAATTCACAGGAAACTACAATAAATAATAATGCCAAAAATATAATTGTCAATAATGAATATTGATTTTTGGACTTTTCGGTGTTTTTTTTACTTTTCATGACAAAAAATTTTAATTAAAACGACCACCTTCTAAGAAAGTCGATTTGTTAAGAACGAAGAATGCAGGCATAGCCTTCATACTGTTCGAATAAAGTTAGTCGAACAAAGAAAAGCCTTCTTCTTGCTTGTATTGCTCTTCCTGATAACGAACATAACGAGGAATTAAGTCTTCATCATTCCTACGGTGTTAACATAATAACCGCGAGTCCAAAACTGATTACCCCAATATGGTTTTTGTTTTCAGTTGTAGGTAGCTCTTGTGTAAACGGAAACTTTTGGAGGGATTGAAACAACTAAGTGAAAGTGGTCTGGTTGAACGTTGAGTTGATCAACAATACAGCCTTTTTCACTCACATAACAGAAGAATATAATATCCAACCAACTCTTTTATAAAACCGGTTAGTACACTAAAACGATTTTGGACACCAGACGATATGATACTGGTAGTTCCAAATTACATGATTTTGTTTTTTGTATTTTGACATAAACAAAGACACAAAAAACAGGTAAAACCTAAAAGAACATTAGCACCTTCAAAGAAGGTGGATTTTCAAGATAAATTAGACAAACAAGGGAACTTACTCTATCTTCGCACATATATCGTAAAGATATACAATTCTTACGGAATTTCAAAAAATCACAAATAAATTTACAGAATATGTGAAAAAATCGGGTTTTACTATTGTTGATTGGTTCAATATCCAATTTGTTCTACAATCGATATCAATTTAGCACGATGCTATAATATTCGTCATCATTAACCCTATATGTTAATATTAGCTGCCCGCTGGTATTGGTTTCAAAACTTAATTCGCTTCCCGACAGGTAATTACCTGTGCATTCCTCAATCTCATCATTGACAATTTTCCGGTCAGGTATGTTTACAAGCTGATAAAATGTTTCAACCCGTCCCTCACCAACCTCAGCCGGCATCGATATTACAATGGCCCATCTATTATTGGCTGATACATCGATAAGCTGTAAAACCGACAGTGGATCGTGATAAATTATTATACCCTGGTTTTGATCGTCATCGATTAAAAGGCTGTTTTCTGCCTGGTTTATGTAAACTTTTTTTATTGGTGTCAATGGTGTTGAGCTATTTAATGTGCACTCTTCTCCGGTTAAAAAAAGTTCCGAGATACAGATATCATCATATTTAGTCCCAGGCAATGATTCTACTACATCGATTTTTACAATTAAACAGGAATCGAGTAGGGGTGGCTCAAAGTATGACCTTGCCTGCCAGTATACTTTCTTGCTGAATTCATTCAGTTCATCCCGTGAAAAATCCAATTCAATTGTCTGAATACCAAAAGTGTCAACTAATGTTACAATTTGTTCACGCGGGTATTTAAGCCCTTCATATCCATCGGCAATTTCAGTAACATATCCTTCGGGATGAACAGTTGCATAAACCGATAATCGTATTTTTTTGGGGCGGGCATTTTTATAAAACAGCTCTTGGCTCTTTCCGTATCCGGTAAAAATATTAACATACACCTTATTGTCATGGGGCATCCTCAAATACGTACCGGCTGGGTTATCATTTATATATGAGCCGCATACCCAGCAGGTTTTAATATCACCATCAAACATGTTCGATTCAGGGTAAGGATCAACGGGCATATCTTCATAATCGTAACCGCGGACATTCAAATAAAAACTTTCCCATTTACTTTCCGATTGTGCCCATCCGTTACTTGTTGTATAAAAGGCGATTACAATAAGGCAAACTAATTTACAATAATGCTTTAATTTGTTCATAGGTATCTTTTGAATAAAATTCGTATTCGGATATATTTCATCCAGCTTCATGCCCCAATCCGCCAAAGGTGATTAACTCATTAAGCACCTTGTTTTTATACGATTATTTTAATCATGTCGGTTTCATAATCGAAAACATAAAGAGCAACATCGTTTAATAAATAAAGGGGTATTCCCCATCGGGGAAACAGGTGATACCCTTTTGATTAAAATTATTACTGCTAACGTGTTATTTACGCAACAAATTTTCATTAAAAATAGTTCATAAAACATACCCGAACCAATAGGTGTCATCACAAGAATAATCCCTGTAAAAAAAGGTAGCCGTTTAAAGCTACCTTTATTTATACCCACCTTTTTATAACGGACTGATAATCAACTGGCTTCGTGGAGAATATCGGAATCGAACCGATGACCTTTTGACTGCCAGTCAAACGCTCTAGCCAACTGAGCTAATCCCCCGAAAATGAAAACCCGTTGGATTTTCACGCTGCAAAGATAGCTATTTTGTTTATATTTGCAACAGAAATCGTGAAGAAAAATTGCAAACATCGTGTTCATGACCGGTTGTCGGTATATAAAGCCATAGGTGCGGGTATTGGGCGATAAATGAGGGTATTAGGGTATTTATGCAGAAAGAAAAATTGGTAACAGAGCGTATCATCATGGGCATCGATCCCGGTACCACGGTCATGGGGTACGGGATTTTGCGGGTGCTTGACAACAAACCCTCGATGGAGGCGATGGGGGTGATGCAGTTGGGAAAGTATGGTGATCACTACCTGAAGCTGGCCAAGATCTACGCGCGTGTGGTGGGACTTATCGAGGAGTACCTGCCCGATGAACTGGCTATCGAGGCCCCCTTTTACGGGAAGAACGTGCAAAGCATGCTCAAGCTGGGAAGGGCGCAGGGGGTAGCCATGGCGGCCGCTATTTCGCGTGATGTTCCCATCTTCGAGTACGCGCCCTTAAAGATTAAGATGGCGATTACCGGGAACGGCCGTGCCGCGAAGGAGCAGGTCGCTTATATGCTGCAAAAAATCTTGAATATACCCGATGAGAACATGTTGCCTCAGCTGGATGCCACGGATGGTTTGGCGGCTGCCCTCTGTCACTTTTACCAGTCGGATATTGGAATGGGGGAGAAGTCCTATAAAAGTTGGAAAGATTACATATCCCGTAATCCCGATAAGGTGAAGCGGTAATAATTTTTTCCTTTTCTTTGTCGAGTTCTTTACATTTTTTTTATCTTTGTCGTATGAATCGGCTTGTGTCTCATATCGAGTTCCTGTTGCATCACCATAACTGTGTGATCATCCCCGATTTTGGCGGGTTCGTGGTGAATGCCGTCCACTCCCGAGAAGGGGAGGGGTGCGCTATTCTTCCGCCTGCCTGCGAGCTGGTTTTTAACCGCGACCTTACCTATAACGACGGGTTGATGGCGCAATCCTACATGAAAACATACCGGCTCACCTTCGATTCGGCCACCTTGGAGATCCAAAATGGGGTGCGTGACCTCAAGCATCGGTTGTACGATTACCGTGAAGTCGAGTTGGGACCATTAGGCTCGTTCACGATGCACGAAGACAAGCGTATTGTCTACACCCCAACAACCTTTTACCGGCCCGCTTTCTTTGGCTTATCTAAGGTCGCGTTGAAGCCGTTGGCGGTAAGTGAGGAAGCTGCTCCTGCGACCAGGGTGGTACCTTTACATCCCGAAACAAAGCCTGAGCAACGTATCAAAAGGACCCGTATCGCGAGCATTAGCGCGGCTGCCGTGGCGGTTATCGCGTTTATGTTGCTGTTTTTCCCCGTTGGAGACAGTACCGTGGGTCGACATTCCGCCTGGATGTTGTCTGAAACGGAGTGGTTTTGGAGTAAGCCGAATGCCGTGCAACGTCCGGTGGATGTTAAAACTCCCTCATCGGCTTTAACTACCTCACAGGATGAAGACATTCCGACTGCTGACATTCTCCCGGTTGCTGAATCCGTATCATCGATTGAAACCACCGAGTTGACCGAGACCGTTTCAGAGCAGATCGTGCCGGCTGCTACGATGGAAGGGAAGGAGAGTCTCTCGGTCAGTGAGGCTGCGCCCAAGCATTACATAATCTTGGGGGTGTTTAGTCGCACCCAGACGGCACAGAAAATGACGGATGAGCTGACGGCAAATGGGTTCACGAATATCGGTTGGTTAGAGCGCGCCGGCCGCATAGATGTTTACGTGGCATCATTCACCGACGAGGCGGCAGCTAGGGTCTACTTGAAAGAGGTGCACGCTCAATATCCGAACTATTCAGACGCGTGGATATTAAAACGATAAATGCGCTGTTATAACAGGAACTTTTGCCACGGTGTACAGGCATCCGCGAATACTATTTTACGAACCTAGTTCAGGAATTCACGATCTCCCAAATCGCTTCCACCCACTCTTCGCTGTCGTTTAGCGAGGGGATAAACAGAAATTCCTCTCCTCCCGCGTTCATGAACAGCTTTCTCGCCTCAATATTCACGTCGTAGAGTGTTTCCAGGTTATCGATAGGGAACCCGGGTGACATCACGGCGACCCTCTTCCATCCTAGCCGCGGCAGATCGCCAATATCGCTGTTTAGAAATGGCTTTAACCAACGGTTCCCCCGCTGCGACGAGTAAAAAAGCAACGTTTTCTTGGTGTCAAAACCCGCTTTTTCGCACAGGATACGGTTCGTCTCCTTCGACTGGAACACGTAATCATACTCCTTCCCTTTCTTCCATGCCGCTTCCACTTGAGCCACGGGTAGGCTGTGGTAAATGAAGATGAGGCGATCGATCTTGTTCAGATAGGGCGTGGCCTTGGCTGCCAATGCATGGATAAATGCAGGGTGATCGTAATAGGGTTTCACGAACTTGAGCCGGAAAGAGTGGGGGCGGCTGTAAAATAACCGACCTATCTCCTCGATGGTTGTTCGCGTGGTGGCTTGGGCGTAATGGGGGTAGAGCGGGAACACGATCACCTCGTGCAGCAAGGGGCATCTTCTCTCTAGTTCCTTCACAGCCGTGGTGAAATTGGGCTCACCGTACCGTGTGGCCACCTCCACGGGAAGGCCTTTCGCCTCCTCCAGCGCTTGCGCCAATCTACGCATGTGGTAATATT
>JAPXNA010000018.1:0-80380 GCA_033808735.1 Fermentimonas sp.
GAGTAATGTTCCCAGAGTATTTAGGGGAGGTGAGGTTGCACGGGGTTGCAGCCTCTTTTTTTTGTTATACCGACCCTCCCAAAAAGTTATCGGAGTTATTACCAAAAACAAACCTTTTTATTTGATGAAAAGACGTCCTTATTTGCCAAATGTTTTACAAATGTTTTACAAAGCAAAAAGCACTTACAAAAAATACGTTGTAAGTGCCTTATTATCAATGTGACTCCGACAGGATTCAAACCTGTAACCTTCTGATCCGTAGTCAGATGCTCTATTCAGTTAAGCTACGGAGCCCTTATTCGCGGATGCAAAGATACACCATTTTCCTCAATTTACAAACGGTCCGTTCATATTTTCTTCTTGCAAAGCGTTCTTAGTAGAACTCACGTAAAAACATCATTCAATTGTTTCTTTTATTTTTGTAAAACAATAACATGTTCATACATGTTATTAATATATCATCATAAAATATGCTAACCTTCTAAGTATTAAATTAAAATGAAAGAAAAAGGTGTCTCCTTACAACTATTTATTGTCCTGCTTCTTGCTGCTTGGTCAATGTCAGTAAAAAGTCAAACAATGTTAATCAAGGATGTCCGCCTTACGGTAAAACCCATGTATGGTTACCGAGTGGATGGTAAACCAGGGCGGGAAATTCAACTGGATTATATAGGAGGTAAACTCACCGAGAAAGCTATTATTAAAGTTGAGGTAGATGGGAAAAAAGAGACAATAACCTTAAAGCCATCAGTTAAAGCAGATTCTGTCAACTATTTTCTTTTACCCGAAAACGTAGGTAAAGAAAAAGAGACCAAGGCATTGATTTCGATTAAAATAGGCAATAAAGAATTCAGGAAGGAATTGATAATCCCCGCGATGCGTTACTGGACACTGTTTTTGTATAACCACTCACACGTGGATATCGGTTATACCAATACTCAAAAAAATGTAGAAATACTACATAAAACAAACGTGCTTGAAGGTATAAAGCTGGCTAAAGAAACCCAACATTTCCCCGAAGGTTCAAGATTTAAGTGGAACCCTGAGGTTACCTGGCCGGTAGAGCGATTATGGAAATCCCATCCACAGGAAAGAGAAAATATTCTACAAGCAATCAGAGATGACCAATTGACTATTGATGCATCCTATCTAAACTTAAATACCAGCATTTGTGCTGATGAGGAAATATTCCATATTTTTAAATTCAGTCGGCAACTACAGCGGCAAACAGGTAAGCCCATAGATGTTTTTCAACAATTCGACATCCCCGGAATTAGCTGGGGAATGGTTCCCGTTATGGCACAGGAGGGTGTTAAGTACATTATTTCCTGGATAAATGGAAGTGACCGTGTGGGGAATGCTCATAAGTACGACATAAATCATTTCCCGTTTTGGTGGATCGGTCCCGACGGTAAATCAAAAGTACTGTTTTTTCAACCTGGCCGGTATGCAAACAGTGGAAGTATGACAAAAGGAGGCGAAACCGGTCGCCCTTGGTTCGGGCAACGTGACCCCTCCAAGGTTCCTCCTGTAATAAAAACGGGAAGTGCGAATGTAGACTTCACTGCTACACTCGTAGATCTGGAAAAATCGAAATATCCATACGATTTTCAAGTTTTCTCATGGACGCTATGGGACAATAACCCGTTAGACGCAGATGTTCCCTATGCCGTAAAAGAGTGGAACGAAAAGTATGCATATCCCAAAATTATCATCGCGGGAGGTCATGAAATCATGCGTTATATCGAGGATAATTACGGAGATAAATTGCCTGAAGTTAAAGGTGATTATACGGAATACTGGACAGATGGATTAGGTACTGCCGCCGGATTAACCGCGATGAATCGCAATGCCAAGGAACGTTTGATACAAGCAGAAAAACTTTGGTCAATGCTTAATTCTCACCGTTCGGCTCCTCGTGAAGAACTGGACGAAGCTTGGCGTTCTATCTTAATGGGATCAGAACACACCTGGTGTTTTGAAAATCCCTCGGAACCATATTTTCAGAATGCTATTTTTAAAGTAAAACAAGATTATTTTCGCATAGCTGACGAACGATCACAAGAGATGTTTGATGAAGCCCTTGCAAGTGTTACCGATAAGTCAGATGGCGGACTTGGTCCGGCCGAAGGTCCTGCTGCTGGAGGGATAGCTGTTTTCAATACCAATTCATGGAATCACGGTGGAGTTGTTACTCTGGATATCTCCGAAAGCAGAAGAGGAAATAAAGTGATTGACGAAAACGGAGAAGAAGTTCCTGCTCAACGTCTCTCCACCGGAGAACTTATTTTTATGGCTAAAAATGTTCCTGCACTTGGTTCACGTCATTATCGGGTAACGAAAGGAGAAAGTTCTTTTTCAAAAGGATGTACAGTCAAAAACAATGTGCTGGAAAATGGGAAAATCCGTGTAACTGTTGATGCCAAAAGTGGGAATATTACTCAATTAATTGATCTAAAAACCGGATATAATTATGTGGATGAGAAAGTAAATGGGGGTATAAACGCTTTTCGCTGGCTTCCGGGGAATATTGACTCGCCGGTTGCTGACAGCCTCATACAAATTACAGTTGTTGAAAACGGACCTCTACTGGTTGAACTCAATGTGCAGTCGCAATGTAAAGGCGTGCGGTCAGTAAACAGAAACGTACGATTGGTTGCTGATCAGCCTTGGGTGGAATTTAACAATGTAGTGGATAAGTTGCCTCTGATAGAAAAAGATGGCATCCATTTTGGTTTTGGATTCAATATTCCACAAGGCATAACCAGGGTAGATATTCCGTGGGGGGTGATGGAAGTTGAAAAAGATCAAATACCTCAGGCAAATCGAAATTGGATTGCCATGCAGCGCTGGCTTAATATTACCAATGACAGAAAAGGAGTTACTTGGGTTTCGCTTGATGCACCTCTATTTCAGTACGGAAGCATGAGTGCCAATAATGCACACGGATGGGGCAACAAAGGCACATGGATTGAAAAATTAAATCCTTCATCAACCGTATATTCCTGGGTAATGAATAACCATTGGCATACAAATTTCCCTTTAACGCAAGATGGTCCGGTCCTTTTCCGTTATCGTGTAATGATACATGACTCGTACAACGCTGCAATGGCTAACAGATTTGGGATGGAGCAGTCACAACCATTGGTTCACGTTGCCACAAGCAAAAATCCAGAAATTACACCTTTTGTAGAAATTGATAACCCAAATGTCGTTGTGTCGATGTTGAGATCTACCGAAGACAAGGACATTTTTGTACTTCGTCTTCGCTCACTTTCCGATAAAGAAGAAATGGTAAAACTCTCTTTTCCAAAAAATCCAGTATCAGTTCATTTATGTGATTTGGAAGAAAAGCCTTCAGGGCCTGTTTCGGGCTCAATTCAAATACTGCCTTACGGGATGACAACCATCAAGGTTGAGATGTAGATAAATAGTTGAAAAGCCTATCAAGCTAGGCGAAAATTACCTTTATCGTTACTTCTTTATGAAAAATATTTATTCTCTGTTTGTAATTTACTTGATATTTTCCACGTTGACTGTCTCTGCTAAAGAATATCATGTATCAGTTATGGGCAATGACAGCAACGATGGTTCTTTGTCACGACCGTTCAGGAGTATTAACCATGCAGCTCAAATAGCGGTCGCAGGAGACACCGTTACTGTACATGCCGGCACCTATCGTGAATGGGTTAATCCTAAAAACGGAGGAATAAATGATAACCAACGTATTGTATACCTTGCTGCGCCGGGTGAAAAAGTAGAGATAAAAGGTTCGGAAATAATTACCGGATGGGAGAAGGAAAAGGATGGATCATTGAAAACAACCACATTCACCCTATCCATCAGAAAAAGCAATTTACCGGAGCCGAACTGGCAGGCATAAAAATTCACGCCGGAATCGATCTGATCATTCGTTCTATCATCTTCCTCATTCCACAAGCATTGTAGGTTTAAGTACTATTGTAGCCGGTGACGATAGGTATTATAATAACATTTTAATTGGTACGGGTGTGGTTGTACAACAATCCTGATGGCTCACCCATAATTCTTGATACAGATTATTTAGGAAATAAACGGACAGACACAGATACTGCTGCAGGACCGTTTGTCAACTCTGATACGAGTCCCCTAAAGATAAAGGTATGGTAATGTAAATGCAGAAGAAAATCGCGGCAAATCCTTTGTTACTAAACTGAATTATTGTAACTTTGCAGTCCGATTATTAGTTTTTATTAATTAAGAGTTTGATTCTAAGCTTTTTATTTGCCTATTTCGTCCCTTAGCAAGACAAAAAAGGAGCAAGGAAAATCGACTTCGCATCATTAACTTATTAAAAACAGGTGAGAATTTAGAATGGATACGTTGAGTTATAAAACCCTTTACGTTAATAAAGAGACGGCAAAAAAGGAGTGGGTTGAGATCGATGCCACGGGTCAGCCGTTGGGACGTCTCTGTTCCAAGGTAGCCAAGTTGCTGAGAGGGAAGTACAAACCGAGCTTTACTCCTCACGTGGACTGCGGGGACAACGTGATTATCGTGAACGCCGATAAGGTGGTGCTGACCGGGAGCAAGTGGACCGATCGCATTTACCTGCGCTATTCAGGTTACCCCGGAGGGCAAAAAGAGTCGACCCCGGCCGATTTGATGGCCAAGGGCCCCGATCGCCTTTTCCGGAAGGTAGTTAAGGGTATGTTGCCCAAGAACAGGCTGGGCGCCGCGATATTGAACAACCTGTACGTCTACGCGGGCGATACACACCCGCACCAGGCGCAGAAACCCAAGAAAATTGACATCAACACATTAAAGTAATATGGAAGCAGTAAACGCAATAGGAAGGCGCAAAGCGGCCGTTGCCCGTGTTTTCGTGACGGAAGGGACCGGTAAGATCGTGATTAACAAGCGCGAGCTGGAGCATTACTTCCCATCGTCTATCCTTCAGTTCATCGTCAAGCAGCCGTTGAACAAATTGGAAGTGTTGGAGAAGTACGATATCCGGATTAACATGCAAGGGGGCGGCTATAAAGGACAAGCAGAGGCAGCCCGCCTGGGTATCGCCCGTGCCTTAGTCAAGATTAATCCCGATAATAAACCCGTCTTGAGGGCGGAAGGCTTCATCACCCGCGACCCCCGTGTGGTAGAGCGGAAGAAACCCGGACAACCGGGAGCCAGGAAGAAATTCCAATTTTCGAAACGTTAATATTCCGAACCTGTCCGGTTACTATTCCGTGACTGTTCGGTGTGCATAAAAGGCCGTGGCAATCGGCCAACCGTTTAGTATCTAAATCGCCAGGATGCTGCAGGATCAGCCTACCTCGCGATTCGGTTTAGAAAAAGAAAGTAAACGAACAATTTTTCAAACAAACATGGCAAAATTAGAATTTGACCAACTTTTAGATGCCGGAGCACACTTCGGTCACCTGAAAAGGAAGTGGAATCCCGCGATGGCGCCCTATATCTTCATGGA
The DNA here is from genome assembly GCA_033808735.1 of Fermentimonas sp. Lineage (GTDB taxonomy): Bacteria > Bacteroidota > Bacteroidia > Bacteroidales > Dysgonomonadaceae > Proteiniphilum. Next base: position 5,465 of record JAPXNA010000018.1, read on the forward strand.
GCGGAACGGGATCCATATCATTGACCTGCACAAAACAATCGCGAAGGCCGAAGAGGCTGCCGCAGCGCTGAAGAAGATCGCTAAATCCGGAAAGAAAATCCTTTACGTAGCCACTAAGAAGCAGGCGAAGCCTGTCGTGGAGGCGTGTGCGCAGAGCGTGAATATGCCCTATGTGGTAGAGCGTTGGCCGGGCGGTATGTTAACCAACTTCCCGACCATCCGCAAGGCGGTGAAGAAGATGGGCAACATTGACAAAATGATGAAGGACGGCACGTTCGATACCCTGTCGAAGCGCAAGAAGCTACAGGTGACTCGTCAACGGGCCAAGTTGGAGAGGATGCTGGGCTCCATTCAAGACTTAACTCGTCTGCCTGCTGCCCTCTTCATCGTGGACGTGATGAAGGAGCATATTGCCGTTAGGGAGGCAGAACGTCTTGGAATACCGGTGTTCGCGATTGTGGATACCAACTCAGACCCATCAAACATTGACTTCGTGATTCCGGCTAACGACGATGCCGCAAAGTCGGTGGAGATAATCGTTAAGTTCCTGACGGAGTCTATCAAGGAGGGATTGGAAGAGCGCAAGGTGGAGAAAGCCGATGCCGCGGCTGCCGAACAGCAGCAAGAGGAGGGTGTACCGCAACGCCGTGAGCGTAAAACCAGGGCTGCCCGCAAGGAGCGTGTGAAGAAGGAGGACTCCGAGGCCATGAAGGCTGCGGTAGTGAGTAAGTTTACTAAAGATGAGGATGTGGACGAATAATAAACAGTAAAACAAGGTAAAAACAGAGATAGTATGGCAGTAACAATGGCAGATATTCAGCACTTGCGTAAAATGACGGGTGCGGGGATGATGGATTGCAAGAACGCGTTGACCGAGGCGAATGGCGATTACGATAAAGCGGTGGAGATCATCCGTAAGAAAGGGCAGGCCGTGGCCGCAAAGCGCGAGGATCGCGATGCATCGGAAGGGTGCGTGCTGGCAAAGACCGAAGGCGATTTTGCCGCCGTGGTGGCTTTGCAATGTGAAACAGACTTCGTGGCTAAAAACGAGGATTACATCGCGCTTACGCGACAGATCCTTGACGCGGCCGTTGAGCATAAACCCGCGACGCGGGAGGAACTGTTGGCGATTGAACTTCCCGGCGGTACCGTGTCACAACTGATTACCGACAAGATGGCGTCGACGGGTGAGAAGATGGAGTTGGGCTACTACGAGCAGATTACCGCTCCCTTCGTTACCTCCTACGTTCATATGGGCAACAAGCTGGCCTCTATCGTGGGCTTCAATAAGGTGGCCAATGAACAGGTGGCTAAAGATGTGGCCATGCAGGTGGCAGCGATGAACCCCATCGCGGTGACCCCCGAGGAGGTGCCGTCCGACGTGAAGAAGAAGGAACTGAACATCGCTCGCGAGAAAGCGCGCGAGGCTGGGCGACCCGAAAACTTGCTGGATCGGATTGCTGAAGGGGCACTGCAGAAATTCTACAAGGAGTTCACGCTGCTTCAGCAGGAGTACGTGAAAGAGCCCAAGAAGAGTATCAAGGAGTTCCTGAATGAGCATGATAAAGAACTTTCGGTCGTCTCTTTTAAACGGGTTTCGTTGAACGTGTAACGCCCCTGGTTATTTATGTGAAAGTAAAAAAACGCCCCGGTAAACGGGGCGTTTTTTGTATGTTTTTAATTTCTGTGGAGCTGTTCTGTTTATTCCGTCTGTTGTTATTTCACGGTTTTCGCCTGGTGATGGTTTATATTCACCGATTGACATGTATCCGCTTTCTTGCAATTGTTTTGTCTCCAGCTTAGTAATGGTTCATGTTCATCTTTCAGTGACTTCATCAGAACCTATGGTCCAGGTGAGCACGTAGTCGTCGTGTATCTCGTAGTGTATCGTGAAGCGTCGCATGTCGCCGGTTTTGCTTTCCGTAGCGGTGATGCTTCCCTTGTCGCATGGGGTGAACGGGTGTAGGAAGAGGTGCTCTTTAAAATCGACCTCCCTCAGGTTGAGTCGTTTAAAGAGGGTTTCCTTGGCTGACCAGTGCAAAAGTTGGTGCAGCACCTTGTTGGCGGGGTCGATATACTCTTTTTCGGAGACGAACTTGTTCGCTATTCTCTTTACACGTTCCGATCGCACTTCGATGTCAATCCCTATTGGCAGGGAGTTATGCAGTAGTAATGCGGCGTAATCCCTCGTATGGCTTATACTAACGAGGTGGCTGCGATCCGACAGGTAGGGACGCCCATCCGGGTAATTTTGTATTGATTTATCATCGCCTGCCAGGACGAACAGCATTGCACGGGTGGCAAGCCATTCCAGGGAGCGTTGGCTTGACCTGATCTTCTTGGTGTAGTCGATGGCCTCAGCCCTCAGCGGTTCAGGGAAGTAGTTCAGCAGCTCTTCGTGCGTCTCTTCCATCTTCCAGACGCCCAGTAGCCCGCCCGAATCGATATGTTCTCGTCTAATCAGCATTGGTTTTAGTGGGTCGTTTCGGCATCACGTACCTCACTTTCACAACCCGCTTCTTACTCATCTCTTCGGCTATAAACGTGTATTTCTTGTAGGTAAGGATCTCTTTTCGTTTCGGGAAATCACCTTTAAGTTCCAGCAACAGGCCAGCCAGCGTGTCTACCTCCTCTGCCATCTCCTCGAAATCTCTCTCATCAACTCCGGTGATCTTCACGAAGTCTTCCAGCGGTGTTTTCCCCTCGAATATGTAGGACACATCGGCCGCTATCGAGTAGAGTGGCTGCTCTTCATCGTATTCGTCGCTGATATCACCCACTATCTCTTCCAGGATATCCTCCATGGTGACCAGTCCCGAGGTGCCGCCATACTCGTCAACCACGATAGCCATGTGGTTCTTGTTGGCACGAAACTCTTCCAGCAGGTCATCAATCCGTTTTGTGCCGGGCACGAAGTAAGCCGGCCGAATAAGCGACAGCCAATTGAAACTTGGTTCTTGCCCCAAGTGTGGCAACAGGTCTTTCACGTAGAGAATCCCTTGGATATTGTCGGGGGTATCGTCAAAGATGGGGATGCGCGAATAACCGGCGTCCACGATAAAGTCGATTACCACGTTAAAAGGGGTACGGGCATCAATTACCACCATATCGCTTCTCGACACCAAAATATCGTCCACCGTTTTGTCTTTGAAGCGGATAATACCTTCCAGCATCTCCTTCTCTTGTTCCCTGGTTATCTCGTTGGAGGTAATTTCCAGCGCCTTTGAAAGGTCGTCCACCGAGATGTCATGTCTCTGTTGAAGGGTCGACCAGGTGATGGATGCAGAACCTCTAATCAGGAGGGTGGAGAGGGGAGTCATCAGCTTGTGAAGAACCCCGATAAACCGTGCATGTCTTGTCACAAACCGGTAGGGGGCATGAGAGGCGTACATCTTGGGTAGGATGTCGACGAAGAGAAGGATTACCCCAATGGTGATCCCGATCTCCAGGAACCATGTTCCCGTGGGGTTATTCCTGAAGTAGGGGAGCCTGTTCAGGAGGTAGATAATAAGCACGGCAAGGGTGACATTGAGCAGGCCATACGTGATACCGATAGAGGCGTGTAGTTTTTCCGGTTTATCCAGCAGCCGGTTCACTCGTTCTCTTGCCGCTTCGTTACCATGGTGAGGTTCATCGGGTTGTCTCTTCCCAATGGTTAAGAAAGCGACTTCCGACCCGGATATAATAGCGTTTATTACAAGGATGAGCAGCAGGAGCGCTATAAGGAAATAGTCAGACGCTACGGGCATGAATGCCCGTAGTAACAAGTGAGGTAACGGAAAAGGGTCAGGGTCCAATGGGTGGTAATTTAGTGAAACAGTGAGAATGCTTTAGCACTTGACTCTCAAAATGAAGGGGTAAAACATTCTCACTGCAAAAATAACATGTTTAATTTAGAACGGCAAATCATCTACCTCTGAACTCACGTCGTCTATGTCGTCGCCTAGATCGTTGGGATCAGCCATTGCAGTCGTACCCCCGGTATCGTTCTCCTGTACTCTTCGACCCAACAGCTCCAAGTTATCGGCGACAATTTCGGTAATGTATCGTTTAACTCCGTTCTGGTCGTCATACGAACGAGAACGGATTTTCCCTTCGATGTAAAGCAGCGTTCCCTTTTTCACGAACCTTTCCGCTATCTGCGCCAATCCTCTCCAGCAAACAATGTTGTGCCATTCCGTCCGTTCCGGTACCTGTGTCCCGCTGGAGGTGGTGTACCCCCTTTCACTGGTTGCCAGTGAAAAGCTAGCCTTGGCCACATCATTATCAAAATACCTCATCTCCGGGTCTCTCCCCACGTTTCCTACTAAAATTACTTTGTTCACTGACATAATGTAAAAATTTATTGATTTGAAAATGGTTTGTCAATCGCTTCGCTTTCGCACTTGTTTCACGTTTGCTTTCCAAGCGTTTTTCATTGGTTTTTTTACCGATTTCCCATTTTTCTCTGTTAAAATCATGAAAAGTTTTGTGATAACATGCGAAAGTCAAGGCAATCCAAACAAAAATAACTGTTTTTTTTGCAATTTCCAACTTTTATTCGCTATAGGTTTCAATATATTTATGCATTAGCCTTGAAATAGGGTATCGCACTATCTCCTCCTCGGTGATTTGCTCGTACTGATCCATGAACGCATGAATGGTCCCCTTTCCCAGTGTTACACGGTAAAAGTTGGCGTGGATGTGCTGGTGCGTGAGCAGGTGGTTGTACGTGAAGGGACCATCAATGGAGAGCGAAACGGTTTCGTTCAAGAACTGATTGTATTCGTTACTTTGTAGAAGTTCTTCCATTTCAATCGGCTTGTCGGTTTCTATAAGCGGGAACTCATAAAGGTTTTTCCATATATCGTTGTCCGTACGCCGACGGATATAGGTGTTCCCTTCTTGTCGGATATGGAAGTAGGTAAAGTAGCGTCTCTTCGCCTTTTTCTTCTTCATCCTGACTGGTAACTCTTCTGTCCGTCTGCCCGCGTATGCCATGCAGAAGTCCGCTAGCGGGCAATCGCCGCACTTGGGTTGACGAGGCACGCAGATTAGGGAGCCCAAGTCCATAAGGGCTTGGTTGAAGGCACCCGGTAGCTCCTTTGGTAGCAGCTCTTGTGTTAGCTCACTGACGGTCTGTTTGCCTTTGGCCGATTGCACGGGCTCTTCCACTTCGAATAGTCGGGCGATAACCCTTAAAACGTTCCCATCGACTGCCACATGGGGTTCGTTGAAAGCTATGGACGAGATGGCGGCGGCGGTGTATTCGCCGATTCCCTTCAGTGATAGGATGTCGGGGTAACGGGTCGGGAATTGCCCTTTAAAGCGACTCATGATATCCTTTGCTGCCGCGTGCAGGTTGCGGGCCCTTGAGTAGTAGCCCAACCCTTGCCACAGCCTTAGCACCTCTTCTTCGCTAGCATTTGCGAGTGACTCCACGTTCGGGAAGCGGCGGGTGAACCGTATGTAATAGTCCCACCCTTGTGCAACCCTTGTCTGTTGCAAGATGATTTCAGAAACCCAGACCAAGTAGGGGTCGCTAGTTCCTCGCCACGGGAGATCGCGCCTGTTCTCATCGTACCAGCTCAACAGCTGCCGCGTTACTTTGTTCCATGTATCTTGACCTTGTACAGTTTGCTTTCGCATTACTTAATCTTGTGTTATTTCGTTCAGTTTTGTTTGACACCGTGCAGTTTGTTATCGTTTTTCGCGATGATCCATTAGGTCTCGTTTTTTTGATTACGCGAATGTACTGAAAAAAACATGAAACAGAGGCTCCTCGCAAGAAATATGCAAAAAAAGAAAAAATTCATCCATTTATTTCACCCGTTGAAAAAAAAGCTATATATTTGCATTCCAAAATTTTACTAAAAGTATTCTACACTATTATTAATAACTAAAACAGTAATAAAATGACAAAAGCAGACATTGTAAACGAGATTGCAAAAAACACCGGTGTGGACAAGGCTTCCGTATTGGCTACGGTGGAGTCTTTCATGGATGTGGTGAGGAACTCATTAGCTAACAATGAGAACGTTTATTTGAGAGGCTTCGGTAGCTTCATCGTGAAAAAACGGGCTCAGAAGACGGCGCGTAATATCTCCAAGAACACTACCATCATTATTCCCGAGCACAACATACCCGCTTTTAAGCCGGCTAAATCCTTTGTAGCCATGGTGAAAGATGCTGATTTTTAATTTCTAAAAAGAGACGAAAATGCCAAGCGGAAAAAAAAGAAAACGGCATAAGATGGCTGTTCATAAACGTAAAAAAAGACTTAGGAAAAATAGGCATAAGAAGAAGAAATAGGCCCGTAGCATTTTTTTACAGCATTATATACAGGAACAAACTTAAAGAAAACCGATCGGGATTTAAGTTTGTTCTTTGTCTATATACAAAACGGTTCAAGCGAGAACGTTTTTTCTGTTGTGATGACAGAACCCCTTTTTAAGGATAATGTTTAATCATTTTAAAAACAAACCATTGTGATAAGCGAACTTGTCGTAGACGTTCAACCAAAAGAAATAACGATCGCGGTTCTCGAGGATAAAAAGCTGGTAGAGCTGCAACAAGAAAGTCAAGACGAATCTTTTTCGGTTGGAAACATCTACTTGGGCAAGGTGAAAAAACTGATGCCCGCCCTAAATGCGGCATTCGTAAATGTGGGGCATAAAAAGGACGCTTTTCTTCACTATTTGGATTTAGGGGTTGCCTTCAACTCGGTTTTGGCGTTTCAGAAACAGGTTGAAGACAAAAAAAGGATCCCACAGCTTCCGAAGATGAAGCTGCAGCCTGATATTGACAAAGAGGGAGCCATTACCGATATCTTAAAAGTCGGGCAGGAGCTACTGGTGCAGATTGCCAAGGAACCCATATCGACTAAGGGACCTCGGCTGAGTGCCGAGATATCCTTCGCTGGACGATTCATGGTGTTGATACCCTTTATCAATCGAGTATCGGTATCGCAAAAGATAAGGTCGCGCGAGGAGCGCGCCCGTTTGCGGAAGCTGATTCAGAGTATCAAGCCCAAGAATTTCGGCGTGATCATTCGGACGAACGCTCAAGGGAAACGGGTGGCAGAACTCGATGCGGAGTTAAAAGTACTCGTGAAGCGTTGGGAGGACAATATCGGGAAAATTTTGAAAGCGAAAGCCCCATCGCTCATCTTCGAGGAAACAGGGAGAACGGTAGCCCTTTTGCGCGATATTTTTAGTCCCTCTTTCGAGCATATCCACGTCAACGACCAGAACGTGGCGCAGCAGGTAGCCGAGTACGTCAGTCTCATCGCACCCGACCGGAAGAATGTCGTGAAGCAATACAAGGGTGCGTTGCCTATCCTGGATAACTTCGGCGTAACGAAGCAGGTAAAATCACTCTTCGGAAAAACGGTAACGTTCAAGAATGGCGCTTACCTTATTATCGAGCACACTGAGGCATTGCACGTGATAGACGTAAACAGTGGTAATCGCCACAAATCGAAGCTGAGTCAAGAGGAGAGTGCTTTTGAAGTGAACGTTGCGGCTGCCGAGGAGATCGCACGCCAGTTGCGTTTGAGGGATATGGGGGGTATTATCGTGATTGACTTCATTGACATGAACAAAGGGGAGCATCGGAATAAGCTCCTCTCCACAATGCAAGAGTTGATGTCGAAGGATCGCGCCAAGCATAATATCCTGCCGTTAAGTAAGTTCGGGTTAATGCAGATCACGCGTCAGCGTGTGCGCCCCGAGATGGAAGTTGCCACGAGCGAAGTATGCCCCACTTGCTTTGGCAAAGGAAAGATAAAATCGTCACTCCTTTTCACCGATACGCTGGAGAGGAAGATCGGTTATTTGGTGAAGAATCTAAAAGTGAAGAAATTTAGCCTGCACATACATCCGTATGTCGCATCGTATGTTCAGCAAGGTCTCTTTTCGTTGAAGTTCAAATGGAGAAAGAAGTACAACGCCGGAATCCGGATAATACCCGATCAAAAGCTGGGTTTCCTGCAGTACCTGTTCTATGACAAAAATGGAAACGAGATTGATCTGAAAGAAGAGATAGAGATGAAGTAGAGTCGCTTCGAGCGATTGTCTGATTGGGTAAAGACCGGCATTTTGAGAGAGGTGCCGGTTTTTTTGTCCCGTTTCGGCTTTTGTCGTGCCCCGATACGTTCATTACACGGGATCCACATCGTAGTAAAGGATCACGTATCGGAATCGTTGTCCCTCTTTCATCTCTTTCTCCGCTTTTTTCAGCAGACCCCGCACCGGTTGGAGAGGGAATTCGTTCTCCAGTTTTAAAAGTACCTCCCGGATATGGTGTTGCTGTACGCGGTTTACCACGGGCGTGTTGGGGCCAAGTACCCGCTCGTGAAGCGCCCCTTTTATTCGTTCGGCGAACCAGCTGGCCGCGGCTTCGGCAATGATTTCACTCTTGTGCTTAAAGATTACCCGGATGAGTCGGCCGAATGGCGGGTAGTTAAATAGTTTTCGTTCGTGGAGTTGCAGATGGTAGAACCCTTCGATGTCCCCTTCGCGGATAAGGGGATAGATGGGTTGCCCCGGGTCATTGCTCTGAATGATTACCTGGGTTTTCTCGTGTTTCCTAGCTGCTTGTCCCACCGCTTGTAGCATCAGTTGGAAACCCCGCTCGTGCGACCGGAAGTCGGGGTAGTTCAACAGGGAGTCTGCTGCCACGATTCCAACTACCCGCACGTTTTCAAAGCCAAGCCCTTTCGAGAGCATCTGCGTGCCGACTAGTATTTGGACTTCGTTTTGCCGGAAGCGGTCCATCACCCGTTCCAGTTCTCCTTTGCCGCGGGTGGTGTCCGCATCCACGCGGGCAACCGTTGCCTCGGGAAACAGTTGCTTCACCTCCTCCTCGACACGTTCCGTTCCAATGCCCAGGGGTTTCAGCTCTTCGTTATCACACTTGGGGCATGTGTGGGGTAGGGGATATGTCCCGTTGCAGTAGTGACAAACGAGCTGGTTTTTTCGCTTGTGGTAGGTGAGTGCCACGTCACACCGTGTGCATTTAGATATCCACCCACAGTTCTTGCACTCCACCCACGGGGCGAACCCCCTTCTGTTATGGAAAAGGATGGTTTGTTCGCCATTCGCTAGAGCCTCGGTTATCGCTTTTATCAACATGGGGGCCAAGAGCGATTTCATCTTCTTCCGTTTTCTCAGGTCGTGCGTGTCCTCCATCAACACCTCTGGAATTATCAGCTGGTTGTACGTTGTCTTTAGCTCAACCAGCCCGTACTTACCCCGTTTTGCATTGTGGTACGATTCCATGGAGGGTGTGGCTGATCCCAACAACGTTTTGGCCCCGGCAATATGGGAAAGCATGATGGCTGTGTCGCGTGCGTGGTACCGTGGGGAAGGGTCTTGCTGCTTGTAGCTCGTATCATGCTCCTCGTCTACCACGATTAACCCGAGCTGCCTGTATGGCAGGAAGAGGGAGGAGCGTACCCCTAAGATAAGTTGGTAGGGTTCATCAGACTGCATTTTGTTCCACACCTCTACCCGTTCCCTTTCACTCATCTTCGAGTGGTAGAGTGTCATCTTGTCACCAAAGACCGCTTGAAGTCGCTGGGAGAGCCGTGTGGTCAGCGCGATTTCCGGCATCAGGTAAAGTACCTGTTGCCCCCTATCTGTGTACTCTTTCGCTAGGTGAATGTAGAGTTCCGTTTTGCCGCTCCCGACCACTCCGTGCAGCAGGCAGGTCGGTCGTTCTTTAAGGCACTCTTTAATCGCTGCCAATGCCCGTGATTGCGGGTCGGTGAGTAGGGTGAGCTTTTGGGTAGGTAGTCTCTTCTTCTCCCTTGTGGTCTCGACTTCGTACGCCTGAATAATCCCTTTGGCTATCAGTCCGCTTAATACTGACGGCGAGTAGTTGTTGAACACCACTACCTGTTTCTTGGTAATCCCCTCCCGTTTCTTCTGGTTGTCCGTTTTTTCATCTCCTCCCGGTTCTTTGGAGTGGTTTTTTCTCCCGATGTCTTCAGTTTTTTCCGCTTCGCTGGTTTTTTCTATGAATCCCTTGATCTCCTTAAAGAGTGCCAGTTGCTTTTTTGCCCTACCTATCCGGGCCGTCACCTCCTCGCCTGAGAACTCGCTTACTTTAGGATTGATTCGGATGTACATCTCCGTGCGGGGCTTGGGCCCTTTTTTCAGGTCCTCCGGCTTCATGCGAGTAGGGAGGGCCGCTTTGTAGACGTCTCCCAGCGTCGACAAATAGTAAAAGGAGATCCACTCCCACAGCTTTATCTGCTGTTCGTCCACCACCGGGTGTGGATCGATGGAGGATTGGATCTCCTTTGTCTCAAAATGTCTGGGTGGCTCGTCATGTAACCTCATCACGATGCCCGTGTAATGCTTCTTACTGCCAAATGGTACGATTACCCGATGTCCTCTCCCGATCGTTTGTTCCATCTCCTTTGGAACGGAGTAGGTGAATAGGTCGGGCAACGGAAGCGGCAAGATGACATCAGCGAACATGGATTAGGTACAGGCCAGTCGGTGAATATTAAAAATAGATGGAGGCCGTGATGCTCCAGCTATCTGATTTGCCGTTTAGCGGATCCCGCCAATTGGGTTCATCTATCGAGTAATTGTCGGTGAGCTTTACACTGTAGTTCACCCCTACCTGTACCATGCTTAATATCTCCAGTCCGGCACCAATATTGGCTCCTGCCTGGAAGGACTTTGCCTTTATATCGTCTCCAATACTTTGGAAGTCGATTTTGTCACCCGAGATAAGGTAACCAACGTAGGGCCCTGCTACCCCGTACAGCTTAATCGGTAACCCCCCCAGTCCCAGCTTCGCCTTAACGTTTACCGGCAGGTTCAGGTAGCGGTTTGATAGTTCTCTCTTTTCCCCGTTTTTACCTCCTGTGAGGTTGGCAACCGACATACGGTTGTCGTTGTAAAGCAGGGAGAGCTCCACCCCGACGTTCACCGCTGGCAAAGGTAAAATTGCTTCCACAGAGGGTCCAATGCTATAGGAGGTCATGTTCTCCACCTTTAGCGCCTCGGTGCTGAAAGTGGGATTGTTTAACCCAACGTCCGCTTTCACCCCGAACTTGATCTGTGAAAAGCCTGGAGTACTCAATAGTGCAAACAGCAGCAAAAATACGCTGCCTCGAATCATTCTCTTTGTTTTCTTTGTTTTCATACGATTGGTTTTTTTATTGTTTCGGTGTATGGAACCTATCGGTTTCATTGTTTACGCATTGTTAAGTTTATACTCTACGTAATGTATGATCTCTTTTTAGCGAAAAAGATTGAAAATTGATTGTTAAATAACCGTAACGACAAAAAACACTGTTAGTCGTAACGTTGTAAAATGGTCTAAAAAAGCGTTCCTTATCTCGGAGAGAAGCGGAACGCCTTCCATCATATATTTGGCGAAGCGTACGATGTAAACCGATTTGTGACCGCCGCGTTAATCTTTAAGCTTCGCTTTCAGGAACTCGCGGTTGAGCCGTGCGATATTACTGATGGAGATATTCTTCGGGCATTCCACCGCGCATGCACCGATATTGGTGCAGTTGCCGAAGCCCAGCTCGTCCATCTTAGCCACCATTGACTTGGCACGCCTAGCTGCCTCTGGTCTTCCTTGGGGCAGGAGGGCTAGTTGGCTCACCTTCGCCGCGACGAACAGCATTGCCGACCCGTTCTTGCAAGCGGCTACGCAGGCGCCGCACCCTATGCAGGCTGCCGCATCCATGGCTAACTCCGCTTTATCTCTCGGTATGGGTATTGCATTGGCATCGGGAATACCCCCCGTGTTGACCGACACGTACCCGCCCGCTTGCATGATCTTTTCGAACGCGGTCCGATCTACTACCAGGTCCTTGATAATCGGGAACCCGGCCGAGCGCCACGGCTCAATCGTAATGGTGTCTCCCTCGTCAAATGAACGCATGTGAAGCTGGCAGGTAGTGATCTCCCCATCGGGACCGTGTGGATGTCCGTTTATGTATAAACTGCACATCCCGCAGATCCCTTCACGACAATCGTGGTCAAAGGCCACGGGTATCTGACCCTCGTTGATCAGCTGCTCGTTCAGGATGTCGAGCATCTCCAGGAATGAGCTTCCCTGCGATATGTTCTTTAATTCGTACGTTTCGAAACGCCCTTTCTCCTTCGGTCCGTTCTGGCGCCAAACCTTTACTTTTATATTGATATCTTTATCCATGATAGTTGTTATTACGACTTATAGTTTCTTTGTTCACGAATCACGAACTCGTATTCGAGGGGTTCCTTGTACATCACCGGTGCTTTATCCTCTCCGCGGTATTCCCAGCATGAGACGTAGGCGAACTTGTCATCGTGGCGTAGCGTATCGCCCTCTTCCGTTTGATGTTCTACGCGGAAATGGCCACCGCAAGACTCTTCCCTGTCTAGTGCGTCGTGCGCCATCAACTCGCCGATCTCAATGAAATCGGTCAGCCGCAATGCCTTTTCGAGCTCCATGTTGAAGTCATCTTTCTTGCCCGGTATCCTCACGTTGGTCCAGAAATCCTCCTTCACCTCATTAATTTTCACGATCGCTTCCCTGAGACCTTTCTCTTCGCGCGCCATGCCTACTAGATCCCACATCACATGTCCCAGCTTCTTGTGAATGGAGTCGACCGAGTGATTCCCTTGGATGCTCATCAGTCGTTCAATGCGGTTGTTTAACTCCTTCTCTGCCTGTTCAAACTCCGGTAGGTCGGTGCTAAACCGCTTCACGCTAATTTGATCTGCAAGGTAATTTTGAATGGTGTAGGGCAGGATAAAGTAACCGTCGGCAAGCCCTTGCATTAGTGCAGACGCTCCCAGCCGGTTGGCACCGTGGTCCGAGAAATTGGCCTCGCCGATCGCGAAGAGACCCGGTATGTTCGTCATCAGCTCGTAATCTACCCACAGTCCCCCCATCGTGTAGTGGATGGCCGGGTAGATCATCATGGGCGTTTCGTACGGGTTGTCGTCCACGATTTTCTCATACATCTGGAACAGGTTGCCGTAACGTTCTTCCACAACCTCTTTCCCCAGCCGCTCTATCGCCTCGGCAAAATCGAGGTAAACGGCCCGCCCGCTTGATTCCACACCATAGCCTGCATCGCACCGTTCTTTCGCGGCCCTCGATGCCACGTCACGCGGCACCAGGTTCCCGAACGCGGGGTATCTTCTCTCCAGGTAGTAGTCGCGGTCCTCCTCCTTTATTTGGTTGGGTTTCAGCTTTCCGGCCTGGATGGCTTCCGCATCCTCCTTTTTCTTCGGCACCCAAATGCGCCCGTCGTTACGCAACGACTCCGACATCAGGGTCAGTTTCGATTGGAACTCCCCGTGTACCGGGATGCAGGTCGGGTGAATTTGTGCCATACACGGGTTCCCGAACCAGGCTCCTTTCTTGTAGCATTGCCATGCGGCCGAACCGTTGGAGGTCATCGCGTTGGTCGACAAGAAGAAGGCGTTTCCGTATCCGCCGGTGGCGATTACCACCGCGTGGGCGGCAAACCGTTCCAGCTTACCGGTCACCAGGTTTCGAGCGATGATACCCCTAGCACGGCCGTCGATGATCACCAGGTCCAGCATCTCGTAGCGGGTGTATAGTTTCACCTGCTTGCGGTTTACCGCGCGGCAGAGGGCCGAGTAGGCACCCAGCAGTAGTTGCTGGCCTGTTTGACCCCGGGCGTAGAAGGTGCGTGACACCTGTGACCCACCGAACGAACGGTTGGCGAGCAACCCGCCGTACTCTCGAGCGAATGGAACACCTTGCGCCACGCACTGGTCGATGATGCTGTTCGACACTTCGGCCAGTCGGTATACGTTGGCTTCGCGAGCCCGGTAGTCTCCTCCCTTTATCGTATCGTAAAACAGGCGATACACTGAGTCGCCGTCGTTCGGATAGTTCTTGGCCGCGTTGATTCCCCCCTGCGCGGCAATGGAGTGCGCACGTCGCGGCGAATCCTGAATGCAAAAGTTGAGCACGTTAAAGCCCAGCTCCCCTAGCGTGGCGGCGGCCGATGCCCCTGCCAGCCCGGTACCCACCACGATAACATCGAGGCGTCGCTTATTGGCCGGGTTCACAAGCTTCTGGTTATTTTTGTAGTTGGTCCACTTTTCAGCTAATGGCCCTTTGGGTACTTTCGAATCTATCTTTTTCATAATGTTTATTTTCTTAAGTTATGCTAACAGGTTGGTGTATCCGAAATGCACGGCAATGGCCACCACGATGAATCCAAGGACGATAAGGGTTGATATAAAGTAGCCTAGTCTTTTCAGTCTCTTCATCCAAATGTCGTTGTTCCACCCTACCGAGTGAAGTGCGCTCCAGAAGCCGTGGTTCAGATGGAACCAAAGGGCGATGAACGCCACCACGTAGGCAATAAGCACCCACGTTTGAGAGAGTACATCCACCACCAGTTGAGCACCGTCGTGGCGCACTCCCTCCATGCCAAAGAGATCCTTGAACTGCATTTGGTACCACATCTGGTACATGTGGATGATGAGGAACAGGACGATAAATACCCCTAGTATGAACATGTTCTTGGACGACCACGCCACTTGCGTCTTGCTTTTGGACGCGTAACGGTCTCTGCCCCGCGCTATCCAGTTTTGCAGCGTCAGGATGATGGCGTAAATGATGTGCACTCCGACTCCGAACCCAATGACCAGTGTGCCCACTATGGCCCACCAGTTCGCACCTAGTATCTCGTTGGCTAGGAAGTCGTACGTCTCGTGGCTAAAAATCAGCACCACGTTCATCGACAGGTGGAACAGCAAGAACAGAATCAGGAATAGGCCGGAAATACTTTGAACCACTTTCCGCCCGATTGATGATTTGATTAACCAACTCATAAGTTCTCTTTTTAGTTATAATGAATGAATTGTAGTATTTCCTTGTCAACCGAAAACAATAATAGAGGAAACTCTTTGAACTCTTTTCAGAGCCCAAAGATAGACCTTTTTATCAATTTTCAACGAAAATGTGGTGTAATTTGTTGCTAAAAGATCAGGGTAAGTAACCTCCTTGTTCAGCCTTTACAACTCTTTCATGTTAAGGATGTATATCTTCTTGCAGTTATTCTTCGCTGTCAACTAATAGGTTGCCTTTATTATTAAGGTGATTACTATCTGCTGAAATAGATGTCCCACACCTCTTCAATTCTTTTGGCCAAATGGTAGGCTAACAGGGGCGGTACCGCGTTGCCGATAATCTTGTACGCTTGCGATGGACTAACTAGGAAGGTGCCTTTTCTTCCCTTTTCGTTTTTGATCACGAAATCGTAGTCGGGCGGAAAGGTCTGTATTAAAGCACACTCCCTCACCGTTAGCCTTCTCTCTTTCATGCCTTTTTTTAGCTCAGAGTCGATGATACCCCCGTTCTCTTTGGAGAGCCTTCGAAACTCGATGTTCCCGTGATGTTCGGAGCGAATGGTTGGAGAGATGCCATCCGGGTTGATTTCGATCTGTCCCTGGCAATGTGTGCCCATGAACTTCGCTTTGGAATAATGTTTTTGAGACAGATCGTTAGACAGCTCAGGTTCTTCTACATGCTTAAACAGCTCTTTTAGTGGCACGAAAGGCTTTAAATGCTCTCCTTTAGCCGTGAATGCATGCGTGGGGCTGGGGTATGGGTTGTATCGTTCTGGCACCTTTCCCTTTTCCAACTCTTTTAAAGCTGTTTTTCGCAGAGCAGCTTTTTTGATGCCAATAAAAATCACCCTTTCCCTCGACTGGGGCACCCCATAGTCAGCTGAGTGCAAGACCCGCGGGGCGAGCACGATATACCCGTTTTCACCGGCCGAGGAGAAATCGTTCTGGATGATTGTTTTCACATCCCCCAGGTTGACCAATCCCTTCACGTTTTCGGCGATGAAGATTTTGGGTCGTGTGATCTCGATCACCTCTTTCATCCACATGTAGAGCTGTCCCCGGGTTTCCACGGAGGCCGTGTGGTTATCAATATGCTCGTTCAGGTGATTTTTTTGGGAATGAAAACCATCGCGTTTGCCAGCGATGCTAAAGTCTTGGCAGGGGAATCCCCCAGTCACAACATCTACCTCTTCAGGAAAAATAGGTTGACCGTTTCGCTGCATCTTGGCCAAATCCACGATGCTCTCCTCGTGAAAGTTCTTAGGATCGTGTCCCCGTTTAGAGAAATAGGTCACCCAAGCATTTCTTGCATCCTTCAAAATATCGTTGGCGAAAACGGTTTTAAACTTCGTATTTTCAAGTTGAACAAACCCGTTATTTAAGTTTTTAGCTATGAAATGGGGGGTTAGCTTTTCGTTTATAGACTCTTCCAAGACGGCGAAACCACCTTCAAAACCTAAATCCATGCCACCACAACCTGAAAAAAGAGAAAGCACGCTCAATGTCTCTTTCCGTTTTGATTTTGTATTATTGTTCACCTGTTTTATAGTTTCAGTATCCCCTTTAGTAATCTTTTTCCTCATCACTTACATTCTCGGTTTCGTACATCAAATATACGTTCTCGTTTTGGATTCCACAAATTTCGATATTTTTGTCAGCGTTAAAAAACTTTAGGTTGTACTCGTGTTTGTAGTCTATGGGTTGTCTAAACTCAACTTAGAGCCATAACTCCCGTGTATAAATATTTTTATTACCTTTGTCAGTTCAACGAAAAAGAAATAATGAGAGATCATGGATATTGTTTTAAGCGGCATACGCTCCACCGGGAAACTGCACCTGGGAAACTACTTCGGGGCGCTTCGAAACTTCATACGGATGCAGGAGGAGAACAGGTGTTACTTTTTTATCGCTGACCTGCACTCGCTGACCACGCACCCCGACCCTAAGGCGCTGCACGAGAACGTGAAGAACGTGTTGATCGATTACCTGGCGGCGGGACTCGACCCCGAGAAGTCGGTTATCTACGTGCAGAGCGATGTGAAAGAGACCATCGAGCTGTACCTCTACCTGAATATGCACGCGTACCTGGGCGAGCTGGCGAAGACTGTATCGTTCAAGGAGAAGGCCCGGAAGCAGCCGAAAAACGTGAATGCGGGACTATTTACCTACCCCACGCTCATGGCGGCTGACATTCTTGTGCATCGGGCTGATAAGGTGCCGGTGGGGAAAGACCAGGAGCAGCACCTGGAGATGACCCGTCGCTTCGCGCGGCGATTTAACAACCTGTATGGGGTGGAGTACTTTAAGGAGCCAGTGGCCTACAACTTTGGAGAGGAGCTGGTTAAGATACCGGGACTCGACGGCAGCGGAAAGATGGGGAAGTCGGAAGGAAACGCCATCTACCTGAGCGATACGCCTAAAGAGATAGAGAAGAAAGTAAAGAGAGCGTTGACCGACTCGGGCCCCACCGAGTTTAACTCGGAGAAGCCCGATTACATCGAGAACCTCTTCACGCTCCTGCGGGTGGTCTCCGCACCCGAGGTAGTGGAGTATTACGAGAACCAGTGGAACCGGTGCGAGATAAGGTACGGCGACCTCAAGAAGCAGCTCGCGGAGGATATCATCAAGGGTACAGCGCCCATCCGGGAGCGGGTGATCGAGTTAAGCGGTAACGAGCCGTACCTTCGAAAGGTGGCGAAGGAGGGGGCGGAGAAGGCGAGGGAAAGCGCCGCCACCACGCTGGCCGACGTCCGGGAGATCATGGGGTTCAAATCGTTTTAACCGTATACTGTTTGCCCGTGGTAACTATTTGCTTGCTAAACCAAGATTTGCCGTAACTACTCAATGGTATGCTAACGTTTAGAATGATCGAATTGAGCGATAGGCCGCTCATCAATTCATATTTGCAACAACAAAACTACAGGGCATCGGACTTCTGTTTCACCAACCTCTATACCTGGGGGAAGCGGTTTAACACCCAGTTCGCGGTGGCCAGCGGGTGGCTCTTTATCCGCTTCAAGGACAATTGTGGCAGGAACTCCTACCTGAAACCGATTGGAACGGGTGATTTGAGAGAGGCCATCGAGTGGATTATAGAAGATCACGCGGCGTTCGATAGCGTTTTCCAGCTTAGGGGGCTCACCGAGGAGATGATAGCGGAGGTATCGGCCGCCTTTCCTGAGCGGTTCAACTACAACCTTAACCGGAGCGTATCGGACTACATCTACACTACCGAAAAACTGACCCACCTGAAGGGCAGAAAACTACAGAGCAAACGAAACCACATCAATCGATTCAAGCGGGAGAACCGCTGGAGCTACCAATCGCTCAATGAAAACCCGGAGACGGTGGAGGCATGCAAGAGGGTGCTCGAAAGGTGGATGAGGGTTAACGAGGAGGATAAGGATCCGACGCTGGTGTACGATGACTTCGCAACGACCCTCATGCTGGAACATTTCGATTACCTGGATCTGAAAGGGGGCGCCATACAGGTGGACGACGAGATCGTAGCGTTCACCATAGGAGAACGGCTCACCGAGGATACGTTCATCGTGCACGTGGAGAAGGCGTTTAGCTCGGTACACGGTGCCTACGCCATCATCAACCAGCAGTTCGTGGAGAACGAGATGGCGAACTACACCTACGTGAACCGGGAGGAGGATATGGGGATTGAGAACCTGCGGAAGGCGAAGCTTTCGTACCAACCCGATATCCTTTTAAAGAAGTATAACGCCCGCTTTAAAACGCCAGAGTTGCCTTTGTAATCTTCCGTTAAGGCCCTGTTGAAGAAGTACAACGCTTAGTTTAAAACGCATGATTCGCCTTGCCGACCCTACCTCAAAAGCCCAGGTGTGGGATATGTGGAAGTGCTGCTTCGGGGATCCGGACGACTACATGGGACTCTACTTCCGCTACAAGTACCGCCCCGAGGATACCTTGTTGTACATAGAGGGTTCCGAGGCGGTGGCCTCCCTGCAAATGCTGACCTATCAATTCACGTTTCACGGCGTGGAGATACCGGTCATCTACCTTTCGGGGGTATGCACCCTGCCTGCTTACCGAAGTCGGGGTTATGCGCGTGCGCTATTGTTGGAGAGCTTTAACGAGGCGATACGGCGGGGGGTACCGCTGATGCTGTTGGTGCCACAAGAGGAGGGATTGATGAATTGGTACGCCCGGTACGGGTTCGTGCGGACGTTCGACCCGGGTAGCGAGCCGCTGCCCTCGTTAAAGGAGCTGTTGAACCGCCACGAGGGGGATCTGGAAACGGCCTACGGTGAGTTCAACCGCCATTACCGGGAACAGGATATGACGGTGCAAAAGAGATTCAATGATTTCAAGGCGATTGTGGAGGAGGCGGCACTGTTCGGTTTTCCCGAGAAAAAGAGTCTGCCAGGGATGGCACGGGTTATCGATGCCAACCGGCTGCTTTCTCTGTTTGCCTCTCGACGAGGCGATGCCGTTTTATTCCATATTGATGTAAGGGACCCGTTTATCCCGCGGAACAACTTGTCGTTACTTGTTGGTGAAGGGGTACATGACTTGGCACCTAAGTTACAAGCAGAAATTGATCACCTAACGCGATGGTTGTTGGGTTACCGCACGACCGAACTGGGGGAGCCATACGCGAACCTCTTCCCTGAAAAAAAACCCCAGATGCACTATATGCTCGAGTAGCCCCACTACAACCACTTTCGCTTTTTGAAGTACAAGAGGATAAAGAGCGAGGAGAACACCATCAGTATGAGTGCTATTGGGTATCCCCATTTCTTATCCAGTTCCGGCATAATCTCGAAGTTCATCCCGTAGATGCTCGCGATAAGCGTGGGGGGCATGAAGATGACCGATACGATGGTGAAAATCTTGATGATCTTGTTCTGCTCGATGTTCACGTAACCGAGGAAGGTGTCCTGCAGGTAGTCCAGACGATCGAAGTTGAACTTGATGTGTTCCACGAGCGAGTTGATGTCCTTGATGATCATGGTGAGCTTGGGTTGTAACTCCACGGCCATGAACTCGCTGCGCAGCATGCTTGACACCACCCGTTGCTTGTCGATGATGTTCTCTCGCAGCATCATCGTTTTTTCCTGTAGGTTCTTGATCTCCGATAGCAACTCCTCATCTGCCTCTTGCAGGGAAAGAGAATTACTTAACTGGGTAATCTTTTGTGTCATGTTCTCGATCATGTCTGCATCATACTCAACCCGGGTCTCGAGCAGGGCGACCAAGACGTGGGCACCCGTGGGGTAGTTCCTGGGGTTGGCCGATATCTTTTTCACCGTCTCGTGGAAGGAGATCAGCTCCTCCGAGCGGACGGTTACCAGTATGTTGTTCTTCAGTATAAAGGATACGGGATCGGTTTCGAAATTGGACAACAGGAAGTTGGAGTTGACTACCAGCGTATCGTTGGTCTCGATGTAGCGTGACGACATCTCGATCTCGATCATCTCTTCCTCCTCCTGGATGTATATCTTGAGGAAATCTTCAAGTTCGTTTTCAACCTCCTCATCCACGTCGTTGAGGTCGATCCACAAAAAGTTCTGAATGGGGTTCGATTTCAGGAAGTCGAGGCTTCGGTTTACCCTTACAACGCCATCTTTATGATAAAATAATTTAATTTCCGCCATGTTCTCGTTGTTTTAAATCGCGATTAAATCCGTTCAAAAAGTGTTTCTCTCTTCCGGTGAGCTTCATCCCGGCAACGGTTCCGGCACTTTCGGTTTGGCCCGCTCGGGTAACGGCTCAAGCTTATCCGGTGGAACCCGTTTGACCCACGGTTCAAGTAGGTTGGTCAGCGCTTCGAACTGTTCGACCGAAAGCTGCTCGGGTCGTTTCGTGAGCAGGGGATCGTCGGGCATGGGGTT
Source organism: Fermentimonas sp. (assembly GCA_033808735.1). Lineage (GTDB taxonomy): Bacteria > Bacteroidota > Bacteroidia > Bacteroidales > Dysgonomonadaceae > Proteiniphilum. The sequence goes on from JAPXNA010000018.1 coordinate 26,163, forward strand.
CTCGTCGGATAGCAGTAGCTTGAGGGAGTTGCGGAGCATCTTGCGACGCTGGTTGAACCCGGTTTTCACCACTGTTTTGAATAGTTTCTCGTTGCAGGCGAGACGCCTTCGCTTGTTGCGCGTAAGGCGAACGACTGCCGATGTAACCTTAGGCGGAGGGATGAACGCGTGCTTGTCTACCGTGAAGAGGTACTCGATATCGTACCATGCTTGCAGCAGCACGCTGAGGATGCCGTAGGCCTTGCACCCGGGTGGGGCGACCAAGCGTTCCGCGACCTCCTTTTGGATCATCCCGGAACAAAATGGGATTATATCCCTATTGTCCAGAACTTTGAAGAAAATCTGCGAGGAGATATGGTACGGGTAATTGCCGATCACGCAAAAGTTGCCGTTGAAATGGGCATCGAAGTCCATCCGCAGGAAATCTTGATGGAGGATCTTGCCATGTAGCTTTGGGTAGTGTTCGTTAAGGTAATTCACCGACTCGCGATCAACCTCTACCACGATCACCTCTCTCTCTTGCTCTAAAAGGAATCGGGTAAGCATACCGGTACCTGGTCCCACCTCCAGGATAGGAAAGGGGGGAGCCTTGTCGAGCGTTGCCGCTATGCGGTGGGCGATTTCCTCATCCCTGAGGAAATGTTGGCCCAGGTTTTTCTTTGCCTTTACCGGAAACATTGCCATCTGCCGATTATTCCTTATCTTTACCGCCGCAAAGGTAGCAATTTAATTATAGAAAATGAGACAAACTCGTTCTAAAAAAACAAGATACGGTATGTAAGGAACGGGTTTTCCAAGGTACTCTTTTTAAGTGGGGGAAATGAAGGTTGAATCTGCAAAGAACGTATTTAAGGTCCTGTTCTCATTACTTATTGGATTGTTTATCCTGTGGCTCATGTACAGGAAAACCGACTTTGGAGAGCTATGGGTGATCATCAAAACGGCTAACTTCGGCATCATCGCCCTCTCCTTGATATTTGGACTTATCGGAAATATCTTGAGGGGATTGCGGTGGGAATTGTTCGTTAATGCGCTGGGGTACCATCCCCCGAGGGCCAGCCTTGTTTATGCCACGTTGGGGAACTACGCGGTCAACTTTTTGTTGCCCCGTGCAGGTGACGTGTGGCGATGCGGCGTGGTGAGCAAGTACGATAAAATCCCGTTGGGTAAAACCGTGGAAACATTCCTCGTGGATAAGATGGTAGACATCCTATTCGGGTTAACGATTATCTTCGTGAGTATGGTGCTCTACGTGGACTTTTTCATCTCCTATTTTAGGGATAACCCGCAGTTCCTTGAAAATGCGAAGGAATTCTTCTCCTCCCCGTGGCTATACCTGGCACTGGGTGGCCTGGCGATCGCCATGGTGCTGCCCTTCACGGTTTTTAAAGGGACCACCTTCATGAAAAAGGTGAAGGGATTCCTGACGGTGGTGAAGTACGATATGAAGGTGATCTCGGGGATAAAGGCGAAAAAGCAGGTAATCATCTACACGATCCTTCTCTGGTTCTGTTTTTATTTGTATTTTTACATCTGCTTTTTCGCGTTCGACTTCACTAAAGACCTTGGGCCTCTCGCCGGGTTAATCGTCTTCGCGATGACCAACATCGGCATTTCAGTACCGGTGCAAGGAGGGATTGGCCCTTGGCACTTCGTGGTCATCTCCTCCCTTCTGATACTAGGGGTGGCAGAGAGTGAGGCACTTGCCTTCGCGGGAGCCGTTTTCGCCGTACAGTCGGTTTGGCAAATCCTGTACGGACTGTTCGGGGTTTTTGCCATGCCGTACGTGAAGCGAGAGGTAGCGGAAGAGACCGCTGTGAAGCCGCTTAAGTAAAACGTGTTATTAACGTAACGTTTCAGGTATGGTAAACGGGTACGCGAAGTAAGCGTGTCAACGGAAACACCAATGTGAACGTTAATGAACGCGGAGACGTGGGAGCAACGTGGAGTCAGGTAAAACGTGATGGATAAACCAACAAACAAACTATAAATCAAACAAATATGGCAACTAGATCAATTCGTAATCTGTACCCGAAGAACGTGTGGGGTTATTTCCACGAGTTAACGCGTATCCCTCGCCCCACCGGGCATATGGAGGAGGTAACGCGATACGTCATGGATTTTGGGAAACGGTTGAAATTGGAGGTGAAGCAGGATAAGGTGGGCAACGTGCTTATCAAGAAGCCGGCGACCAAGGGGTATGAAGGCGGGAAAACCGTTATCCTTCAGTCGCACCTAGATATGGTCCCGCAAAAGAACAGCGATGTGAAACATGATTTCACCCGCGACCCGATTAACGCGTACGTGGACGGTGAATGGGTAAAGGCTCGCTTCACCACTCTGGGAGCAGATAACGGCATGGGTTGTGCCATGATGATGGCAGTGCTGGAAGATAATACCCTACAACACCCTGCCATCGAGGCGTTGTTCACGGTGGACGAGGAGGTGGGTATGGACGGTGCGAATGGTCTGGAGAAGGGGTTCCTGGAGGGAACGCTGATGATTAACCTCGATACGGAAGAGCTGGGCGAACTTTGTATTGGTTGTGCTGGCGGTAGGGACGTGAACGTCTCTTTCCGATTTCAACCCGTGGAGGAGGTGGAGAAGGATGATGTGGCGTACAAGGTGAGCTTAAAAGGGTTAAAGGGGGGCCACTCCGGCGTGCAGATACACCTGGGGCGAGCTAATGCGAACAAGTTGATGAACCGATTCCTGAAGGAGGTGGTGAGCGACTATGAAGCTCGTATCGCGAGTGTCAATGGGGGATCGCTTAGAAATGCGATCCCTAGGGAGTCGTTCGTTGTGCTCACGATTCCAGAGGAGTTGTCGGATGATCTGATCGATTTGGTTGCGGAGTACGAATCGCTTTTCCAAGAGGATTTCGCGGGAGTAGAGGAGTTGATCTCGTTTAAAGCCGAACGTACTGAGATACCCAAGTGGCTCCTTCCCACGGAGTTACAGGACGATCTGATCAACGCCGTTGAAGCGTGCCCGGACGGTGTGATCAGCTACCTGGCCGATTTCCCGGGGGTGGTGGAGAGCTCGCTTAACTTAGCACTGGTGGATACGCGGGAGGACCGCATCGAGGTGAAGTTGCTGGTGCGGAGCTCCTCCGAAAGCCGGAAGGATTGGATTTGTTCATCGCTCGAAAGTCTATTCCAACTGGCCGGAGCGAAGGTGGAGTTCTCCGGTGACTATTCGGGATGGCAACCGAACGCGCACTCCGAATTGCTGGGAACGATGGAACGGGTCTATTTTGAGAAGTATAACGATCGCCCCAAGGTGATGGTGATTCATGCAGGACTGGAGTGTGGAATTATCCAATCGAAAGTGGAGCAGGAACTCGATATCGTTTCGTTTGGGCCGACCATTCAGGGTGCTCATTCTCCAGACGAAGCGGTTAAAATAGATAGCGTGGGATTATCTTACGAGTACCTGGTAGAGGTGTTATCGCGGCTGACTTAAACCATGATGAATAGCTTAAGGGTTCTTGTCCCCTTTGTTTTCTTTCTGTTGTTTTTAGCCGCTCCCGCAGCATTCGTTTCGGGCCCAATCTCTGCTTCGGCAGCAGCTTCTGCATCCGATACGGTTTTGGATTCGGCTTTAACTCTCACTTTTGATTCCGGTAAAACGGGAGTCGAGGCCGAAGTTTTGTCAAAGTCATTAACCTTGTCTGGGCACCCCGTATCGGGGGAGGATACCTCCTGTCGTGAAACGGGCGCCTCGTTGTGTTACAAGTTTCGGGTTTACCTGAGCGATAAGGGGGAAACCGATTACTCACTTGACGATCCATCCCGCTTCTTGTCGCGCGAAGCCATCGAAAGGAGGAAACGGCAAGGGGTGGCGGTGGATAAGCTGGACCTGCCTATCGCGGGGAATTACATCACGTTGATAGAGATGGCCGGCGGCAAGGTGGTGGCTTCCAGCAAATGGTTGAGTACCCTCGTGGTGGAAACGAGGGATAGCATGAGCATTGTGCAGATCGAGATGCTGCCATTCGTGGATTCCGTGAAATATGTTTGGCGAGGCATTGATAGCCCGTATCGCGGAGGACTTCGCCCTAGGTTGGTTGAACCCGAACCACCTCTATCGACTATCTTCCCGCTAGCTACCCCTTCATCTGCTGATACTTCTCAAGCTGCTCTTTCGGGAGCCACCCCTTTACTTGTTGTCTCTCCCCCCGAAGCTCCCTCGTACGGGGCGACTGAAGATCAATTCAAGTTGCATAACGCGAGGGCGATGAGCGATGCTGGTTACCGTGGTAAGGGTATTGCGGTAGGTGTAATCGATGCTGGGTTCACCAATGTCGATGTGATTCCTTGGTTCGATACGATGGATCTGCGGGGATTTAAAGACTTCGTGCCAGGTGGTGAGATATTCTCTGCAAGCGACCACGGCACTAAGGTGTTGTCTACCATGGTCATCAACCGCCCTGGTAAGATGATGGGCTCGGCCCCCGAGGCGGCATACTGGCTCTTGCGCTCGGAGGATGTGATTAGTGAATTCCCCGTGGAGGAGGATTATTGGGTGCAGGCCATCGAGTATGCCGACAGCGTGGGCATTGACCTGGTGAACACGTCACTGGGATACAACCATTTTAACGACTCCTCGCTGAATTACTCGCACCGTGATCTCACGGGACGAACCTCGGTGATGTCAAGAGCAGCCGACCTGGCGTTTAAAAAGGGGATGATCGTGGTGGTGAGTGCTGGTAATGAGGGAAACAAGGCGTGGGGGAAGTCGACTCCACCGGGCGATGCGAAGTGTGCGGTGGCCGTGGGTGCAGTAGGCACTGATAGCGTGATCGCGTTATTTAGCTCAAGAGGGGCGATGGCTGACGGGAGGGTGAAACCCGACCTCGTTTCCGTCGGAAGGAACACCGTGACCATCGGGCAAGATGGCATGATAGGAACCACAAATGGCACATCGCTTTCGTCGCCATTCCTGGCAGGGTTGATCGTTTCGCTTTGGTCGATTCACCCCGAGCTGCATCGGGCCGAATTGCTGGATATCGTTACAAGATCGTCTGATCGGTATGCTTTGCCCGACACGGTTTACGGGTATGGTATCCCCGATTTCCAAAAGGCGATGAACGAGGTGCTGAGGACACTCCCCGAACACCCCGGGCGTGTGGCGGACGGCCGCTGGTCTATTGAACCTGTTACCGGTTCAGGTTCTAGTCCTGCTTTTGCAGCAGATTCTGCTTCTGCTTCAGAAAGTACTTCGGCCCTCAACTACGCATCTAAAACTGAGTCTTTGCCCGGTTCCGGGATTAACACTGTTCATGATACCGATTCTGGAGCAAGTTATAACTCCGAAAGCGCTTTTTTGGTAAAGGTACTTGATCGCGCCTTTGACGGCGATGCGTATAGGGTGCGGTTGCTGGATGAATCGGGGGTGCTGCTTTCGGAACACCCGATGGGCGAGGCAGATGAGGTTCTCGTGCCGATCCCTTTGCATGTGCAGAAAAACAGTCGCTGTCTCTATTTTATGATCGAAGAGCCGTTTAAACAGTCTACTTACCGAATAGTGTTGCGTTGATCGGGATAATATGTGGGAGAACAATTTGCAAGAGTAGAAACAACGGTAAGAAAAGAAAGATCGGCAAGAACGATACAACGAAAGAACGAAAAGAACGGTAAAAAAAGGAAGATCGTCAAGAACGTTTTTGAACTATGGTGGAACCCTCTTTTTCACTATCGGAACTGAACCGGCAGGTTAAGAAAGCGGTTCGGGATGCGCTGCCCGAGGCTTATTGGCTGCGGGCTGAGACAAGCGATGTTCGCGTGAACCGGAACGGGCACTGCTACCTGGAGTTCGTGGAGAAAGATGACCTGGGTCACGCCATTATCGCCAAGGCAAGGGGGGTGATCTGGGGCAATACCTATCGGCTGCTCTCGCCCTTTTTTGAACAGGAGACGGGGCAGCAGTTCACATCGGGCCTGAACGTGCTGGTGCAGGTGACGGTCGACTTCCATGAGTTGTACGGTTTTTCGCTCACGGTGGTGGATATCGATCCATCGTTCACCTTGGGGGAGATTGCCCGCAATCGACAAAGGGTGCTGAAGCGACTGGAGGAGGAGGGGGTGCTTACACTCAACCGGGAATTGGAGTTCCCCGAGTTAACCAACCGGATTGCCGTTATCTCGTCGCCCACCGCGGCCGGATACGAGGATTTCAAGGATCAGCTGGAAAACAACCCCGCGGGGTTCGTCTTTTACACCAAGCTGTTCCCCGCGGTGATGCAGGGCGAAAGGAGCGAGGAGTCGATTATCGCGGCGTTAGAAGCGATCTTTCAACACGGGGAGTTTTTTCACGCGGTGGCCATCATACGGGGAGGTGGTGCAACGTCTGACCTCAGTTGTTTCGACTCCTACAACCTGGCTTCTAACGTGGCGCAGTTCCCGCTCCCCGTGGTGAGCGGTATCGGGCATGAGCGGGATATAACGGTACTGGATGTCGTGGCGCATACCCGGGGGAAAACGCCGACGGCGGTGGCGGAGATTTTTATAGCTCACTTATCGAAAACCGCCACTGAGGTAGAAACGTTGCAAGAGCGGCTCGTTTCGCAAACCCAGGCGCTGCTGATGGAGGAGCGGTCGGACCTGCTCTCCCTGTCGAACCGGCTGGTACATTACTCATCGCTTTTCCTGCAAAGGGAGACCTCCGCCATTCAGCAACTCACCATGGGCGCACGCCACTCTTTCCGGCAGGTGTTGCAAAAGGAGTTTGTAGATCTGCAAGAAGTGATTATCACCTCACGCCATTTGACCAGGCGACTACTTGACGAGGAGAATCACCGGTTGATGCAGGTGAAGCGTACCTTATACCACTCTTTGCATGAGGAACTTCGAGAAGAGCATCACTTCCTTGAAAACGTGGAGCAGTTCACGCGAATGGTAGCGCCGGAGAATGTTTTGAAAAGAGGCTATACCCTCACGCTGAAGGATGGTAAGATCATCACCTCGTCGAAGGGACTGCAGGAAGGTGAGCTTATAGAAACCCGTTTCAGGGACGGCGGTGTGACCTCGGTTGTGAGAGGATAGTTACAGAGACTCACGTATGTGTTCATCGTGGTGTTGAAAGGCTTAGCCGGTGTAAAAGAGAGTGTATTAGACCGAAAATTTAAATTGAACGTGCAATTATGGCGAAAATGAGTTATTCAGAAGCGAAAAAGGAGTTGGAGACGATTGTGAAGTCCATCGAGGCCGGTGAACTGGACGTGGACCTGTTGACCGCGAAGGTGAAAAGGGCGTCGGAGTTGATCGCCTTCTGTAAGGAGAAGTTGACGACAACCGATGAGGAGCTCCAAAAATTACTGGAGGAGATGACGTGATTCCCGACAAAGGATATAGCGTGGTGGTCGTTGCGGGGGGGCAAGGCCTTCGTGCCGGGGGCACATTGCCCAAACAGTTCCAACGGATTGCAGGGGAGCCGATGCTGATGCATACCCTCCGTGCCTTTTACGCGTATGATTACCGGATGAGGATAGTGTTGGTGATTCCGGAGGGATATCGTCCCCTGTGGAAAACATTGTGCGATGAATACCGCTTTACCGTACCGCATACTGTGGTTCATGGAGGTGATACACGATTCCACTCCGTGAAGAATGGTTTGAGGGAAATATCGGATGAGGAGACGGTGGGAATTCACGATGGGGCACGGCCCTTTGTCACGCCCACGCTAATTGGTCGCTGCTTTGATGCCTCCTTCGAACAGGGGGTAGGGGTAATCCCCGTGGTGGACGAGACGAACAGTGTACGCGTGCTGACCGAAACAGGTAGCCGGATGGTGGATCGCACCAGGTTGAAGATCGTGCAGACACCCCAGGTCTTCCCTGCCGCGGTGTTGAAGAGGGCGTATGAGGTGGAATACGACCCCGCTTTCACCGATGACGCTTCGGTCGTGGAACGAAGCGGGATGACCGTTCGCCTGGTGGAGGGTGAGGAGACGAATGTGAAGATCACGACCTCTTTTGATCTGGCAGTGGCGGAGTATCGGCTTGCCGCTTTGCGAAATCAATATCTTGAAAAATGAACCCGGTAAGTCGAACTCAACAAGAAGATTCATGAAAAACGCACCATGAAAGTACACGTGAGCCGTATTAAACTGGACAGGTAAAACGATAAAACACCCGTTTTTCCTTTTAGTTTGTTTCAAAAACACCCTTTTTCTTAAATTTAATGTTCCAATTTGTCATAATATCGTAGATATTTATTACTTTTGGATTATTAAAATAAATTTCGTTTCCCATGGAGAAAATTGATAAGCTTGATAGGCAAATATTGGAAATTATTACCCGAAACGCGCGGATGCCGTTTAAGGACGTTGCTGAGAAGTGTGGGGTGTCGCGTGCAGCCATTCATCAACGCGTGCAGCGGATGATCGAAAACGAGGTGATTACCGGTTCAGGATACTACGTGAATCCCAAGGTGTTGGGATATGCCTCCAGCGCTTATATCGGCGTGAAGTTAGAAAAGGGGTCGATGTACAGGAACGTGGTGCCGGAGTTCGAGAAGATCCCGGAGGTGACCGAGTGTCACTTCACCACGGGTGCCTACACGATGATCGTCAAAATTTACGCCCGTGACAACGAGCATTTAATGGAGTTGTTAAATGACAAGATACAGGAAATACCAGGCGTTGTTGCCACCGAGACCATGATCTCCTTGAGCCAGAGTGTGAAACGTGAGATTCCTATCTCGAGCAACAATGTGTAGGATCAAGTGATGCTGTTGCTATTTTAGGATGTTTATCATGCGAGGAATGATTCAACCAGTTTATTTGCAACGGATTACAAGTTTAAAAGATATCTAAAAGACAATCAAAAACGCTTGCCGATACCCCGGCAAGCGTTTTTGATTGTCAGGACCTTGCTTCCTGTCGGGATGAGAAGACTCGAACTTCCGACCTCCACGTCCCGAACGTGGCGCGCTAGCCAACTGTGCTACATCCCGATTGATTCGTGGGTGCAAAGGTACTATTTTTTATTCATATTGGTCAGAAAAGATGGAAAAATCTTCTTTTCTTAGTAACCCCGGTCATAAAACGGATGAAGAGAGTGGGGACATTAAAGGGTAGTTGAAAAAAACCGGTAAAAGGTGCGTAGAATCAAAAAAAACGATTAATTTTGTACTCTATTCTAGTCAGGCGGCAATAGCTCAGTCGGTAGAGCATCAGCTTCCCAAGCTGAGGGTCGCGAGTTCGAGTCTCGTTTGCCGCTCGCTAATAATCAGGCACTTATCAATCTGTTTTGATAGGTGCTTTTTTATTCTTCAATACATCAAACCAATCTTGTGCCGAAGGAGAGCACGGGAACTGATACCCGCGCAACCAGTCGCCCCGGATGTAATAAGTTACAGACTCTCCCTGTTTGTAATTCAATACTACCCGGTGTTCCTCCTGTTGGTCATCGAAACGCAGGAAGCGCTCCGGCGGGAAGGTGATTCCCATGCCTATCCACCCGATTTCCGGGTCCTGAAACCCCCACGAAGCGATGATACCGGCATCCTTATCGGAAAAGAAGCTCTCGTCCGGCAACCGTACCAACCCGATTCCCAGTTCGATTTCATCACCTGAAGCACCGCCATCCACCGTCGCTTCCACCGATGAATAAAGATCCCCGGCACCAATTGAAGGAAGTAACCGTACGGTGTAGGGGGCGTTTTCGGGGCCAACCCCTTCCGCCACGAATTCAAGGGTTACCCTGTCAAGGGTCTCCTCCACCAACCTGCCGGAAAAAACGGGTTTCCCCTCGCCCGTTTCGTTACGCACCGGGTAGGGTACGCCGTTCACGTAGAGGATGACTCCCCCGCAGCCCGCCGTCTTCCCCACGTGCAGGATATCCATTCCCCACCCGTTCTGGTCGATATGGTAACTTTTGCCTTCGGCTATTTTCGGCATGATTAATGAATCTATCCACTGGCGCTTTCCGAAGAGGTCGAAATGACCCAGGTAGAAGCGGAAGGCTGCTTTTTCCGATTCCCATCCCCAGTTGGGTGGAAGCCATTTGTTGTTCCAGGCCACGCGCGGCTTATTCTCTTCCTCGCGTAACCGGATCGTCCAGGCGTGAAAGTCTTCTTCTGGTCTACCCGTTTTGAAATGTTTCGCAACGGTTTTAGTCATGGCCTGGGTATCGCCTTTGCCGCGTGCCGCATTTAACTTCTTCCAGAAAGAGCGGTTTTGGTATCCCGATTTTTTTAGTCGGTCAATCTGTCGGTCCTGCACCAGCGTAAGGTAGTACAAGATGGATTGGTCGCTGTTAACAAGGCGACGGGCAATTTCGTCCGAAATGTTTTCACCCTGCATACGGTTTTCAAGCAGACCCCACACCGCATCCTTTTCCATTCCTCCCTTCGTGGATCGGAGCGCTGTCGTAAGTGCCCTTACTAGGTTGTATCTGTTTTCCGGTTCGGTTTTCAAAATGGGTACCAATGCACCGTTTAACTCCTTAAAAGTCCACTCTACCGGTTTTACTTTTGAAACATCAATCGGGTGGGAGTCGTCCGTCACGCCGTCGCCGTCCGTGTCAATATCCAACCTGTCCACGATGCCGTCTTGGTCGGTATCCACCCAGAGGTAACCCATATCCATTTTGGTGTCATAGTCGTAATCCACCTTGATCCAGGTCCTGTCGCTGTTTTTGAGATGGATGCGGTGGTCGGCGGGGTTGAAATAAAACTCATTAGGGCCCGAAGGCTTAAGGGCCAGCTCATAGCGTTTGTTATATGGGCCACAATCAGGACTGCCGATACGGGGCATATAGTATCCCGAGTCGGTGGATTCGGCGTTGATCACTCCTTCCCAGCGTTCGATGGTGTCTTTTGGATCGTTAAAAGCGATATTCAGGTTATTTTCATTCCAGGTCATCAAAAGACGTTCCCACGTAACGGTTTGCAGGTAATCACGAGCCGAAGAGCGTTTTAATACCGGACCGGTAGGTATGCCCCGGATGGTGAAATTTCCCGTCTGCTCTTCTGGCAAATACATGGTGAAATTGCTTCCCCATCCTTTCTCTTGTGTCCATCCTTTCGCACATGCCGAAAAGGACAGATCGAAATCTCTCTGCTTTTCCGCTATTGGGTTAACGTTAAAACTCCACCGGAGAGTTCTCACCGTATCCTCTTTTCCTTCCACGCGAATTACCTCTTCACTGATACCGTCATTATCGAAATCGTAAAAAAGGAACGGATTTTCAAAATAAGGGACCCATTTATCTTGTTCGGGATTTAGGTAATAAACGACAAAACTTTCGTTTCCGCCAAAATGCGAATGGTTCTGGCAAGGGATCTGATAATAGACGTAATCTATATCGTAAAGGAGCAGGTTGTCGTCTCCATCATCGGTTGAAACAAGCACCCGTAATCCGTCGAAAAGAACACGCCAGTTTTTCTTTTGGTAAGTGAACCATTCCATGAGGTCGAGATCCCCGTCTCCATCCAGGTCGCGGTAGCTAATCGCGGCATCGACCAATCCATCGGCATGCCAGTCGGCAATCCAGAGGTCCCCGTATTTTTCGGGTTCTTTACCCATCTCGAGATTCCCGTTCTCGTCAATCACTTTGACCAGTATCGGTTTTTTCGCTTCCGTGTGGTACGGCTCAATATCGATAAACCATACCTCCTCCGGTTTCCCGTCATTGTCCTTGTCCACGTAGTGACGCTTTCCCGGCGTGTCATACTTTACTTTTTCCACCATGGCAGGATCCAACCTCACGGCATCGCCGAAAATCTGCTCAAAAGCCTTCTGCTTCACCATCTTCTCCGCATCCCGCGCATGTGCGGTCGTGGTGTAAAGGCAGCAAATGAACATTATCCAAAAAAAAGCGATACCGAGCCGTAACCGATTTTCGTGCCATAGATTTCGTGCCATAGATATTATTTGATAAGCAATGTTGCTTTCATTTTATGCAGAACGGCCTCGTTGGCCTCTATCAGGTGTTCCGTTGAACCCGCCCTGTGCCATTCCGTTATCCTGTCCTGATCGTAAAACGGCTCTGGAGTGAGGTTTTCATTGGAAAGGGAGGAGATGATGTTGGCCACGTAGTTGTTCTTTTCGGCAACCAGTACCAATTGGGCATACAAGAGATTGTATTCCCGAATTTGTTGGTTGATTATTTTGATATATTGGGTGGGGTTGTAGGATGCCGCGTCCCTCTTTCCCATGATCTCTTCTACGGCTTTTCCCGCCCCGCCTCCGGTGTTCGGGGCTTTCACGCCCAACAGCCAGGCAATTGTCGGAGCAAGGTCGGTATGCTCAAAGTAAGGCAGTTCACGTCCTTTGGCGATCCCGGGTCCGACAAATACCAACGGTGTCACCCAGCTATCCTCGTCGAGCATGGGATGCCAACCCACCTTGCTCTGCCCGTGGTCGGAGGTCACGATCAAAACGGTACTCTCCCATTTTCCCCTCTTTTTCAGGTAATCGATCAACTCTCCCAGTAGCCTGTCGGCATTCTCAATGGCATCGATATAAGGAGAACCCTCACCGAAAATATCTCTCGCGTAAGGCTTCCCTTCACTGAACATGGCTATATTCGTACCGATGGCACCGGGGCTTTGCAAGTGGACCCGCATAAAACGGATCTGCTGACTTTCCAGCAAATGGATAGCCTGTTGCACCGTCTGATCATCGGTCAGCGAGTTATCCATGATACAGGTGGAGAAGCCCCTTCCCACGGAACGATAGGCGGTAGTATTCACCACGAATGCCGTCTGTTGCTTCGGGGAGATCATCTCCTGGATCATTTTATTCTTTGGGCTCAAGAAGATGGTACCCTCATGCAGCATCGGGTTAGGAAAGGAACAACTGTTTGACAGGCTGTAATCCCCCACCGTGGGGTGATGGGGAATAATCATGTACGATTTCTTCACGTAGGTACCCTCCTTTATCAGGGAGTTGAGTACCGGCATATTCATTTTTTCCGGCGCTTGCCAATGCATTCCGTCAATCATGAACAAGATCACCCTTTCAGGCTCTTTCGCCGATAAAGCCGGTATATTCATCGACAAAGCATACAGCAGAAACGATACCCATACGAAATGAGTTCTTTTCATGTTATTTTCTTTTTTACAATTTAATAAAAATCTTCCGTCTATACATGTAATAGCAGATGCCCCAGACCATAAACGCCACTACCACGATCGTCACCATGTTGATCACCAAATCTCCTCCCCAGTTGAAAAGACGGTACGTGAACGGGCTGGCCATCCGGGTAAGCAGATTTCTTCCGCCGAGGCTGGTAAAAATGTAAATAAAAATAGGATTCATGCCCATGATAGCAAAGAACGTGGCGATCTTCCTGAAGCGGAGTATATCCACGAAGAGATAGGACAACCCCATCGCCAAGAAACACCAACCACCGCTGAAAATGACGAAAGAACTGGTGCTGATACGCTCTATCATGGGTATATATAACCCCAGTAGATACCCGCCCACGATCCCGGCGACCCCGGTTGAAAGCATGATCAATAGTTTTTTCTTTCGAGACCAATCCGTCATTAATAATTTACCGGTACAGACACCCCAAAGGATATGGGCGCAGGTAGGTACCGCGTTGAATGTGACCCAATTATCGGGATGCAGATGACCCACCGTGACAGAATCGAACCATACCCCGAAATTGTGACCGGACGTGTAGGGCATATTATATCCTTCAACAGGCCAAAACTGATAAAGCAGATCGGAGACCAGTATCAGCGCGAAAGAGACCACCAGTTGCCATTTTACATTTTTCCGCAACAGCAGAAAGGCAAACGGATACACCAACCCCAGTTGGGGAAGGATATTGGTTAGATAATAAGCGTTGTCTTTAGCTCCCAGCATAAAGCCGAGCAACAGCAACCAGAAGGAACGCTTCAAGGCATGGATAAACGATTGCTTCCAGCTATCGCCCCGGGCAAGCCTTTTTGAAAGTGAGAAAGGCATGGCGACACCCACGATAAACATGAAAAAAGGTTGTATCAGGTCCCAGAAGTAGATCTCGAACCAGTCGCCATGATGGGTGTGCTTCTCGATCCAGGCGATAAACGCGCCTCCCAGCCCCTGTTCCGTCATTTGATGAAACAGCGTTGCTATCCCCGATACCAGGATAAACATCACCAATCCCCGGAAAAAGTCGATGGAAAGAACCCTTCCTTGTTCCTTACTCAAGCCGGTAATTGGATCTTTTGTTTTATTTGACTCCATCTCTTTAATCTTTTTATCTCCTTTTAGGTTATGCAACTTCCGGACTTAATACAGGATTGTGACAGACGGCGTTTCAGACCAATTATATCCATCCCTGTTTTCCTGTTTTCTTTGCCTTCAGGAACAAATTATCTAACGCCCCCACGAATCCGGGAATCAGTGAGCTGAATTCCCCAGATTCGGCCGAGACAGTGATCACTTTCGGGATAATTAATTTACCCTCCCGCTGTCCGTAATAATTGGGATAAGGGATTATTTCCTGAGAGTGAACCCCTAAAAAAGAGAATAGAAGCAATACCAATGTGGTATAATGTACCATATTGCTTTCAGCATGTTTAATTAGAACTTTTTGAGGCTTCGCCGGTATTACCGTAAACCCCGATATTTATCCTACCCCCATTTGGAGATGGTTCCTTCGCGTAATCATCCTCTGGATCACCCCCATCAATACATGGACTTGTTATCTCATCGGTAATCCAAGTCGTCCCGTTCCATCTTCCATATTGTGATTTGAGATGAAAATCATGATTTGTCCGGTCTGCAAATTGAGGATCTGCTTGTATATTACTTTCAGGTAACTCAATATTGTATGTATCTCCCTCTGTGTTGTTGAAAAAACAATTATAAGAAATTGCAAAAGAGTGTTTTTCAGACAAATTATTCCTTATTCCATAATAACGGCTGTTGGAAATAATATTATTTTTTACCGTCAACACGAAATTTCTATCGCTGGGAGGATCGTACGAATATACATTGGCTTGTATGATCCCGGAATATCCCGCTCCGTCAATCACGTTATTTTTTATAGTACCGTTAAATCCGTCGGAAATAATGCCATGTTGCCCTGTATTGTATATTTTATTGTGATGAACATTTATTTCAGCCATTGAAGATCCATAATTCCCGGCTCCGAAAATCCATATCCCATATGTTCTCGGTTGGTAAATTTCATTGTTGTAAATATTGATCTGGTCCATTGAAATATTGCCCCACTTCTGTATCTGAATACCTGCGCCACCTTCGTTATTTGAAGTGATATAGTTGTCATGTAATTCAACGATATTTGTATTATACATCCGTATTCCACAATTTAACCTGTTTGTGATATTATTATTATAAACTTGCACATTTTTCGCCTTATTCACACAAACGGCATCGTGTTGTATCCTATTTATCGTGTTGTCATAGATTTGGATATTTTCATTGAAAGCGGAAGAGGGGGTGTTACGCCCGATTAAAATTCCATCGCCGTAATTTCCACTTAAATGCATATCATGAATGGAAATATTTTTCCCGTTTAAAATAATGCACAAATAATACCGGTCTATCTTTGGCGGCGTAACAACTCCCGGTTCATTCCCGTATAATTGAAATCCTGAGATTTCAATATTCTCATTCTGAGTGGGATAAGACACATTCCCGATTAATGGGATATATTCTGCCCAATTGGCACCGTCATGAGGTTGAATTTTCACATCGGCGTCTCCTTTTAGATGGGTATTATCACCAATTTTCACGGTACCGCCTATAAGAAATGTGAAGGGACCCTTGAGATAAACGGTTCCTCCTTCGCTTAATTCAGCAACTTCCGTCAATGCTTCGTTTATGATGAGATCACAGTTGGTATCGTCTGCGGTGCAAGAATAAATATTTTTCAGCGTTCCCTCTTTATCATAAACAATTACATTACCGGCTTCTATGGGACCCGGAACTAGCATCCACCCAGAACTAAGAGTAGCGGTATATCGTTGACCGGCCGTATAAATCTTACCGTTTGTAGAAAGAACCTCATTTTTGTAGGTTTTATCGCCCACCAGTTTTACGGTAAAAGTGCCACCCGGTTTCACGTTTGGTATTTCACCCGGCAAAAAACCCATATAGGCAGTGAGATTGTTTTCCGATGCACTGAATGTAATCGCGTCGGGTGCAAAATTCATGGATCCGGTTTTTGTACCGATGTCTGTTTCCACCTCCCACTCCAATTTTTTCAATGTTCCCACTTGTGCAGGGACATTAGTCAGGTTGAACTTCACGATGGAACTTATCATCGTTAACTGAATGGCAACCGACAAATCGGATATTTCAGTATTTACTAATACAATATAGTTTTTCAGATGCGTGACACTCCCGTTAGCTTGCTGTTCCTGCTCATTCATAATAGGATAGGTGACGGTACCAGATTCCTCATCAACGGCTATGGTAGCCGGATAATACATTTTATACTTGACTGCTCCATCTATGGCTGTTCCGGTAAAAGGTCCAGATGTTTTACCCGGTGTTCCCGTATAGGTGAATATCGATTTTCCTTTATAATTGCCTACACCATCAAACCCCACTATCAGTAGTTGATCACCTTCTTCCCATGTGAGTTTGAGGGAGATATCTTCATAAGCTACGCGGAGTCCTGTATCATCAGGCATACCAACGTGAATGGTGATCTCTTTCTCTATTGCCTCTTCCAATGTAAAGATATTCTCCTCCTCTTTGGCACAACCGATGGCCAGTGCCAGCAGTATAGCCATTGCGGGCATCATTATCTTATATTGTTTCATACGATTATTTTATTTTTTTGTTTCGGTGTATGGAACCTTTGATGTTTTAATCATATCAGTATCATACGATTTCCTCTCTTTTTAGATATAATACAACAGATGTAGTTGTATTATATTAGAAAGCATCGCCTCCGTCGCCTACTTCAGGCAGTTTCATGCCACTTTCAGCCAAGATGTTTTGCAAGAGTTCCACTTCAATGATGTCAATTTCGGGGGAAATGTACTCTTCCTTAACCTCGTCAGATAGTTTATTAGATTTTTCGCACATGATTTTTCATTGTTTTAGAATGTAACATAAATTATAATAGAGTTGATTAGCATAACAGATGACAAAACGTTGTAATTAATAAATTGATGGTTCCATTAATTTTCAAACGGATTCGGTATTTTTACCAGGTCTTCCACCAATTTACCTTCATGTTCAAACCTTGCCAAGGTATACACGTTACCATCTCTATCCAAAGCAATCGAGTTCACGTAGGTAGGACGGGATCCGTTCTCATAAAAGATGGGACCATGGTCGATATATGTATTGGTAGGTATGTGATAGGTGACCAAGTGAAGGTTCTCCAATCCCCGTGCCGCACCCATTGCAATCTTATCCTTCCCCTTCACCCTTATACCGCCCTCGTAAATAGGCCCACCGGTCAGGTAGTACAAGGTTTCATTGTCGTTGCCCAAGTCAAATCCCAAATAACCGTAACTGAACTGATCGTACATGCCGCTTTTCCGGGAGGGTTCAGACGTTATCCTATCTACAATCTCAATTTTCCTTTCTTTTGGATCAAACTTGAATAAATAGCCTGAATTTCCGTGTACCCCGTACGCCACTTCTTCTTTCGGGTACCATACGACGGCACGCCAGTTGTAGCCCATGCTCCCTGCATCGGTGGGGTCATAACTTCCAAAATAATCCAACCGCAGATCTACATCTTGCAACTTTTCAATGACCCCCTCTCCGGGATTGTAACAGATGATATCGCCTTCGGCAGTAGAGTAATAAACCAACCCATCGCGCGGATCAACGAATATGGATCGGCACAAAACCCTGTAATCTTCACCTATCGTACCATTTTCGCCGTTGGCTGAGACCAACCCCAGCTCTTTCATTTCACCGCTGTTTACATCGTAGTGTACAAAATATCCTTTCGGCCATGTAATGGCATAGATCTGTTTTCTTTCGGTGTCCATTGTCATGGTAAGTACACCTTCGCCATGAGGTGCAAGACCCAAATCTTCGAATGTACCGGTAGCGAGGTCATAAGCAAGAAAATGGCCACCGGTGTAAAGCCCATATCCCTCCGGCGCTGTTACCGGCAGACGTTCCATCCCGTCTATCATCTCGTAATAGCCTACATGGGTAGAGAAATAGAGCTTGCCGTCGCTTTCGTAAAAACGAACATGGCTCTTACCCTGGGCAATTACCTTTTTATCTTTCTCCCCGCATATCTCCGTCAGATCGGCTAAAAACCTGGTTGTATCCGCTTGCGGGTCGTACACGTGAACCTGACCTGCCACATCATAAGGTTGTGAAGAGAGGACATAATAAATTTTGCCATCGCTGGCTGCAGAAATAGCATTATAGGTGTCATGTGCCAGATCAAAACCCGAAAAGTAAGATGTGGCGATCAGTTGTTTTTTCCCTATTGTTTGTTTTTTTTGATTGTTGTTCCCGCTTGAACAACCTGTTACTATCGTTGCAATAAGTATTGCAAGTAAAATCCTGCTTTTCATCATGATTTAGTTTAATTATTCATTAACCAATAATAATTTTGCCATTGCACCTAAAAGTACACTTTCGGCTTCTGGTGTCACTTTCGCCACCTCTACCTCATAACCGCCCTGTGGAAAAGCCGCGGCCGGCGGGATATATCCAAACCCCAAGTCGCCGTACGCCGCCATGGCGACGAACAGATCGGGGCGCATTTTTTTTGCCGCTATTTGATACTCTACCAATAGCTCTCCCGGCATAAAAAGAATAGAAGCCTTATTTGCAATTGTCAAACATTGCAAGTCAACCTTTTTACCAGCCTTGAACCGCTCCCAAAGGTGCATTCCTGCCTTTACCGAATCGAGCGGTAAAGCAACCGGTTCAAAACTCCATTTGATATCAGAAGTGGCTACCGCGATTCGTTCGGTATCTTCCCATGCCCGTTTCATCCCGTCTGCAACTCTTTCAGCCAAAATGCCTCTATTTTCACGAGACCCATCGTTGTACTTACCCGCGCCTATGTTTCCACCCGCTCCGGTGAAATAGACCTGCAAGGCATCCGGCATTGCCAACTGACGGTAAAAGCGTGCTATCCCGGGGTAATCGGGATTAGGCACGCCAGTACCGTAATAGCTCTGTGGATGAGTGGCGTAGAAGTTCAACACGGCCACCGGTTCCTCTCCATTCCAAAAGCTCACGGCAGATAATATCGGGTCGATTAATCCTTCGGGTTCGGCCCGTAATACGGGATCTTTGCAGGCTGTCCAACGCATGGCCTTTACTTTTCCATCCGTTCCGAGAATCCTTCTGTTAGATGCAACTTTATACACTTGTGCTTCACCAAGACCTATGTGCGTGACAGGGACGGTGTTCTCAAGAGAATTGGCTACCGCCATTTCCAAACGATGGATAACAGACAATGCAAAATTGTCGTTTATGAAGTCACGGGGGTAAGGGGCGTCGTGCTGGTGAATAACGTGAACGGCTATCCGTTCGGGTGCGGTTCCTGCAGCCCGGGCAAGTGAACGTTTGAATTCGTCATGACAATCGTTGGCAACACCGAGCCAGTCCAAACAAACAAGGACAATGGGTTTATCCGCTCCCGACAGAACGATCCCTTTTGCCCGAAGCCCCACATCCCATGTATTAACCACAACCCCATATGGCATTTTATAACCAACAGGAGGAGTGATATCAATATCAAAAACGGAAATCATTAGACCTTGGGACCTGTTATCTAAATCACTTTCCTTTTCTTGTGCCGATATAAAAAATACCGGAAGGGAAAAAGCTATAACAATCAAAGATATGATGGTTCTCATGATTTTTTGTTTTTAATTTCTTCAGCATTCAAATAGACTTTCTCGATGGCGTCCGCTATATTTTTCATGTCCGATTTAGAGCCCAGCAGTATGTTCTGTGGAATCCAGACAGCCTGTTCGTTACACAATTTCTCGTTCTGCGGGCACCTGTTCTCTTCCGCGTACTTGTCATAATCTAGCCGTTCTGCCGGGTAGAATTTCCGATAATACTTACTTTCGAAAGCGTTTTTCAAATAAGGCATCTTGTTGAGCTCGGTGTAACCTCCCGAACAGGGAACACCCTCGGCACGCAACGCTTCCATAAATTTATTTCGGGACAATCCCTTGAATTCCTCTTTGTTATACAAAAAGGGGAACAGGTGGAAAACAGCTCTTGTAACGTTTTTGTATAATTTATAAGGCATGATTCCTGGAATCTTTTCAATCAACGATTTAAGATACCCTGCATTCTCACTCCTTACTGTTGTCTGTTTTTCCAGACGCTCGAGCTGGGCAAGCCCGATGGCCGCTTGGTACTCGGTAAGGCGCAGTTTCGTGCCGATCATCACGGTTCCGGCACCTACCGTGCCTACAGTGGACCCGTACGGGTTCCCGTAATTGTGATATGAAAAGCAACGATCCATAAATGCATCGTCGTCACTGATGATTGCCCCTCCTTCACCCATCGGCATATTTTTTGAGGTCTGGAAGCTGAAGCATCCCGCGTTTCCGAAAGTCCCGACCTTTTTCCCATCAATCTCCGCCAGCCATGCCTGGCAAGCGTCTTCCACCACTAGCAGGTCGTGCTCGCGGGCGATGCTCATAATCCGCTCCATGTCACAGGGAAGGCCCAGGATGTGGACGGGCAAGATAGCTCGGGTGTGGGGGGTTATTTTCTCCTCGATCTTATCCGGATCCATCTGGAAAGTTTCAGGATCGATATCCACGAAAACGGGAATAGCCCCGTTAAACAGGATACACGACACGGATGCGATGAAGGTGTAGGGCGTAACCAGCACTTCATCGCCCCAGCCGATTTCTAACTGAGCCAAAGAGGTGTTGAGGGCGTTGGTTCCGTTCACCACGGTTAGGCAGCGTTTGGCGCCCATCAGTTGTGCCCATTTTTTTTCAAATTCATCCGTGACTTTATTTCTCGACCAAACACCGCTTCGCATTACTTCCAATAATCTTTTCTCATCTGTTTCCGGTTTCCACATGGGCCATGAAGGCCAGTCGTGGGAGGTTATCTGAGGTTCTCCTCCTAAAACGGCAGGTGTGGTTTTGTTTACTGTCTTACAACTAGCCAGCACCTTATTTGCTGTTCCTGTTCCAAGAGCAACTCCAGTTCCAACAACTAAATTTGTTTTTAAAAATTCACGACGTGAATAGTTTTTCGCGAAAAGTTTCATTGTTACCTATTATTTTAGTTTTTTACTTGTTGTTTTAAAAAACTTTCCCAATCATTCACGGACGGACAACAACTAAAACGAATCCCTTTTAACCACCTGCTCTGTATGTGATACGTGAGCGGTTTGCCTTTTTCATATCGTAAGACGATGCGATGCTCGTTGGGTTGCTCATCTAATTTTACAAACCGGTTTGGGGGAAATATCACACCTAGACCTATCCATCCGATTTCGGGATTTTGGAAGCCCCAGCTTCCCATGATTCCCGTTTGTTCATCTATTATAAAAGTTTCTTCCGGTAAACGGGTCAAGCCTATGCCGATTTCTATTTTCTCATCTTGCGAAATACCTTCAACCTCAACCTCTATCGATGAATCCTCCCTATCAGCAAGTACGGTAGGCCGTATTCTCACTTTATAGGGTTTATCCGGCACGATATGTTCAGCTATAAACTCAAGCGTTGTTTTTTTGTTGGTCTCTTCAACCAAATGTCCCGTGAAAGAGGGAGCAGTTTGTTTAGGTTCAACACGCACGGGGTAAGCCGTACCATTAACGTATAGAATTAATCCTCCGCAGCCGCTGCTGTTCCCGATTTCGAGGATGTCCATTCCCCATTCGTTTCTATCGTAATGGTAATTTTCTTTCGTGATTTCAGCGAAACGGGGCAAGATAAGCTGCTTTACTCTCTTGCCAAACAGATCGAAATGCCCGTCGTAAAACCGGAAAGCCGCGGCTTCCGACTCCCAACGCCAGTTTGATGAGGGATTTTCTGCCCATGCCACGCGTTGCCGGGGCGATTGTTCCTTCCGTTGACTGTTCCATTCACCATAATCTTGTTCAGGCATTTTCAGTCCAAATTCTTCACACAGCAATCCGATCATCGCGTCAACGTTATTCTTACCCCGGGCAGTATAGAAAGCTTTCCAAAAAGGCTGAGACCCTACTTTCAGTTCCTTAAGTTTAACGATTTGACGATCGCAAGCGAGATTCAAATAGAATAAGATGGATTCCTCACTGACGGCAAGTTTACGGGAAACCTCATCGGCAAAGAATTCGTTTTTCATATTCTGCTGTATCAGTCTCCACACGGGGTCCTCTTCTGCATCTTTATCAATCGATTTCAATACGGTTATCAACGCTTTGTTCAATAGATATTTCTGCGCCGGCATGTGAGCAAGCACCGGTTCATACAGTGAGTTTAGCCCCTCGAAAGTCCACGGTACCAGTTTCACATCAGAGATATCAATATCCCATGAATCGTTAATAATGCCGTTGTTGCCTACATCCAACGTGATTTTGTCTAAGATGCCGTCTTTATCGGTATCTATCCAGCTATAATACATATCGGACTCGTTGTCCCCGTCGTAATCCACATTCATCCATGCCTTATCAGCATATTTGATATGTACCCGGTAATCGGATGGATTGAAGTAAAACTCATTGGGTGCAGAAGGTTCGAGTACCAACTCATAACGTTTGTTGTAAGGCCCGCAGTCGGGTCCTCCCACCCGTGGCATGTAAAATGTGGAATCCGGCGATACAGCAGCTATTACACCTTCCCAGCGGTTGATGGTGTCATTCGGCCTGTTCCATGCCCTGTTCAGATCTATTTCATCCCATGTGAACAAAACACGTCCCCACGTAATTTGTCTCAGATAGTCAGTAGCCGTTGTCCTGCTCAACACCAAACCGCTCGGTACTCCCCGTATGGTCATTGTTTCACTTTCATCTTCTGTTATTTTTAAAACAGCATTGGTTTTGAAGGGAGTCCATCCAGGGGCTAAAGCCGTTATTCCGGCATCGAAATTCCGGGGCTGCTCCAACGTACCATCATTATCGGCATCAAAGCTCCAGCGGACACTCCAGAGATTGTCATCGTGTCCTGCTAACCGTATAACTTCCTCTGTGACCCCATCATTATTCCTATCATAGAAAAGAAACGGATTTTCAGAGAATGGTATCCACTTGTTCTTCTCCGACGAATAATAAAAACTACAGAAAGATTCATCACCGCCAAAATGCGTTTTATATTGACATAAGTTTTGGTCGTATACATAGTCTACATCGTACCATAGCAAATTATCATCGCCATCGTCGCTACTCCACCATACCCGCAATCCATATTGTGTACTAAAGAAAAACATGCCCATCCGGTCTACGTCGCCGTCGTCATCAAGGTCTTCATAATCTATCACAGCATCAACAGTTCCGTCGGCATTCCAATCTGCAATCCAGAGATCGCCGCATTTGTCCGCCTCCTTTCCAAATTCTAAATTTCCGTTCTCATCGATTACTTTAACCAATATCGGAAGATTCTTTTCTCTATGACGCCGATCATTGTCGATGAACCATACTTCTTCTGGTTTCCCGTCCTTATCTTTGTCAACATAATGGCGTTTCCCAGGCTTATCGGACATCACTTTTTGTACCATTACAGGATCCAAAATCACCGCATCCCCGAAAACTTGTTGAAAAGCTTCCCGCTTTGAATTGTTTAATTCTGATATCACATTGGGTTCGATACCCTTTGTTTGCAACCTGTTTTCAAAAGGATTTTCTCCTAAGGCATTGTTTGCCACGAAGAATAGGAAAAGGAAAACAATGGGAAAAGATATTTTCGCGTGCAAACACCTTTTCCCTTTTGTCAATTCTAAACCCGAATAATACATATATTCAACTTTTTACTGGCAGTTTAATATGAATATCGTTTTCTCACCACATCAAAGCTTACTCTTTGCTTGGCCTCCCCTCATCAATAATCTCTGTCAAAGGAGGTATATTTAATTCATCACCCGGATATCCCCTGTTCTGGTTGATAACCCCCATCGTGTTTGTAGTGATCACTTGTATTTCAATAGGCCAAAATATATATCTTGGGGTTACAATGTATTCATTTGGTCCAATTTTACCCTCCTTGAACCAGGTATTACGATTTTTTACACGATCGTACCACCAGTTTTTCTCGTGTAAATTATCAAGGCTATAACCACCAATCTTGTTACGGGCCATGATGTTGGCGACCCGTACCATCTCGGAGTGCCGGAACTCTTCCAGGTAGAGTTCGCGCATTCGTTCATCGAAAATATAGTCTATATCAATATCAGCTGCTGTAACGGGTATTGCATTAGCCCGTTCTCTTACTTTATTAATATCTTTGGCAGCATTCTCTTTGTCCCCCTTCCAGAAATAGGCCTCTGCCCGAAGAAGGTAGGTCCCACCCAGCCTAAACATGTACGAATCTCCATTGCCGCCATACGGTACTCCCTGGTAATCGTCGGCATGCGGGTAATAGGTCTTGTAATAGGCCATCGGCCAAAGCCGCAAGCTGTCCCACTTGTTGGCAAGATATTGGAAATTGATTGGCTTCCCGTAGTCAACCGACGCGGGATTGTTGGAAAGTATTTCATTGGATTCCCACCAGCACGCATCCGAACGCCTCAGGTCAGGGGTTGTCTTCCAGCTGTGACCAAATTCTTCCCAAAGTTCATAACTAACCCATCTTGATTGATAAACATCCGAATTGGCCCTGCCTAATGCTTTGTATTGAGGACCTTCCGGTAATGTGGCCCTCTTTCCCTCGCTATCAAGCACCCATGCCCACCACCACTGGCTGTGGAATCCGCGCATGGTGATTCTCCATCCCTTGGTATCATCAGGTCCATCCACTCTATCGATAAGATTCCATATTGTTTCTTTATTAGTTGGGATGGATTTGTTCACGGGGCGATGCAAATCCCAAATTAAATTATACACTGGATTATCGGCGTCAGCACCGAAACGTTGGGTCATCAATTCGTATGGACCGTTTATCACTTCGGTCGCTGCGCTGATGGATTTGTCGTATTCCGAGTTGGCCAAATAGAGCTTTGCAAGGAAATGCAAGGCCACGTAGCGATTCAGTTCACCCGGTTCTGACTTTTCTGGTAACCACTCTTTCGCAAATTCCACATCTTTGATGATTTTATCAAGGATAGCCCAGCGGCTGTGCGTGTAAAAATCCAACCTGGCTTCCGTTAATTCGTAGCCGATATAGGGCACATCACCATAGCTTGTAATTAGCCTATAGTACCACCATGCTCTATAAAACAGGGCTGAACCCAATATGAAATTTCTATCTTTTTCGTCATCCCATTCAATATTATCAATCCTGGAAATGATAACATTCGTGTCTTTGATGTACCCATATGTCTTGCTAAACATTCCTAAAACGTCATGAACAGTCGCCTTCGAAGAGGGAGTCATTTTGGTATAGTCTGTTAAATTAAGGCCATATCCATAATCTGATGTGGCATATTCCAACTGCTGGTTGTTCCATCCGCCATAGAGTTCATTCTTGACCATCCGTTTACAGCTAATTAAACCGGCTTCAAATCCCTCCTTATCAACATACACGTTTTCAGGGGCATAAAAAGAGAGCGGTTCAGGTTTCAAAAAGTCCTCGCTGCATGAGAACTGCAGCAACATTGCAGTCAAGAAAACGCAGGCAATTATCCCGTGGAGAAATAAATGGGACTTATTTGTACTTATATCTGTTTTTTTCATACGATTATTTGATTTTTATGTTTCGGTGTATGGAACTCGCTTTTAATCATGTTCTTGGGTGTAAATGATTTACATGCTCGTTTCATACGATTATTTTATTTTTTTTGTTTCGGTGTATGGAACCTTTGATGATTAAAATAATCATGTCGGTTTCATGTTGGGTGTTATTTCTTATTCGTGATATATTATATATGCTTCATAGTAGCTCAAAGGGTGACATCAACCCCGAAAGTAACCGTTCGGGGCATGGGGGTAGTAGCTCCCGTTTCAGGATCAAAACCGGGCCATTTGGTGAATGTCAATAAGTTACGTCCGGTAATGGAAAGACGTATACTCTGTATGGATAGGATTTTGTTCAACACGTTCGTGGGAACGTCATAAGAAAGGTTGATATCCTGTATCCTCAGAAAACCGGTTGGTTTGTATATTCCAATTCCACCACCGTATCTGGATAAATTATCGGGATAATCAAGTTTAGCAAACTCGCAATCGGGATTTTCCGGTGACCAGTGTCCCCAATTCCAATCGTTACGCTGATTATAGGTATCTTTACTATTCGTAACAGGCATAGAACGAATGTGACCTAAATCGGCACGAATAAAGATGGAAGCTGTAAAATTCTTAAAGAAAGTAAAATCATTGGTCAGCCCCCAACGTTGCCTGGGTTTGGTATAGCCGATAAATTTCTTGTCTTCAAATTGTGACAACACGTTATCTCCATTAACATCGTCCACCTTATAATCTCCCGGCTCCAGGTTATATTTAGCCGCTTCTTCTGCCTCATCTTCCTGCCAGATACCCAATCGGTCGTAGGTCCATACCACATCCAATGCTTGTCCCGGGAACCACTCGTTCTGAAAGTCGGGCAACTCACCGTATTGCTCCTTGTTAAGTAGCGTGAAATTTCCCATATCGCCCCACAACTCTTTAATTTTGTTTCGGTTGAGAGAAAACACCAGTGTGGAATTCCAACTAAAGTTTGGACGATTGATATTTACCGTGTTAATGGTAGCTTCAATACCTCGGTTACCCAATCGTCCCAAGTTCGACATGATACTCTCGAACCCGGTGATTTTAGGCAGTTGCCGATTCAGTAGCAGATCCGCTGTTGTGGCATCATACATGTCAAGGGTTATGTCAATACGATTATTTAACAATCCCACGTCAAGTCCGATATTGAATGATTCGGTACGTTCCCACCGAAGTTTGGGGTTGGCAAGCGTGGTATTATAGACACCTGTTTGAATACTACTGCCTGTATAGTACCTCCTCGAGCCCATCTGTGCCAGCGCTGAATAGATGCCAATGGAGCGGTTACCATTTTCCCCCCATGACACACGTACCTTTAAACGGTTTAAAATATCATTTTGGGGATAAAAAGACTCTTCGCTTACCCTCCAGGCAAAGGCGAAGGCGGGGAACGTGGCCCTCGGGTTAAGTTGGCCGAACGCGGAATAACCGTCACGCCTTACAGAGGCTGTCAACAGGTATTTGTCGAGCAGGGTATAGTTCAACCTGGCCATCAGGGCATCACCTGAGCTCTGGGTATCATTAGTGTTAAGGCTTTGTTTTGCTCCAAACTGCAGTCCATGATAGGTGAGGTTCTCGTTGGGAGAGAAATTGCTGGCGTATAGATTAGATTGCCAACTTTTGGATTGTTCGGCATTTGCAAGCAAGGTGACGTCAAAATCATGGACACCAAAGCTGCCGTTCCATTTTATCAGGTTGTCAAACATCCAGGCAAATTCATTCGTATGGTAACGATACCCGTAGCCTCCCGTGTAAGTCGTTCTTCCGGTAAAAGTGTTTGTAGAATAGTAGTTGGCCTCTTTGGTGGTAGCGATGCTGGGTTGTACGGAAATTCGATAGGTAATGCCAAAAGGCAATTTGAATTCGCCATACAAGATGGAAA
Organism: Fermentimonas sp.; assembly: GCA_033808735.1. GTDB lineage: Bacteria > Bacteroidota > Bacteroidia > Bacteroidales > Dysgonomonadaceae > Proteiniphilum. Next base: position 53,774 of record JAPXNA010000018.1, read on the forward strand.
AGAGTGAATATATATCGAGCAGCTGATCAGTACCATAATGATCCAATAAAGGATTCCTCGCGGCTGAATAATCATTGGGATACCAGCGAACCGAGCCATCCTCTTCCCACATGGATCCGTATGGACTCATATATGCTAACTCCCGTAGGTTTGCTTGCACTCCCCCTTCATCGCGATAGGAGAATTGCGTGTTGGTACCTACTTTCAACCAATCCGTGATATTTAAGTCAAGATTAATTCTACTCCGAATGGAGGAGAACTGGTCTCCTTTTATAATACCTTCATTGTCCTGGTAACCCAAGGACCAGTAATAGTTCAGGTTATCCGTGGCTCCGCTGGCACTTACCGTGTAGTCCTGACGGACACCTCTCCCTATAACCAGATCATAAAAATTGGTGGTTTTTCCCGCCAAGTAGTTTTCCCGTTCAATGGGCCAAACATTCAACCTGTTAAACCACTCCGTCAGCGGGTCGGGATTGGGATTTTCCACGTAACCGAGCCATTCGGATATGCTTATATTATCCGGTAAATCTTCGGGACGCCAGTAATAGTAGTAGGGTAAATTCCGATTGCTCCTCTCGTACATATTGTCCCGATGCATATTGAAGTAATCCATCGGATCATCGTTCGGACCCATACCGTACGGGTACACGTTACGCGTGGGCTCTGATATACCGACACGCGTTGAAAAGTTAATGGTGGGTTTACCGCTTCGACCCCTCTTTGAAGTGACGATGATCACTCCCGCTGCTGCTCTTGAACCGAAAATAGCGGCGGAACTGGCATCTTTCAACACATCGATTGACTCGATATCATTGGGATTGATATCCTTTATACTACCCGGGTAGATTACCCCATCCAGGACTATCAAGGGAGAGGAAGAGGCAGAAATGGACGATGGGCCACGTATCTCTAAAGATCCTCCGCCTGCTGCTCTGCTGCCCTGGGTGGAATAGAGCCCGGCTACTGTACCGTTAAGAGATTCGGTAAGCTGGGTAGAGGCTACTTTACTTATCTGATCGCTACTAACCCGTGACACTGAGCCGGTTAAATCCCTTCTTTTTACAGTGCCGTAACCTATCGCTATCACCTCTTCAAGACCTATCACCTCTTCTTTCATCGTTATGTTGATCGTAGTTCGGTCTCCAGCGGTGATCTCCTGCGGTTGCATACCGACAAACGAAAAGACGAGAACAGGACTATCGGGAATATTGTGTAACCTATAATTACCGTCAACATCGGTAATTGTTCCCATTGATGTTCCTTTTACCACGATACTTACTCCCGGCAGTGGTTCCCCGTGTTCGTCTATCACTTTTCCGTTTATTGTTTTTCCTTGCTGCTGGGTCTCGATATCCAGAGCAATCTCTCTTGCAGGTACATATGTGTTTCCTTTCTTGCTGTTCACGTAAAGAGTGACCTGTTTCGCGATGATCTGGTAATCAATATCGGTACCTTTCAGCAAATGGGTTAAAATAGCCTCTATCGTTTTGTTTTCAACATCAATGGTTACCCGTTTTTTGAGCTTGATCTCAACATCTTCGTTATATATAAAAACATAACCCGTCTCTTGCTCTATCTTTGTAAATGCATCCCTCATGGAAACATTCTCCAAATTCAGAGAGACTTCGTTGCTTTGCGAATAAATGTTCTCCCCCAATACAGAAAAAACACACAGAAAGAGAAACAGGGTTGAGATCTTCATGATTTTTAGAATCCGACCGTATCTTTTCGGTATATTAATTTTACAGTTAATTTTTTGTTTCATACCTTTGTATTGAATTTTAGTTTACGAAATAATAAGGATTATCTTGTGAATTAATTTTTCTTTGGTTGAGCGGTGCGGCAACATCGCTCGACCTTTTTTATTTATTTATTTTCGTTTATCCATAGGCAGATTGTTTTAATTTATTACACTTATAATGCTGTTTTCTATTGTATATTTTTTCCCGGTCAAAAGAGAAATCGACGATAGGACATCCTCAAAATTTTCCGATAAATAAAGTTTGCCAGTGATCCATTTTTCGCTTTCTACATTTTCGAAAGAGACGTTATAGTAGCGGCCAACCTTTTTAAATAACTCGGAAGCCGGGGTTCGGTCAAATATGAATACCCCTTCTACCCAACTCGTGTATAAAGAAACATCCACGTTTTTTTTATTCACGCTTCCATCGCGAAACTCAACCATTTCGTTGGGACTCATCCGGATTGATTTATCCTCTCTGGTTTTCACCTCTACTTCTCCGTTTACTAAAACAACCGATGATGTTTTATCGGAAGTGTATGCCGACACGTTAAAACGGGTTCCAAAAACCTGGACATCCAGATCGGAGGTGTGGACGATAAACGGTTGTTTGTCTGACCGCGTAACATCTATATAGATTTCTCCGTCAACTTTTATTTCACGCGTTTTCCCCGAAAATTCCGTGGGGAATTCCAACTCCGTACCCGAATTGATCCATACCTTACTTCCATCGGCAAGGACAAGAAAAGAGCGTTTCCCTTCAGGAACAATAAGTTTACTTGTTGGGATATTATTTGCTTCAACTATTTTTTTCGTATTCGTACTGTCGGTATAGAAGATTTGCCCATTATTCAGTTGAACCGTGACATTCTGGTTCAGGATAATCTCTTTTTCTCCCGCTAACAACATCACCTCTTTTTCAGGAAGAGCTTTACCGATAACCTCGGCAGTTATTGCTTCTTTTGAGCTATCGTCTTTCTTGATAAAGTAAAAAGTGGTCACGAGTAATAACAGGGCGATGGCTGCGGCGCTCGAAATGGAATAAAGGAACCGTTTCTTTTTTTGCTTATTATACAAGGCGCTTTCGATAATTCGGTTATATAAAATGTCCGTGTCTTTGAATCTCTTTTTATTGATCGTTATGCTATCAAATACTTGAATGGCTTCCTGAAACTCTTTTTCGAGACCGGGATTTTCGTGAATAAAAGAGGTCCAAAAATCTTCCAGTTCAGGTGTTCGTGTTAACCTCCATAGGATAAATTTTTTGTTTTCCAGGAAATAAGGGTTGTATTTAAATCTACTCTCTATCATCTCTTTGGTTTTTACTCATCCATATAAAGAAATTTATACAACACATAATATATGCATATATAAGACAATTGAACTTTTCTTTTGTAGTCAAAAACAAAAGAAAAAATAAAAAATTAACATTTAAGAGGGGGGTTTACAGATAGTGGTAATAGGTAAGGGTCACCAAAATAACCAACAAAGGTTTTTCCGGATCATTATTGATGGATCGTAAATACTTGATGCCCCGATGAACAAGCCTTCTTGCCGAATTACAATTTATTCCCATAAGCATGGCAATATCTTCATAATCCATTTCTTGCATATACCTTAGGTAAATAACTTCTCTTTGGCGTGGGGTCAACTCATTCAATAGATTTTCAACGGTCTGTTTTAATTTTTCGGTATCTTCGCGATTAATCAGCGATTCTAATGTTGAAATATCAACAGAAAAAGGTATGTTTTCAGAAAAAGAATTGGAGATTTTACAGTTCTTTTTCAGAATATTGAAAAGATAATTTCTTACCGCTCTGAATAAATAGGAAGTCAGGTTATTTACGTTGAGGAGTTTCTTTTTATCGATAAGAATCTTGCAAAACAGATCATGTATGGCATCCCTACAAGTCTCTTCATCGAATCCCAAATTTACTCCGTATGATAAAAGATCATTGACATAGTAGTTGTAGATGAAAGAAAAAGCATCGTATCCATCTTTGTCGGCTAAAAATTCTTTCCAACAATTATCAATCGCCGTGTGCTCATTATTATCTTTCATTCTTATCTACAATTCTATCATCTATTCGAAGAGCAAGAAGTATTAAGACAAAAATACATAATTAATTTCACATAACGTAAATTCAATTTGTAAATACAACTTAAGGGGATTGTATAAACTCATTATTGTTTCAAATTGTTTTTAGTCCTTATTTTGTGCTAACTGTTTGATTTCATTGTAACCCATTGAGTATATAATTATGTATAAACAGCTGAGAGGTGCTTTCGAGAAGCTGTCCAATCGGGAGGATGCCGCTATGATGCGTTCCTACATGCGTGACAAGTTCGCTTTTTACGGGATTAAAACCGTCCCTAGAAGGGCTATTTACAAAGCCCTTTTAAAAGAGGCAAAAAAAAATGAGCAAGTCGACTGGGCTCTTCTTACCCGCTGTTGGCAAGATGAGCATAGGGAATGCCACTATTTCGTTGTTGATTACCTAATCACCATGAAAAAATTCCTCACGTACGATGATATTGGGGAGATATGGCGGTTTGTTAAATCCAAACAGTGGTGGGATACCATTGATATGCTTAGCACCGTGGTTGGACATATTGTAGCTAACGATGACAGAGGTGTCGAACTGATGATTCAATGGTCTGTGAATGATGATTTTTGGGTGCGCCGTATCGCCATCATCCATCAACTTCACCGGAAACAGAAGACCAACGTGGAACTGTTGGAACGGGTGATCGTCAACAATTTGGGCAGCAGCGAGTTTTTCATCAACAAGGCAATTGGTTGGAGTTTAAGAGATTATTCTAAAACCAATCCCGTTTGGGTGAAACGTTTCCTGGACAGGTACAAATCAGAGCTGAGTAGTTTAAGCATCCGGGAAGCAGAAAAATATCTATAACAACTTCTTACGTTTAGTAGTTGAACTTACAGTAACTTTAAAGTCAATTAATTGTGAAGTTACCCTTTGCGGTTTAAATAAAAAGACGTACTTTTGTGTGAGTTTTGGTTCCAGTTCGTTCGCGACTGGATTAAAAGGGAATTCGGTGTGAATCCGAAACAGTACCTGCTGCTGTAAGTCCCCCCGTGCCAACGGGAACAACGTCTATTGCTTGATGTCACTGACTCGTTCAGGGTTGGGAAGGCTGCGATTAGATGGGACAAGTCAGAAGACCTGCCTTAACTCGTATGAGAATCGCTGCAGGCATCGGCGTTTATCGTGAGAAACGGGAAGGTTGAACATTCGGTTCCTCAAAGTAAAGTATAGCACCTGTTTGCAGCATCTCCGCGCAAACAGTTTTTTTTGTCCTTTTTTTCAGCGCAAGGAAATCCATACTGCCTTGAAAAGTAGCTGATTAAACTGTATGCGGCGTACGCGTGAAAAATCAATACGGTTCACCGATTCATTAACTTATTAAAATTTCAAACGACATGAAGAAGTTTTTTGCTCTGTTTATGGCTGTATGGGTCGTCATATCACTGACCACTTGCGAGTATGACGACAAGGAGTTGTGGCAGGAGGTAGATAGTCTCAACGAGCAACTGAACACCCTCAACAGCGAAGTAGCCACTTTAAAGGTGTTGTTAGATGCCTTGAATAAGGGGAAGGTCATCACCAACGTTCAGCAGGATGAGGATGGGTACACGTTGACGTTTAACGATGGTAAGACGGTTTCCATTAAGCATGGAAAGGATGGAGAAAAGGGTGAGGATGGCGCTGATGGTGACACCCAGTTCGTATCGGTTAAGATCGAGGGTGACCGGGTGGTGATCACCATGGCCGACGGCACCAACATCGTGCTTCCTTTGGAGTATACTTACTCCGAGATCCGGGTCCTTACTTTCGAGGATAAGGACTATAAGGGAACAAGTACCAATTACTGGTCGAGCATGATCCCCTCTGACCAGAAAGGAGGCGGACACTCTACCTACTCTTGGCACGATGCGGGCAACACCGAGCTTAGCTTTTCTCACCAGGAAGGGGCGTTTAGCGGTGAAGCGGGCGTTTCGAATTACTTTGGGTCGGATCTGTCGATTGCAACGGGTAACGCGAGTGGCTACCTTTACGATTTACAAGCCTATAATGTATCGGGTGGTCACAGCGGCACGAATTTTTGCACGCATTTTGGTTATAAAGAGGTAGACGGTACAACTGTAGATGGTGCTTCACTTCCTTTTTTGGAATTCGCGGATGGCGAGGCTCGTGTTATCGATCATATGTGGGTTACCAATACCACATACGTGGTTGCGCAGTTAACCGACATGTCGGCCTTTGCCGGTATTCCGGATTACAAGTTGTCCGAGAGCACGATATTCAAGGTTGTAGCTTACGGGTATCCCGATATCGACGACGAGGTTTCATCAACAACAGCTGAATTGTACCTGCTTAAGAACATGAACTTTGTTACCGAGTGGACAAAGTGGGATTTGACGGGTTTGGGCAAGGTGGCCAAGGTGCAGTTCAACCTTGTAGGCTCGGATGACCTCTATGGGCAATGGGGCTTGGGCGCCCCGGGCTACTTCGCCTATGATGATATCGCCGTTAGGTTTTAAGGTTAGATTATAAGGGAGTTAGGTTTTCGTTTACTGCCTCGCCGTGGCTACACGAAGTGAGCCGCGGCGAGGTGTATTGGTTCTTGATTTCGACAACACCTCTTTCAATGATTGCATGCGACTAAATCGCATGTGGCTAAATTGAAAGTATAAACACAACGCTTTACATACGATTGTTTGCCCGTTTAGAAAAAATAGCCTACTTTTGAATGTTTGGTAAATAAAAAATAGAGTTAAATATGAAAGCAATTGTTGCATCTATCTGTCTTGCCATGGTAATCAGTATGAATATATCCGCGCAAACTGAACTTCGAGTCGCCACCTATAACCTGAGGATGGATACCCCGAATGACGGGGAGAACGCCTGGTCTAACAGGAAGGAGATGGTGAAGGGATTGGTTCGTTTTCACCAGCTCGATATCGTGGGTACCCAAGAGGGTTTTAAGCACCAACTGGAAGATATCCTTGAAATTGGGGGTTATGACTACGTGGGTGCCGGGCGAGACGATGGTAAAGATGCGGGAGAACATTCGGCCATCCTGTTTAACACCCGGAGGTTAGCCCTTCTCGATAACGGAGATTTCTGGTTCTCGGAAACCCCCGAGGTGCCTGGCAAGGGGTGGGATGCCACCTGTTGCAACCGCATTTGCTCTTGGGCCAAGTTCAAGGAGATAGAGACCGGAACGGAGTTTTTCGTGTTTAACGTGCACTACGATCATCAGGGCAAGGTGGCCAGGTACAACTCTTCGTTGTTGCTTTTGGAACGGATGGAGAAAATTGCCGGTGGGTTCCCGCTGTTTGCGACCGGCGACTTTAACGCGGTACCCGAGGCTGAGCCCATACAGCTTATTTACAATTCAGGCAAGCTGAACGACTCGTACCAGGTGACGCTTGAACCGCCGTACGGTACCGTGGGTACCTTCAACTCCTTTAGCCTCGAGGCGCCAATGAAAAACCGGATTGATTATATATGGGCGACTCCTGGTATCACGGTAGAGCGGTACGGTGTACTCAATGACATGCAGCACGGGCGATTCCCCTCCGATCATTTCCCGGTAGTTATTGACGCTTCGTTCTAGAGGAGGTAATCGTCATTAATACGCTGTCCCAAAGGATGGTTGTAAGAATTCAAAAAATGACGGAACGAGATCATAGGATGACGAGACGGGGGTTTATTAAAACTTCCGGTGCTCTCGCGGGAACGGCGTTAATCCCCCCCTTTGCCTATAGCAACAACATGTTTACCAACGATGCTAAATTATGGAAAGTTGCCATCGTGAAAGACAAGTCAAAGGAGATGTTTGGCTTACACGGGATGCATGTTGCATTTCGGGGTATTCCCAACGTTAAGATCGTTGGGCTCGTGGATGGCAGTAAAGACAATATCGAAGCAAAACTTGCACATACAGAAGCTGCGCGCCATTATCTTAGTTGCGAATCGTTGTTACAAAAAGAGCGTCCCGACATCGTTGTATTGACCTCTCGTTTACCAGGCGACCATCTGGAGCAGATACGCTTTTTTGCCGAACATGGTTGTCATATATACTGCGAAAAGCCGTTAACCGCTTTCCTGCATGAAGCGGATGAAATCATCGAGATCGCGGAAAAGAACAATATCAAAATTGCCATGGCTCATCCATGTCGAAACGGGCTGGGATACATTACCATGAAGCGACTGATCGAGTCGGGCAAGATTGGTGTTCCGCTTACGGTTCAGGGTTGGGGCAAAAGCGATTACCGCGGTGGCGGGGAGGACATGATGACATTGGGAACGCATATCTTCGATTTGATGATTTTCCTGTTCGGGAATCCGGAATATGTGTCCGCCGACGTGCGGGTGAACGGGAAGCCGTTCGTTGGCTCGGAATTGACCAAAACGGCCGAGCCAATTGGACCGACGGCAGGCGATGAACTGTTCGCGACCTTCCGATTTCCCAACGGGGTGAGGGGTACTTTCGAAAGCCGCCGGAATCTCTATACCAGTGATAACCGTATGGGGGTTTGTGTTACCGGGAGCAAGGGAATGTTGTCACTCCGTTTTTCCGATGCTCATCGTGAAGAACAACCCCTTCGTTTCAGCAACGCCCCCTGTGCACCGGCGAATGAGTCTGTAAACGAAATTATAGCATTACAGGAAGACCGCGTAATCCCGGGAGCTCAGCCTTTGGATTACTCGCTATTAGGAACAGATGATGTTCCTTACGGTCCCATCTTTATTGAAGCGGGCCGCTTCGCGGTTTGGGACCTGATGCAAGCGATTCAAGAGAACCGCCAACCGATAACGAATATTTACGATGCCCGAACGGCTTTGGAAATGATATATGGTGTATACGCGTCACACCTGTCGCAGAGCCCGGTCTACTTTCCACTAAAAGATCGGGAACATCCCCTGGCTAAATTCGAAATTCGCTAAATATATGATGATGAGGAATAAAATGACACGTCGTGAATATCTTTCACTGACGGCTGCAGCGGCAGCTGCTGCCACTCTTGGCAGTAGTTTAGGCTGTGGCAGCACCCGTGACCTCGATACCACGCGAAAGAAAAAGTCGCTTATCCCAACACGGGTGCTGGGAAAGACAGGGGTAGAAGTGCCAATTATCGGCTTTGGTACCGGCAGCAAATTTCAAAGCGCCCACGCCGGCCGAGAAGACGAAGCCGTCCAACTACTTCATCACGCGGTTGATCTTGGCATCAACTGGTTAGAAACCGCGCATATCTACGGCAAAGACGGTTGGGCTGAAAAAATGGTGGGACAGGTGCTCAAAACACGCCGCAAGGAGGTCTTCGTTACCACGAAAATCCACGACCGCACCTACGACGTCATCATGCGGCAAGTCGAGATTTCGCTGGAACGTCTTCAGACAGACCACGTTGATTTGCTGCTTATCCATTGGCTTAAAGCAGACGAGACCGACACTCTCGGGCAAAAAGGATATAGCGTCGAAACTTTCTACAAGCTGCGCGAGCAGAAAGTAGCACGCTTCATTGGTGTCTCGTCGCACGACCAGCCGCTCGAGATGAAGCGTTTTATCGAACGCTACGATTTTGATTGTGTCCAAATGGCATTAAACGCGGCGATGGTGGGGGTTACCGAGCCAGGCTGGCGTCTCGCCCCGGAGGTCTCGAATCCCAGCTTTGAAGCCGTGACGGTACCTGCCGCGCGAAAAAAGAACATGGGAGTCATCGCGATGAAGACCCTTGGGTATGGACATCTGTTAGGCTCCTCTCCTGACAAAGCCGATGCCCAATCGCTCATCCGTTACGCCTGGAGCCTCCCCATCGCCTCCGCCATGGTGGGCATGACCAGTGTTGAAGAGGTAGAACAGAATGCCAGGTGGGCATCTACATTTCAAAAGATGTCACAGAGCGAAATGCGCGAGCTTTCCAACCGGCTATCCTTGACGAACAGGGCAGCACTCGAGGGCTTTTTCGCCCACCACGGCGACTCCTTTTAAATAGCAGGTCAATTAAATACCCTTTGAAGTGATTAATGTCAACACCAAAACGTTTTGTATGAAACCGACACTCTTTCTTTTTGCCTTTTTGGTTGTTTTTTCAACCCTGTATGCCGGGGATAATCAGCCACGGCAGCTCAACGACTCTATCCGATTGGATGAGGTGGTTGTTACCGGCACGATGCCGAAAGTGAACCTGAGAAGCGTGCCGATGAGCATATCGGTCGTGACGGAACGGCAGATTCAAAACCGGCTGGAGCCATCGCTACTGCCACTCCTTACCGAAGAGGTCCCCGGCCTCTTCATCACGCGGCGCGGGGTGATGGGCTACGGTGTGGCCGGCGGTGCCGCCGGGGGCATGAGCATCCGGGGAATCGGCGGTATGCCCACGTCGGGAGTGTTAATACTGATTGACGGGCACCCGCAGTACATGGGTCTGATGGGGCACCCGCTCGCGGACAGCTATCAATCCATGATCACCGAACGGGTAGAGGTGGTTAGGGGTCCCGCGTCGGTACTGTACGGCTCCAATGCGATGGGTGGCGTGATAAACATCATCACCAAGAAGCAGAGAGAGGATGGTTGGCACAACTCGGCCCAGCTGATGTACGGTAGCTATAACACCTTTAGCGCGGAAGCGTCCAGCGGGTGGAAGAAAGATAAACTGCGCGTCAACGGGAGTATCGGCTATAACCGCTCCAATGGCCACCGTGAGAACATGGACTTTGAACAACTGAACGTGCTCGGGAAAATCGGGTATGACCTCAGCGGCAACTGGCACGGCTTCGTGGACCTGAACCTTTCCAACACCCGATCATCCAACCCGGGGAGCGTGGCTACCCCGATCATCGATAACGATGCCGACATCACCCGCGGGGTGACCTCCTTCTCCCTTGAAAACGAGTACGAGAGGACGTCGGGGGCGCTGAAGTTCTTTTACAACTTCGGGGCACATGAAATCGATGACGGCTACTCGGCCGGGCAGCAGCCCAAGATCTATCACTTCCAGTCGAACGACCAGATGTTTGGGCTTACGCTGTACCAGTCCTATGCTTTTTTCAAAGGGAACAAGACCACGGCGGGAGTCGATTTTCACCGCTTCGGGGGGAAGGCTTGGAACCATTTCCTTGATGGATCGGAGGACAAGGAGCTGGCCGATGTCCACCTGAACAACGTGGCCGGGTACGTCAACGTTCAACAGAGCTTATTCGAGAACAGGCTCACGTTGAACGCCGGGTTAAGGCTCGACAATCACGAGATAAACGGCTCCGAATGGATTCCACAATTCGGGTTGAGCTTCATACCATCTGCTACCACCACAGTGAAAGCTATTGTCAGCAAAGGGTTCCGGAACCCCAACATTCGAGAGATGTACATGTTTCCTCCGCGGAATCCCGACCTACTCCCGGAAAGGCTGATGAACTACGAACTCTCTTTCATGCAGTCGCTGTTTGAAAACCGGCTGAACCTGGGGTTGAACCTCTTTTACATCAAGGGTGAGAATATGATCCAGGTGCAGATGGTAGAGGGCAGGCCCTTGAATACCAACACCGGTGAAGTGGAAAACAAAGGATTTGAAATCACTGCCGACTACCGGCTCTCTCCCGACTGGCAGCTTTCGGCCAATTACAGCCTGTTGGATATGACCTACAAGATCGTGGGGGCACCGGAACATAAGTTGTATACCAGCGTGAACTACACGAAAAACCGATGGGCCCTCTCCACCGGCCTTCAATACATCGGCAACCTTTATACAGTGGTTAAACCGGAGCCGGTAAAGGATAGCTTCTTTCTATGGAACGCCCGCGCCAACTACCAGCTACTTGATTGGCTCACCCTCTTCCTGAAAGGTGAAAACCTTCTTGGGCAGGAGTACGAGATCAATGCCGGGTACCCGATGCCTAAGACTACCGTGTTTGGCGGCATCCGGTTGGATTTTTGAGGCTTTATCGTTGCATTAATATTGTAACATCCTGCATCGTGTTGTTATTGATGCGATAGAGTCGCTGGTTGGTGGTTTTCTTATCCAAACCACCCAGCGACTGGATGAACTCCCCCAGTTTGATATAGTCGAAACAGCGCTTGGACTGTTCGTTTTGCAGGCTGTTGTTGCCCGAGTACCAGGCGGTTTTGATGTCACCGTCCCACCTCTCCCGGATAAAGCTGGCTAAGTGACACAGCTCGTCGGGTGCGGCATCGCCGCCCATGAAGCAGACGCAAGTGATCGAGTTTTCATACTTGTGGATCAAGGTGGAAAGGGTGGTTTCGGTCAGCGCTTCCCCGATATCGCTTCGCAGGTGCGGGCTGTGGCAGCCGACGCAGCGGTGCGGGCAGTTGGACAAGTTGATGGCCAGCGTCACCTCGTCGGGGATCTCCTGGAAAACGATGTCGTAGTCCACGTACTTTAGCATAACACGGCCTCTTTTTCTTTCTCCTTTTCCAGTTTGCCGTAATAGCGCTTCTGCGCTTCCACCTGCCGCGCGGCCGAGAAGTTGCTTACCCGCTTCATGTAGCCGATGATGCGTGTCAGGTAATCCACGTCTCGCGACGCGCACTCGGGGCACTGCTTCAGGTAACGCTTGTCGATGCAGCCACAGTCGTTACACACCGTGTTGGGGATATTAAAGGTGAAGTAGTTGCACCCCTCGCGGGCGGCCACGCGCAGCAGTTGGCGGTACTGATTTTTCGTGAGGTGTTCCTCCAGGTTCATATGCAGTGCGGATCCACCCGTCAGCCTGTCGATGTATTGCCGACCGTGTAGTCGGAACTTGTCGATCACGTTGAGTGAGCTATCCTCTACGCGATAGAAATAGCTGTTGTAGCAATCACGGGGAACGAAGTAGCCATCCTCCCTGTCCCATTTGGCATGCTTCACCCCCACGTTTTCGGCGGGAATCATCTCGCAGTTAAACATCACCTCGGGGGAGCGGTACTTCTTGTTGTAGCGTTCGATAAGTCCCAGTATCTCCTGGACGAAGGTCACGTAGGCGGGGTTGTCGTTGATCTCAATTCCGCAAGACTCGGCGGCCTCAACCAGCCCGTTTACCCCGATGGTGAGGTATTGCCTGCCCATGTTGATGTACCCGGCATCAAAGAGCGGGAGCATCCCCTTCTCTTCCAGCATTTTCAAGTTCTCGTTGTACGCGAGCTGCACCTTGTGGGTCAAATCCACCACTTCGGCAAGGAACTCCAGGTGGGGTCGGCCGATGCGCTTGGCAAACTGCACGCACCGGTTGAGGTTGATGGTCAACACGCTTTTTGAGCCGGTGGACACCCCGCCCGCGCCCAGCGTGTAGCTGAACCCGTTGTCCTGGATCTCGTTGCGCAGTCGGCAGCAGCTGGATAGCGAGTCAGCGTTTTCGCTCATGTAGGTGAAGAACGAATGTCCCTCGGCGTACATCTCCGCCGTGAAGTCGGCGTACTCGGCATCCACCATATCATCGTCTTTGGAAAGCAGCGCCATGGTTTCCACCGGGAAAGTGAGTACGGCCCTGGTCCGTTCGGCGTTGAACCACTTCATGAAGCGCTTTTGCAGCCAGCTAAGGGATTGCCAGATAGGACGGCTACCGTCGGGGAACACGAACTCGCCGAACAGGCTCTCGAAGTAGGGACGGTCGTAATAGGCTATGTTCCAGAAAACGGCCTGGAAGTTGCGTGCCCCGGTGGGTTGGTTGATGGAGTAGACGATCTGCTCAAAACAGTCGCAGATAACCTTGTCTAACGTTCTGCGGCGGGTTGACAAATCTACCACCTCATCGGTGTGGTTGAAATAATCATCGCCATATTCGAGTCGGATAAAGTAGTCCATGTACATCAGGAACTCGGGCGTGGCGCAGGCGCCGCTCAGCATGCTCGACACGATGAAGACCATGTTCACGAACCCTCCGCAAAACGATTTCAGGTTGGTGGGTGGCGTTGAGTTCCCGCCGATGGGTATGGTGCCGTTCAGCAGCCACGGGTACATGGTGATGCTGGCGCAGTAGTTGGCGAGGCTGGTCTCGTCGTTTTTATAGATAAAGTGCTCGTTGAGCATCCCGATATACTTGTCGGCAAGTTCTTTCCCGTACATCTCCTTTATCCGGTCGGTCAGCATCCTTCGGTTCAGGTTGATGAAGTTCTTTTTGGGCAGTTCGCCAATGAGGGTAGCGATGTTCTTCTTTTCCACGTTGGCATTGGCATCGAACTTGCTCCCCGTAGCGGCGTTTTGCGCGTCGCAGTAATTCATCAGGAAGGTCATTTTGTCCCGGATCTCCCGGGTTTCGGCATGCTTTTGCCGGTAGAGCATGTAGGATTTGGCCACCGCGAAATATTTTTCCGCCATCAGTGCTACCTCCACCTGGTTCTGAATCTCCTCTACCGTCATCCCGTCAGAGATATGCAGCCGCGCGAGGATAGGTATCAAGTCGTCTTGCGTGGCGTAAGCCCCTACCGATAAAAATGCCTTAGCGATAGCATTCTCAATTTTCTGGATAGAGAACGGTACCCGTTTCCCGTCCCTTTTCACGATATAAATTCCGTTGTTGCCCATTTTTTAGATTGTTTTAGATATTTGTACCCTGGGGTTATTATATTTCAGAGATTATTCCATCCCAAGGTGCCGCTAATGCACCCCTTTTTTTTTGAGGTATATCGGTATGTTTAGGTAGTGCAAGTCTGTTTTGGACTGTCCTTTTACCCGAAAGACATCAAAAAGTGTATTGTACGCGAATTGGCAGGTCTTCTGACTTACTCCTGTCTCTGAACGCCTTCCCGTCCGACCTGTTTTGTCGCGACAGTGGCAAAGGATTTGTTCAGCACATTGTATAGAGCTTACAGCAGCGGGAACTGTTGCCGACTTTCACGGCATTCCCTTTTTCATCTTTACCCGAAAAGGAAAATTGGAAAAGAACCAAGTGCACCACAAATGTAAATTATTATTTTTATGAAAGCAAAAAAGTTTTCCAAAAAAGTTATCAACATTCAGTTGAATTTTTTTATTATATTGATAGTCAGTGTGTATAATTTTTTATTGGGAAAGTCAATTAATAAAAACAGAGAAGAAGTTTTCAAATTGGTAAATAAAAAGAAAGAGACACTGGTAATAAAAAGCGCCTCTTTCAAACCTAAAACTATTAAGACCAATGTTAGAAGGTAAAGGTTTACAATAGTTGACTGTTATCAGTGTTCAATCCCTATTCGGGCCTCCACTCCCTGGTTGTAATAATGTTTTACCTCCTTCATCTCGGTTACCAAATCGGCTATCTCGATTAGCTCGGGTGCGGCATATCGGCCGGTAATGATGATCTCGGTATCGGTTGGTTTACGTGTCACCACATCGATCAGTTCTTGCACTGAAAACAGTCCGTAAAAAATCGCGATGTTGGCTTCATCCAGCACTACCATATCATACTTACCGGAACGAATGATCTCTTCCACTTCACGCAGCCCCTCTCGTGCGGTATCGATATCGGCTTGCGTGGGCTTTTTCCAGATAAAACAATCCAGTCCATATTGCTTTATCTGCGCATCTGGCAGGTATTGCTCAATGGCTTTTACCTCGGAGTAACGTTGTCCTTTTACAAACTGGGCGAAAAAAACCTTTTTCCCCGCTCCTACGGCCCGCAATGTTAATCCGAGTGCCGCGGTGGTTTTACCCTTTCCATTTCCGGTATAAACGTGAATGTATCCCCTTTTTTGCATTGTGTCCATAATACTACATGTGAAAGAATCTATTTTTTATCTGTTATTATGCTACTATATCACTCAGACAGGGTGCTCCCGTCTAATCTCCCATTACATATTTCCCCGCCTTTAAATCATCGAACGTGGGATTATAAGCGTTACTGTGGACAGTTCTCTTGTTCCATATTGACTCGTTGATACCACCCGATTCCACCGCCTTTTTAAGTCCCGAGTAGTCGGTCAGGAACTTGCAAAATTTTATCTCCAGCGTTTCTACCGAGTTGAGTGTCGAGAGAAAGTCCACATTAGTCAGTTTCTCATTTTGCCAACCGGAATAGGAGCCGCCTATTTCTAACCGTCCTACCGTTTTGATTTTTGGCAAATGGATGGTTTCCAGGAATTTGCCAAATAGTCTCAATCTGCCTGTTACTTTTTCTAAGTTAGGGAACGACATGGATGCCAAATTATTGGAAGATATATTGATTTCCCCAACCTCTTGCAAGTTCTCTCCTACAACGGACAAAGCACCACCATAGAAGTAAAGCTGTTGATTTACTTTTTTGAGCGATACTGGTAATACAACCTCCGTAACACCCGGTGCATTTCTTATCGAAAAGTTTTCACACTCTTCTAATCCGGTTATTTCAGGAAGCTGAGTGGCAGATGAGTTTGATGCATAATTGAGCTCAAGGGAAGAGATTTTTTGGGGTAACGTGATCTTCGTGAATCCAAAACAGCGTATAATGGTTATATCGCCATCTATCTGTATATGAGACAGGTCAGCCTCTCCTTCGTAACTGCTTTCATTGATGTCTAGCTTGTTTATTCGCCTTAAGTTCTCGAAAAATGAGGGAACGTAATTGTAGCAATTCAAGTGATTCACCTCTTCCAATTTGGGCACTTCCCAATTTTCTACGGAAGGTGTAATTCGAAAGCCATCGGCAAACTTCAGCATGGGGAGCTTTACACTTTTCAATACCGTAAAGGCCTGTAAATTTATGTCGCCAACGCTCTCCAACAACGGGGCATGAAATAGTTGAAGCACCTTGTTGTATGAACTTGAGTTGGATTCTGCATATAATTTACCCTCAACAACTTTAAGGGCATCCAACTTAATGGATGTAACGACAGGCAGATTGCTTAGCGAGATGCTTCCCGCCTGAACCAATGCGCTCAACTCTATACTTTCCAGCTCTTTAAGGGTACTCACCCTCATCTCTCCAACCTCCTTTAACCGAGGGAAAGCTATTTTTTTGATGGTAGGTGTTGGTTTTTGGGGATCAGCGTAGAGAGTCGCTCCATCTAAAAGCAACGTGTTGATAGTTTCCAAACTCCTCACATCCAATTCATCCAGCAATGGCAAACGGCAATCTATAACCTCTGCCTCCTTTAGTTCCGGAAGAGCCATTTCTGTGAGTTGAACAGATGTTACAGATATATTCCCCGCGGACACTAAGGCTGGTAGTGAGATTCGGTTGATGTTATTGGATTGAGAAGAGAATACATTCTGAATATACTTGAGCTTTGGTAAAGTAATTTCGCTAAGTCCCTCGGGTGTTCCATTTATTGTTAAACTTCCTATCGACTCCAGGTTGCCCAGCGCCTTCAACTCGCCTTTAAAGGTGGGATTTACAATGAGCTTATATCGCACCTCTTTCAATCCGGCAAGGGCATCGATATTGGCTATGGAATCGGTACCGGATGGCGCGCCTATGGTTAAGTTCCCGTTTATCACGTCAATTTTCCTGGCGGCAAAGGCAGCGACATCTTCTTCCGTACGCAGGTTAACGTTTTCGTTTAACTCCACCTCTACTCTTATTACCTTTATGTTATACTCTCGTTGAGTACCGTTGTGAGAAGTGACGGTAAAGGTTTGTTCGGCTGACCAATCCTTCACGCTTTCGGGTTTGGGTGAAATGGTTGCCAGTTCGCTTATCCTGTACTTGGGCGTTAGCTTTGCCAAATCAATATTTGCCGGAATACTGAACTGAACGATATTGTCCGTGATTTTTCCGTCAAAGATATTGCCGTCGCCATCCTGCAGGGAAAAATCGAATAAAAAGTTGTCGACCCCCTCGAACGGGTCCTTTTCGCACGCGGTCAACGCGAAGAGCACGAAGAAAACCGCGTAAAGAATTTGTTTATAATGATTCATATCTCTATATCTCTTTTTTATGGTTTCACGTATTGTCCTTCTTTTAAGTCCTGGAAAGTGGGTGTGTACGCTACATTCTGAAGTTTCACGTTTTTATTCCAGGTCTCCTCTGTCATTACCCCGCTGTCAATCGATTTTTTCAAGAAGGTGTAGTCCTTAAAGGAAGGTAAATGGTATAACGTTAGTGATGTAATAGATTCAAGAGACGATAAGCCATTAAGATCTTGCATAGCACTATTGCCTCTTCCCCCGTTTATATTCAATATGTTGGTAATCTCTTTTAATAAAGGGGCCTTAAGTGTTTCCAGCGAAGTGGAGTTAAGGATAATACGTTCGGTGGAAGTGAGTTTGTCAATAGTTATGCTCTTCAATGTTCCCTGATTATCGTCCCTTATCTGTATACTTGGTGCAATTTCCAAATCGGGAAGTGAGACATTTACAACATTGCCGATGTTTAAACTCAATTCATTTGCTACTTCTTTCAACTCTTTTATTACAAAATCACGTGGCGTTTCCAACCTAAGCGTGGAGTAAGTTATCTTATTTGCCTTCACCAGTCCCGATATTTCGGTTATCGTGGGAGGGGAAAAATTTGAAGCACCGGAAATGGCTATCTCGTTCAACTCCTTGGGAAGTTTCACGTGTTCTAAGTTTGAGCAGTTTTGTATCTTGAGGGTGCCGTTAAAGTCAAGGTGACTTATATCCAATGATCCTTCCATAAGCAGGTAGTTCACATCTATATCGGCAACCTTTTGCAGCGACTTGAAAAACGGTTTTACATCCTGTAAGCTGGTTAATCGGATTAACGAGAGTTTCCCATTGATAACCTTGACGGATACTTGGTTTAAATTATCGAAAGGGCACCCGCTAAGCATCAAATCTCCATCCGCTTCTTCAATCTTTGGCACCATCATTCGAGATAGTTTCACGTTGTTTGATATTTTGAAACTCCTTGTTCGTTCTAGTGAGGGAATAAAAAACTCGACTATGGCAGGGGAGTTCTCTAAAGTAAAGTTTCCCTCAACTGTCTTCAGTACAGGTAACGAAAGCGTCCCCAGCGTATTCAACCCTTTCATGGTTACATTGCCGGTAACCTGTTGAAGCTTAGGCAAGTCGACTCTTGCTAACGACAATAAACTTTCAAACGTCAGGTCGCCCGTAATATTCTCTAGCTTCCTAGCTCTCAGCATGCTTAATCGATCTCCTTTTAGTGAAAAACCTGACACCGTTTCCAACCGCGGTAAATCCAAACCGGTTATTCTACTGGCTTCTATACGCACGTTACCATTTATTCTTACAAGTTCGGGAAAATGGATTTCACGCAATGTGTCTGTTTTAATAAACAGGTCTTCGTAAACGATTTGGAGAGATTTTAATGTTAAGTCTTGCACGAATTTATTGTCGTTTATTCGAAGCTCTCCCACCTCGGTCACGTTTCGTAGTCCGGAAAGGTCTCGTCCCTTGTACGTTGGATTGATGATAACCCTGTAATCCACTTTCTTCAGGTAGGTGAGCGCGTCAATGTTTTTGATGGAATCTACACCTGACTCCTTGCCGATAATCAGGTTGCCACGTATCCTGGAAATATTTTTTTCCGCGAAAGCTCTCACCTCCTCGTCCGTGGTGAGCACCACATCATTTGTTGCTTCACCTTTTAATCTTATAACGCGTACGATATAGGTGCGTTTCTCACCGCTATAGGAGATCACGTTAAAAACCTGTTCGTTATTCCAATCGGTTATCTTTTCCGGGTTAGGCAAAATGCTTGCCTGCTCGCTAATGGTGTATTCGACTTTGGCGTTATTCAGATCTGTCTCCACGGGAACCGTGATCTCTATCGTGTTATCGGCAGTTACCACACCTTTATACTCCTGTTCGTTTACCATGAGTTTAAGCGAGAGCAAACGGTTGTCTGTCCCGCTAAAAGGACTATCGTTGCTGCACGAAAAAACCACGAACATCAACAACAGCGTGAGTATAATTTGTTTTACTTTTCTCATTTTATTCTCTGTTTATTATTTTACTTGTATATAACATCTAACTGTTTAATTGTTTTCAGGCTCGACTTGCGCAACTTTTGCGACCCATCTTCTGTTTGATGGCTAAAAGAAAAGAATTCTGTTTTACAGCACTTTTGCTCGCAACGGCATATACGAACAAGTTCATTTCTGCTCGTATTGCTTAACGCAAAAGTTCAGCTTTGCCTCAAACAACTTTTCTTTTTTAACGCATTCTTCACAGGATGTGTCCCCGCAAAAGCCTGCGAGGTCTTCGCCCTGAAAGTTCAATTATTTTACTTGTATATCCATAAACCTGAAAACCTCGGTGGAGTTTTCACCCAACCATCCGGCTTTGACGTTGAGTCCCGTCTGCACCTTAATAAAGTCAATGTATTCCAAGTGAATATCTTTTCCATCAAAAGTAATGGCGTTGCTTATTTGAAAATGGTTGGCATTTGCTGATGCACTGTAGTTAATATCGTCGGTTAAGCGATCAATGGGGCTGAAATTGTCAGCGTATCCCCAATCAAACTCTTTGTTAACCCAGTAGGTACCTTGTCCTGACTGGTCTTCGGTTCTCGATTCCAAGCATGTTCCTCGCAGGGTGTACATATCCTCTTTCACCCAGTTGGGGTAGTAGTAGTCTTGCTGATGAAAGTTCAACCAATCCACCTCGCCCTTTCTTCCCAAGTTATCGGTCCATAGCGTGTTTGATTTGGGTGCCGACGGGCGGTAATAGGTAACCTCGTAGTCCTGTACGGTTTCCGGTTTCCCGGTTTCACTCCCTTTCAGTTCATACCAGTTATCATCAGGCAACCCGTTTCCATTTTCATCTTGCATTACCCATACGATTCCCGGCTCCGAACTTCCGGCGAAAGAGTTGCCATAGATGGCAAAATCCCACGTGCCGGTGTTTTTAATGCTGTGATCAAATCCGACTACTATATATCCGCCGAAAGCTCCCAGAGACACGTATTGACTCCCCGATTTTAACCTGTTTTCGGCGTACTGGTTTGCTTCTTCCATTGTATAAGCCGTGTAGCCCTCATTTATAAACTGCCCGGGTGCAGGCAGAAACTCAAACACCTTCGTGGAATAGGGTGATGAGCTTGCCGTGATGGGGCGATAATGCTGTTCCGGATTAACCGTGTTTAGTGTAATGGTTGCTTCGCCGGTTTTGTTGCCCTTTTTGGCAATCACCTTTATATTTGTCTTTCCTACGGCCGATGGTTTATAAATAAACTTGTCTGTCACTTGCTCACTGTCTTCCACACCATCCACGAACCATTGAAAGGTAACGCTTTTCGTGCTTGGCATTATAGGGATTACCCTAACTGTTCTACCCAGTGAGGCCGACTGCTCGGGATAAGGAAACGAAATGTGTAAAGGCGCCTCTTTTACCACCAATATTTTTATCAGGTACTCATCTTCACCATCTTCGTTCGTGGCTTTTAAGTTTATAAAATAGATTCCTTCCTCATTCGATACGAAAGTATATTCATCGGCTGTGGACACCTCTTTGTTGTCCACTATCCAAGAAAACTTCAAGCCCTCTTTGTTGGAGATTACCGGCTTGAAAACATATTCCTCACCAGCTTCCAAAGTAACATCATTGCCTCCTTCCATACCGATTATCGGCAGCTCCAACTCAACCACGTCAACCTTCACCTCTTTTTGGTCCGACCCATCTTCGGTTACCACCCGAAAAGTGAGGAAATAGGTACCAAGCTCGCTTTCATTAAAAGTTAAATCTTTCTCTGTTCCAATCACCTTGCCGTTAAGTTTCCACGAGTAAACGGCATTTGGATGGTTGTTTTCCACGACTGGCTCAATCAACAAGTTTCGATTTGGTTTAACGCTATATTCTGTTTGCTCCAAATTGATTTTTGGCGGCAACACCACATCTATCTCCCGACAGGAGGTAAACACCACTATCATAGTTGCCAGTCCTATCGCTAATAAGTTTTTAATCTTCATGAGTTCACGCATTTTAAACAGTTGGTCTATTATACATTAACGTTCATTTTTTCATTCTCCCGGTTATTCGTACAAAAAGGCAATGTGCCCCGGGATATCACCCGTATCGACCTTCCATTTCAGCTTGCCAAATTTATTGTAACAAATAAGGGTGCCGGGAGTCACGTAATCGATGGCATCGGTGACGTAAATATCTTTGGTTACCGGATTTACCTTTACGCCATAGGGGATGACTATATCCTTGTCGGTGCCATCCGTGATGAAATTACGGGATACCACCTCTTTGGTTCTTATATTGAATATACCATACGTTATGGTGTTTTTCTGCGTGTTATGGCTCCATTCCACCGCGTACACGTATGCCGAATCGCCTACCACATCCAAATTGCTGACCGCCATGTTTAACGAACCGATGACTTTCTCTGTTTCCAAATCGATAAAGTAGAGTTTCGAAGGCTCGTTGTAGTAATCGCCCCGGCTGCTGACCACGAGCTCGTTGTATGGCGTTGCCCGTATTCGGTGCAGGTTAATGGCCACGTCAATTTTTTTCACCTCTTTAAATGTTTCGAGATCGATTACCGACACGGTTCGATCGTAGTTGGGGAACATGTACCCACCAGAATTGGCCACGTATACTTTGTTGTTAGCGATAGCCAGCTCTTCGGGTTGGTAGCCCACGTTAACCGTGCGCGTTACTTGCAACGTGGTCGTGTCTATCTCGGCAACGTAACCCACGCGTGCGTTCTGGTCAAACTTCACCGGGGCCACGTAGGAGGAGGCGTAGGCCTTTCCATCATGAAACCGGATATAGCGGACGTTGGGGATCTCTATTTTGCCGATATGCTTGGCGGTTTTGGCATCCATCACCTCGATGTAGTTCGACACGTTGATCACCGCGTACAACTTACTGCCATAAATTTGGATGTCGTTCCCCACGTCTCCCAGTTCCTTGACAACATTCGGGTTGGCTTCTGCGTATATATTGCGGTGATATACCCCGGTAGAAAAGTCGAAATAGTCGAGGCTGGCTTTATTGCTGCCCATGTTGCCCTCGTTTAAAAGGTAGAAACCCTTTAAGCTTCCCGTGTTCTCTTGTCCTACAGACGTTTTTATTTGTGAAGAGTATATGACTTCATACTCTTCGCGACACCCTATCAACAGGATACAGGCTAAAATGAAAATGGAGGTTATTTTATATTTCTTTGCTATCATAATATTGCGGTAAGTTGGGATGTGATGAAATCTGCCCGTGGGGATTTAATCTTCTTTTTCATCATAATGTCGCTGTAAGGGTTAAACGGTAATTTCTCCCGGGCATCGGGTAATTAAGCACCACGTCGTAATGCTGATTAAACAGGTTGTTGACGTCCAGGGCAACGCGCAGGTCATATTTCCCTGCTGAGAGCGGAAGATTTTTCCTGAGACTGATGTCATGGGTGTACCACGGTTGCAAGTGGCTGTTCACATCGTTGTATTTTGCGCTGTATCGTTCGCCTGTGTAGATAAAGCTGTAATTTAGTCCCCAGGTCTTATAGTCTACAGACGCGATTACCGAGCCGCTGTGTCGTGGAATATAGACGATTTGATGCCTGTAGTTTTTTGCCGACGCGTCGGTAACATCGATCGCGTGCTGATAAGTGTAATTGAAGCGCAGCGTGCTAATCAATTCTTTGTAAAACTCCGTGGTTACACCGGTGTTGGCTTCGATTCCCTTTATTTGCACCTTCCCCAGGTTCAGCATCATCCAACGAAACATGTTCCCGGCCGGGACAGCCACTATTTTATCATCAATCTCGTTGTAGTAAGCATCGGCTTGAAAGTATAGTGACTTTAAAATACTTTTCTCGGGAGCCAAAGTATAATTTATACCAACGTTATATTGAGTGACGTATTCGGGTTTAAGAACGGAGTTTCCGACAAAGGTGTAGTAGAGGTCGTTGAAAGTGGGCATTCTGAATATTCTCTTGTAAAAACCTTGTAAGTAAAGTTCATGCCTTTTTAATGGCTTTATCGAGAGGATAACAGATGGGGTGAAAATGTCTTTTTTTGGTGCAGCCCTGTTCATTTTCACCTTTTCTCTTACAAACGTACCCAACGCGCTTGCTTGTAACGTGAACCAATCGAACCTCACCTCTCCCGCCGCGGCCGCGAGTAACGTGTTGCGGGTAGGGAAAGAGAAGTTCACCAGGTTGGCTTTCATCTTGTTGAGTTGATAGTCGACAGACAGGTTAAACTGCAACCAAGGGGTCACGGTAAATCTATTTGCCGATGAAATATACAGATCATGCTGTAAATACTGGTTGTCAACGTAGGTTGGACTCGTCCACTCATCATCAATGTAGCGCGTGTAGTCGTTGGCGTATTTAACGTTCAACTTAAGACTGTACAAGTTGCTAAATGTTTTTCGGAGCTTACTTTGAACGAAAAAATTCTCATCGTGTAGTCGCTGTCCATGCTCGAAAACATTTTTCACGATAGGTCCGGGTAGTCCCCGGTGAGACTTATAAAAATAGGTGCGCAAATCCCATTCGCCCTCGTGCAATGTTTTATATATGGCGCTTTCTAAGCGGATGGCTTTAATATCCCCGTTTTTTCGAATAGCCGTGGTGTCATACGCCACCGTTTTGTCTTCGAACACCCTTGTATATCGGAACGGGTATTTCCCGTGCGATGATAAAAGCTCGGTGTTAAAATTAAAAGCGAAGTCGTAAGGAAGTTTCTGTTCCCATAACAGGGAGGGGGTGAATAACCCGAAAGAGCCTGTTTTGAGCGTTGCCCGCAAATTTGTTTTTCGGGTATGTTTAAATTGAGGCCGCTTGGTGTGGAGGTAAATTGTTCCCGCCGAGCCAAAATCTTTTGCCGGTTGGAAGATGTCGCTCTTCTGTCCGTTATACAGTGTTACCTGCTCGATATTATCCAGGGAGAACTTTCCCAGGTCAATCTGCCCGTTTTGGGCGTTACCCAGCTGTATACCATCGTAAAAGACCCCCATGTGGTTGGTACCCATGCTTCTGATATTTACCGTCTTGAGCCCGCCCAACCCGCCGTAGTCCTTTATCTGCACGCCTGAAAAATAGCGCAAGGCATCAGCTACCGAAAAAACAGTCAGTTTTTTCAGTTCCTCGCCCGACAGTGTCTGGCCGGGAATTACCTCTTTCGTGAGGTCTCTCCCGTACACCACGAAGTCATCGAGGTGCAAGGTTTTCACCTTTGTCGTGTCAGCCGGTTGCTCGGGTGTGCCCGGTTGACTGGGTGTTCCCGGTTGCGAAAGGGTCTCCTTGTATACAAGGCTTTCTTTTCCCTTAACCGCTTTCTCTTCAGCAGCAAACCTCTCTTCCTTAAGCGAACGACTTGAGCCATCGTGTCTATTTTGAGCAAAAAGCATTCCTGTTGTAACCTGAATGAAGGTTACAGCAAGAAGAGCGCTCTTTTTTAAGACGTCCATTTCACCGAAACACCAGGCTTTCGGGAAAGTGGGGCATTGAGGTAAATTGAAAATGCGCAGGTCTGCCGAGTTCGGGTATCAAAACAGTAAAGGAAAACCGACCTTGGCACGCGTTGTCTTTTCAAGCTCTACTCCCCGAAAGCTATGAAACATTGTATCCATTTTGGCAGGTCTTCTGACTTACTCGTTCTTTCGCGTCCTTCCCATTCCGCCTGGCGGAACAGTGGTTGATGAGTGGTGCGAAAGCGCTTTTATTGAGCTTACAGCAGCGGGCCTGTTCAGGATTTGCACCTGATTCCCTTTTCATCGCTCGCCCCGAGGCATTTGGGGTGAACAACACCAAAATGTAACGGCAAATGTACGAACTATTTTAGACATAATGAAGGGTTCACGGGGAAATCTCAGGTAAGGCGGCCGTACAGTAGCAGGCAGTTTTATGAACGTTTTTGTACACTTTAATCTAAGTCTTTGATAATATATTCTGACAATATGCTAAATAACAGGTTGAAATATGAGGCTCATTCCCGTTTTTTTTGTTTATTTGTAAGTACAATAAGGAGAAAAAGAGCGATGAATAAAAAAGCAGAGAAGTATTACCGCTGGATTCACGCGCTAATACCAGTACAGTTTGTTTTGGCATTTCTTGCACTGTTAGGTTATGGATTTGTATTCAAATCGGGTACGGCAGCTATCGCGATTTTAACCCTACTGTTGATGCTTCTGAACCGACAACTGCGTGCAAAAGAAGCAATCCCCCTGATATTTGCCTTTGTCTTTTCAATTTTTGGCGATTGGTTTTTATCTCACCGTTACGGGGAAAGCATTCGGTTTGTTTATGGTGTCTTATGCTTCTTTTTCGCTCATGTCGGATTCCTTTGGTATGCCCTGTTAAGGGGAAAGGTGAGGTGGAAATTTACAGCTATCCTGATTACAGCTTATCTGTTGTTTTATTTACTGATGCTCTATCCGAACTTCACCGATAAGACGACGATGTTTGCTGTACTGGCTTACCTGATTATATCGGTTGTTTCAATGGGGGCGGCTGTAGGAATCAGGGCCAATCGAATATCCAGGCTGACCTTTGCGGTTGGTATCGGGTTGCTCCTCTTCTCCGATACAATCATTGGTTTACGAGAATTTGTGGGCTACACATCGCTTAGCAAACTGATTTTACCTACTTATTACTTATCCCATATTTCCATTACCTATTCGATTCTAAGCCGCAATATGTTACATATGGCAAAATGAACTGAATATAGTTTTTTAACTATATAATATTTTACTACATTTGTTGAGTGTTATAAGTAACTATAACGGTGAGGAGGTTATTATAATAAAAATCGTCTGTTCCGATATTTCTGGGTGGACTCAAAGGAAAAATAATCGTATGAAACGAGCATGAAAACTGTTTTCACACAAGAACATGATTAAAGCGAGTTCCATACGATACCTTTGAAAATAATAATTTTAATCGTATGAAACCCTCATGACTAATTAAAACACCCTTGAGAATGAAAATTTAACGGGGAAGAATCATCCCGCTCACGCTTCTTTTTATTAGCTTTATCCCTTCTGCCTTGCAGAAGTCGTGTAACAAGAT
>JAPXNA010000019.1:0-72060 GCA_033808735.1 Fermentimonas sp.
TATGACGGTAGGAGGGATCAAACTCTTTCCCGCCACGAAATTTATCTTTCCTGACCATTGTCAAGGCCTTTGTCAGTAGTGATTTACCACGTCCGCCGTTCCGTGCCTCATCGTCGGCATCGGCATCCGACAGTATTATTGCCGGCGATCTGGCCGGATCTTTGTAGTTGCTGATGAGGTAACCGATCATCGAATAAAAAGCGTTTATTTGTCGTTGTTCTCTCTCCGAGATTGGTTGTTCGTTGATATTCGACCGACCGATAACTGCGAATATCAAAAATTGCTCAAACATTCCCCGCTCACGGTTTTCGAGGTCAAAAGGTTTAAACTCATGCCGCATGCTTTCGGTTTCCACGAAAAACTTAATTTCGTCAGACGAATAATCGACTGTTTTTATTCCTGACGAAGTGATTTTTGCCACACAATTTTTGAAAGGCAGGTATATACAGTCCTTTTTGTCACGGTTGAGGTCGTACGGGACGCCGTCGAGGGCTTTCCAGCAACGCAAAATCTTTGTTTCTTGCCGGGTAACGATTTCGACAACAAAATCACGAACACCGTTTCGAACAAACTCCTTGTTTATTTTGCCGTCAAATTCGAGGGCTTGCCGGACGCAATCATCGGCGAATTGATTGATTATAAATGATAGTGTATCGGTTTTCCAATTGAACGGCTTCAGTATTTTGTTTTTGTTTTGAATGATAGTCAGCGTATCATCTCCCGGACGACTTATGCGAATGAAGCCGTGCTTTTTGAAAAAAGCTATCAGCTTGGACGGATCTATGTTTTCGCATTTTTTGTCAAAAATACCGAACGTATCAATAATTTCATTGATATCAAATATGTATTCAGGTTTGGCGTTTGGCGTTTCCTGTGCGTAAAATCTAACCTTGCATTGGCGTTCCTCGAAGTCGATGTTTGGCGTTTCTTTGGACTCTTTTTCGGGCCGTTGCGTTCTGTCGTTATTTTCCATAGCTTTGCCCCCCCTTTTTGATAGTGAATACTTTCTTGGGGTTGCATGGCATTTCAAACCAATCGGCAATATGACCTGTAAGCGAGCATCTGTCCCGCCCCCAATAGCGAATGTAATCGTTTTTTACCAGATACCAGAGAGACTGCCTGACTTGTTGGGTATCAAAATCGTAACCTTTGAATTTCAGTTCAACATCCACCATGTTTACTGTCCCTGCCCCGCTTTTCCTTAGTTGCTTATACACGATCAGAGTTCGCTTCAAAAAACTACTTTCTTTTTTTTTGGATTTATGTTTCTCATTACAAAGATTTTGAGTATCTTTGTCCTGTCCAATCACGCCTCCAACGTTGATGATATTATCGCCCTGCATCGGTTTCGTCCGGTCAGGGCGTTGTTCGTTTCCTGTCATGATTTACGCCCTCCTATTTTTTGACGATAGAAACTGATCCGCTTCCTCTTCAATCTCACGGACTGTCTTCACTCTACCGTCTTTTAAGTAGTCTTCAAGGTCGCTTTTAGCAAAATACAGACGCTTACTGCGCTTCATGAAAGGCAGTTCACGTCTGGCTGCTTTACTGTAAATCGTTGGTACTGATAAATGTAGAAACATTGCCGTTTCTTTAACTGTGAGAAACTGATCCACCGGCTCCTGTGGTTGTACATTTGTAATAATTTTGTACAACTCATCAACTTTTTTTGTCAGTTCAGCTACCGCTTCGGGTAAATCGTTAAAACTAATTGTCGTTGCTGTCATATCGTTTTTGTTTTTTAATGATATGACAAACTTAAGGCCTTATCTTAGTGCTGTAATAGTATTAGTAATCAGGCTATTGTTTTCAGTAAGGGTTTTAGTAGTATTGGTAATTTTAGTAGCTATTTATTGAAATTATCCAGTGTTGTTTTAAACGGAAAGCCTACAAAATAGTCACTCAATAATTTTACATAGTTATTTCTATTGCCATGTTTCCCTCTTTTTCTCCAATAAGTGTAAAATAATCGCCGTATTTCGGTTAACGTGTATTTCCCTTTTAATGAAAATTTGTGTTCAGGTAATTGCTGCAACTCAAACGCATGTTTGATCCATTGCATAAACTCACCGTTATTCATATATTTTTCGAGGCTTTGGAAATGCGTTAAAACATTTTCAATATCATCATCATTGAAGTTGTTAGCTATCATTTCGTCTTCTCTTGGATCAGCTTCCGCCTGTGGTGCCGGTGGTTCTGGTTGTGTCCGCTTCATGTCGCTTACATCTGTGAATGCACCGAAAAACTCGATTAGAGCTTTATCTAAATCATAAAAAAATGATCCTGTAAGAAAATCACAAAAATCCGTATCTTTCCGAAACGTCAAATATTTGTTTTTGGCTTCAATTATTGCAGTTACTTCACTTTGTCTAATATCATACATCAGATGGCAGGCAGGATTTAAATTGTTTCTTATTTCTATGGTGGAATTTTCATACAACTTCAATTCCTTCGCTTTGGAGGTAATCAGATTAGGAAATATCAGGTTATCCAACTCTTTTTCCTTACGTGATTGTAAATTTTTAAACTTTACCGCATCTTCGTAGCTCTCTCTTGGATTTAAACAATGCTGTTTGTAATGTGTCTTTAGTATCGTATCAATCGTTTCGATATCATCCTTCATGTCGCTTCTATAATCATAAAGGTACTCAATAAATGAAATTAGATTATTACGATATTCTTTTAATTGGTCTGCATTATTGCCCATAGCTGTAATATTAAATTGTTATTGTGCCTTCTTATCAAATATTTCGTGAAAAAGTTACTCAAGTTATCGGAGTTATCCTTCAAACAAAACTTTTTTGATTGCATCGAATATTTCATAAGGCTGTTTTTTTGTTGAATGAAGTCAATGCATCGGTTTGTCTCTTTATCTGGTCATCTTCGAAGCCGTCAAGGTAGTTCTCTGTAACGCCCAAATTACTATGTCCCAGCAAGTCGCTGATCATTGCTATATCTGTACCGGAACGCTTCAATACAGTTGCAAATGAATGTCTGGCAACGTAGGTTGTAACGTTCTTATTAATGCCTACATTGCGGGCTATACGCTTCATGTACTTATTGATCGTCTTTATTAGTTGCTGTGATATTTCCTGTTTCCTTGTCGCTGTCATCCCTATTTCATAGTGCGGAAAAATGTAACTGTGCGGAACAACGGATCGTATCCCCCACCTGTTTATAATATCCCACGTTTCAGGCTTCAAAGAAACTGTTATCTTTTTGCTCTCTCTGACGGTTCGCTTTGTCTTTTCCCGTTGATAGGTTAAAATATCCCCGTTGATGTTTTCCCACTTCAAAGAACAAAAGTCTTTAACATTCATGCCATTGCATAAGTATAGGAACATCCAGTAATCCCGTGCCATTTCCTCAACACTTCCCGGATCGGCTTTATAGTTGTAAATACGTGATATTTCCTCAAGGGTTAATGCCTTTTTTATGTTTCTCCCTGTAGGTATTTCATACTTACCTCTGCCAAACGGATACAGTTTTCTGTCAATGTCTTGTTGATTAAATACGGATCGCAAACTCCTTAGATAAATGCCTACGGTGGTAGGACTGTGGCCGTTATCCAACATCCACCGTTCATATCTTTTTAAGAAACTCGGTGTAATATCGGCAAACTTCACTCCCATTTTGAAGTCATTCAGGCTGTTTCTGGCACATCGATAACTCGACGCCGTAGCTATACGTTCCTCATTCTCTAAATCACTGATATATTTGTCGAAAGCATAAGAAACATTATTAATGACGCCTCTGTTTTCGAAATACATTTCATCAAACTTATCAAAGGTAAAGACTGTATTCAGCTTGTTGATAATGCTTTCCGCTTTTGTTAGATAGCTATTCAATTTCAAATATATTTCCTTTTGTTTGTCGGTTCTCCGTTTCCCAAACATGACCGCTTCAAATTCTTGTGGGGTTAAATCTATGTCGGTTGCATAGTACCGGTATTTACGATCATGATAAATTCTCATTTTCACGTTGCATAATCCATCAGATTTTGACCGTGAATCTAAATAAAGTTCAGTTTTTATCCTCATTGCTTTGTTATTATTTTGTTTTGTTATTACTTTGCACTGCTATTTCTTTGTAAAACATTTGTAAAACAAAGTTACGATAATAACAATAAATAAACAAATAATATCAATTAAATATATCACTGTATTTCAATGCACTTATTATGTTTTTCGCTGTTTTTTATATCCATTTATTTTGCGTATTTTTTGGACTACGGATCAGAAGGTTACAGGTTTGAATCCTGTCGGAGTCACGTTAATGTATAGGCGCTTGCGAAGTCCTTTCGCAGGCGTTTCTTTATTCTACTTGTGAAAATCACCCAGTAGCCATCACACCGTTAATCCTTAACTACCTCACAATCAAGCTTTTTATCCATCGACCAGCGAAATCAAATCGTCTTCCAGAGCCAACTCCCCAGCATCAATCAAGAAGCGGACAACATCGATAATCTTCTCGCCCTCCTTGTTTCCAGTTACTATTTTCGAAACGGCTTTCTCCCCGTTCACCTTGACAACCGCATCAATCACCTCATCACCAACGGCACCGCCAACCTTATCAGCAACCTCGTTTCCGTCCTCTATCGTTTGTTTCTCGCCTATCTCCAAGCAGCCAATCAACTCATGTACGCGCAATGTTCCTTTCTCTTGTAACACCTCTTTCACAGCCTGCTTGATTTGGCCAAATTCAAAGTTCGAAAGACCCGTTTCGTTTTTAGCGAGACAGACATCGCAGCTACCACAATCGCTCGCACCCTCTTCGTCAAAGTAGATCAGCAACATCCGCGAACGACAAACATCGTTCCGCTCGGCGTAATCTATCATCGCGTGGATACGTTTCTCGAACCGTTGCTTCCGCTCTTCGTACACGGTTCGGGGAATGGATACGAACCGGGTATCCTCACGTGAGGTAGTAAAGACGATATAGGGGGTTTTCTTTCGAGGGATGTAACGTATGTACCGTGCCCGTGAGAGGGAGATCAGTATCTCGCACACCTCTTCCCGCTCTTTCCCTACGCGGGAAGCCAACAAAGACTCGTCGATGTAGACATCGTCCGTGA
The DNA here is from genome assembly GCA_033808735.1 of Fermentimonas sp. Lineage (GTDB taxonomy): Bacteria > Bacteroidota > Bacteroidia > Bacteroidales > Dysgonomonadaceae > Proteiniphilum. The sequence continues at coordinate 5,075 of JAPXNA010000019.1, forward strand.
ACAAGCCGGTATAGGTTCGAAGGAGCGCATGCAGCAGTTCCTCCGTCTCACTGTTCAGGTGGAGAGAGTAAAGTTCATCCCGGTAAACCAGCATCCTTACGCGTGAGCGGGTATCGATCTCCTCGGTGTACTCGATGTATCCGGCTAACTCCAGTATCTTGAGGGCATGGTGCGTCTGCAGCATAGGTAATCGGTAAGGCATGCAGAAATCGTAGAGGTTGAAATCGTACACATCGTTATACCCGGCCCCTACCGCCACCTGGTAGTAGTTACCCAACGCCTCGTACACCCGTGTAATGAAATCACGCTTCGGAAAGGAGTCGGTGATACGCTTCTTCAACTTGCCACCGTCTACCTTAGAATAGAGGAGGACGGCGTAGGAGCGTTCGCCATCCCTGCCCGCACGGCCAGCCTCCTGAAAGTACTCCTCCAGTGAATTGGGAAGATCCAGGTGGAGGACAACGCGAACGTCCGGTTTATCGATCCCCATCCCGAAAGCGTTGGTCGCCACCATCACCCGCCGCTCGTTAAAACGCCACGCGTTCTGCTTGAACACCTTCTCCTCCCGAGAGAGACCCGCGTGAAAGAAGTCAGCCGAAATACCTGCTTTGTTCAGCCCGCGGGCAACCTCCCTGGTTTCACGGCGACTACGTACGTAGACGATGGCCGAACCGGGAACCGACTGAAGAATATGAATCAACTCGCCCATCTTGTTCTCAGCCTCCCGCACCACGTAGGAGAGGTTATCGCGGGCAAAACTCATCCGAAGCACGTTTCGCTCCTTGAAGAGCAACTTATCTTGGATATCCTCCTTCACTCCAGCCGTCGCAGTAGCCGTGAGGGCCAACAGCGGTACCCCCTCAAGCAGTTGACGGATCTCGGCAATCTTCAGGTAGGAGGGACGAAAATCGTACCCCCACTGCGAGATACAATGCGATTCGTCTACCACCAGCAGGCAGACGTTCATGGCTTGAAGCTTAATACGGAAAATATCGGAAGAGAGTCTCTCGGGGGAAACGTATAAAAACTTGTAGTCGCCAAAGATACAGTTCTCAAGGGTGCCTACTATCTCGTCGCGCGACATCCCGGAGTAGACGGCAGCCGCTTTGATACCCCGCTCCCGCAGGTTATCCACCTGATCCTTCATCAACGCGATCAAGGGGGTCACCACGAGGCATATCCCCTCCATGCCCATCACCGGCACCTGAAACGTGAGCGATTTACCGCCGCCAGTAGGCATCAACCCGAGGGTGTCCCGTCCCTCCCATACCGACTGCATGATCTCCTCCTGCAGGGGCCGAAAAGAGTCGTAGCCCCAGTACTCTTGCAGTATCGTATGGAACAGTCCCGATGGCATAGGCGAGCGCTTATCAGGGCTATACGCGGATATCCTTTACCATCAACTGGGTGAATGTCCGATTCCCGCGCATGTTTTGCTCGATCGAGTAACAGATATCCACGGGAAGACCCTCTTTAAGGCGGGTAAAATGATCCTTCTGAGAAAAGGCGATACCCTGCACGGGGGTGGTCACGGTCCCGTCGAGCAGCTCTAACTTGATGTGGCGGTTACCCCTCCCCACCAGCTTGCTACCGCCCGCATCGTAGACACCCCGTGTAAGGAACACCGGGTTCTCGTTTTCCGGTCCAAACGGGCTAAAGAGTGAAAGCCCCTCCACTAACTCCTGAGTGATTTCAGCGAAAGAGAGATGGGCATCTACCGTGATCTGAGGAGACATCATGCGGCTCTCCACCTTATCGAAAGAGAGGGAGTTGAACCGCTCGCGAAACTCTTGCAGGTTCTCTTCCCGGAGGGTCAGCCCCGCGGCATAGGTATGCCCGCCAAAATTTTCCAGGATATCACGGCACGATTCGATGGCGTTGTAGACATCGAACCCAGGGACCGAACGGGCCGAGCCGGAAATGAAACCGTTGGATTTCGTCAACACCACTGCAGGCCGGTAGTACCTCTCCGTGAGCCTTGAAGCAACAATCCCCACGATACCCTTGTGCCACGTCTCGTTGTAAAGCACTACGCTCTTCTGGTTTTCAATGTCAAGGTGGTTTTCAATGTACTCGATCGCCTCGTCGGTAATCTTCTTATCAAGTTCGCGGCGATCCTCGTTGTACTTGTCAATATTCTTGCTCTTCTCACGAGCCGAAACCATGTCGTTAGCCAACATCAGGTCCACTGCCTCCTTCCCGTTCATCATCCTGCCCGAAGCGTTAATCCGGGGCCCTATCTTAAAGACGATGTCACTCACGGTGATCTTCTTCCGCTGCAACCCGCAAATCTCGATAATCCCCCTCAACCCGAAACTGGGGTTCGAGTTGAGCTGCTTCAATCCATAGTGAATCATTACCCGGTTCTCGCCCATGAGGGGGACGATGTCGGAAGCGATGCTGACCGCCACCAGGTCGAGCAACGGCTCGATATCGGAAAAGGGAAACCCGTTTCGCTCAGAGAAGGCTTGCACCAGCTTGAAGCCAACACCACACCCCGACAGCTCATCGTACGGGTAGATCGAGTCCACACGCTTCGCATCGACTACCGCTACCGCATCGGGTAACTTGTCGTCGGGCATATGGTGATCGCAAATGATAAAATCAATGCCTTTTTCTTTGGCATAAGCCACCTTGCTGACAGCCTTGATGCCACAATCGAGAGAGATAATAAGCGTAACGCCCGTCTTCACGGCATAATCGATTCCTTGAAACGAAATGCCATACCCTTCATCGTACCGGTCTGGGATATAATAATCGATGTTGTTCGTTATCCTCCGAAAGAATTTGTAGACTAATGCGACCGCGGTCGTGCCATCCACGTCGTAATCTCCGTAAACGAGTATCCGCTCCTTATTGCCAAGTGCCTTCTCGATCCGCCGAATTGCCTTGTCCATATCAGGTAAGAGAAAAGGGTCGTGCAAGTCTTCCAGCCTTGGATACAGGAACTTCCTTGCTTCTTCCTCCGTCTCTATCCCTTTATTCAAGAGCAGTTCAGCTAATACGGGATCTAAATTCAATTCTTTCGCTAATTCATCTTTTTTATCTTTTTGGTCGGGTGATAGGGTTGAATAATTCCATCTGTACGTCATTTATATCGTTTTTTTTCTTTCTCTCGAAGCTCCCGAAAATCGGCAACGGGAGGGGCAAACCCCTCACTGGGAGAGGGAAAGCCCTTATCAGGGAAGCAGGAACAAAAAAACCGTTTGGGGATGCGCAGCGCTCTACGCGACACCATATACCACTTCCAATTTGTAAAGATACTACTATTTTTTTGTTTTCAACCATTTATCTTGTAAATAGATTGTAAATTTTCATTTTTCCGGAAGTCGCGACAAACGCGTACCTTTGTCTATTCAATTATTCAAGCATGAACGTAGCGGCATTGGTTTCAGGAGGGGTCGATAGCTCCGTCGTGGTACATCAGCTCAAGGAGATGGGCCACGACCCGGTCATCTTTTACATCCAGATAGGGATGGAAGATGAGGAGGGCTACATCGACTGTCCATCGGAAGAGGATATCGAGATGGTCTCCTATATCGCCAAGAGATACGGGTGCCCATTCGAGGTGGTATCCCTGCACGAGGAGTATTGGGAAACGGTGGTGCGATACACCATCGAATCGGTAAAGCGGGGCTTGACCCCCAACCCCGATATGATGTGCAATAAGCTGATCAAGTTCGGGGTGTTCGAGGAGAAGTGGGGCCACCAATTCGACAAGATCGCTACCGGCCACTACGCCACCACCAGCGAGCGGGATGGCCACACGTGGCTCTCCACCGCGAAAGACAAGGTGAAGGACCAGACCTACTTCTTGGGACAGCTGAACCGCGTACAGGTCTCCAAGCTGATGTTCCCCATCGGCCATCTCCTTAAATCGGAGGTACGGGCTATCGCGACGCGGGAAAAGCTCCCCTCAGCACAACGGAAAGACAGTCAGGGCATCTGCTTCCTCGGGAAGGTGAACTACAACGACTTCATCGAACGTTACCTGGGGAAAAAAGAGGGACTGATCGTGGAACTGGAGACCGGCAACATCCTGGGAAAGCACCAGGGGTTCTGGTTTCACACCATAGGCCAGCGGAAAGGATTAGGCTTGAGCGGGGGACCCTGGTTCGTAATTAAGAAGGATGTGAACCGCAATATCGTGTACGTCTCCAGGGGGTACGACACGAAGCAACAATACGGGGAGGTGATCAACCTGCAAGGTTTTCACTTCATCACGATGGACCCCTGGGGTGAGTTTGATGGCGAGAAGGAGGTCACCTTCAAGATCAGGCACACACCGGAGTTCACCAAAGGAAGGCTCTCCCGCTTGGGCGACCTTTACCGGCTACACTCCAGTGAGCCGCAACAAGGCATCGCGGCGGGGCAGTTCGGGGTGGTGTACGATAGCGACGGCCGCTTATGTATCGGCAGTGGGGTAATTGTATGAGCTGTTGCTTGCAGGCTCGACTGACGTAAATTTTGCTACCCATCAACTGCTTGTTCGCTAAAAGAAAAAAACTCGCGACTTACATCGCTCAAACAACTTTTCTTTTTTACGCGAACTTCGCAGGATGTGGCCCCGCAACTTTTGCGATAAGCAATGCGAGCAGAAAACGAACTTGTTCGTGTTATGCCGTTGCGAGCAAAAGTGCAGCTTAACTGAAAAGTTTACGAGGTCTTCGCCCTGCAAGCAACAGCAAAAAAATAAGATAGGATATTGAAAACACTTCGTGTGATGAGACGATTTTTAATCCGGGTGTCACTTACTGCCCTTTTCGGGCTCCTCTCCCTCACCAACGGCTTCGCGCAGTTCGAGGGAACCTTCGGGATTGGCGTGCAAGCCGGGTACGGGAGCGACATTAAGAGCGTGGGCGGGGGCATACACCTGCACTACTACCACACCAACGAGCTGCGGTTTGCCCCCTCGTTCAACAGTTTTATCAAGCGGAAAGGCACTGCCATGTGGATGGTAGATATCGATGCGCACTACATCCTGCCGGTATCGGTCGCACTATCGCTCTACCCGATTGCTGGTCTCAACTACTCTCAATGGTCGTACGATGAAGCAACGGTAAACCAAGAACCGGTACCCGCACGAAGAGAAAAGAGACCGGGAGCTAACCTCGGTTTAGGGTGGCAACACGATATAGGCTACCGGGTAAGGGCAAACTACGAGTTGAAGTACCAGTTTATCCGTGACCACTCGCAACTGCTTTTCACGGCGGGGTTCGGCTTTTGGTTCTAAGTGTGGGAAGGCAACGTGTAACCCGGTGGAATATGAGATAGAAAAAGACGCATGAAGGATTTTGTACAATACGAGATAAAGAGTGATAACGCCGTCCTCGTGGGGCTCGTTACGCCTGAGCAGAGCGAGGAGACGGTGAAGGAATACCTCGACGAATTGGCATTCCTGGCCGAGACGGCCGGGCTAATCCCGTGTGAACGGTTCATCCAACGGCTCGATACGCCCAACACCGCCACGTTCGTGGGCAAGGGAAAGCTGGAGGAGATTGAGCAGCACGTGCAAGACGAAGAGAACGAAGTGGGGGTGGTGATCTTCGATGACGAGCTATCGGCCCGCCAATTACGCAATATCGAGAGGGAGCTCAAGGTGCGCATCATGGACCGGACAAGCTTGATCCTTGATATCTTCGCTATGCGGGCGAAGACTTCCCACGCGAAGGCACAAGTAGAGCTGGCCCAATATCAGTACCTGTTACCCAGGCTCACCCGCATGTGGACGCACCTTGAAAGACAACGGGGCGGCGGGGGCACCATCATGCGCGGCCCGGGTGAAACTCAGTTGGAGACCGACCGACGGCTAATCCTCGACAAGATAGCACGCCTCAAAAAAGAGCTAGAGAAGATTGACAAGCAGAAGAGCGTTCAGCGAAAGAACCGGGGGAAGCTGGTGCGTGTAGCCCTGGTGGGCTATACGAACGTGGGGAAGTCGACCCTAATGACGCTGCTCAGCAAGAGCGAGGTATTCGCGGAGGACAAGCTCTTCGCCACGCTCGACACCACCGTGAGGAAAATGACCATCGAGAACCTGCCGTTCTTGCTAACCGATACGGTAGGTTTTATCCGAAAACTACCAACTCACCTGGTGGAATCGTTCAAGTCAACCCTCGATGAGGTAAGGGAGGCCGATATCCTGCTCCACGTGGTGGACATCTCGCACCCCGCATTCGAAGAGCAGATACACGTAGTTGAGGAGACACTCCACGAGATCGACGAGACGGAAAAGCCGACCATCCTCGTATTCAACAAGATAGACGCCTTCACGCACGTGGAGAAAGCAGAGGACGACCTCTCCCCGAAGCGGCGAGAGAACTACTCCCTCGAAGAACTTAAGAAGTCATGGCCGGCCAAGATGAGGGAGGAAAGTGTTTTCATATCGGCCCTCGCAAGGGAAAATATTGATGCCCTCAAAGAGATGCTCTACGAAAAGGTAAAGGAGATCCACATCACCCGCTTCCCTTACAACGACTTCCTATACCAAACGTACGAGGAGGAGTAGAGGTTGCAAAAATGACCAGCACCACATTCATTTACCACGTTCCCATTTACTGTAAGGATGTGACGACAACATCGAATTGTAGTAACTGGGATCCCCCGTCACCTCGCGACCCAGCCATTTGGGCCTGTCAAACCATGCGTCCTCATCCGGCAGCTCTATTTCGGCGAGCAGCAGTCCCGCGTTGTCACCGTGAAACTCATCCACTTCAAAGATAAAACTGCCCGATTCAACCTCGTAACGGGTTTTATCGATCACGCCCGGTTCGCAGATCGCCAACAGCTCCTCCGCCTCGGCCACGGGAATCTCTTTTTCCCACTCGTAGCGGGACGCCCCGCTCGCGCTCCCCATCCCCTTTATGGTGAGGAACCCTTTGTCGCCTCTCACCCGAACCCGAACGGTACGCTCCGGCACCGATGACAGGTAACCCTGCACGATACGCGTTTGCCTGGCTGCCTCCTGCTTGAAAGCGGGGGAGTTGACCAGGAACTTTCTCTCTATCTCTAACGCCATAGCCTATTAATTTGCCAGTGGTTTATTGATCATTCCTATTACCCTTTTGATTGCTTGCAGGTAGTTGATGTTCTCAACCCCTTCGAGTCCCACCTCCCGGATGGTCCTAAGCACGTCCTCAACCTCGGTCGATTCGGAGTTGATGGTTTGTAGCATGGCCCCGTTAATGTAAACCTCACCCGTTTCGCAGATGGTGTCATTGACCATGTAGCCGTACCGCACCTTCTCTACAATCACGGCCTGCAGGTCGGGATGTCGCTCCACCATCTCCAGAAACTCCTCCAGGGTGTAATGCTCTTGGGTTAACTCGGGAAGATCATTCACCTTGAAGGCGGGGAACACCTCCTCGCTAAGCGTGCTGGCCGAGATGGGAAACTCACCCTTCATCAACGGGTTCCACTGCTCAAGGCCATCGATCGTTTGGACATACGTCTTGATGTCTATTTTGCCATCACGTATCTTGATGTTATTCACATCGTTGGTCCGGCTCACGATGTAGATCTCGCTGCTGTGCCGCTCCCGTACCGCTTCCGGCACGGGGACGGAGAGACGCGCCATCCTCTCTGCCGCATCGCGGAAGCAGCGCCCGAACGAACGAAACTCGAACCTGGGCTTCGAAACTTGCCCGATTTCCAATTTCTCACTACCCATATCGACTGCTGTTTTTTGTTTTTTTAATCTTGTCGCGTTCTGGTAATCACTAAACAACTTCTCCCGAGCTTCGCGGCGCCCTTCCGCCTGCGCCTTAGCCAGTGCCTTCTCGCGTGAAAGGAAGAGGTAAAGAAGCACCCCGACCAACAAGACGATGAGCATGACCAAGAAAAAGGTGTTGACGTTGGACGTTGGCACGTGGTACTCGATTGGGACAAGCGAAGGTTCAGCCTTCCCCAACGGCTCCAGGGCAACATCCCCCTTAGACACCTGCATGCCGAAAACCCTCTCGACAAAAAAGAGGCTGATAAAGGTGAAAAGAGCGGAAAGCACGGGGGTGGTAACCCAGCCAAGCATGATGCCACCCACCATCTTCAACTTAAGCTCCTGGATTCCCTTGACCAAACCCACCCCGATTATGGCACCAATTAGCACCTGCGTACTGGAAACGGGAACCAGCGGGATAGCAGGCAGCCCGATGCTCACCAGGGCATTGGAGAGGGCGGTTGAAGAGAAGATGAACAGCACCAGCGCTTGGGCCAAGACCACCACGATGGCCATCTCGGGGGTCATGGCCAACACGCCACTACCCACGGTATCGATTACCTTTTTGCTGTAGGTGCAGATCCCCAAGGCTATAGCAAGGGAACCGATGAAAAAGAGCAGCTGGGTAGAAGAGATATACAACGAACCAATAGTAAGGGAGACGTTGAACGAGTTGACGAAAACCCCCATCACGTTAGCGATGTTGTTAGCCCCCAGGCTATACGCGGCAAAAGCACCGACCACGATCAACGAGGCCCGGATAATCGCCTCCATCTTAAGCATATGGATGCGTGATGAACGGATATACTTGCGCAAGAAGATGTATAAGACATAGCCAAAAAGCATGCCCAGGATAGGACCAAAAACCCAAGAGCCCAGTATTTTCACCAGTACGCTATAATCAACGGGGGTCGCCGTGTAAAAGCACCACCCGATAATGGCCCCCACGATGGCCTGCCCGGTAGAGACCGGTAGGCGGTACTTGGTCATGAGGGTAACGATGATGGCCGCGCACAGGGCCACCGTGAAGGCACCACCCACGGCATCTACGGAGCCAAGCCGCGACAGCGTTTCAGTGGTGCCGAACCCCTGGATCACCGCCCCCAGTATCACGAATATACTCCCGATAATAGCGGCCGTTCTGAACTTAACCATCCGGGTACCTACGGCCGTCCCGAAGATATTGGAGGCGTCGTTCGCACCCAACGACCACCCCAGAAACAACCCACTTATCAGAAACAGATACCCGAACATAGCTAACTATTTACACGATTCGTTTGATGGCCATGATGGAGAGCAGGTCGGCTACCTTTTCTGCAGTATCAGATATATTCTCGATGTGCAACGTGAAGTACCTCAAGTGAAATTTCTCGCTGAGGCTTAACCCGGGAATCTCTTTGAATATCTTCCGGCGAATGATATCGGCCTGCGTATCGGTCTCCTTCTCGTAAAAGTAGACCCGGTGAATCTTCTCGCTCACGTTGACCGGTTCGTTAAAGTAGGACTTAGCGGCAGGGATAGTAGATTCAGCGGCAGCAACTGATGTCTGGGTAAGGCGAATGAAGTCAGATATCAACTCGGCGGGGATGTGGGGTGTCTCCACCTCGAACTGAAAGAGGTTCTTTTTCGCCTGGTCGATCAGGTTGTCCATCTCCTCCAGCAGTTGCATGACATCTCCACGCACTTGAGGCATCAACGATTGCATGTAGAGGGTGGTTTCTATCTCCCGGCGCAACTTGTCGGACTCCCTCTCGGTGTTGGTCAGCTGCACGATATCGTTGTTGAAATGCTCCATGTTGTTGTAGAGGTAGTTTTTCACCCCCTCCTTGAAGAGGAGCAGGCCCTGATCCACGCAATTTAGGAATGCGTCGATGAGCTCGATCGATTTTTTAGTACGGCTAAAAAACATGTCTGATTAAAAATTTAAATCCATTTTTGCAATAATACAAAAGATTTATATCGAGACAACAGTCCATCGTGTTAAATAATTGTTTTTTGAAATTCACGGACAACGTATACCCGTATGGTTTGCTTGTTCTCGTATTTTTCTTACAACCAAGCTCTTAAAAATACGATGTATAGGTCAACCCACGCGAAAGTAATCATTCGCGTAAAAGATGTAGAGTTGATGTAAAGGCAAAAAAGAGGAATTTCAATGGCACAGGGCCGCGTTTAAGGCGGTCACCGCTTCCTCGTAGTGGTCCCGTTGGATAACGAACTGCATGTTCACCTGCATCAAGGATTGCGCGAAGCTCTCCACATTGATTCCCTTCTCGTACAGTGCCTTGGTGGCCAGATAGAGGAAACCGGGCATGGCGATATTACTCCCCATCGCGCAGACAAGGGCCATCGGCTTCGCGTTCACCTGGTAAAACACCTCTTTAAGAACGTCAATCAGCGCCCAGCTTTTCGGGTTATCCCACACAACCATGGTGATGGAGTTGGCATTGGTGGATTTCAATATGTAGCTCACTCCATGCTTCACAAAGTAAGCCATGATGCGCCCGTCGAACCCCACCTCGCCCACCATCATGGGGTCGTGCACCTCGATAGCAATCACCTTGCGGGAGCCGGAGACGATCTCCACACGGGGCTCAGGGGAGATATAATCACGTGAGATAAGCGTGCCGGGGTGGTTGGGCTCGAAAGTGTTTTTTATGCGAATGTTGATACCGGCCAACTCCAGCGGCTTGGCCGCCTTGGGGTGAATCGCCTCCATACCGATATCGGCCAGCTGATCGGCAATGATGTAATTGGTGTGCCCCACGGGGATACTGTTCTCCACCCCCACGATCTTGGGATCGGCACTCGAAAGGTGGTACTCCTTGTGGATGACCGCCTCATCGGCCTTCACCTCCACCGCGATCTTGCTGAAGGTTACCTCGCTGTAACCCCTGTCGAACGCCCTCATGATCCCCTCCGTGCCTTTGGTGTATCCGGTAGCCACGCAAAGCACCTTGCTGAAGTCGATCCCGCTGAACTCCTTGTGAATCCGCTCGTCGATGGTAAGCGGCTCGTTATCGTTGTAGCCGCAAAGATCAATAAAACGAGCACTGATACCATTATTATTGAGGATATTCACCGAGTTCCAGCCGGAATGAGCCTCACCGATGGAAGCCAGTATCTCGCGGGCAGCCAGGTGGATGTCGGTACTGTTAACGTAACCCGACGCCAGCACCTTGCCCAGGCTGTAAAGCACCGTCTTAGACTGATCCACACGGAAGCGGATGAAGTCACGCGCCTCCTTCAAGTCCAGCCCATAATCGGCAAAACCGTCGTTAATCAACAACAGCCGCTGACAAAACAGGTCGAGCGCACTGCTATAATCCTCACCGTTAAGGAACTTGTTGTAGATGCCCGGCTCACCGGTAGTCTTATGTTCCAACAACCAGTTGGTAACGTTATTGTAAGCGGAAACCACGAAAATACGGTTGTACAGCTCGTCGCCCGTGCGGTTCCCTATGATGATATTTTGCAGTACGTCTTGAAACTGCGACATCGAGGTGCCCCCGATTTTCTCCACTGTCAGCATAGCTTAGGATATAATGTACATTTGGTTTATCGAAATATTTATTATCGTGACTGCAAATGTAGGGATTTTTTTTGTAGTATGGGGAAAATAACGTAAATTGCGAGAAATTCAATACCATAACATGGTTGATTACAAAGAAATAATAACAATAGAACCCGGTAAACGCGGGGGAAAACCCACGATAAGAGGCATGCGGATTACCGTAGGTGATGTTCTCATGTGGCTGGCATCAGGAATGACCATTCCTGAGATTCTGTCGGATTTTGACGAATTAACTGAAACCGATATCTATGCAGCATTGAGCTATGCCGCGAACAAGGAAAACAAAACTTGCCAAATAGCAGTATGAAGCTTTTGTTTGACCAAAACATCTCGCATAAAATTCTCAGGTACATTCATGAAGTATTTGACGGTTCAACCACCGTTAAGCAAGAGAAACTAATGAATGTTACCGACTTGGAGATTTGGAGTTTCGCTAAAAAGAATGATTTTATAATTGTAACTCAAGACTCTGATTTTAACGACTTTAATTCTCTTTACGGCTTTTCCCCCAAAAACAATTTGGATTCGTACGGGAAATCTTAAAACTCCGGAAATTGCTGCTGCTTTGAACAATTATCGAGAAGATATTGAAGTTTTCGTGAACGATGAAAAATACGGATGTTTTGAAATCATGTGCCGCCCCCAAAAAGTAGATTAATCGACAAAGCCTTAGATATTCAAGTAGGAATAAAAAACATTCCCCTTTAACCCGTGATCGGCATCCCGAAATGATCGACCAATGCGCGATACACCTTATAGATAGGCAGCCCCATCACGTTGAAATAGGAACCCCCGATACACTCCACCGCCGCGTATCCAATCCATTCTTGGATACCATACGCGCCGGCTTTATCCAGCGGGAGGTATTTTTCCACGTAATAATCTATCTCCGTATCGAATAGTTTCCCGAAGGTAACAAAGGTGGTATCAGAAAAGCTCACCTTTTTTTTTCGTGTTGCCATGCATACGCCGGTAATCACCCTGTGTGTTTTCCCGGAAAGCATGTGCAACATCCGCTTAGCATCGGCTTTATTGACAGGTTTCCCTAAAATCGTGTTATTCAAAAGCACCACGGTGTCGGCAGTAATAAACAACTCATTTTCTTTCAACTCCGGCAGGTAAACCGATGCTTTCCTTCGCGCGACGAATTCAGCTATCTCTTCTTTCGGCATAGAGACGGGATAAGATTCATCCACGTCACGGAGCGTTTTTATGGTGTAATCGACATCGATTCCCGAAAGCAGCTCTTTCCGGCGAGGTGAATTGGAAGCGAGGATAATGTGGTAGTCGGTCAGTTTCATGCGATTTTTTTATCTTTATATTTCTGCGAAAGATACGGAAAAAAGGGCGTATTTTGTTAGATTTGCAACCAAACATGAAAAGTATGGAACTCGATATCTGTTTTTCTCCCGCGCTGTATCCCTTTTATCGGAAAGAGAACGACACGGTCATCGTCGTGGATGTGTTTCGCGCGTCGGCAACCCTATGCACCATGTTGGCAAATGGGGCATCGGCAGTTATCTCCGTGGCGGACATTGAAGAAGCCAAGCGATATAAGTCGCGTGGATACTTGGTGGGCGCGGAACGAAACGCCCGGCAATGCGACTTTGCCGATTTTGGAAACTCTCCTTTCGATTACACGCGAGAAAAGGTGGCGGGTAAAGAAGTGGTGTTTACCACAACCAACGGCACCCGGGCTATTGATGCCGCGAAAAACGCGAAACACCTGTTCGTGGGAACGTTTTCAAACATCGAGGCTTTAATGCAAAAAACCGTGGAGGTGGCCGAGAGGGTGGTTATTCTTTGCGCAGGGTGGAATAACAGGGCAAGCGTTGAAGACACCCTGTTTGGAGGGCATTTCGCGGAAAGATTATCAGAAAAAACCGCGGTTTCTCTCGAATCGGACGCGGTGAGAATGGCGTTGGAGCTATGGCAATCGGCGAAAGACAATCCTTTGGGGTACTTGAAAAGCAGCGAACATTACCACCGATTAATCGCGAACGGGGTGGAAAGCGATGCCGAATATTGTTTGAAAGAAAACAGCGTCTCCGTGGTTCCCGTATACGATAAAAGCTCGGGCAAACTGATAGCGTTGCGCTAAGCCGATGATTAAAACCAGACTATTCTATCCAATCAAAATCATTAATATCAAACGATCGTGTGAACTGCTCCAAATCGCGGCGCTCCTTCTTGGTGGGCCGACCCGTTCCCCGTTGCCGATCAACAAAGCCGCTGATCTTGTTCAGCTCCAGTATCTCGTACTGCTCGGGGGGAGTTACATTTTCCATGAACAGGGGAACAAGCTTGGCCCCCATCCGCTTATCAGTTAAGGCCAGCACCTTGAACGAAAAGATAATGGGCGCCTTGCGCACCTCGATCACATCGCCTACCCTTATATTCCGCGAAGGCTTCACGGTTACCCCGTCGATCATCACCCTCCCTTTCTTGCAGGCATCGGCGGCGATGGTACGCGTCTTAAAGATACGCACCGCCCACAACCATTTATCTACCCGTACCTCCTCCATCTACTTGTTGTTGTCGCATGGGTCCACCACGGGCAAAGAATCACTCCCCTCCTTGGGTGCCGCTTGTTCTTTCCGATTCGCACGCTTGTTATAAAGGTTCATCGTCTCATCGATGCCCGCGAGGCAGAAACTACGAATCATCTCCCCGGCGGTATCAATCCGAGCAGGGAGCACCGCTTTCTCCTCCTCCGTGAACTCGTCCAGCACGTAATCCACCTGCAGTCCTCTTGGGAAGTCGCCTCCGATACCAAACCGCAAGCGGGGGTAATCCGTACCGATCAGGTCCTGTATATGCTTTAGCCCGTTATGACCGGCATCACTCCCCTTTGCCTTCATGCGCAGGGTCCCGAAGGGCAACGCCAGATCGTCCACTACCACCAGCAGGTTACGGGTCTCGATCTTCTCTTTCTGCAACCAGTAACGGATGGCATTGCCACTCAGGTTCATAAAGGTAGAGGGCTTAAGAAGCACAAGCGACCGGTTCTTGAGACGGGTGGTCGCCACGAAGCCGTACCTCCGATCCTCAAAAACAGCATTGGACGCCTTCGCGAAAGCGTCCAACACCATAAATCCGATATTGTGGCGGGTTTGGTCGTAATCGGGTCCGATATTCCCCAAACCCGCGATCAGGTATTTCATCCGTTATCTGTTTGCTATTCCTCTTCTTCGGTTCCTTCAGTTTTTGCAGCGGCACCACGAGCAGCACGCGTAAGTTGTACACGGCAGACCACCACGTTTTTAGCATCTAGAAGCTCCAGCCCCTCGAAGCTCAAGTCTCCGACTTGAATAGATTTACCCAACTCCAACTTGGTCACGTCTACCACCAGCCTCTCAGGCAGGTCGGCCGGCAGCGCCTTCACCTTCAGTTTCCGCTTATCTAGCGAGAGTTTGCCCCCAGATTTCACTCCGGCGGCAAGGCCTTTCAGGTGTACCGGTATATCAATCACCGTCGGCTTATCGTCATGAACGTACAGGAAATCGATATGCAACACGTCGTCCCTTACCGGGTGAAATTGAGCGTCCTTCATCATTGACATCACCTTCTTCTCACCCAAATCGAGGTTCACCAGGTATACCTCGGGGGTGTAGATCAAGTTACGCACGTCGCCCTGCTTGACCACGAAGTTCACGTTTTCTTCATCACGACCGCCATACACCACGCATGGTACAAGCCCTTCGCGGCGGTAGGCCCGAGCCGCTTTCTTCCCGAAACCATCTCTGATCTCGCCCTTTAGTTCAAATGTCTTCATCGTTGAAATTTGTTTGTGTTACTCAAAATAAAGTGATCTCTTTATTTCCCATCACACGGGAGCTTCTAAAAAAGCGGCGCAAAGTTAATGATTTTCTCGTTACTACGCAACCGAACGGCCCGATTCTTTTTCACGGAATAGCTACTTTTCAGGATTTTATAGTCAGAATACCGAAAAAATCACTACTTTTGCAGTTCTAAAATAGTTCATTAACATTAGACTATTTCTCGCCACGGCAAAGTCCAAGTGAACTTGTCCTCTGCTCGTTTGGCTTATCGAAATAGTTCATTAACATTAGACTATTTCTCGCCACGGCAAAGTCCAAGTGAACTTGTCCTCTGCTCGTTTGGCTTATCGAAATAGTTCATTAACATTAGATATGCGACGCCCACGGGGGTTCAAGCAAGATGAGTCCCGCTCGCGTGGCGCAATATGAATGGTGTGCTAAGACGATGATAAATAGAAATTTAATTCGCATAAGGGTTGTCCAGATCATCTACTCGTGGTACCAAAACAGGAACAAGGATTTACACGAAGCCGAGAAAGAGCTGATGTTTGGACTACAAAAGTCATACGATCTTTACTATTACATGCTGCTCCTGATGGTGGAACTGACCCGGGTATATGAGCTTCGGACAGAGGCGAAAAGGAATAAGTTCTTACCTACGGAAGAAGATTTGAACCCGAACCTGAACCTGGTAGAGAACAAGTTCATTTACCAACTGGAAAGAAACCGCCAGTTTAAAAAACAATTGAACGAACGTCCCATGTCGTGGGAAAAGCATGAAACCTTCGTTAGGAGCTTGCTCGACAAGGTATTGGAGTCGGACACCTACCTGGAGTACGCCCAGATCGAATCGCCCACCTACGATGAAGACAAGGAGTTCTGGCGAAGAGCCTTTAAGAATTTCATCTACGTTAACGATGAGCTGGACGACCTGCTAGAGGACGAGTGCATCTACTGGAATGACGACGTGGAGATTGTTCAATCATTTGTGCTGAAGAGCATTCGCCAGTTTTCGGAGGAAAATGGTGCCGAGCAGCCCCTTCTCCCCATGTTTCGGGATGAGGAAGATAAACAGTACGCCCTGAAGTTGCTTCACGATACCATCCTCAACGAGAAAAAATATAGGGCGCTCATCGAAAAACATACCGAGAAGTGGGATTTTGACCGTATTGCCTTCATGGATATGGTAATCATGCAGGTGGCCCTGTCGGAAATCTTCACCTTCGAGTCGATTCCCACGAGCGTCTCACTGAACGAGTACATCGAGATCGCCAAAGGGTATAGCACCCCGAAGAGCGGCACCTTTATCAACGGAGTTCTAGATGCCATCGTACAGGGATTGAAAGGGGACAATCAGGTTTTAAAACATTAATAAACTATAAACATCATTAGGTATGAGTATCTTATTACAAGCAGCCACCGGCACTGGTGGAAGTGGCATGGGCGGTATGTTGTTCATGCTGATCGCAATTTTCGCCATCTTCTACTTCTTTATGATTCGCCCGCAACAGAAAAAACAGAAAGAGTTACAGAAGAGCCGTGAAGCCATGAAGAGTGGCGACAAGGTGGTTACCGCCGGGGGTATCCACGGGAGAATACGGGAGGTAGGGGACACTTGGTTCCTCATCGAGATATCCGATGGAGTGAAGATTAAAATCGAAAAGTCCTCCGTTTACGCCTCCACAGCGGACGCAGCAGCCAATTAACCCATCCCATACTCTCTCACGATGGATGTAAAAGCCAACTTCCGGGAATGGCAAGCCAGGTTAAAGGGGGTTTTCTCCACTTTCCAGTGGAGGAACATGCTCTCCTTCGTCCTATTCATGGTATTGGCTTTCATTTTCTGGTTGATGCTTTTTTCCCAGAAGGAGAACGTGGAGGGTACCTACCGCGTCCCCTTGAAGTACACCAATGTACCTGAGGACGTGGTGTTCGATAGCGAACTACCCGAGTTCATCGAGGTAACCGTTGCAGATAAAGGTTCTGAAATCTTCAAGCTGGACATTACCCGTAGGGACTCGTTGGAAATTGATGTGATCACGCTCACCGAAGGAGGTAACACGGTGCTACAGGGCGATCAGTACCGGCAACTGATCCTTTCGAGACTCTCCCCGAGCAGTGCCATTCGTGGGTACTACCCGATGAACATCTCGTTGGCCACCTCCAAGCTGAAAAGCAAGCAATTGACGGTGGTGTTTGACGGGGAGATCACCACCAACCGGGCCAACTTGGTGGTCGACAGCGTCTTTTTCATTCCGGAAACGGTAACAGCGTACGGTTCAAGGGAGTCACTTGACCAACTGGAGTATGCAGTAACCGAGTACACGCTCTTTAAGAATTTAAAGGCTACCTCGCAACTACCTATCCGGATTAACCCCGTGGAGGGAGTGAAGTTTTCGCCTGACCAGGTAGAGGCCTTTATCCCTATCGAAGAGTACACGGAGCGGGTTTTTGAAGTACCCATCGTTGCCACGCACCTCCCAAAAAACATGGACGTGAAGTTCTTCCCGTCAAGGGTCACCGTCACGTTCTCCGTCACGCTCGAAGAGTACAAAAAAATCGCCCCGGAAGATTTCGAGGTCACCCTCGACTACCGGAAGTTTCACGACAACGAGGATGGGCGGGTAGAGATCGAGCTCACCAACAGCCCATCGACCGTCGTAAACCCACGTCTCTCACCTACATCGGTGGAGTTTCTCTTCGAGAGCAAGCTACCGTAATGATCGCGATGGCACAAAACGGGCTTTGTGAAATGGAGAAGAGAGATGGAGGGCCAGACATGGTAAGAATAGGGGTCACCGGGGGGATTGGGAGCGGCAAATCAATAGTTTGCAACCTGCTTCGCTTGTACGGTATCCCCGTGTTCGATGCAGACCAAGAGGCGAAGTGCCTCAATGACACCTCGACCGAGGTGAGGGAGGCGCTGATTCACCACTTCGGGGAAAGCCTCTATGAAGGGGACAAGCTCGATCGACGGCGGTTCGCAACGCTTATTTTCAATGATAAGCGAAACCTCACGGTAGCGAACGCTGTTATCCACCCCGCGTTGGCCAAGCGGTTTAACGACTGGTGCTCAGCCCGTAGTTGCTTCACCCATGTGGCAATCGATGCTCCCGTGCTATTCGAGGCCGGCTTTGATGCATATGTGGAGACCGTGGTCACAGTCTACGCCCCGAAAAAGCTACGGGTGAAGCGGGTGATGCAACGCGATCAGGTAGATCGTGAGAAAGTAGAGGCCCGGATGCGAAGCCAACTGCCGGAGCAGGAGAAACTAAAGCGAGCCGACCATGTGATTCATAACGACGACTGCCATTCACTCATCGTTCAAGTGGCCGATTTTCTGGCCGGGATATCTTTTTTTAATGAGGACAGTGCAGGATAAGCTCCCGAGAAACGAGCCAAGGTTCACAATTTAACAGCAAATAACAAAAGTTGATTCAAATAATAAACGCGATAAATAGTATTAATCAAAAAAACAGGTAAAAAATGATTGAAGAATTTGGTATAAACGCTGGAATCGTCTGGACCCTGTTAAACGAAACAGGTCGCCAGAACTTGAAAGACGTGAAGAAAGTAACGAAGTTTACCGATAAGAAACTCTACTCCGCCCTGGGATGGCTAGCTAGAGAAGGTAAAATCAACATCGAAGAGGAAGAGAAAGAGATCTTCGTTTCGTTGAGCTAATTTTCGTTCCATTACTAATTTCCTGACCCATGGTGGCGTGCCTTCCAATCGAAGCGTGCTGCCGTGGGTTGACTATACCCTTTCCTAACCTATTTCATTCGGTCGAAACCCTCACCGTAAACCCCCACCACGTTACTTTGCGAAATAAACGCGTGCTTATCAATCTGCTTCACAAGACGGAAGATGGAGGTCGACTCGCTTCGCTTGGCCAGAACCAGCAGTACCTTTTGGGGTTGTTGGGTATACCAACCCATCCCATCTAGCACCGTGCACCCACGGTGAAGTTGTAGATTAATCTGGGTGGCAATCTCCTCGTAGCGATTTGAGAAGATAAAGAACTGAACCGACTGCCGAATACCGTTCAGCACCCAATCGACCGAGGTGGTCATCACCGCGATGATGATGATACCGAACAGGATGGTTTCCACGCTCTTGAACACGAAAAAGGAGGAACCCACGATGATCAGGTCCACGATCAACATGGTGCGCCCCGGGGTGATATGGCGATACTTGTTGATCACCAGCACGATGATATCCGTCCCACCGCTACTACCGTTCACCGACATAACGAGCCCCACCCCGGCACCGGCCACAATGGCACCGATAAGTCCAGCTATCAACGGCTCTTCGGTTAGAATAGTCGGCAACTGCAACCATTCAAACAAACCGATGAAGAGGGTTAACGCCCCAACGCCGACGATGGTCTTTACTAGGAATTCCGACCCCAGTAGCCGATACGCCATCAGTAACAACAGCGCGTTCATCACGAAAACCATGATGGAGACCGGCAACGAGAAAGCATAGTTTAAAAGTACGGCCAAACCGGTAAGCCCGCCCATCACGTACTGATGAGGCATGATGAACTGCGTCACCCCCAAAGCGTACATGAACGTACCTAAGAAAATGATCAGGTAATCCTTCCAGTAAAACTTCTTCAAACTGAATTCAGGTAAATCTCCCATATTGTCATCCCCTGTAATACCATCGTTTATATCACCACGTTTACAATTTTCTTCGGCACCACGATCACCTTCTTCACCGGCTTATCCCCTATCCATCGCTTCGAGTTCTCATGACCCAGAACCGCCTGCTCAATTTCCTCGCTGGTTGCATCTACCGGGAATTCCAGCACGAACCTCGACTTACCGTTGAACGATATGGCGTATGGGAACGCGTCTTCCTTCAGGTACGCTTCACTCCATGCCGGCCACGGAGCATCACATACAGTGGTCTGGTTTCCCAAGGCGTGCCACAGCTCCTCCGCGATATGAGGGGCGAAAGGCGCCAGGCAGATTACCAACTCGTTCAAAACCGACCGCTTGTAGCACTTCAGCGTACTCAGCTCATTCACGCAGATCATAAACGCCGATACCGACGTGTTGAACGAGAAGTGCTCGATATCGTATGACACCTTCTTGATCAACTTGTGGACCGCTTTTAGTTCCTCCTTGGTCGGCTCATCGTCAGACACAAGAAGCTCACCACCCTTATAGAACAGGTTCCAGGTTTTCCTCAAGAAACGGTGTACACCATCAATCCCGTTAGTATCCCACGGCTTGGACTGTTCAAGCGGCCCGAGAAACATCTCGTACAGGCGCAACGTATCTGCCCCGTACCTATCAATGATATCGTCCGGGTTAACCACGTTGAACATCGACTTTGACATCTTCTCGATGGCCCACCCACAGATGTACTTGCCGTTTTCCAGGATGAACTCGGCGTCCTGATACTCGGGATTCCAGTTACGAAACGCCTCGATGTCCAACACATCGTTATGCACGATATTCACATCCACGTGAATCGGCATCACATCATACCCCTCTTTCAAGTTATACGAGACGAAACAGTTGGTACCCTGAACGCGGAAAACAAAGTTGCTCCTCCCCTGTATCATCCCCTGATTCACCAGCTTCTTGAACGGCTCCTCTTCACACGAAACACCCAGGTCGTACAGGAACTTATTCCAAAAGCGGCTATAGATCAGATGGCCTGTCGCGTGCTCCGTCCCACCGATGTAAAGATCCACGTCGCGCCAGTAGCCATTCGCCTCTTTGGATACGAGTGTCTCTTCGTTACGCGGATCCATATACCTCAGGTAATAGGCCGAAGAGCCGGCAAAGCCCGGCATGGTATTCAGTTCCAGCGGGTATCCCTCCTTGGTCGTCCAATTCTTGGCACGTCCCAGTGGCGGCTCACCGGTTTCGGTAGGCAGGTACTTGTCCACCTCCGGTAACTCAAGCGGCAATTCGCTTTCGGGCAGGGTGTAAGGCATCCCCTCTTTGTAATAAACGGGAAACGGTTCACCCCAGTAGCGCTGCCTCGAGAAGATGGCATCGCGCAGGCGGTAGTTCACCTTCCGGTACCCCACCCCCCGCTTTTCCACCTCTTCAATCGCCGTCGGGATAGCCTGCTCCACCGTCAACCCGTCCAGGAAGTGGGAGTTCACCATGATCCCCTCTTTCGCGTCGAAGCTTTCTTCCGATATATCGCACCCCTCGATTAACGGGATGATGGGTAAATCGAAATGCTTCGCGAACGCGTAGTCACGGCTGTCATGCGCCGGCACCGCCATGATGGCACCGGTTCCGTATCCCGCCAGCACGTAATCCGACACCCATATCGGGAGGGGTTCGCCTGTGAAGGGATGGGTGGCATACGATCCGGTGAATACCCCGGATACCGACTTATCGGCCATCCTCTCCCGCTCCGTCTTCATCTTGCTCCGCTCGATATACTCCTGCACCACCTCCCTCTGCTCACCAGTCGTCAGCTGCTCCGTGAGCTCGCTCTCCGGGGCCAACACCATGAAGGTGACCCCGAAGATGGTATCGGCACGGGTGGTAAAGATATCGAACCCAATCCCCCCCGATGTGGCGAAGTGCATGACCGCCCCCTCGCTCCGGCCTATCCAATTGCGTTGCGTCTCCTTAAGGGAATCGCTCCAGTCAATCCCTTCCAGCCCATCGAGCAACCGCTGCGCGTAAGCCGACACCCGTAAGCACCACTGACGCATCCTTTTCTGCACCACCGGGTATCCTCCCCGTATGGAGAACCCCTCACTCACCTCGTCGTTAGCGAGTACCGTACCCAACTCCGCGCACCAGTTCACCATGGTATCCCCCAGGTAGGCCAGACGGTAGTTCATCAGCACCTCCTGCTTCTGCTTTTCGGACTTCCGATTCCACTCCTCGGCAGTGAACTCCAGCGGTTCGCTACAGGCCACATCAAGCCCCTCCGTCCCCCGTTGAGCAAAGGTCTCCTCCAACTCCTCTATCGGCCGCGCCTTTTTAGACCGGTTGCAGTAGTAGGAGTGGAACATCCGAACGAACGCCCATTGCGTCCACTTGTAGTACCCGGGATCACACGTGCGAACCTCCCGGCTCCAGTCGTACGAAAACCCCATCTTGTCGAGCTGCTCCCTGTACCGTTGGATATTTTGCTCCGTGGTGATAGCCGGGTGTTGCCCGGTCTGGATCGCGTACTGTTCAGCCGGCAGTCCGTACGCGTCGTACCCCATGGGGTGCAACACGTTAAACCCCTTGAGTCGTTTGTACCGAGCATAGATGTCAGAAGCGATGTAACCGAGGGGGTGCCCCACGTGTAGCCCCGCACCCGAAGGGTAGGGGAACATATCCAACACGTAATACTTAGGCCTCGAATTATCTTCCGTTACCTTGTACGTTTGGTGGTCTATCCAGTACTGTTGCCACCGTTTTTCTATCTCCTTGAAGTTATAATCCATCGCTTCCTTACTTTTTAAACGCTGTCAAAAAACGCTACAAAGATAATGATTTTATTCGACGTATAGCCCCTCGATAACGCTCGCGTACCGCTCTAAAATCACCTTCCGCCGCAGCTTTAACGTATTGGTCAACTCGCCCTTCTCCATATTAAAGGGCTCTGGCAGAAGGGCAAACCGTTTGATCTTCTCGTAATTGGTGAAACTCGACTGCAGGAGCTCGATCCTCCCGAAGATAAAATCATGCACAAGCCGATTCTCGACCAACTCTTCCATGCTGTTGAAATGAATGCCCTGCTCGCGGGCATACGCCTCCAGCATGGGGAAGTTGGGCACGATAAGCGCGCTCACGAACTTCCGCTCGTCACCTATCACCGCTACCTGATCGATGTACTTATCCTCCTGGATGCGTGTTTCGATAGCCTGTGGCGCGATATACTTCCCATTAGACGTCTTGTACAGATCCTTGATTCGCTCGGTGAGCACGATCTCATTTCGTGCCGTAAGACGTCCCGCGTCACCGGTCCTGAAAAAGCCGTCGCCGGTGAATGCCTCCTTGGTGGCCTCGGGCTTATTGTAATAACCCCTCATCACGGTTTCCCCCCTAACCATGATCTCGTTGTTCTCTCCAATCTTCACCTCTACCTCCGGCATCACCGTCCCCACGGTACCGATGGTAAATCCAGGCTCTACAAAGCAGCTTACCGTGGCCGTCGTTTCGGTGAGCCCGTAACCGTAAATAATGGGAACATCAATCGACTGCAGGAACTCGTTGATGGTGTCCGACAACGGCGCACCAGCCACTGGGAAGAAGTTGCCCCGCTCAATCCCCACAACCCGCTTCACCAGGTAAAACAGAGTATGCCGGTACAAGAGAAACTTCAACCGGTTACCCAATGGAGCTCGTTTCCCCCGGTTCACATAATCCAGGTTGTGGCGTCTCCCCGTCTTGACCGCATCCTGAAACAACCACTTCAGTGGCCACGGTGCACTCTCCATTGTCTTCTTCACGCCTTCGTACACCTTCTCCCAGAACCGCGGCACGTTACTCATCACGGTGGGTCGTACCTGCTTGATGGTCTCTCGTATCTCGTTGGGAACCCGGTTCACGGCCACTAACGCTCCTTTGTATAAACAATAGTAGGTCCACGCCTTCTCAAATATATGGGTTAGCGGGAGGAAGCACATCGACACATCCTTTTCAGAGAAAGTAGTCAATCGCACATCGTGAATCCTGAATGCCGCGATGAAGTTGGCATGTGTGAGCATCACCCCCCTTGGGCTCACCGGTGGTCCCCGAGGTGTAGATGATTGCCGCCAAATCGTCCATTTTCAACTGCTTGAGCCGTGCATTCACCAGGGCCAGCGAGTCTGAATTCTCGCCGGTTGCGATAAAGTCGTCGAAGTAAACAGAAGTAGTGTCATCCGGTTGAAAGACCACCTGCCGATCAAACACGATCAGCCTCTGCAGTACCTTATGCTCCTGTTGCACCTTGTAAGCATTATTGTATTGGAACTGCTCTCCCACGAAAAGGACCTTGATGTTGGCATCGTTAACGATGTAGCTCACCTGCTCCGGTGAAGCGGTGGCGTACATCGGCACCACCACTGCACGAATCGCGAACGCCGCGAAGTCGGTTACCAGGTACTGCTCCATGTTCTGGGAATACACGGCCACTTTATCGGCTGGTACTACCCCCATTTCAGCCAGCGCCCGGGCCACTTTCATGACCCGTTCGGAGAAGAGGGCCCACGTCATACTCACCCACCTCCCTTGCACATCCTGGTATTTCAAAGCCGTTCGGCTCCCATAACTCCTTGCCTGTTCGTGGATAAGCTCCCCTAAATGATGATATGCCATTGCTTCATAATTTTACCTCGCGAAATTACATCTATTTGTCGGCAATCGACCCACGTTTCCGTTTTTTTATCTTAACATTCTAACAACAGGGAAGTTAATTAACGAGACTTAACGAGATTTTCTCCTTCATTTCGAAAGCGAGCAATTATCTTTGTACCGTTATGAAAAGACGTATTCACATAATCCTTACCCTGCTCGTGACCCTTGTACCCATCTTGGTAAAGGCTCAAGGGCATTACGCATCGAATGTGAATCCGGGAAGTAGTTCCACTTTCTCCACGTTTTACCTTAAACCAGACGTATCGGCCGTTATCGCCGAGGACGGTGACACAATCACCTGCATGTGGTTCACCGATTTCATCAAGTACCAACCCCTTACATTCCGCAGTGCCAAGGAGAGGGCGGCCTATACCAAGCTGATTCGTGACGTGAAACGCACCCTCCCCTACGCGAAGGAGATCGCACGTATCATCACCGAAACGTACGAGTACATGGAGACCCTACCGGACGATAAGGCCCGACAGAGGCACCTGAACAAAATGGAAAAGTACCTATTGGAGGCATACACCCCGAAGATGAAGAAACTGACCCGTTCACAAGGCCAACTGCTCATCAAGCTGGTAGACCGCGAAACCAGCTCCTCCTCCTACCACATCATAGACGCCTTCATGGGAAGCCTTAAAGCGTGGAGCTACAACCTGTTCGCCAATATCTTCGGGAATAGCCTCAAGGCGAGATATAACCCTTACGGGGAAGACCGCCTTACCGAACGGGTTTGTGTTCTCGTGGAGCAAGGATCGTTTTAAGGGCATGACCCAATCCCACCTGCTAAAAGTTGATTATCTTAATAAAAATAGATAAATTTGCGGGTAAATCTAAGATGATCTGACGAATACATGAACCTCCACGATGGCATGAACGAATCTATCCAAAACAACCACGAATGCTGGTTCAGGTTTATCCTGCATGCTTACCGGGACAAGGTACTTCACTTCATCTCCCTATACGTGCCCGACGCCAGGGATCGCGAAGAACTTGCAGCGGATGTATTAGTAATGCTATGGAACAAAAGAAAGGAGAGGGGAAAGATCAAAAACATCGAAAACTACCTCTTTATCTTGGCGAAGAACACCTCACTGAATCACCTGAGAAAAACAAAAGCCAAATACGCCGAGATGGAAAGCGAAACTATGGATTGTTTTTACAACACCAAGTTTAACCCGGAGTCTATCTTTATCACGCGTGAAACCATCAGTATCTTGGATAACGCCATCAATCAGCTACCCCCTAAAACCAAGGCAGCTTTTCAATTGGTGCGCCTGAACAAGATGAAGTACAAAGATGCGGCAGAGGTGCTGGGCGTGTCAATTAAGACAATCGAGAAGCAAGTGGCTTCCGCCGTGGCGAAATTAAGAGAGATACTTCAAAATAATGAGCATTAAAATTAATCGTATGAGACACTTCAGCCTATTGTTTTTAGCATTGATTTTCGCGGTGAGTGGTTGTACAAAGAGTCCCGGTCCAATACAGAACCCGGAACCACCGCGTGAAAAAGGACAAAGTAGCGTACTGCAGTTAGCCGTTGATCCTATCCCCACAGTTCGGGTAGGTTTTATCGGGTTAGGTAACCGTGGAACCGGGGCAGTAGTGAGGTACAGTTATATCGAAGGGGTAGCAATAAAAGCCCTGTGCGACTTGGATGCCGAGAAGGTGAAAAGGTCGCAAGAGACGTTGGAAAAAAGAGGTCTTGAGCCGGCGGATGAGTACGTGGGTGAAGACGCCTGGAAAGAATTGTGTCACCGAAACGACATCGACCTCGTCTATATTTGCACCGACTGGCTTCAACATACCCCCATGGCCGTGTATGCCATGCAACAGGGGAAACACGTTGCCATAGAAGTGCCGGCGGCAACTACTATCGAAGAGTGCTGGCAACTGGTCAACACGGCCGAAAAGACACGCCGCCACTGCATGATGCTAGAAAACACCTGTTACGACTTCTTCGAGTTAACCACGTTGAATATGGCTCAGCAAGGACTCTTCGGTGAGATCGTTCACGGGGAAGGTGCCTATATTCACGACTTAAGGGCGAGCAACTTTCGTCCCGACGCTTACAAAGACATGTGGAGATTAAAATTCAACACGGCACACACGGGTAACCCCTACCCCACGCACGGACTCGGTCCCATTTGCCAGGTTATGAACATGCACCGCGGGGACAAAATGAATTACTTGGTATCGGTCTCTTCCGATCAGCTTGGTATGACGGCGTACGCCAAAGAAAAATTTGGTGAAGATTCGCCGCAGGCACAGCAGGATTATAAGCTGGGCGATATGAATACAACCATCATTAAAACCGAAAAGGGACGAACGATCATGATACAGCACGACGTGACAAGTCCCCGTCCCTACAGCAGGCTGCACACCATAAGTGGCACGAAAGGTTTTTTCCAGAAATACCCTTCCGAGCTAATCGCACTGGAACCGAATGCCCATGATTTCCTCACGGAAACACAAATTGACTCGTTGATGCATCAATACGAGCACCCCTTCATAAAAGAGATTGGTGAATTCGCCAAAAAAGTGGGCGGTCACGGCGGCATGGACTTCATCATGGATTATCGGTTAATCTACTGCTTAAGAAATGGGTTGCCCCTCGATCAGGATGTCTATGATGCGGCAGAATGGTCTTGCTTGGTCGAGCTAAGCGAACAATCGGTATTAAACGGGGGAATGCCTGTCAAAATCCCCGATTTCACCCGTGGCGACTGGGATAAGTTAAACGGTTTAAAATTCGCACCTTGACCCCTCGCGGTCCAGCCACCTAACCATTTAAATAATAACGGGATAACAAAACCTTAAGAGCATCTGATTGAAGATCTCTTTGACTCAGCAACTGTTTTTTAACATTTCCTGATGGGGGAAATGTCACAAAAGAGTGTCTTTATTATTGAACGATGTAATTTGGCTATTTTAATGAGTGATCGATTCTCCCTTTTAGCGTCCAAGGTGTTGGCTAATGAGGCCAGCGAAGAAGAAAAAGCCGCTTTCCGGCAACTTTTGTCTGAAGAAGACAACGGGTTTATCTTCATGCAACTCAAAGAGTATTGGAATTCCAACGTTGAGATGACCGACGTTACCGCCAAAAGAGAGTTTGAATCGAATGTTCAAGTGAAGCTGCAGGCGATCGAACGCGACCGTTTTAAAAAACTGTTCTCCAGGGTCGCTTCGGTCGCTGCCGTTTTCTTTGTTGCCGCCTGCACCTTCGCGTATCTCTTCTTCGTCCAGCCCGAGGGTCAACTGCTCACCTACGCGGCGCAATCCGTCCCAACCGAGTATCGCTTGCCCGACGGTTCCACGGTCACCCTTAACAAGAACTCTAACGTGACCTTCCGATCAAAATTCGGCAAGAGGCAGCGCCACGTGCGGTTAACCGGCGAGGGCTACTTCAATGTGAACCAAGACGCTGGCAAACCGTTTATCGTGGAAGCCTCCGGCACCAAAACAGAGGTGTTGGGTACGGTATTTAACGTGAAAGCAAAAGAAGATATGGTGACAACCACCTTGCTGAAGGGGTCCGTCATGTTTCACACCAACCACTTTCAAGTGCTCATGAAACCCAATGAGACCATCATTTACAATACCGTTACTGGCGAATACGACCGCAGTTACACTGACACCCAGCTAAAAACGGCATGGGTTTCAGGCCGATACAACTATTACGACCTGCCGTTCTCCGAGTTAATCGGCAAACTGGAGCAAATTTACAGTTACACGATTGAAACAAAGAACAGCAAAGTAGCCTCCCGCATTGTTTCGGCCAATTTCACCGTGGATCAACCCATCGAGGAGGTGTTCAAAGCACTGGAAAACGAGATGATGTTCAACTACCAAATCGACCACGAAACAAAGAGGATAATAATTTATTAAGAACAAGCATTCACAGAAAAGAATGATAAACGTGACAGTAGCTGCCTTAATACGAAGATACACTGGCGAGAATGATGACTGATGAACATAAAGCATACGTTGCCTGTAGACAACGATTTGCCAAGAAGTAGTGATTAAAGAGATAATTAAATACTAAAACCGTTTAAAATGAATATGCCTATGGAAAATAAATAGAAGAAACGCGAGCAAGAAAAAAGGACTCACCAATTGGGAATGAACGGGAGCCCTTTTTAATATCCTGTAATAAAGAGAATTACGCCCATTGGTGCACAAATCGTTATTACATGGATATGGAATAAAAAACTAAACCTTCCCATGCCATAACAGTGCTAACGGGAACATTCATCTGCAAAGATAAAACAATAACAATATGGAACCAACATGATTAAAATAAAATAATCATTAAATATCCTTGGAAATCATTATTTTAAACATCAAAGGTTCACTAAATTAGACTATTCCTCGCCATGGCCTTGTCCAAGTAAACTTGCCCAATGCTCATTTGGCTTAACGGAATAGTTCACTAAAGTTAGACTATTCCTCGCCATGGCCTTGTCCAAGTAAACTTGCCCAATGCTCATTTGGCTTAACGGAATAGTTCACTAAAGTTAGACTATTCCTCGCCATGGCCTTGTCCAAGTAAACTTGTCCAATGCTCATTTGGCTTAACGGAATAGTTCCATACACCGAAATGTAAAAGAATAAAATAATCGTATGAAACACAATTATAGAAAAACAATTTACAACAGCGTCTGCCGTTTCACGGTATTCCTCTTGTTTGTCGTGATGGGTGCAGCCACTTTTGCCGCTCAGGCATCGACCGAGGTTAGAAAAGACGTAACGGTACACAACGTAACCGTGCAACAACTGGTCGACAACCTCTCCAAACAGTTCGACTACTCTTTTTTCATCGTGGACAAAAATGTAGCCAAGACCACGGTTTCCGTGAGTAAGCAAAACGCCACGATCAATGAGATCTTAAACGAGGCTTTCAAGGGCAAGGATATCACCTACGCCATCCGGGGCAAGAGCATCACCATCGCCTCTGTCTTGAAAACTGCCCTTGAACAAGCGAATCAAAAACAGAAAATAACCGGTACGGTAACCGACGAAAGCGGTGACCCTATCATTGGCGCTAACGTGCTAGAGGTAGGCGTACCAACCAACGGGACAGTGAGCGACGCGAACGGGGAGTTCGAGCTGAACATCACCCCTGGTGCTTCCATCGACATCTCCTACATCGGGTACGTGGTACAACGGGTGACCACAGCCGGCAAGTCACACCTCTTCATCGTGCTGGAAGAAGATACCCAGGCGCTGGACGAGGTGGTGGTTATCGGCTACGGGACCGTGGCGAAAAGAGACCTGACCGGCGCGGTGGCCAGCGTGTCGCAGAAGCAGTTCAAGAACCAACCGGTAAAGCGGGTGTCAGACATCCTGCAGGGTAGAACACCCGGTGTTGAGGTGACTAACCTGAGCGGTATGCCGGGTGGCGGTGCCAAAGTGAGGATACGCGGTACCACCTCCATCAACAAGACCAACGACCCGATCTACATCGTGGACGGCATCGTAGGGGGAATTGGAAGTGTCAACCCGATGGATATCCAATCGATCGAGGTGCTGAAAGACGCGTCATCCACCGCCATCTATGGCTCCCGCGGGGCCAACGGGGTGGTACTGATTACCACGCGGAAAGGGGCTGTCGGCAAGAACGAAATCGTGTTTGACGTGCAAACCGGCGTGAGCAAACTCGCCAAGGCGTACGACGTGATGAACGCCTACGAGTACGCGCTGGCACTGAACGATGTCAAGGGCCCGGGTACCATCTCCGACGCCGATTTACAGGCGTATAAGAATGGCACCAAGGGGATTGACTATTACGACCTGATGTTCCAAACCGGTATATCGCAGGACTACAAGCTTAGCCTCTCGGGAGGAACCCAAAGGCTACAATACCTGGTATCTGCCCAGATTCTCGACCAAGACGCCGTGACCATCACCACCAACCGCAAGGAGTACAAACTGAGGAGCAACCTCGACGCGAAAGTCACCAAGTGGCTCGATTTCTCGCTCAAGCTCAACGCATCCAGAACACATTCCCACAACGGGGGTATGGACATGAACCAAACCCTAACCTTCTCGCCCACCATGGAGCTGCAAGACCCTGTTACCGGCGTTTACAACAAGGACCCCTACAACACGGTTAGCGGCAACCCCTACGGCGCGAGGGTTTCCAACTACGACGACGGTTACAGCAACTTCCTGCAAGCCAACGGTACCTTCCTGTTCAAGATCATCGACGGCCTTACCCTATCGGTACAAGGAGGATACAACTTCTCTAACAGCAACTCACACTGGTTCAGCTCGAAGTTGCGCTACCCCGGCTCGACCGACGATATGGGTGTTGGTTTCAGTGAAAGCCGCTTCTGGCAGAACACCAACAACTTGACCTACGCCAAAAAGTTCGGCGAACACTCCCTCACGGCCACGGCGGTGTGGGAGATGAGCCAAAACGAAGGTAACTCCATAAACGGTGACGGAACCAACTTAAGCAACGGCGATATCGTGGGTTACTATAATATCGGTAACGCCGGGACCCGAAACGTGAAAAACGCCTACTGGGGAGACTCGATGGCATCAGCGTTAGGCCGCGTGATGTACAACTACGGCGGACGCTACTTCCTGACCTTGGCCTACAGGGCCGACGGCTCCTCCAAGTTCCAGGGCGACAACAAGTGGGGCTACTTCCCATCGGGCGCCATCGCTTGGGACCTTGCCCAAGAGGGTTTCATGCAAGACCAAGACCTTTTCCAACAGTTGAAGCTGCGCGCCAGCTACGGTGTAACCGGTAACCAGGCTATCGGGTCGTACGAGACTCTCGGGATGTTGCAACAGTTGCAATACGGCTGGGGAACGAGTACCAACTACACCGGTTACTGGTCTAACTCCTACGCGTCGGCGCACTTGAGGTGGGAGAAGACGTACCAGAGCAACATCGGTTTAGACGTGAGCATGCTCAATAACAAGGTGAACCTCACCGTGGAGTACTTCAACAAGCAGTCGAAAGACCTGCTCTTCCAAAAACAGCTCCCGGGATTCATGGGAGGGGGACCATCGAACGCCGGACACGGTGGACACGTATGGGTAAACCAGGGGCAAATCGACAACCGCGGGGTGGAATTCAGTATCACCGCCTACCCGCTGGAAGACCTGTCGCCAATACAATGGGAGACCTCGTTCAACGCCTCTTACGTGAAAAACGAGATCGTGGACATGGCGGGTGATGATGAAATCAAAACGGCCTACCGCAGTGACTTGGGCGGCTACATGCAAATCATGAAGGTGGGCTACCCCTACGGCTCGTTCTACCTCTACCCCATGAGAGGGTTCGATGACAACGGGGCCTACCTGTACGAAAAGGCCGACGGCAGCCTGACCACCAGCCCCACGGGTGACGACCAGCGCATCATGGGCCAATGCTCACCCGCCTGGACGTTCGGCTGGAACAACTCGGTGAGCTACAAGAACTGGACGCTGAACCTCTTCTTCAACGCCGCCACCGGCTTCCAACGCCTTAACTCCATACGTTTCATGCTCTCCTCTATGACGGGACCCTACCGCTTCTTCAGGCTGAAAGAGGCTTACGAGAAGGGATGGGACAAGGTGAGCGACAAATCGCAGGCGGAATACCCCAACTACAAAAACGGGAACGTGAGGTACCACGTGAACGGTGAGAAGTGGCTGGAAAACGCCGCGTTCCTCAAGCTAAGGAACATCAGCCTGTCGTACGACATCCCGAAAGATTGGGTAAAATTCGCGGATATACAGCTCTCCGTGAGTGGGCAGAACGTGCTGACCCTCACCAAGTACACGGGGATGGACCCCGAGGTGTACGACTCGTACGAAGGCGTGGACCAGGGTGCTTACCCACTGCCAAGAACCTTCACGTTTGGCGCGAGGTTCACGTTTTAAGGGATAGGATATTAAACACTAAAAGAAAGATACAATATGAGAACAAAGTATACCATACTCTATTTTTTCGTAGCGATACTGACGTTGGGCGGGGCGCTCTCCTGTAGCGACTTCCTCACCGAGGATCCCAGGGGGCAGATGGCCGTTCCCAACTTCTTCAAGAACGAGAACGACCTGGACGCTGCCATGACAGCCCTGTACAATTTGGTTTGCTACCAAAACGACGCTAACAACGAGGTGGGAACCGAGGCGCTCGCGGGCGACGACGTATCTACCCACCCGGCCAGCAACAAGCTCAACCTGCGCGAGTACGACCAGTACAACGTCACGGAGACCAACGCCTGGATGCCCCGCTTGTGGAAAGCGCGGTACCAGATAATCAAGGCCACCAACTTCATCATCTGCAATGCCCCTGATTGCGAGAACGCCTCGGAGGCGAAAATCAAGCAGACCGTTGCAAACGCCTACTTCTGGCGCGCTTTCAACTACTTCTACCTGGTAACCACCTGGGGGGAAGTGCCGCTCATCATCAGCGAGGATATCGAGCTGGATATACCACTCAGCTCGGTAGAAGAGATCTTCGATCAGATTATTGCCGACCTGAAGTTAGCGGAAGAGGGATGCCCTGACAACTACTCCGCGGCTCCCTACTCCTTGAACGGGATGAACGTGGCCGTAAGCAAAGGCGCGGTGAAAGCCGCCATGGCCTACGTCTACATGACGATGGCCGGCTGGCCCATGAACAAAACGGAGTACTACAAGCTGGCAGCCGAAAAGGCCAAGGAGGTGATTGACGGCGCGAACAGCGGGAAGTACTACTACGAGCTGTTGGACGAGTACTGGAAAATTCACTCCGAGGAGTACAACAACAAGAACAAGGAGACCTTGCTGGGGATCTACTACAACCGGGATACCAAAAAGACGCAATCCGTTATCACCGACATCTTGCAAGATATGTCACAAGAGGGATGGGGCGACGTCCAAGGGGAGATCAAGTTCTGGAAAGAGTTCCCCGACGGGCCGCGTAAAGAGGCCACCTACTTCCCGAAAATCATGCTGACGGGCGAGACTGAGCTACGCGACTGGTGGGAAATCCCCGAGGGCCGCAGCCGCGACGTGGTGGCCCCCGTCTTCATGAAGACGGCGGAATCGCGCACCGCGGGTCAGGAGTTTGACTACACCAAACCCGGTAGCCTCCCCTCATCAGGGAACAAGCACCACCAGGTGATTCGCCTCGCCGAAGTGTACTGCTGGTACGCCGAAGCGGTGGGTCGCTCGGGCCAGGTTAACCAGCAAGCGGTGGACGTGCTGAACAAGGTACGCAACCGGGCCGACGGCAAAGCGTCTAACCTCTACTCGACGAGCATGTCACCGGCAGAGCTGGCGGAAGCCGCGTACAACGAGCACGGCTGGGAGATCGCCGGCTACTACTGGTGCGGTTTCGCCACCCGGGCACGCGACATGTTCCGCATGAATCGCCATAAAGATCACTTCGCGTTCAGGGTGCAGAACCCCGAGATCGAGGTGGCACCCGGTATCTTCCGCAAGGAGGTGGTTCCCGTGACCGGCTCGTGGAGCGACAAGAAGATGTACGCACCACGTCCTCACAACGAGGGTGTAATCAATCCGAACCTGGTGAACAAGTAGCCATATAACGCGGCAAATCATGCGGGGTAGGCGCGTAAAGCGCCGTTGAAAATATCGTTCGGGGTTTCCTTCAATGAAAATTCCCGAACGATATTTTTGTAAATTCGAACAACGTTAATATGAGGGCCGATGGGACACCGGACGCTTACGGGGAGGCACGGGAAGTATTCGGACGAAACAAAAATTCAACAACTTTCAACTGCATAATTATCTACACGGCTCCCACCTTCACGAAAGAGGGTACTTACCGCACGCCTCCACGTGTCACTGTGCTGCACAACGGCGTTCTGTTGCAAAACAACACGACGATTCAACGAGAAAAGAGATTTCTTTAGATTGATTTCGTGAAATAACATAAAAGAATACACCAAAAACATGGCAAATTTTTTTAAAAAAACGTTCATCCTCCTCTTTTCCCTCTTTTTGGGGGGTATACACACTATCGCCGGACAGGAGAAACAACCTGAGGTAGGTCTTCCTTACCCCGGTTGGGAAGAGGGAGAGCTGGATATCCACCACATTTACACGGGGCGTGGCGAGTCTAACTTTTTCATTTTCCCGGATGGCACATCCATGCTGATCGACGCGGGTGATTATGATCGGCACGATTATCTTTTAATGACTCCTGCCCTTCCTGACACGACCCGTCAGGCTGGAGAGTGGATTGCCCGTTATATTAAACGGGTAAACCCTTATAAGGATCGCGTCAATTACTTTTTCCTTTCGCATTTTCATGACGACCATTTTGGCGAAGTAAGAAACTCACTGCAAATGACGACAGGACGGGATCCTGGCTACATCCTTTCCGGAATCGGCGAAGTGGCCGAGCATATTCACTTCGACAAACTGGTTGACAGTAGCTACCCGCGCTACGATTTCCCCCGCGAGGATCCTAACGATATACATTTGCGAAATTACCGGAATTTCGTGGAATGGCAAACAAAATCGGGTGGGTTGGAAGCCGGACCGTTTAGGGTTGGCGCTACCGATCAATTTGTTTTGCATTATGATGCCTCGAGCTACCCGGAGTTTAAAGTTCGAAACTTGGTTTCAAATGGGGTCGTTTGGACTGGTAAGGGAATGGAAACAGATTCCCTGATCTCCGACATGCGTAAGAACCGCCAACGCGATTTCAACATCAACACCATGAGCTGCGGAATCCGACTTTCATACGGGGCGTTCAACTACTATACCGCGGGTGATTTAAGTGGAAAGATCAATGATGCGGAAGGAAATGTTTTCGAAATAGAGAAAATGGTGGCCATGGTATGCGGGGAAGTCGATATTTGCAAGGTAAACCATCACGGTTTTCATGATGCCATGTCGAAAGGATTCGTGCGGAATATTCGCGCGGCGCATTACATTTTCCCGGTGTGGGACTATCAACACGTTCAAGCGTCGGTGATAGGACGTACCACTTCTCTAGAACTGCATAACGGCAAGCAAAGCAGGCTCTACTTCACCTATATCCCCGCCTGTATAAGGGAGAAATGTCGTTCACGCGTTTGGGGAAAACAGATTGCTGAAGAGAACGGCCACGTGATAGTGAAAGTGCTGCCGCAAGGAGATCGTTATAAGATTTACATCGTGTCGGCGGAAGATGAAAGCATGACGGTGAAAGCTGTTTACGGCCCATTTGTCAGCAAGCAAAGAGAGGATGAACATCCGTAGCACGTGTGATTTTTTAAACCGAGATAAACAGTAACCAAGAGATGAAGAGGAAGAAACACCAAGAGTCACGTCGCGATTTCATTAAAACTTCGGGATGGATCACGGCAACGGTGCTGGCAGCGCCGCTCTCCTCTTTCACCCAGCCGGGACGTTCCCCTTTGGAACGTGAAGAGAAAGAGAGCGCCGGGCAAAGCTTGCAGACACCGGAATGGATTACCCGTTACGCGGAACTGAAGATGCAAGTAACGGGGAAACGGGCACGGGCCGTGGGAATACCGGTTCAACCCGTTCGAAAGAAGTTCGGGGAGGAAGCCTCCTACTTTTCCATCGACCTGCGCGGTGTTGAAACGCTGTTCCTCTCGGCTGCCCGCGGCAACCAAGAGGGGCAGTGGGATTACGCCGTTTGGGGCAATGCTCGCCTGATTACGCCCGATGGCAAAAGCGTTTGGTTGGATGAGACCCCGTTTGAATATGAAAGAACAGGGCATGACAGCGTTCCCAAAATGCGGGTAAATACTAAGGGAGAACCCATCCATATTGCCGGGAAGCTGTATGAACGCGGAATTTTCTGTTTTGCCGACTCGATAGTAGCGTACCCGGTAAACGGGAAATACGAGCGTTTCGAGGCGGAGATAGGCGTAGAGGACCTTTCTTCGAAAAAGGGTGCCGTTTTCTTCAGCGCCTCCAATATCGATGCAACCCTTGTCGCCAAAGCGTTTCACCGCGAGTTTCCCGAACAGGCCGGCGCACTGTATGCCGCTTCGATGACGATGGGGAAAAGCATGGAGACCTTGCTGCTGACACCGGACACGTCAACGGAGCGTGCCATCGTGAAGGAGATACTGAAGAAATTAAAAGGGGACCTGTCGGGCTACCGGTTACAACTTCAAAAGGCGGAAGGTGAAACCAACTTGAAAAACAGGCTGGTGGCTTACCTCTCCCTATTTGAACAGTCGCGGGGTGCCTACATGAAGCAACGGGCAGAAGAGACGAAGTTCTCGTTCGCTTTCCTCGCTGACGTGCATCTGTATGAAAACAACTTCCGCGGGAGCAGCGACGGTTTCAAAAGGGTGCTGGAACAAGTGAAGACGCGGGACGTGGATTTTCTCCTATTCGGGGGTGATAATGTTCCCATAGACCACCACAAGCCCGGGGGCGAAAAGGCCGAAGCTTTAATGCGATCGTTCAAGGCGATGGTGGATGAGAACGGGCAAAAAGCCTATTACACGGCCGGCAATCACGACCTGATTTTCACGGATGGCTCGCTCAACCCGGATAGCCTTCGCCTGTACGAGAAAGTTTTCGGCCCCGCCTACTACTCCTTCACCCATAAAGGGGTACATTTTATCGTGCTCAACAGCAATGAACAGGATGGTAAAGGAGTGTTTCGCATCGGTGAGGAACAGGTTGAATGGTTAAAAGAGGATTTGAAAGCCACCGGGACCGATGTCCCCATCGTGCTTTCCATGCATGTGCCCATGCTTTCACTCTATTACCCGGCCATCGAGGGAGAGTACGTGATGAAAGACGGTATGTTCTCAAACTACAAAGAGGTTTGGGACCTGCTCCGTGAATATCCCGTGAAGCTTGTCCTGCAGGGACATCAGCATATATACGAGGAGATATATTCCCGAAACACGCGATTCGTTACTGGGGGTGCCGTTTGCGACAACTGGTGGCTGGGAGGCGGCTTTGGCGATACCCCCGGCGGTTACCTGATGGTGTATGTCGATCACGATGACGGTGTAACGTGGGAGTATGTCTATTTTTAAATAATTGTGTGTAGAAATTGGTTAATAAATAATTCGATAAAACAATGAAACAGCGTTTTTACAACATCGGTATGCTGTCCCTGTTACTGGCAGCAATGTTACTTGGCTCTTGCATGTCAGGTAATGGCAAGGGGAACGAGTGGAAATTGGTTTGGGAAGAGAACTTCGATGGAAGCAAGATCGATACGACCGTCTGGTCGAAAATCCCGCGAGCAGGAAGCAATTGGAGTAAATACATGTCTTTTCACGACACCCTGTTTTCCGTTGAAAACGGGAACCTTATTCTACGCGGTATGCCCAATACTTTCTTGCCCAATGATACAGCACCTTTCCTTACGGGAGGGGTTTACACCAAAGATAAAAAAACATTTGGCTTGGGGCGGTTAGAGATCTACGCCAAGTTGTATGGTGCACAAGGGGCATGGCCGGCACTCTGGATGTTGCCGGAAAGCGGTCCGTATCCTGACGGCGGAGAGATCGATATCATGGAATGGTATGACCATATCGACTTTGTAGCCCAATGTGTTCATTCTCATTACACGCTAACATTGGGTATCAAAGAACCGGAGCAGAGTGCCTATACCGATATTGATTCTGCCAAATACAACCTTTACGCGGTAGAGTTGCATAAAGACAGCCTGCTGTTTTTCGTGAATGATATCCATACCCTCACCTATCCCCGGATTGAAACCGACAAAGAAGGACAATTCCCGTTTGGCGATAACAATTATTACCTGTTAATTGATATGCAGCACCACAACGAGTGGAAAGGAGCAACTCCGCCGAATGAGCTACCCTTTAAAATGGCTGTTGACTGGGTACGGTTTTACGAAAAACAGGAGTAGGTAGTTTAAAGTTTGCCATTTTTTGCTATTTTTGTTTTCAACGTGAAAAATAAACAGATAACCAGCTGAATGATGAACAGTAAAACAACTTATTCTTATGGTGAGTAGCAGTGGCTTTAACAGTGCAAATAGCAACCCAACTGAGAACCGTTCATCGTACAGAATGTGAAGAATCAAAAACAAGGAGCATGAAACAAGTTGATCGCGTTTTCTTTATGATCGCGGTGGCATTTTTAGTAATGCCACTCAGCCTTACCGCGCAGAACTACGACGAGAGCAAGGTGGGAAGCTACACGTTGCCATCGTTGCTTACCGATAACCAAGGTGATAAAATAGCCACCGTGAAGGAGTGGGAACAGCATAGACGTCCCGAGATATTGAAACTTTTTGAAGACAATATCTATGGCCAGTTGCCCAGTGATTACGACAGCATCAACTTCAGGGTGCTCTGGTCTGGAGTAAGCTTCGATAAAAAGTCACGTTTCAAAGATGTTGCCATTGATGTAAGTCGCAACAACCGGACATTGACCTTTCATGCTTTCCTTATCGTACCCAATATACCTGATAAGAAGTTTCCCGTTTTCCTGATGATCAATCATCAACGGGGTAGGTTTAACGTGCTTAGTAAAGAGACGTATGAAAACAGAGATACGTTCTGGCCACTGGATGAAATCATAGATGCCGGGTACGGCATTGTAGGTTTTGATACGAAATCCGTTTCTCCAGATTCACCAATCTACTTTGCCGATGAAGTGATAAAACAGCTCTACCCGGAACAGTTGAATGTGCCGAATGGTATGCGCATGCTGGGCGCCTGGGGGTGGGGGGCAAGCCGCATAATCGATTACCTGGAGAGCGAACCGTCCATAGCTGCCGATAAGGTGATGGTGATGGGGTTCTCTCGTGGTGGAAAAGCGGCACTGTGGTGTGCCGCACAAGATGAACGCGTGGCAATCGCCTTCTCCAATGAATCGGGACATGCGGGAGCGAAAATAAGCAGGCGCAACTTCGGTGAAATGGTTGAAGATATCACCCGTACCCTTCCGCACTGGTTCGTGCCAAAATATAGAGAGTACGCGGATAACGAAGAGAAGCTGCCGGTTGACCAACACATGCTGCTTGCGCTCATCGCACCTCGCGCTGTCTACGTGGGTAGTGCGGCAGAAGACCTGTGGGCCGACCCGAAAGGTCAATGGCTCGCGTTATACGAGGCACAGCCGGTTTTTCGCCTTTACGGTTTCGACTGTACCCTACCCCAAGGTATGCCGGAAGTGGGCAAGCAGGTGATTTCACTTCCACTTGGCTATCACAATAGAGCGGGAGATCATGATTTCACCCTGGTCGATTGGCAACACTACATCCATTTTGCCGACAAACTGTATGGCAGATGCGATTAAAACAGTTATTCATAACCAAAGAGGAAAATAAAATGATGAACAACAAAACGACATTTACTTACCGCGCCTTTTTACCGGGCGTGGCGGTGGCATTAACCCTATTGGTTGCCACCAGTACAGTCTCGGCTCAACCGCACGTGCTATTTGCCGACGGGAAAACCGACTATTCCATCTTCTTGTCTTCGGAGGCCTCCGAGTCGGAAGCGTGGGCGGCCAGGGAGCTGCAACATTGGCTAAAGGAAATTGGCGACGTGACGCTCGCCTTGAACTACTACCAACCTACCGAAACCTTACCGGAACAGGCTCTGCGCATTTACGTGGGGTTCTCTCCCGCCTTGCAATCCAAAATAGGCGAAGAAGAACCGAAGTGGAAAGATGAATCGTTCCGCTACTTCAATCGTGGACCGGAAATCTATATCTACGGAGGAAAGGAGCGAGGCACCATGTACGGGGTGTTTTCTTTTCTGGAAAACGAATTCGGCTGCCGGTGGTACGCTCCCGGCGCGGATTGCATTCCGACCCGTAGCGAGAGCCAATTCGAGACACTTGACCATCGTGAGGCGCCGGGGCTAAAGGTACGCAATGACTTTTTTCACACCGCCTTCAATCCCGTGTGGATGGCCAGGAACAAGCTCAACGGGACGATGGGATCGAACCCCGCGGATCAGCCGGGAGGGTTTGAAAGCTACTGGAGTGTGCACACGTTCTACAGGTTCATACCCCCCTCGGAGTTTTACGACAAGCACCCGGAATACTTCAGCCTGATAGACGGAAAGCGTGTGGCCGACCCGGATAACCCCGACTGGGGCAAACGGGCTCAACTCTGCCTGAGTAACCCCAACGTCCTGAAACTCATGATACGCCGGGTGAAAGATTTTATCCGCGAGAACCCGGAACACGCGATCTACTCCGTTTCTCAAAATGATTGGAGGAACCCCTGCCAATGTGCGAAATGTCAAGCCCTGGTGAAAAAATACGGGGGCAAAGAATCAGGCATCCTCATCTGGTTCGTGAATCAAGTAGCGGAAGCGGTGGAGAAGGAGTTTCCCGATAAATATATCGGTACGCTGGCCTATCAATACACCCGTTCGGCTCCCGAGAACATCCAACCCCGTCACAACGTGGTAGTACGCCTGTGCCCCATTGAGGCATGTGTAGCCCACCCACTGGAAAGCTGCGAGAAGAACCAATCGTTCATGGACGACCTGCGCAATTGGTCCGCCATCTCCCCGCAGCTGTACATCTGGGACTACGTCGTGAACTTCCAGCGGTACATCATGCCCTACCCCAATTTCGCCGTGCTGCAACCCAACATAAAAACGTTCATCGACAACAAAGCGATAGGTATCATGGAGCAAGGTTCGTATCAGGAGCGGGGAGCCGAGTTCCAGGAGTTAAAAGCCTACCTCATCGCCAAGCTGATGTGGGAACCCGACATCGACGCCGACCTAGTAATCGACGATTTCATGTTGGGCTATTACGGTCGGTCGGGACAATACATCCGCGACTACTTCGACCTCCTACAACGGAGCGTTACCCCGGAAACACACTTCGGGATTGGCCTGGATGCTTGGGATCCCCTGTTTACCGATGAGCTGGTAGAGGAGTCAATACGACTTTTCACAAAGGCCAAAAAAGTGGCGGACAACGAGAAGATACTGCGAAGGGTGAACCTGGCCGAACTACCCATACTCTACCTGAAATGCAAGCGCGAGCCCGTGAAATCGAGGGAAGATGGCACGTTCCACCAATTCATCCGCACGCTGGAAAAAGAGGGAATCGAGCTGATCGCCGAGTATAGAGATAATCTGGAGAATTTCAAGAAACAGGTGCTTTCAGCAAAAGAGTAATCGTATGAAACGAAGGAACTTCATCAAAACATCCGCTTGGGGGTTGGCGTCGGCCGCCACCCTCACCAACATCAACGACCTGAACGCCCGAACTTTAACTACTTTGCAACAGCTCACGGACGAGGGCGGGCCCGACATGTTGAAAGCCCTTGACCCCATCGTTCCCTTTTTATACTATCCAGAGAAAGAGGAGTTCATGCTGCAACAACTCATCGAGATAAAGGAGAAGTACGGGCCGCGTCGCTTTGTTTTTATCGGGCCCTACCCGAAAAGCGCGGAAGAGTATAAACTGACGGCTTACAGGGAGTTGGGTAAGCAGATTAAACACGTGAAAGAAAAGCTGAAACCACACGGCATCGATATTGGCTGGTGGGGAGTTGGCTTGAGGTACGGAAAGGAGCTTGGACAAGGTTTTCAACGGATCGTCAATATAGACGGCAACGTCACCCTACGGTCGTATTGCCCCTTGGATCAACGCTTTCAGCAATTCATGGCTGACAACATCCTTGAACTGATACGGGAAGCGCATCCCTTCGTGGTGCAGTTCGACGATGACTACGAGTTAAGCTGGCAGCCGCCCGGGAACAACAATTTCGGCTGTTTTTGCCCGTTGCACCTGAAGATGTTCGGGGAACG
Organism: Fermentimonas sp.; assembly: GCA_033808735.1. Classification (GTDB taxonomy): domain Bacteria; phylum Bacteroidota; class Bacteroidia; order Bacteroidales; family Dysgonomonadaceae; genus Proteiniphilum. Next base: position 47,170 of record JAPXNA010000019.1, read on the forward strand.
GACGGGACGCTACTATTCACGTGAAGAGCTGGTTGCTATTTTCAGTGAGGTGACACCCGAAAGCAAACGCTTGCGCCGCGCCTGGGCGGAGATGAGTCGTGACTCCCTGGAGCTGCTCGCGGCAGAGGTGAGGAAAGCGGTCGACCAGGTTGCGCCCGAAACGCGTTTGTCGTTGTGTCAAGCGGGGTGTTGCGATTTCGATGGCGACTTCACGGAATCGGTCACCAAGGCGTTCGCCGGGAACACGCGCCCCATGGTGCGGTTGTACGGCACGGAGTACACTTCTGACCGGGACATGGGGATTCCCAACACCGTGTTTCACATGCTCTACAGCCGGCAACACCTCCCCGAAGAGTTCGAATGCTTCTACGAGGCCGACACGGCACCGCACATCCGTTTCTACATGTCGGCTACCAAGTTGAAGACGCTGGTATCAATCGCCTTGTCCTACGGGTTGGAAGACCTTCTGCTGTATGCGGCACAATACAATGACACCCCGCTTGAAGAAAGGGGATACTTTGAGATGTACCGGAGTGAGGCCAAGCGACTTTCGGCTTTAAAAGAGGCTGTCGCCGGTTGCGATGTATCGGGATGCGAAATTATCCATAACCCCTTTTCCCATATCGCCGCACCCTACGGGGGTGAAGGCGGACACGGCATCCGTCGCAATGACTGGATCCACGTCCTCGGGCGGATGGGGATTCCCTACACCACGAAGGGCGGGAAAGTCAAGATGTTGTCTAACAACATCTCCGACAGCTTGACCGACGAAGAGATCAAATCGCTGCTCAGCGGTAGCCTGGTGATCGACGGGCAAGCGGCCGAGGCACTCTTCAATGCCGGGTGGGGGAAATGGTTGGGGATAACAAACGTTGAAAAACTGGACACCTCCACCGAAGTGGGGTTTGGTTCAGAGAGAACCGACAAGTACGTGCTAACTCCCTCCAACAACGCTCAATCCGTGCAAAGCCTCTCCTCCCACTCGGTGCTCGACTGGGTAGGTGGGGACACCAGTCGTGACAACAAACGGGGCGTATCCAATCCCGATTTGGTGTTGTTTGAAAATGAGCTGGGCGGACGGGTGGCCGTTTTCGCCCTCTCCTTGTCCGGCAACCATTCGTCGCAGGTATTCAACTACAAAATGAAACAATGGTTCCAGCAGGTCATAGAATGGTCGGGCGATGAACCGTTGCCCCTGTTCGTGAAGAATCAGCCCAACGCTTTCTGCATCTTCAACCGCGAACGGGCAAGAAAATACGGGATAGCCACCGTGATCAGCTTAAGCTCCGACCTGTTTGACACGTTCGAACTGGATGTGGCACCGGAATGGAGTAACGGCAGGGTTGAGCGCTTAAATGAACAGGGACAGTGGGTTCCGGCGGAGATATCAAAAACCGATTCAGGGTTTATCGTGAAAGAGCCGCTTGCCTACCTAACACCGCTGTTTCTAAAGTTTTCCACCCCCTCTTAAATTGCACTTAATGGTATGAATATGAAACGAGCATGAAAACTGTTCATTAACATTAGACTATTCCTCGCCATGGCCTTGTCCAAGTGAACTTGTCCAATGCTCATTTGGCTTAACGGAATAGTTCTCACACAAGAACATGATTAAAGCGAGTTCCATACACCGAAATAAAAAAATTAAATAATCGTATGAAAATAAAAGATTTTTTAATCTGTTTGAGTGTTCTGTCGCTCCTGTTTTCTTGCAGGCCGGGAAACAAAGTGGAGTCGGAGCTCCTTTCAACACCGGGGTTGGTCGCTTTCTGGGATTTTTCGGCCGGGAAGAACCAGCTCGTATCAAAAGGTGAAGTAACGCTGTCACTGCGGAATGGCCAAGGGGACGACTTGGAGTTCACACCCGACGGCCCCCTGTCAGGCCATTCCCTCTCACTCAACGGGAGCCAGTACCTCTACATCCCGTACGAGAATGCGCGGGGGCTGAACATCAAAACCAACGAGGTTACCGTGATAGCATGGGTGAAATGGATGGGAGAAAAGGGTTTCGTGGCCGGCATGTGGAACGAATACGAAGAGGGGGGCAAACGGCAATACGGGCTGTTCATCTCGCTACCCCATTACAACGGGAAAGACCAGGTGTGCGGCCACATATCAAAAATGGGAGGTCCCACCCCGCCGTTCCCCTACTCCATTGACTACTCGGCGAGCAAGCAGGTGGTGACCCCGAATACATGGGAATGCATCGCGTTTACCTACGACGGGGAGTTCATTCGTTCCTACCTGAATGGCGTGTTTGAGGAGAGGGAGCCGGAGTTAATCAATAATACCCGTGGGTTTGAAGGATACCCGGAAGGGTTGATCCAATCGAAAAATCCCTACTACTACCCCGACGGGATGGGCAATAACGGTTCCGACTTCACCGTGGGGGCCGTTCGATTAGAAAGCGGGATGGGGAATTTCTTCAAGGGACAAATAGGCGGAATAGCCGTCTTTAACCGGGCGCTTAACGATGCTGAGATTTTAAACATTCATCAGCTTACCGAAAAATAGTGATAAGCACGCGAAACCACCGTTCTGAGGTGAAACTCCCGGAGCAATCGCCCCAGTACCGTGAGCCGATCGAGGTGAAAGAAAATCACTCCCCTCGTAACTCGGGTGGCCGGTGCACCGGACAACTGCGGGTTTTACTTCGTGGAAGGCGAACACCGGGTCTACCAGGACGGGGCGCAAGATTTTTTAGAGAAACACCATTTCGTGGAAAAAGAGATTAACAACAATTGATTCACAGGCAAGATAGATATAACCAAACATTTTTAAATAACCGTATGAAACCGACATGATTAAAATAATCGTTAAACACCCTTGAAAACTATTTCGTTAAGCCAAACGAGCAGAGGACAAGTTCACTTGTACTATGCCGTGGCGAGAAATAGTCTAACTTTAGTGAATGATTATTTTGAACATCAAAGGTTCCATACACCGAAACAAAAAAAATAAAATAATCGTATGAAAAAGGCACTATTTTTATCAATCATGATCGTGATGACCTCTGTAGTCATTGCACAAGAGCTATCCAAAATCGACCCCAACCATCTAAAAGAAGGAGGATACGGTTACCTGATCAATGAAGACCGGGATTGCTCCGTCTGGTGGGCCGAAGGAGCTTACAAGGTAATGAGAGATGCTCCTGTACCGAAGAACAAAGAGGGTGAAATAAAAATATGGTCGGCAAAGAATGAATACGAGTCGTTTATTTTGGTGGTCAAACCGACAACCAGGCTGGAGAATTTTCGTATTACCATTCCTAACTTGGAAGACGGCGAGGGCAACACGATCGATAAAAGCAATATAACGATCAGGAAAGTGGAATACGTGCAGGTAACAACCCCTACCGATTCGTACGGGCTCGCCGGGTGGTGGCCCGATCCGCTTCCCCTTTACGAACAACCCCAAACCATCTACCCGGCAGAGAATCAACCCTTCTGGATCACGGTCAAAGTGCCTTCGGATGCGCACGCGGGGGATTATTCCGGGAATATGCTGCTCAGCTCGGGGGATTGGAACCTCTCCGTACCCGTCCAACTCCACGTGTGGAACTTCACGTTACCCCAAACGCCATCCATGAGATCAGGCTTCGGTCTCTACTTCGGTACAGTCAAGGAGTACGACAACATTAAAACCCCCGAAGAAGAGAAGGCGGCATTCGACTACTACATGCAAGCGTTCCGGGATTACAAGATTTCACCCTATAACCCCTTTGAGCTCACTCCCATCAAAGAGGAGATTACCGGTGTCCCCTGGAATGGCGGTTACTTCGATGCCAAGATCAAATTCGAGGGAGAATATTCCTACCGGATTGAAGACAATTCGCCAACATCCAGCGCGGAAGGTTCGCACGTGGGGTTGATCCCGGTACGCGCCGGTGACACCTACAAACTCACCTGGGTCGCCCGGTCGCTTGCAGAGGAACAAGACTACCAGGTCTGCGTTGAAAGTTACAACGCGGAGAAAAAACTAATCGTGTACGGCAACCGTTCAGAGCGCTTCAAAGGGCAACAGGAGTGGGAACGCCAGGAACTGGAGCTCGGCCAGGTAGACAGCGAGACCAAATTCATAAAAATCAGGCTGTTCCCGGCATTTCGCTCACCCGCCGGCGAAAAGACCGGAACGGTCTGGTTCGACGACCTGCAACTTGTAAGTGCTCGTTCCGGGAAAAATGAGTGGCCCACCGGCAATTTCGAGATCAACCTGGACGATATTGACATCAAGATGGACTTTACCGACTTCAACGAGGTCGGGAAAAGGTACTTTGATGAGTTTGGCTTTACCGGCTACAACCTGAGATTGAAAGGGCTTGGGGGTGGAACATTCGTCAGCCGCCACGAAGGGGTGTTCGCCGGATTCAACCAGGGAACCGACGCCTACAACCGACTGATGAAACGCTACCTCGCGCAAATCCAGGACAACCTGGAGAAAAGCGGCTGGCTGGGAAAAGAGTACATCTACTGGTTCGATGAACCCAACTTGGTGGACTACCCCTTCGTCCGGGAAACAAACACGCTCATCAAGCGATACGCGCCGAAGCTAACGACCTTCCTTACAGAACATATAACCGGGCAGGATATGTCTGACGTGACCGATATCAGTTGCACGATATGGCACAAGCTGGACCACGAGAAGATTCAAAAAATGAACGAACATGGACAGGAGTACTGGTCTTATCTCTGCACCGGTCCCAAATCTCCCTGGATCACATTGTTTATCGACCACGATGCCGTCAACCTCCGCATGTGGCTTTGGGGATCCTATAAGCACAAGCTGAAGGGAATACTGGTTTGGACGGTCAACTACTGGAATTCCCACGCGGCCTCCCCGGTCGGCTACCTGCAGAACCCCTGGGAAAACCCGATGTCCTACCGGTCTGCCTATCAGGTACCGCTTGGTATTCAACACCATTGGGGTAACGGCGACGGGCGCTTTTTCTACCCGCTGAACAGGGACCCGAACAACGATACAAAGACCTACGTTGGTTATCCCGTGCCTTCGTTGCGTTTGGAACTGCTACGCGATGGGATCGAAGATTATGAATATTTCGTGATACTCGAACAACTGGTGAATAGCGGGAAAGGGATAAAAGGCAACCTGTTGAAAGAAGCAAAACAACTGCTCGATATCCCCAAGCATATATATACCGACGAACAGACCTATTCAAAAAATCCCAAGGGAATCATCGAGCACAGGAAAAAAATCGCGGAATCGATTTTGAGTTTGCAAGATGCTCTGTTTGAAAAATAACGGTTATTTTTGTACCTACTGTGAGAACAAACCTTTGTATATGCTTTTCAATAACATAATCGTGTAAAAATGAAGAAAGCAGCTGTTTTAGTATCTTTTTCGATTATAATTTTCCTGCTCTCATGTGTTCAAAAAAATGGCACTAACAACCAAGAGAATGACATCATTATCGAGAACGAGCAATTCAGGTTGGTCGTAGGCAGTAACGCCATCACCAAGAGCCTGAGACTTAAAGCAACGGGCAAAGAGTGCCTAATGCCGGGTGAACCGCTCGCGCTCTTCAGTGTCACGCAAGAACGACCCTACCACAACGAGATAAAGCTGGGACACCCCAACAAGCGAACAACCTTCCAGGCAAACAGCCTCTACATGGAGGGAGGACAACTGATCGTTGGTTTCGAGCTGATCCCCTACCGGGCGGTAATAGGTGTAGAGGTGACGCCCGCCTACATCACGTTCACACTAAAGGGTTTCCTCACGGACAACATTTACCCGGACTATCTGAAGATAACGCCACCGCCTGCGACGGAATTCACTCTGCTGCAACTGCCCGTGAAGGATCGAAAAAATTTTGGTGAGTGGCTGAACGTCAGCTGGGACGAAGAGGTCGCGGTGAACGTGCTGGCAACCGACCCGTTCGCGTATATCGACTTCGAACGGCGAAACGGCTACAAGATACTGAAGGCAAGTGCCCTGAAAGAGATTAAATGGGAGGGCACAACCGCTGCGCTAATCGTTTCGCCACCCGGGGAACTGCTGGACAACATCGCGCAACTGGAAGAGGACTTCGGCCTACCCAAAGGGGTAGAAAGCAGGCGCTGCGAACTGATAAACGCCTCCTATTACTGGACAAGCGACCTCTGCCCGGGAAATGTAGAGCAGCATCTCCACTACGCCAAGATGGGCGGCTTCCGCACCATGAACCTCTATTACACCTGTTTCGAAAAGACGGCGGGGTATCGACACATCGGGAATTTCGAGATCGACACGGACCGATACCCGAACGGGATAGAGGACCTGAAGCAAGTAGTGAACCGGATTAAGGGCGCGGGCATCACGCCGGGAGCGCACTTCCTCCACTCACATATAGGGCGTAGTAGCAAGTACATCACGCCCGTGCCCGATTACCGGCTCAACCTCGTGAAAACCTTCTCGCTGGCCAGGGACCTGGGGGTCAAGGACAGTGAGGTGTACGTGGAGCAAAACCCACAAGGCAGCACGATGGCCGACGGTTGCCGCGTGCTGAAGGCAGGAACGGAGCTAATCTCGTACGAGGGCTACACCACCGAGCCTCCCTACCGGTTCACGGGATGCAGAAGAGGTATTGATAACACCACGATAAACAGCCTTTCAAAAGGATACTCTATCGGCATACTGGACGTGAGCGAATTTGGTGCGACCAGCGTCTATATAGACCAGAGAACGAGCCTACAGGACGAAGTGGCGGAAAAAATAGCGGACTTTTTCAACCTGGGGTTCCAATTCTTCTACTTCGACGGGGCTGAGGGCGTGAACCCGCCGTTCGGCATCAACGTGGGACTGGGGCAATACAGGGTGTTCAAGCGACTGAACCCGGCCCCGCTCTTCGCCGAAGGGGCAGCGAAAAGCCACTTCAGCTGGCACATGCTGAGCGGTGGCAACGCGTTCGACGTGTTCCCCCCCGAAGAGATAAAGGAGCAAACGTGTCGGTGGCCCCTCGAAGAGGCACCCCGGATGAGACAGGATTTCACCCGCCTCAACTTCGGATGGCTGGGCTACTTTTTACCCGATGAGACCACCGTGGGTACCCAACCCGATATGCTGGAGTTCGTGACCTCCAAAGCCGCCTCGTGGGACTGCCCCATCTCCCTGCACTCGAGCTTGAGAAAGTTCGAAGAACACCCCCGCACGACCGATAACCTGGAGGTGATTCGCCGGTGGGAGGGGGTAAGGGCGACCAACTGGCTCACGGAAGCAGACAAAGAGGCACTGAAAGAGGGCAGTCGGGAGTACCACCTGCTCATCAACGAACAGGGCGAATACGAACTGGTGGAGTATGAACATATCCCCACGGCCGCGGCAGGTAGCCGGGAGCTACGCGCCTTCCTCTTCAACCGGGAGGGAGAGTGGTACCTCCTCTATTGGCATATCGCGGGCGATAAAAAACTGCAACTGCCCATCGCCCCCTCACATGCGACGTTATACAAGCAACTGGGGCAACCGGAGCCATTCCTGTCAACATCCCAAACAGACACTACGGTTCCGCTCAACAGCTGCCACTATATTAAGGTAACTGCCCACACGAAAGAGCAAATCATAGATATACTGAACCATTCAATTATTATTAACTAATTTAATAAATAACAAACAGTTATGAAGAGAACAGTTTTAATTTTACTGGCAGCATGGATTTCATTGGGCGCCTACACGCAGCAGAAACCTGAACCACAACCCGCACCTGAAACATCTGAAACATTCAAGTTGGGTATGGCAGGCTATACGTTCGTGAATTTCGACATCGACAAAACGTTGGAAACCATGCAAAGGTGCGATGTGCATTACCTCTGTATCAAAGACTTTCACCTACCTCTGGACAGCAGTGATGAGCAAATCGCCGCGTTTAAAGAGAAACTGGGGAGCAAGAGTGTTACCGGTTACGCGGTGGGCCCCATCTACATGAGATCGGAAGAAGAGGTAGACAGGGCATTCGAGTACGCGCATCGCGTGGGCGTGAAGTTAATCGTGGGTGTCCCGCAGTACGAGCTGTTGCCATACGTGGATCGGAAAGTGAAGGAGTACGACGTTAAATACGCTATCCACCTGCATGGCCCTGATATGCCGCTATTCCCTGATGCAGACGACGCGTGGGAGAATGTCAAAGACTTAGACCCTCGTATCGGTATGTGCCTCGATATCGGTCACGACCGACGCAACGGGAAGGATCCGGTAAACGATCTAAAGAAGTACCACGAACGGGTGTTCGACATTCATATTAAAGACGTTACCGGGGCAACCAAGCAAGGTTACTCAGTGGAGATAGGACGCGGTATCCTGGATATACCCGCATTCGTGAAAATGCTGAGAGAGGTCGGCTACGACGGGGTCTGCAGCTTGGAACACGAACGGAATATGGACGACCCCTTCATGGGGATTGCCGAATCAATCGGGTATTTCCGCGGGGTAATCGCGGCCACGAAGGAATAACCAAAATACGATGTGTCACTAGCGGGAATAAATCTCTAAACGCAACAGCAAAAAACATAACAAGTAATTGATCAACCTGATTAAAACAGTTATTAAACAGCCATGTGAGTGATTGTTTTAATCATCAGAGGCTCACTAAAGTTAGACTATTCCTCGCCATGGCATAGTCCAAGTGAACTTGTCCAATGCTCATTTGGCTTAACGGAATAGTTCATTAAAATTAGACTATTCCTCGCCATGGCCTTGTCCAAGTGAACTTGTCCAATGCTCATTTGGCTTAACGGAATAGTTCATTAAAATTAGACTATTCCTCGCCATGGCCTTGTCCAAGTGAACTTGTCCAATGCTCATTTGGCTTAACGGAATAGTTCCATACACTGAAAAAAAGATAAAACAACCGTATGAAACATTCACGCAATTTACTAACCAGAGTAAACCCATTCGTTCGCGCGACCAAGCACTCCGCGGGCACTTTCCTGAAAGGCTGCCTCGCGCTCATACTGCTCACTGCCTCACTGACCGCCTTCCCCCAACAGAAGGCGACCATCAAGGAGGTGAAGAAGCAGATGAAAACCTACCCCTTCTTCGATCCCAACCCGATAGCCAACGCGGGGAGCAACCTGTACCCCTACTTCCGTTTCGACGGCTACTCCGCCAAAGGCGTGGACAAGGAGTGGACGATGGTCGAGATGGAGAACGACTACATCAAGGTCACGATTGCACCTGAAATCGGGGGCAAGGTGTGGGGCGCCATAGAGAAGTCCACGGGGAACCCTTTCCTCTACTACAACCACGTGGTGAAATTCAGGGATATCGCCATGCGAGGCCCTTGGACCTCGGGCGGCGTGGAGTTCAACTTCGGGCTGATAGGCCATATACCCACCACTGCCACCCCGGTAGATTACACTATGCGAGAGAACGGGGATGGCAGCGTGAGCTGCTTCGTGAGCGCGTTGGAGTTGATGACAGACACCCGCTGGATGGTGGAGATTAACCTGCCAAAAGACAGGGCCTACTTCACCACGCGGGTATCGTGGGAGAACAGCTCCGGGATGAGCCAACCGTTTTACAACTGGTCAAACGCGGCCTACCACGATGGGGATGACATGGAGATGATCTTCCCGGGGAGCGCCTATATAGGCCATGGGGGCGATGCTCACCCCTACCCGATCGATGAGGAGGGCCGAGACCTCTCGTGGTATCGCAACAACAATTTCGGTGACTCCAAATCGTACCACGTGCTGGGCGGGTATTCCGATTTTTACGGCACCTACCTGCACGAGAACGATTACGGGTCGGCTCACTACGTGCCGTACGAGGATAAACTGGGCAGGAAGATATTTATCTGGGGCTTATCCCAGTCGGGCATGATCTGGGAAGACCTGCTGACCGACAACGATGGGCAGTACGTGGAGTTTCAGTCGGGAAAGCTGTTCAACCAGCCCGGGAGCAGCAGCGCCAGAACCCCGTTCAAGCACCCGAGCTTCACGCCCTACGGCATGGAGAGCTGGAAAGAGTACTGGGCTCCCGTGAAAGGGACGGGGGGTATCACGCTGATGAACCCGCTGGGATCGCTCAACATCAGTGACTCGGGCGAGAAAACGGTCGTGGCCTTTTGCCCGTTGCAGCGGGTAGACGAGCCGCTAACCGTCCGCGTGAACAACGAAACGGTCTACAGCACCAAGCTGGAGTTGGATGTGCTGCAGACCTGGAAAGTGGAGCTGGAGTTACCCGGATTGCCTTCGGACGACTTGGTGGTGGAGATTGGCGACCAGAAACTGGTTTACGACGCCAAGGCGTACAACTACCAGGTTGAACGACCGCTCACCCTGCCTGCCGACTTCGATTGGAACGGCGCCTACGGCCTTTACGTGCAAGGGGAACAGTGGTTGAATCAAAAACGATACGAGCAGGCGGAAGATTGCCTCTCGCGATCGCTCGAGAAAGAGCCGTGGCTACTGCCGGCATTGCAAAAAATGGGGTTACTATACTTGCAGCGCGGTGACTACCAACGCTCCTTGGAGTACTGCAAAAAGGCGCTGCAACTGGACACCTACAACGGCGAATCGAACTACCTCTACGCGATGAACCAGTTGAAGCTGGGCCATATCTTGGACGCCAAGGAGGGGTTTTCCCTCGCCTGCTACTCGACCGCGGAGAAAGGGGCGGCACTGATCGGGTTGGGGCAATGCTTCTTCCTGGAGGGGAACATGAAAAAAGCCGAGGAGTGCTGGCACGAAAGCTTGTGCTACAACAGCAAGCGGGTCTTCCCGAAAGAGTGGCTGGTCACCCTCTACCGTGTTACCGGTCAAACCGGTAAAGCCGCCACGCTGGTTGAAGAGCTGTTGCAAGAGTACCCGTTAAACCGCGCAGCCGCTTTCGAGAAGTACCTGCTGACCGGGAAAGAGACGGATGCCTCCGCGTTTTGCGGCACGGTTACCAATGAGCTGCCGTTCGAGACCTACCTTGAACTTTCGGAAAGATACGCCGAGCTGCAACTGCTTCAAGAGGCAGTACAGGTGCTGCTGCTCGCGCCGGAGCACCCCTTGATAGATTACCACTTGGCCTACCTCTACCACGAGCTGGGCGACGAGCAAGCGTCACGCCTCCACCTGAACAGGGCGGAAAGCAGTTCACCGTTCCTGGTTTTCCCGCACCGCCTTACCACGCTCACCTGCTTAGAGTGGGCGAACGGGGAGATGCCGTCGTGGGAAAACGACTATTACCGGGCGCTGCTCTACACCCGTTTCGGAAACAGGGAGAAGGCGTTGGAACTGCTAAACGGTTGCGACGAGGCCGACTTCGCCCCGCTTTTCGTGGTACGCGCAAGGATGAAGAGCGGCGAGGGGAGGTTGCAAGACCTGCTCACGGCCGAACGGTTAGCTGCCGACGACTGGCGTATCGGCATGGAGTTGCTCTCTTTCTACCAGAACGCGAACAAACCCGAGGTGGCAGTAAAATATGCCGAGAAGCATTTTAACCGGGACAAGAGCAACCATAGGATCGGGCTGCGATACGCTAAACTGCTGTCAACCTGCGGTGAGTACGATAAGAGCTTGTCGCTGCTGTCGAAGCTGACCGTCCTCCCGAGCGAAGGGGCCTCCGAGGGGAGGGTCGTCTACCGACAAGCACACCTGATGAAAAGTATTGACTGTCTGAAGAGAGGCCGACATAAAACCGCGCTGAACCACCTGCAGCTGTCTATGCTGTGGCCGGAAAACCTGGGCGTCGGGAAACCTTACGAGGAGCTTATCGACCAACACTTCGAGAAGTACCTACAAGGGGTTATCCTACTAAAGATGAACAAAAAAGAGCAAGCGGCGACCTGTTTCGAGGAGGTGGCGTCGCGAACCGCATTCGCACGAGGTTCAAATCTGCTGCTCAAAGCGCTGGCGCTTAAGAAAACAGGCAAAGTTGCAGAAGGCGACGAGGTGATAAGAACATGGGAAGAAAACGGCGAGAAAAGTTACGTGAAAGAGTGGTGCGTAGGGTTCTACAAAAACGGCGTGGAGTGGGCGAAAAATCAAACCTCTACCCACGTCGCCTCAAGCAACGAGGAGGCCAAACCGTGGGAGGTGGCCGCCCAACACGATGGGAACTTCGCTTTTATACTCGCCCTACTGGACTTCCTATAAGCCTAACAAGCTACCTAATTCAATTAGCCATTCATTAGGGACATTTGTTTAATTCCAATTTTAAAGGAAACACCTCAAAATGAGGTGTTTCCTTTTTTCATCATGCGGCAGAAAGTGATTTTTCTTTGCCTGATCTTTCATTGAAGGGCGTCCGAATATAGTTGGCACGTGAGTTAACCAGGCAATACGTACCCCAAAAAGAATCTTGATAAATTTAACAAGCATGATGTTAGGTGGGTACAGCACGAGTTGAACAAGAGATCAAGAAGAAAATTGAATTTTAAAACGCCGAAAAAATATTTTTAACATCGTTTGCTAAACGTGTTATGTTTAATAATTGAATCTACGTTCTCACAGGATAAAAATTAAAAATGGGGAGAGTTTGAGAAAAAACAACTAATTTTGTCGAAATGATAGTTTAACAAGTGTATAATAATTTGCAATAGTTTTATTTAAAATTTTGAGATGTGAACCATAAAGTGAACATCATTGATATTGCCATGAAAGAGGAATTAATAAAAATTCCCTGTGACATGTTGATCCCATTTGACATATTCAAACCTTGTTATTCATGAATAATGTTAAATCAAAATTCGAACTTGTTAAGTCTCTGAAAAAAGGTGACATGGTCGCTTTTGATGCAATTTATAATCAATACTGCCATAAATTGTATCAGTTTGTATTTATGTTTTTAAAGCAGAAAGAGGATGCCGAGGAGATTGTGCAGGATGTTTTCATTAAGATTTGGGAATCGAGAGGTAAAATTGATATTTATGCTTCTTTTGAATCGTTCCTGTTTACCATAGCCTACAACGCTACCATGAGTTTGTTGCGCAAAAGAATGAGTGAAACTAAGTCGAGGGAGTACCTGAAATCATTGCAACAATTTAGTTCTGCTGAACAGGTAATAGATGAAATCCAATATAAAGAATTAAAGCATAAAGTCGAGTCTTTACTAAAACAGTTAACTCCTCGCCAGGAAGAAATTTACCGTTTAAGCAGAGAAGAAGGTTTGACACATACAGAAATTTCCCAAAAATTAAATATTTCTGAAAGTACAGTGAACAATCACCTGGTAAGAACTTTAAAGTTTTTGAAATCTCATCTCGCTAGCGATCTGATTACCAATATTTTATTCATCTGCTTATTCCTTTCTTAAAAAAAGCATTTTTACATAGTTATCATCTTGCCTTGATGCGTAATACTAATAGATCTGAAAGGAAAGAGTTTTAATTTCATGGTTGTAGTTTAGTTAGAGAGGGCTGTCTCAAAGACCTTCCCCTGTTTATGGGGGAGGTATTTAACTTGAAAAAGAGTATGAATAAAGAAATTCTTATAAAATATTTAAACAATAATTGTACTGACGAGGAATTTGAGAAACTTGCAGGTTGGTTGGAAAATGAGTCTGCAACAGACGTTGGAAAATACTGGAGTTACGATTACTGGAAAATTTTTGAAACTGATTTGAAAAAAAGAGATGAGAAAGAGTACAGTGCATTACTCGATAAAATCCACCATGAAATAAACCTTAAACATAGAAAGGATGCAGATGCCAGGGTGATTAATTTTAAAAAAATTGTAAAATGGTTAAGCCGGGCAGCAGCGATACTGTTCCTCCCCTTACTGGGTGTGGTATTTTATTTGCTGTCGAACAGTAGCCTGCAAATGAATAACTTCACTGATTTGTCGTTTACTGTTGACTCGCTTGAAGTTATTGCCCCAATAGGTTCAAGAACAGTGGTGCAATTATCGGACGGGACTGAAGTAAATCTCAATTACGGCAGTAAAATTAAATACCCACGGAACTTTACCGGAGATACAAGGGAGATTACATTGTCAGGCGAAGCATATTTCGATGTGGCCCATAACCCTGAGAAACCATTTATCGTGAAAACGGGGGAACTGAATGTAAAAGCCTTGGGTACCGGGTTTAATGTAAATGCATATCCCGAAGATGATAATATTGCAACTACACTCGTGGAGGGGAAAGTAATCATTGAAAAGATATTGCCTGATAATAAAATCGGACGAATTGAAACAATGGTTCCGAACCAGCACCTAACGTATAATTTAAAAACCGGTAAAATTAGCTCAAATCAGGTAAATGTTGAAAATTACATTGCATGGAAAGAAGGAAAACTAGTATTCGATAACACCCCGATCCTGCGGGTTACTGAGAAACTGGGCAGGATGTTCAATGTTGAATTTCAAGTTGCTGACGACGTAAAGGATTTAACCTATACCGTAACGTTTGCCGATGATCCGCTGTTTCTAATTCTTGATTTAATGACTGAAACAACTCCAATCACATACAAGCGGATTCCTCGGAAAAAACTGGATAACGGTACTCTCTCAAAACAAGTAATTATAATTGAAAGACGATAATAAAATTTAAAGTTAATCATTAAAACAATTTGCCTATGATAAAAAATTATTAAAAAAGGGAAGTGCGCTAACACTTCCCTGTAGAGAGTTCAAAACAATCCCTGTAAAATGGACCGTACAGGGCAATTTCGAATCTAAACAATACAAAGATATGAAAAAAATTGAATCTATTTCCCGTGAATGGAAAATTCCTAGATTGCAAAAAGTATTTAGAATAATGAAACTTACTGTCTTACTGTTAATATTTTCTGTAATTAGCGTGTTCGCAAATAAAACGTATTCTCAAGCCCAAGTACTAACCCTTAACATGCAATACAGCACGGTAAAAGAAGTTCTTCGAAACATTGAGAAGCAAAGTGAGTTTGTCTTTATGTACAGCGAAAAGTTGATTGATGTGAACCGGAAAGTATCGGTGAACGTGAATAATAAGAAAATTAACGAAGTCCTCGATGAACTGTTTGCCGGAACCGATGTAAGTTATAAGGTAAAAGACCGCTTTGTTTTGCTTACAACACCTGAACTTACAAGCAGTAAATTAATGACTCAACAGCAAAAAATCCTTTCTGGTACCGTTACCACTGAATCCGGTGAACCACTACCAGGTGTAACGGTGGTAGTAAAAGGCACTACCCAGGGAACGGTTACCAATGCTGATGGAAACTACTCACTTTCCAACATCTCCGAAGACGCCACACTGGTATTTTCGTTTGTAGGGATGAAGACACAAGAAATTGTGGTTGGAAACCAGACAAGTATAAATGTTAGATTGGAGGAGGAGACAATTGGGTTGGAAGAGGTTGTTGCGATTGGGTATGGTACTACTAGCACAAAAAAGCTTACAACTTCAATTACCCGTATTGATTCAAGACAAATAGAAGAACTACCAATAAATACAATTGCAGATGCATTTGCGGGGCAAATCTCTGGTGTGATTTCTGAAAGTGGCACAGGACAACCAGGATCATTGCCAATAATAAGGATTAGAGGATATGGTTCTATAAATGCAGGGAGTGAACCGCTATTTGTAATTGATGGTATGATGGCCACTGCCACAGAATTTGCTATGCTAAATGCTAAATCAATCGATAATGTAACTATTCTTAAAGATGCAGCGGCGGGTGCAATTTACGGTTCGCGAGCAGGTAATGGGGTAGTGCTTGTAACTACTAAATCAGGAAAATACGGAGAAGCAAAAATTTCTGCTAACCTAACTTATGGATTACAAGAAGTGACTAATAAGGTTGATGTTCTAGACAAAAAAGATTTTCTTCTTTTAGTGAAAGAAGCATACAATAATGATGGACTACCATTACCTGAATTTTACAATCGTGATGAATCTAGTTTTGCAGATACGGACTGGCAGGATGAAATTTTCAGGCTATCTAACTATCAAAATTACCAGTTATCTATTGCTGGGGGGAATGATAAGATAAAATATTATTTAGGTGGGAATATTCTTGATAATGAAGGGATAATATTAACTACATACTCCAAAACCTACTCTGTTAATGGAAATTTCAATTTTGATATAAGACCTAAATTTAATGCCGGACTTACATTTAATGTTGCATATACTAAAGAAAGGGTTAATAACTCTATTGAAACTGGCCATGGACATGGAGGCGGAGGATATGGTGTTTCAGGTAATATTATTCAGCAATCGTTATGGCTGGCACCAATCGTACCAGTATACTTAGAAAATGGGGATTATGGACAATATGCTCAAGGAGAATTCGCTCCGTTTTTTTTGAAAGGTTATGCTAATCCAGTAGCAAACTTGACGGAAACTCATGATACATATTCACGGTATAACAATACAGGGCGTTTGTATGCAATTTATGAACCAGTAAAAGGACTTAGCCTTAATACTAGTTTTGGAGGAAGGTTGTATTCATTTTTTAGAGATTACCATCTTAGCCCTTACCTTGCTGGAAGTACAAGCCCATATGCAAATTTTTCTAATCCAAATTTTAGTGCAATGAGGGCAGGACAAGCAAATGGTATTTCAACTTCTTGGACATCAGAAACCTATTTGGATTTAAAGCAAACTATTTCAAAGGCTCATGAAATTGGATTTATTTTGGGTTATAGCCTTCAATATAATGGTGCCCGAATAACTTCAGCAGATGCTGATATTAATAACAGGGGGACTGCAAATGCTGCTAATCCTATTCCGCGCTTTGATAATTATTTCCGACCTAATATTTATGGTGCCGCCCTAGTTACTGGTGGGGGTAGTTTCGGAGAGAATACCTTTGAATCAATTTTTAGCAGAATAAATTATTCTTTCAGGGACAAGATTCTCTTAATGGGTTCATTACGCTATGATGGATCTTCAAAGTTTGCCCCCAATAATCGTTGGGGACTATTCCCAGCAATTTCAGGGGCATGGCGTGTTACAGAAGAGTCGTTCATGAATGGAGCAAAGTGGATTGATGATTTAAAACTGAGACTTAGCTATGGCATATCTGGTAATGATCAATTTGACAATTATGCTTGGCAAGGAAAGGTTAGTTATGGAAATCTGTATACATATGCACCATCATCTTCAGGCGGTATTACTAGTAAAGCTTTAATTCCCTCGTCTATTGAAAATCAGAATTTAAAGTGGGAGACAAATGCTCAAACAAATTTTGGTTTAGATTTAAGTTTATTTAAAAACAGGTTCAATTTAGCGATTGACTATTTTATCAGAGAAACACGTGATATGCTTCTTAACAGGGCTTTACCCCTGGAAAATGGAATAACTGGCTCGATGCTCGATAACATTGGTAATATGACCAATAAAGGGATTGAATTAGCATTGAACACTATAAACATTGATATGAATCATTTTTCATGGACAACCAATATTAATTTCACAAAAATAAACAACAAAGTGGGTGATGTATTTACTGCTACTGGTGAAATAAGATATGGGGTAGGGTTCCCTGGTGCAGGTACAATAAGGATTATTGAAGGAAGACCAATTTTTGAGATATATAGCTGGAAAACAATTGGAAATTATGAAACACAAGAACAGATTATTCAGAAACCTGGTCAAAATAATCCTAGGATTGGAGATACAATTATTGAAGACTATAATAAAGATGGCACATTAAATGATGACGATATGCAAAGAATTGGAAACATTTTACCAAATTTTACTTATGGTTTTACCAGTAATATTAAGTATAAAAACTTTGATATAAGTGTATTAATTAATGGAAGCCACGGCTCTTCTCAGATATTACCTGTGGCTCGGCAAGCTGCTCTGTTACGCACAATGGAGAATACTCTTCAAGTATTTTTTGATAATCGCTATGGACACGGTGGTGATTTATATATGGCATTCCCTACCACACTGCCCAGTGGACCACGCCATGCTAATCTTGATTACTTCGTCTGGGATGCATCATACCTAAGAGTGAAAAATTTAGTTTTAGGCTATAATGTAGCAGAAAACATTAGTGCAGCGATAGGTATAGAAAAGATAAGAGTAACTCTGGGTGTTCAAAATTTATATACCTTTACAAAATATCCATTCTATAACCCGGAATCTAATTCCTTCCAAGGAGCTCCTGGATCAGCTCAGTTCGGGATTGATCGTGGGACATATCCACTTGCACGTATTTATAGTATTGGATTAAACATAAGCTTTTAATAATTAACAAATGATAATTATGAAATCTATTAAATATATATTTGCAATCTTTTTGCTTTTGGCTACAGATGGGTGTGAAGATTTCCTTGAAAGAACACATCCTGGAGATCTAACATATGACAAGTTTTATCAAAATGAAGAACACTTTGAAGCGTCAATAACAGCTTGTTACTATTCATTAAAGAAACAAGTAGAGGAACTAATCGCTTTTACTGATTTGATCACGGATAATGTGTGGTGTGATTATTATGTCTCAAGTGATTATATAAATTTTAAATCTGCTAGTATTCCAACCAATTCAAGTATAATTCAAAGTTTTTGGGGTGCGTGCTATAAATCTATTTCATATTCAAATATTTTAATTACCCGTATTGAAAATTCAAGTGTTAAAGGAGCTATCAGGGAGGTTTTCATCAAAGAAGCTAAATTCATAAGAGCTTATTCCTATTTTAATCTTGTTCGTATTTACGGAGGAGTTCCTAAATACGAGCAGGAACCTTCAAATCTTAATGACACCTATTCAATTGGACGTTCTTCAACAGATGATATTTATGATTTTATTATTAGAGATTTAAAAGAAGTACTTGATATAGATATAAAAAGATCGACAGAGCAAAAAAAATTTGTAAAAGGTAGGGTGACTTCTTTAGCTGCAAAAACTCTTTTAGGAAAGGTTTATTTACAATCAGGGGATTATCAGAATGCATTAGCTACTCTTGAAGATATAGTGAAAAACAGTGGTTTAGAATTAGAAAACAATTTAGAAGATTTATATGATCCTGACGGATTTAGTAATGAGATAATTTTTGCTGTTAATTATGAGAGGGTAGCAGGAGAAAATAGTCCGTTTACAGCTAAAACCTTGCCTAGATTTTCAAGAGATATCTTACCCAATGTTAAAACTCAAGATAACGGCATTGGTGACTGGATACTTGAACCGCATACAGTTTCTAAATTTTCAGATAATGATAAGCGAAAAGAGTTAATTGATTCTATAGAAGTTGTTTTTGGCTCAATTGGTAAGGTAACTTTATATTATTCAAAAAAATACTTGGACATTAATACTACTGAGGATTTTCAATCAGGTTCTGATTTTATAGTCCTTCGTTATGCGGATGTACTATTAATGTATGCGGATGCTTTAAATAAAACTAATGGATCCAATGCTTATTTGTACCTAAATAAAGTGAGGGAGAGAGCCGGGTTAGAACCATTATCTTCAAACTTATCGAAAGAACAGTTGAATAAGGCTTTAGCTGAGGAAAGACAAAAAGAATTTATTTTAGAAGGGGACCGTTGGTTTGATCTTTCTTATAGGGGATTTGATTTCCTAAAAAAGACATTAAATGATTTTTATCCTTATGGCGCTCGCTACCCTGAGGCGTCAATTAAAGACCATCAAGTGTTATTCCCAATCCCATCAGATGAGGTAAATTTAAAACCTGATTATTTGCCTCAAAATCCAGGTTATTAAAAAATGAGATAAGTAAGAGACTGTTTAAAAATACCATAATAACTTTTTTATGAAGTCGGATAAATCACCAATAATCTGTTTTTAGAAATGAAACCGGGAAGTTTAAAATACTTCCTAAAAGATGGATTGTCTAAAGAACGCTTGCCTGGATTTCATTTCAAAGAAAGGCATCAAAATATTACGAAAGGATCACTAAATCAAGTGTTGCTTTTATATAAATCGCGATGAATCCGGTTAATGCTTAATAGAGTTTAATTTGAATTTTTAAACAGTCTCTTAGAAATTAAAATTATAAAACTTTGATTATCAGCAATGAAATTCTTATGAAAAGATTAAAATTTTTACTGTTTATTTGTTATCCCTTTATATACATAGGATGTAGTGACAAATCAAATGAAGATTTAAAAGTCAATTGGGTTGATCCATTTATTGCAACCGAGGGTGATCATGGTCAACTTTATCCAGGAGCAACAACCCCTTTCGGGTTAGTTAAACTAAGTCCTGAAACCACGGGGACGGGGCATTCCGGATATCAATACCAAGAAAAATATATATACGGGTTTTCCCATGTACGTACAGATGGCCCTGGGTGTGAAGGTGCTGGTGGAAACATACTTCTTCAACCCGGGATCGGTTTCTTTGTTCATGAGAAAGATAAATACAAACAAGAGTATATTAAGGATTCAGAAATCGCGGTACCTGGTTTTTATGGAGTAAAGTATCGATCTGGAATATATTCAGAATTAACGGTAACACCCAGGGTTGGTTTCCATAGATATACATTCCCAAATGCAGACAGTTGTTTTATTTTGCTTGACCTGTCTCATTCTCATGGTGGAATGATCGATGCTGAATTAAACGTGGTTTCAAATGAAAAAATAACTGGTGTTATATCTTCTTATAATCCTTGTGGTGCTCGTCCGTATTATATACATCTGAACCAACATTATAAGTTGTATTTTTCAATGATTTTTAACAAACCGTTTGAAAAATCAATCACATGGGATAGCGAAAGCTCAGACGAACAGGTTTTGTTTCGAAAAGGGAAAGATATTGGTGTTTGGCTGGATTTTAAAAATCTCAAGGGTAACGAGGTACAAGTTAAGGTAGGTGTATCTCCAGTTAGTATTAGTCAAGCGGAAAGGGAAATCAATACTGAATGTCCCGGTTGGGATTTTGAAACCATAAAAAATGAGGCTAGTAAAAGCTGGGAAAACAAATTAAGGAAGATTGATATAAAAACTGATCGTGATGATCTTAAAAAATTATTTTACACCCTCTTGTATCGTAGTTACACTTCACCTACTGTTGCCAATGCTTCTTCGGGAGCGTATCGTCCTGCATTGAAAGAAGACACTTTGAAACAAACAATTGATCTTGGAGCCAAATTCACCTATTATTGTGGTTGGGATATCTGGGGTAATTATCGTAATAAATTTGGGTTAATTGCCATTACTGAACCAGAAGTAATGCGCAACGTGGCTATCTCAATTTTGGAATATTACCGCCATCGACCAAATATAGTCGGAACAGGTTATTCTTTTCTTGCCGAGGGTTATTGGCCAGCACCTAGCTGCCGACAAGAATTTGCAGGTATATACATACTCGAAGCCATTGAAAAAGGATTAATAGAATTGACAAGTGACGATCTTAATATTGCTTTTGAAGGTTTTAAACAGGATTATAAAGAATATCCTGAGCATACATTCGCTTTTTGCCTTGAAAAATCTTATCATGCCTGGATTGTGATGAGAATGGCACAAATTATTGGAAATCAAGAAGAAGTTGAAAAATACAAATATTTAGCATTAAATTACCAAAAACATTGGAATCCTAGGCAAAAAGACCATGAAGGAAAGGAAAGAGGATTTTTTACATTCAATGGACAAAATGTAGAGAAAGAGAACGTACTTGCTTTTGGTAAACATGCCTATGAAGGTAACTTGTGGCATTATCGCTGGAATATTCCTTTTGATGTTCAGGGATTAATAAACTTGAGAGGTAGTAAGGATTTACTAGTTGATGACTTAGAATATTTTTTCGAACAAAATTTGTTCATGATAACTAATCAGCCAGACATACAACTTCCTTATCTCTTTAATTTTTTGGGAAAGCCTTGGCTCACGCAAAAATGGGTAAGAAAATATACAACAAAAGAAGCTGTTCATCTCTTCCACAATCATGGTTTCTATGAGGAACCTGTTATTAGAAGGTCATTTTTGCCACAACCCAAAGGGTTCCTACCAACCATGGATGATGACATAGGACAAAATTCTTCATGGTTCGTACAAAGTGCGATTGGTTTGTTTCCAGCAATTCCTGGAGAACAGCTTTATTTTATTGGTTCCCCGATTTTTCCTGAAATTAATATTTCGTTGGAAAATGGGAATAATTTTGTGATAAAAGCGAATAATGTGTCCGAAGATAATTTCTATATAAAAAGTGCCATGTTAAACGGGAGCCCATTAAATAAGGCTTGGTTAAACCATTCTGATATAGTCAATGGTGGTATATTAGAATTTGAAATGGATTCGGTCCCGAATTATAATTGGGGCACAAGTGAAGTCCCTCATTCTTTAAGTGATCAAATCTAAATTAAACGTTAGGTGATAAATGTCAACGATGTTGTGATATGTAACAGTTAAGCCTTTAGATGCCTTTTATAGTAGAAAAAAAACAATTTAAAAAAATAATACGACAAAACGAATTTGACAATGTTTAAAAAGTTTTCCTGGGTCATAATATTTTCTTCAATTGCATTAACTCTTTTAATTTGTATTACCGGTTGCTTTACAAGACAATTGGTATTAATTGATAAGGGTAAAGCCAATTCAATAATTGTTATTCCCCAAAAAGCCACTGAAAGGGAAGAAGCTGTAGCCAAAGATTTGCAACGGATATTGAAGAAGATGTCAAATTGTGATTTGCCTATAATTTCTGAAACTGGAAGTTTAAAGGGGAACTTGATTCAAATTGGACAGACACAAGATGCTCAGCGCTTATTGAACCTTAAAGAAATGGATGATGGAAGTTTCAAAATTAAGGTTTCTCGAGAAAGTTTAATGCTTTCAGGAAAAAATGATGATGGAACTGAATTTGCCGTATATGCTTTTTTAGAAAAATATTTGAACACGCGATGGTTCTGGCCCGGGGAAACAGGAGAAGTAGTTCCCAAACGTCAAACTATTTCCGTTGGCCATATTAATGATTATGAAAAGCCCGATTTCATCTGGCGTGATCGTGGTCCGGGCGGGGCTTTATGGGGAGCTACCGAGGGACCGACTGAAATGCATGATAGGGCAAGATTAATGGGTATAACAAAAAAGCATCAGGATGAGGTAAAATTGTGGGAGAAGCGAAACAAGTGGGGAGGAATAAAAATATATGGAGGCCATATTTTATCGGAGATTTTCCCACCGGAAAAATATGCCAAAACACATCCGGAGTATTATGCGCTGGTAGATGGGAAACGTACTCCACCGGATGATAATTACGATTATAAACACGGTGCTCAGATATGTACAACCAATCCGGAAGTTTTAAAAATTGCCGTAGAATTTGCACGGAATTTTTTTGATAAACATCCTGATTACGATGGCTTAAATATGTCAATGAATGACGGCGGGCCTGGTTTTTGCGAATGCGAATCGTGCCGAGCATTGGATATTGGTAAACTAAATACACAGCCAGATATAGCTGCTCAGGAAGCAAGAGAAATAAATTCTAAGAACACGGTAATAACAGACAGGATTTTCACATTTTACAATCAGGTTACAGAGGATTTGCAAAAAACACATCCGGGAAAACATATTATTTGCCTTGCATATTCCCGCTACTCGGATACTCCTGTTGAAGTAGAAATACATCCTTACCTTATTCCACAATACTGTTTATGGAGTGCATATAAACATTCGAATCCGGAAATAAAACAAAAACACCAGGAAATAGTTGAATCATGGTCATCGTTAGCAGATGAAATGGGTATCTATGAATACTATATTAACGGCTCATGGCCTGGAATGTACAGGCTTATAGTACCATTTCTTTCAGAGTCCATTAAAAAACTACATGAGCAAGGGGTTCGTTTATACCAAACTCAATCAGGCGATGAGTTTGCCATTAACGGCTTAAATTATTATGTGGCAAGTAAACTGTTGTGGGATGCTTCACTTGATACAGAAGAAATACTAAATGATTTTTATCAGAAAGCTTTTGGGAAATCAGCAGATGATATGAGAAATTTTCATCAGCGACTTTCTGAAGCATGGGCTGAAGCAACGCGTGAAGGAGATGACATAAGTTCTCACTACAGAAATAACACCCAACTTTTTAATTATTTATCTCCTCAACTTATAAAAGCCTGTTCTGATGATTTAGAGAACGCGATTAAATCTGCTGACAATGAATTTGTCCTTGAACGGATTAATTTTTTCAAGAAAGGACTTTATTTCACTAAATTAAATCTTGACGCTTTAAAGGCCACTGATGAACTTGAAAAAAGTTTGGAGAATTTGGGAATAACTCTTTTCCCATTAAAAAGAGCGCTTATTGAAATAGAAAATGCGGAAAATAAGGAAGAAGCTAAAAAGCTGATAAAAGAAGCCCTATATGTTTGGGAAAAACGCGACAGCTATATTGAAGAGCATAAGAATGATTTCATTTTCGCATATTTCTGGGTGAAATATAATGATATTCAAAGAGGAGTAAATCCAAGTGAGATGTTAAAAAGATTTCGGTAGTATCCCAAAAAATGTGTAACTTATATTCTTGTTTGTTGCAAAATTATTCATTATTATCGATATCACAAAGAATGGCGGGCAATGAAGCGGAGCGTAGATTCATATATTAAATGTAACATCGTTTAACAAAGATGCGAAAACCATTCATGAAAAGTTACAACCCCGAAAGGAGGAAATCAAAGAATAGAAATAGTTGATGCAGCTTAGCCAGTTCGCCAGAGTGAAAACTTCCCCGGTAACTTTCAAAAATATTACATCCCGTGAAACAACTCCAAACATGGGTTGTAATTGAAAAAAAATTTATACTTTTGTCACATTCTTAGTGGTTGTTTATCCCTGTTTTGAGCGTTTAACTACAAATACGGGGTAATACCCAAAGACACAAATAAAACTAACTATCTCGCAATGATTTAATTGGCTATATCTTGTTAATTTCTTAAAATCTCTAATTAGGGTCTGCTGAATAAGTCGCATCACCTTGATAGCCAGTAAAATATGTCTATTTTTTCTTGCTAAAATGCAAGGTTTTATTTAAATTTGTATCAAAATCCTTGCAGTTATGTTCAAATATCG
>JAPXNA010000020.1:0-57854 GCA_033808735.1 Fermentimonas sp.
TCTTCTTTCTTTTAACAAACATCTTTAAAAACATCTTGCGTACCCCAAAACTAGGGTACGCAAAGATATATATTCTTGTTTATTAGGCAATTATAAAAATGCGTTTTTTAGAGTGACGAAGTCAGGAGATTATGGAACCCGAACTGTATAGGTGCTACACCGGGGGTAGCCTCAACAAGATGCTTGACAATCTCTCCTACGTGGCCCAATCAGGTGCGAGGATAAGACTAAGGCTTCTTTTCATCCCCCAAATTCATCTTCGCGAGGATGTCTTATCTGCTACTGTTAAATTTCTGTCCAGATACCCGGTGTTAAAAAGGGAAGTGATTCCTTACCATCTCCTTGGCAATGTAAAGCGGAAAAAACTCGGGCTCCCGGAAGTTGCCTTCAGGGAACCCAATGAACATGAAATAATGCTCTTTAAACAATCTGTTGGGTGCGTTGGATAATCATGTCCTGCCAGTCCTTTTCGAGCGTGTTGAATCTCGCGGACCATCCAGCGACCCTGACCGGGAGGTTGGGGTATTTCTCGGGGTGCATTTGCGCATCAATGAGCAAGGAACTGTCAACCACGTCGACGTGCATGTAGAAGCCACCACGTTTTCTGAAAGTTTTGGTTAGAGACATCAAGGCATTGATCCCGTTTTCACCCTCAACGGATTGAGGAAGTATCTTTAGCTCGAGGGTTCCCCCATTGGGCATCCGGGTAAAGTCGAGCTTGCAGTATGAATTAATTGCACTGGTTGGTCCTTTCTTGTCAGAACCGGGGGTAGGGGAGCAGTTGGTAGCCAGGATGTCCCCGCTACGGCTTCCTTGAGGTGTGGCTGCACGACGATCTTTCCAATCTATTTCTCTGCCGAAGGTGCTGAGAGCGCCATGACGCAATACTCCTTCCCGCTCTTTGATTTCGCTCACGATAGACGCGTAGTCGTTGAAAATCCTCGAGGTCATCGCATCAGCCTCATCATTGTCGTTTCCAAAGAACTCGAACCGGTTTCTGATAAGTTGTCTGAGCGCTTCGTGTCCCTCCCAATTTTTCCGGAGGATGTTCACGAATTCCGGGAGCGTTAGGTATTGTTCCTCGTAGACGAGCTTTTTCAGCACGAGCATGCTGTTAGCAACGTCAGCTATTCCCCCGTAATGGATGCCGCGGACCGCGTATTTTGGCCCGTGATTTTCGTAGCTTCTCGCGTTTTCAACGCATCCCTCAACGAAAAGGGACGCTATGGCACAGCCTTGCTTCGGATTCTTATTGGTCGTGTCAATCCAACCGTGTACTTGATTGACGTCCGTTCGTAAATTGGCGAGGAAAGCGTTATATAGCGTGTCAAAATCACCGTAGTCTGTTACCTCTTCCGCATCATTTCCCGTTTGCAGGGTTTGCTGCATCACGGCTACCATGTCCCTTGGAAAGTAGATGAAGTTGGTCTTACCGGGTATGATGGTCTCCCAACAGCCGTCGTTTGCGAACTCACGTGCCTCTTCAAGCGGGTAGCCAAACTCCGTCATGGCCTTTATAACCACCTCTTCGTTGTACAGCGAGATTATCCCGCCCCCGTGGCGTTGTACCTCCGCGATTCTACGTAGGAGCTTATCCGGGGTCCTAGAATTGACCCGTACGGCTATCGGGAAGTCGCTTATATGCAGTTCTTCCACCACATCTAGGACAAGGTAGGTCACTTCATTGGTCACGTCATTCCCATCCTTGTCGATACCCGAAAGAATGATGTTCTGGTAGAACTGCGCGTCACCGGTGCCTTTCCCAAGGGTTGTGATCCAGCCCGTTCCCTTGATCCAGAAATGGGCAATGTACTCACGTGCTTCATCGAGGCTGATCGCTCCTTTCTCGAGGTCTTGTTGCAAGTAGGTCCCAAGCATCTTGTCAATGCGTCCGATGCCGGACCAGTCGCCCATTAGCCGGGAGAACTCCCACATTGACCAGAGGCACTGGATTGCCTCGCGGAAATTCTCCGGTTTGTTTTCAGGGACATTTTTGAGCAGCGCGATTCTCGTGCGGATGTTTTTCGCCTGCTCGCCCGTGGCACTCGAGAGCATCTTTTGCAGCTCGTCTATGTGGCGCTGGTTCCAGATTCCCGCGGCATCTATGCAGAGCAGCATGCCGTCAAGCACGTCAAGGCCTTCATCATCCAGCCCGCCACGCTCTTTGCGTTCGAGAATCTCTCGCTTCAACCCACTATAGCCGAGATGTATAGCCCGTTCGAAACCGAAAGTGGTATGGGTTACGCTATGTGTTTTCAGGCATGGTACTTGGGCGTTCATGGAAATCGCCAGGGTTGCAGCACCGGTCAGCCACTCTTCGGGGAGTACGCGCAGCGGAGCGTTCTTCGCGACGCTTATGGCCGCGAGACCGTATTGGACTTGCGGTCCCGGGTTCCCTTTAAAGCATTCCGAAAAGTCCCAGTCGTCTGCTTTCCCTTGCCTACCCCACTCCCCTGAAAGTCCTCTTCTCGCGAGCTCCCTGGTCGTTTCGCTCAGCCTTGGTTGAAAGTCGGGCTTGTAAACGCTCTTCCACTTGGGATGGAAAACGTCAGCGCCAGGTTTGACATCTGGTGTGGCACTTAACTTTATTTGCGAGCCAGCGACCAGTCCAGCCGCTCCCAACAATGAAGTGCGGATAAATTCGGCGCGTGAAATCTTGTTACTCATATTGTTCCGTTCTTACACAGGCAAGGTGACAATATACCATCATAGCAAAAGTAATCATAATAATTGTGGGAGCAAATATAGTCATGAGAAATTTTATTTTTAACACCGGTGAGTATTGTTCCCTTTGACAAGCTACTTAGTGTGGTGTCATCCCTTGCAGTACGACTTGGAATTAATCGCTGTGGTAATCACTCCAGGAACAGTTCAATCACCGGTATTTCCACGTCCGGCTTGATCACCGGTAGCCGCAGGTTCAAGTCCGCCTCCGTGGAGATACTCCCCTGCATGTGGTGGCCATATGGAGCCGTGATTTGGATCTCCGACGCGTCGTGTAGGAACTGCGCGTACTTCACCTTTCCCTTGTATCCCGGCAACCGGAAATTGGTGATCGGGTAGTCCAGAAGGTGAATGTACAGACGGTTGGTCGTGGGGTTGTAGGTGAGGATGGAGTGCTCGGGCGCTTTAAAATCCTCGGGTGCTTGCGTGCAGCCGTAGATCGAGCGACCATGCAGCTTCATCCACTCGCCCATTTCGGCCAGCGCCTTGTCGGCCCGTGAATCGAATGTTCCCCTCGCGGTGGGTCCCACGTTCAGCAACAGGTTCCCGCCCTTGCTCACCGACTCGATTAGTAGCCCCAGAAGCTGCCGATTGTTCTTCCAGGTCTGCTCGTCGCGGTGGTAGCCCCACGATCCGGAGAACGTTTGGCACGTTTCCCAAGGGATCTTCTTCCCGTTGATCTCGGGCCAGCTCTGCACCTTGAACTGTTCCGGCGTGGTGAAATCCCACCCGCCCCAGTACTCCTTGAGGTCGGCCCGGTCGTTCACGAGTATCTCCGGTTGCAGTTGACGAACCATCTTCACCAGCTCCACCGCGTCCCAGTCGTCCCGTCCCTTTCCAAACTCTCCCGGGAATGAGAAGTCGAGCCACAACAGGTCGATTTTCCCGTAGTTGGTGAGCAGTTCCCGCACCTGGTCCTTCAGGTACTGGCGGTAGATATCCATATCCTTCCCTTCGTTCAGTCGGGCATATTCCTCCGCTGTGGATGCGCTTCGCGGGTGTACGCGGTCGATGGTGTAGTGCGGGTGGTGCCAATCGATGAGTGAGTAATAGAACCCCACCTTCAGCCCTTCTGCCCGGAAGGCGTCCACCCACTCCTTGATAATATCCTTACCGTACGGTGTGTTGGTAGCCTTGTAATCGGTGTACTTCGAGTCGAACAGGCAGAACCCCTCGTGGTGTTTGCTGGTGATAACGGCATATTTCATCCCCGCGGCCTTCGCCTTGGCAGCCCATTCGACGGGGTTGAACAGGTCTGGGTCAAACAGCTCGAAGTACTTTTGATATGCCTCGTCTGAAATACGTTCGTTTTTCTTGATCCACTCGTGTCGCGCTAATTGCGCGTAGAGTCCCCAGTGGATGAACATGCCGAACCGGTCTTCGGTCCACCATTTCATCCGTTCTGTTTTCTCGGCCTCCGTTTCGTTCCATATGGCCATCTCCTTGTTGTCTGGCACCTGGGCGAACAACCCCTGGATGGTGAAGAGCCCGATGCATAAGAATATTAATGCTGTTCTCATAGTGAAGTGATTTATAGTGATTCATTATTGGTTGTTAAAATAAAAATGACTGGTTCCCGGTGTCCATGTTCCCGGTGTCTGCATTCCCGGTTTCCATGTTCCCGAAAATCCCGTTCGTTAACGCTGGGGATTCCGTATGCGTTCATACGCTTCCGTCATCTCCTGCAA
This sequence comes from Fermentimonas sp., assembly GCA_033808735.1. Taxonomy (GTDB): domain Bacteria; phylum Bacteroidota; class Bacteroidia; order Bacteroidales; family Dysgonomonadaceae; genus Proteiniphilum. Next base: position 4,413 of record JAPXNA010000020.1, read on the forward strand.
TTTCTCCGGCTCCGAATCGGCCAGGTTAACCTGTTGGCCGAGGTCGTCTGCCAGGTTATAGAGTTGGGGCTCACTGGAGTTACCCAGCTCGATGTTGACCATCTTGTTGACAGCGGGACCTTTATAGGGTGGGATAAACACCCAATCACCCTGTCGGTAAGCCGTTTTGGTTGTTGCCTCCATAATTAACTCCGAACGTCCCTGCTCGCTGCGACCCAGGAACGCATCGAGCAGTTCTTCGCTATCGGGTCCCCTTTGGTCGCTTCCCACCAGTTTGGCTAGCGATGAGAAGAGGTCCATTTGCATTACTACCGCATCGGAAATCGCGGGTTCTACCGTTCCCTCCCAGTAGACGACGAACGGCACCCGTGTACCCCCTTCGAAGAGGCTGTATTTCCCTCCCCGGAACGGCCCGGACGGTAGGTGGTCACCCAGTTTCTCCTCCGAGTCATCGTAATAGCCATCGTTCACAACTGCCCCATTGTCGCTGCTAAAGATAATCAGCGTGTTCGCCAGCAGGTTCTCCTCCTCGAGCGTTTTCAACAGTTCGCCCACGCACCAGTCCGCCTCCACGATCACGTCGCCACGCGGTCCCATGCCCGATGTTCCCACGAAACGCGGGTGTGGTGTTCGGGGCACGTGCGGTTGTTGCATCGCGTAGTAGAGAAAGAAAGGTTTCTCCTTGTGATTTCGGATATAGTCTTGCGCTTTCACCAGGAAGTCGTCTGCCATATCCTCGTCGACCCACATAGCCGATTTGCCCCCCTTCTGGAAACCAATCCTCGGTATCCCGTTATGGATGGAATTGTTATGGCCGTTGAACCACATCATGGTGGTACATAGTTCCGGGTTATCGAGTCCTGTGGGTTCCCCTTCGAAATTCTCCTGGTAGTTCACAAAGAGCGGGTCGTCAGCCTCAAGTCCAACGACCTGCCCGTTCTCTAGGTACACCGTGGGTACCCGGTCTTGCGTGGCTGCCATGATGAAGGAGTAGTCGAACCCCAGCTCGTTGGGCCCCGGTGCTACCCGCTGGTTCCAGTCGACCGTTCCACTGCCCAGTCCCAGGTGCCATTTGCCCACGATACCCGTGTGGTATCCTTTTTCTTGCAGCATTTTGGGGAGCGTCATCCGGGCGGTATCGATAATCAGTGGAGCTTCGCCGGGTAAGATTTGCGCGTTTTTCTCGCGCCACGGGTACTCACCCGTCAGCAGTGCATATCTGCTGGGGGTGCTGGTGGCGGAGGAGGAGTACCCGTTGGTGAAGCGTATCCCGCCGTGGGCCAGTCTATCCATGTTAGGCGTCTCAATTTCCGTGGCCCCGTAGGCACTCATATCGCCGTAGCCCAGGTCGTCCATGTAAATCAGCACCACGTTTGGTAGTTGGGGTACTTGCTTCTCGCCCTGGCACCCGGCAAGTAGTGCCACGGAGCCAACCCCCAGAAGTTTCGCCGATGTTGAAATTGTTTGTCTCTTCATTTTCATACGATTATTTATATTTTTCACATTTATATTTCACTCACTAGATGGAACTCTCTTTCATCATCAGTTCTCGCCCTGATTACTCGTCCGGCCAGGGGCATATGTCGTTGACACCGTCCGCATGATCCTTTTCATCACCTGAAGGGTGCTTCGTGTCCCGTTTGGTAACCTGACTTAAATCCCCACTGCTCTTAAAGGAGGGGCGTAGCGCATTCACGCTTCGGAGGTATGCCCCCAGTTCGGAGGCCAGCTGTTGTACCCGTTGAGGCTCATCCTTGGCACGGTTCAAGGTCTCGCCGATATCGTCGTTGATATTAAATAGCTCCTTCATACCGGTTTCATAGTAATATATCAGTTTCCAGTCGCCTTTCCGAATGGTGCTCGTGGTACCGATACCGGGGCCCTCGTTCCCCCATCGATTCGGGTAGTGCCATACCAGGGCTCGTTCCTTGTAATTGGTTTCTTCACCCTTAAGCTTAGGGATAAAGCTAATTCCATCGATTGGCTGCTTGGTTTTTCGCTCTTCTACTTGCGCGATATCGAGGATGGTAGGGAAAAAGTCCTCGATGATCACGTACTCGTCGCAGCGGCTGCCCGGTGTCGTTATGCCTGGCCATTTCACGATCATCGGCACGCGCATGCCCCCTTCGTAAGCCGATCCCTTACCACTATTCAGCGGTGCGTTCTGGGTATGCAACGGCGCATCGCGCCACCGTGTGGAGGTTGAATACCCACCGTTGTCTGACATGAAGATAATTGCCGTATTCTTTTCCAGTCCGTTCTCTTCCAACCACTTCATAATATCCCCCAGGCTTTTATCCATCCCTTCGATGAGTGCCGCGTAAGCAGCCTCTTTCTCAGATAGCCCGGCATCCCGGTATTTTTGGTAGAACCGGGCGTCCCTGTCAATGGGTATATGAATCGCGTAGTGAGCCATATAGAGGAAGAAGGGTTGCTCCAGTTTTTTAGCCTTATCGAGCGCGCTCAATGCCTCAAGGGTCAGCGCCTCCGTGACGAACGTGTCGCTTCCCCAATACTTCTCCAGTCCCGGGACCGCTTGCGGTGGCGACTCACTGCCGTCTGTTCGATTCCCGTAATTATTTTCACCGTGATAACTGGCAACGCCCCCCCCGGCATGACCCGCTATGTTGACCTCGAAACCGAAGTGGTGCGGGTTCTCACCCGGTGTATCTATTGCCCCCAAATGCGATTTGCCGCAATGAATGGTATGGTAACCGCTATTTTTCAGCAGTTGAGGCAGCGCTGTAACTTCGTACGTGAGCGGTATGCCCGGTGCCTGGCTAATACCGTTCAAATTCCACTGGGGGAAGGTAAGGGTAGTACTTTCCTTGTCGCTACTCCTGTTTTTATGAAGTGTCCAGTTGGTCACCCGGTGCCTGGCGGCGTTCATGCCCGTCATCAGGCTTACGCGGGTAGGCGAGCTAACGCTGCACGCGTACGATTGCGTAAAGGCCATTCCCTGTGCCGCCAACCGCTCCATGTTGGGTGTATGGTATCGCTCGTTAAGGGGCGTTTTCTCCTTCCAAAAGGGGTACGAAGTGTCCTGCCACCCCATGTCATCGACCATGAAAAGGATGATGTTGGGACGTTCACCAGCGACGGCACCGTTTTGCGGGGATAGGCCCATCAGGGGAGCTAACGCGACCGGCGCTATTTTCTTGAGATGATTCATTCTATTACTCACTTTTTGTTCTGTCTAACTTTTGTTTCGCGTTGTGTTTCGCGTAGGTCTGCCAGTTGGCGGTATACCCCAGGATATATCGATGTCCACCTGATCGTCCATCCCCCGGCCATGATGGTTGTTGTAGTTCATGATCCGCTGTGTTTATGAATTCAACAGGTGTTCGGTTTATGAGTTTAGTAGTTGCTTAGCCTCATTGAGTCTCTCTGGCCAGTCGTCGGAAGGCTCCCGGGTTTCGAAAAATTTGATGGCCTCCTCCAGCTTCGTCAATTTCTCCAGTGACTCGGGACTGTTTTCTTCGCTGTATGCTTTCCGCAGCACCCGTATCTTTTCCGCGTCCTGGATCCCCTCCACCAGCCGTTCAAACCGGATGGAACTGCGGGCATCGGGGTAGACGATGTAGGTGTCTCCCGCGGGCCAAGTACGGAAGCGCGAGTCAGTCAGCGGGTTTTCTACCCACGAGTTGTATGCCCAGCGCAAGAACCCGTCCAGGTTGAGGGCCACCGAGTGCCAAGCCGCGTATACCGATTCGGCCGGAGGGGAGAAGGTAAACATGTTGGGGAATTCATCGGCGCAACAGACGTAGTAGGTGGTGGTGAGTCCCTTTTCCCTTCTTGTCGCGATCTCTTCCTGGGTAGGCCATGCACCCGCGCCCACGCAAATATCCTTGATCCACGGGTACTGCTGGTAGCTCTTGTGGTTGTCCGCGAGGGAGACGCCCAGTTCGGGGGCGTATCGTTTCAGCACCTTCAAGGCTGCGGCCATATCGGCCGGTCCCCGCTCGTCCATCGCGATGTTGGTTATCTCCAGCCACCTTTTTTCACGGAGGTGTCTGGTGAAATCGGGGAGGAACACGCCCCATAGCGCTTCGTACTCTTTGGACTGCGCCTTGAGTTCTACCGTCACCAGCTCTTTCTTCTGCATGTCGTTGTAGTGCATCTGGTTGTTCCAGGTGAGGAGTGAGTAGCAGTTAATCATCTTGTTGATTCCCAGGTCTATCATGAACTCTACCCAGCGGTCGAACACGGTGTAGTCGAACGTCCAGCTCCCGTCCTCATTCTTCGTCCAGGTAATCATATCGGCGTACGCATCGTAGCATTGATGGTTCCACGGGTCCTTGTTGAGCGTGGCGGTAATCACTTTTTGTCCCCCGTCGGCCAACATTTTCATTAGCGGGCGCATCTTCTCGAAATGCGCATCGCTCCACAGTTCCAGGTCATGTACCCGTGCCACGGCCGTGGGGTGCTGCCACAGGTCAAGGTGATAGAGCCACTCCGATGGTTCGGGGAGTACCCGGTCAACCACGTTCAGCTCGATATCAAAGCTTTGCGACCGTTGTTTTTTCGCGTGGAGGGTGATTTTCCCTTTATAGTTACCCGCGTTCGCATCGGTCGGGATATGTATGGTGAGCCACAGGGGCCTCACCGCTTTCGCCTCCAGGTTGAAGCACTCCAGCGTGTCAAGCATATCGGGTGCCAGCGATGCGGCGAAGTCCTCCGGTTTGCGGTATCCGCAACCGCCGGCGAATTCATCGGTCATCACGTAGCGGACGAACCGGGCTTGCACGATGGAGGCGGGTAGCACGTTGCCATCTCCCTTGAACTCCCCGATTTCAACCTCCACCTGCTGGGTCTCTTCCGCACTCCATAGGAGGAGTTGTGCGGCGACCCGCTCCCCTTTCCACCCGGTGACGGTTGTTTGCTTAACGGGGGTGATTTCGGGCGCCACCGACTTGGGTAGTTTCTCGTCGATAGAGATAAACGAGGCGTGCAACCCTTTTGCCACGTGTGACCAGTCGGAGAGCGTGTCGTTCGTAGGGTCTTTCATCTCTTGGAAGGTGATGCACTCTTTTTGGGGTTGCTTACCTTTGCATGAAACGATCGTCAGCAGGGGCAATGCGAGCGCTGCACAGAGCATCATTCGGACAATGGATGTAGCGATTCTCATAAATTTGTTGGTTTTTATATGATTGATTTTATCTTCTCTTTCATTAAACCGGTTTTATATTTTTTCAGGTCTCCCTCCCCTAGCGGTTATTTTATATGAAAAAGGCCTGTCCTCATTCAGGGTAATTTGAACAATTTGCTCCCAATGTTTAACGATTAATTTCACCAGCTCCCAGTATTGAAATCCCTTTTTTGATGGGGGGCGGATATAAAACATACCAAGGCCATACTTTTCAACCAACGTTCTCTGTATCTTCTTCCGTTGTATATTGTAGTCTTGAGTGATAATCATGCCGCGGAGTTACAAAAATCGATAGCGCCTTTAACCGATTTCTCATCTAGGTCATATAAATAGGCAATGAACGGGATAGATTCGCCGCCTTTAAATAGCGTGAATAAAACCTGGGGTTGGATGTTGGTTTCATTGATCACGGGTTGGCCTAATTGTCGTTTTGGGTCGAGGACGATGCTGTTTTTTTTGCCCATTGGCCAAAATTTTGAAGCGAGTAGGGCTTGGTCGAACTCCAGGTTTTTAAAGAATTGGTTGATAAAACCCAGGTTAAGCTGCTTGGTGCCGTCTAAGGGTAGGAATGAGCTGTGAAAGTTAAAGTAAACTTTACGTCCATCCGTATTGATGTTCATCAGGATTTCTTTTTGTGCAAACGGGTATTTCGCATCAAGCATTTTCGACAACTCCATGTGCGCCTTTATCACTTTTTGTGTTTGTACCCCTGTCTCCCCCAGTAAATACAAGACATAGAATTCGATCAACGTGTAAAAGTTGACCGTCCGAATGGATTCAATTTCTGAAATATACCGATCATTCATTCCTGATACTAGAATACCGTCCCAATATGCATTGACCCACCTGTATGCCTTTTGGTATGGTAGCCTCAGTATCTTGGATATGTCCGAGATAGTGTATATACCGTTTCCTATGTAATTATCTGCTTTGAAAGTTGATATTTTTTTAAACGAGTTTGTTGTATAGGGCCTTGCTTGCGCGTGATTTGTTGACTTTGTTTTTTAGGCAAAGAGCTTAGCAACATCCGCACGGTTATCCAGACAAAAATAGATGAAAAAACGGTTCTTTACAAGTGTTTAAGGTCTTTTTACAAGTGTAAAAACCGGGGAAACCTCCAAGTTGGTTACCTACTCGTTGATCATGTACTGGATGGTCGTGATCTCTATTGGCGTGTTAGCTATTCACGGTTTATCAGTCGAGCTCTTTCATTTTCTTAGTGATCGTTTCGTTGTACGCGTTCATCACTTGGGCTGGGAGCTTGGCTTTTTCCACCCATGACTCTTCGCCGTACACGCCCGCCTTTTTGTAGTCAAACGGTTTAAACCCAATCTTCCGGATGACACGTCGGTTTTTGAAGTTGAAGTCAAATTGCTTGGGATTCACGAACCCGGGATCAGCGATAACGGAGTGTATGTCTTTACCTTGTGCCTGCCAATCATTGAAAGAGATGTCTCTGAACAGGATGTTTTCAGTACGGGTGTCCCAATAACAATTGTTGTCGGTGGTTAGGTTGATCGCGTGCCAATTGCCCCCGCTGCTCTTGCCAAGTAAGAACCCGGAATCGAAGTAAATAATGTTGTTGGTGAACGATAACGAGCGATGCGGTTCAACCCGTGTTGCCTGTAACTGTGAAATCATGTTGAACGCGAAGATGTTGTTTCGGATGATGTTCTCTTTCCCGTAATGCTGGTGGAATCCCGAGCTTTTGCAGTTGTACACCAGGTTGTTCTCCATCACGATTCCGGTAGAGCCTTCGTCCGTGTACAATCCCCAGCCGCCGTAACCATACGAGTATATATCGTGTATCACGTTGTTGTTCACGACGGTACCCTCCGATAGGCCCAAGGTGTAAACGCCGCCCATATCACTTAGTTCTCCCCAACCCAAGTGGTGAATATGGTTGTAAATGATCTTATTCCTTTTTGCCACGCTGGGGGTGTAGCCCCATACCCAGCCTACAGAAATACCCGTGTAACGAAAATCGGCGATATCGTTATGTGAAACCGTGTTATCACTGGCATGAAAGATGATGACACCCACACCCGTTGGATTTTCAAACCCTCCGCTCCGGATGATGTTATTGTCGATCAAGATATGGCTCGTCACCTCTCGTTCGTTCGCGGGGTACGTGATATTTCCGATCTTTATGCCGCCCATGCCCAGATCGTGAATATGGCATCGCGAGATTTCACCGGAGCGGCATCCCGTTTTATACCAAATGGCGTAGTTGCTCACGTTGGCAATCTCGCACTGGTTGAAAACGATGTTATCGGTGTAATTTAGCTCGATGGAGGCGGTGTATAACGCGGCTGCCTGGTTGGGGTCTTCACCTCGTATAGGCATCACGTGACGGGTGTGTTGGAACGAGATGTTCTCAAAGACAATGTTTGCTACCTGCTGCTCTTCGTTCCCGTTAATGACCAACAGTTGGTTCAGCACCGGGATTTCTGCTTCGGTCAGCGAGATCTCTTCCCCCGGGCGTGGAACGTAAAACAGGGTCCCTCCTGCATCTACGAACCATTCCCCGGGTGAATCAAGGAAGTGCCGGGAGTTTTCAAAATAAAATTGCGATGAGTTGTCAAGCCTGTTCCATGGCGGCATGGGTCGGTTGATGATAAAAACGGAAGAGTCCTCCATGGAGATGTTTTGAACGAATTTGCGGGTTCTGTCCCAAGCGTGGTGGATGGATACGATCACGTTGGGGATTTCCGGGAACGCGGGTTTTAACGCGTCAAATTGCTCCTTATCCAGGAACAGCTTTTGTACCGCCCATCCGCCGGTAACGGTGTTGTTGGAATCCAGCTTTATCTCCTGCACCTTTCCCGTTTTAAACAGCGTGCCAAAATCAGGGGTTCGTGCCCGGGTGGCCCTTTGTCCATTTATAAACAGTTGTTGAAAATTCTGCGTGCCTAACCGGGTGTGGTGGGAGAGGTCCATTTCCCAAAGGTTTTCGGAAACCCGTTGGAACTTTCCTAAGCTGATGCTCCCTTTTATTATCGGACTGTTACCCTTTTCCGCTTTGATAAACAGCGTATCATTGCCATCCCATACACTGGGTGTGATTATGATAGGGTGGGTGATTCGGTACTCACCTTCCTGAACGATGAGTTCCACGTTCCCATGCAGTTTCCCGTCCGCCCTTAGGGCCTTAATCTGTTTAAGTGCCCCGGGAATAGTCGCGAACGGGTTATCGCGTGCTCCATCGTTATGGTCGTTCCCGGTTGGTGACACGTGAAACGAGGGTGTCAACGTTGTCTCGCCGATTTGGCGGTTATATGGTTCACGGTTTTCGGTCGTTGACGTGTGACACGGGGATGCCAACAGGTGTGGCGATCGCTCATCGTAACCTGTTGTCAGATTCTCGTTCGTTGATTCGTGACACGGTAAGGCCAATGCATGCGTAGTAATGCCAATGTAAATACCAACGAAGGATAAAGCCCATTTAAGGATCTTTTTATTCATCAGAGTTTATCGTTTTTGGTTTGCCCGGTTGCAAGGAGTGGCGACTCCGCCCGGCAGGGAGTCGCACCTCCTTGAAACAGGGATAAGTATCACTCGTCTCAAATTACCGGGTAAAATCTAAAAACAGTTCTTGGTCCCGTTTAAGCTCCACGGTCAACATGTCATCTACTATCGGCAGTTGAACCGTTCGCCGATCAATTTTAGCGCGAACGTTTTCGCCGTCTGCCGGAAGTTTTATCCTGAACTCGTTTGATTTCACCACGCATTTGAGTGAGGCAGTTTGAAGGCGTCCATCTTTCCAGTTAGCGGAAACCTCACCTCCACCACGTGCTTTCAGCCCCTTGTAATACCCGGTTTGCCATGCCGCCGGGAGGGCTGGCAGTATCTCCACGCAATCCGATTGGCTTTGAAGCAACATCTCCGCGATTCCCGCGCACCCGCCGAAGTTCCCGTCAATTTGAAACGGTGGATGGGCACAGAAAAGGTTGGGGTAGGTGCCCCCGCCCTTTGTTTTTAACGTGACGGGGTCAACGCTAGGACGTAACAGGTCCGTGAGTAGTTTGTACGCGTGCTCGCCATCTCGAAGCCGCGCCCAAAAATTCACCTTCCAAGCCATGGACCATCCGGTGCTTACATCGCCACGCACGATCAACGATTGTCGGGCCGCCTCCGCCAAATCGGGGGTTAGCTCCGATGATATCTCGGAGCCCGGGAAAAGGCCGAACAGGTGTGACACGTGCCTATGTTCGGGTTCCACCTCTTTGTAAGGCTCTAACCACTCCATGATCCGGCCGTCCGGGCCAATCGTGGTTGGCATCAGCCGACTTCTTTTCTCCTTGAGTTCAGCAACGAAAACCGAGTCCAGGTCAAGCAGTTCTGCCGCCGCGATGGTATTTGAAAAGAGCTCGCGTATGATCTGGTTATCCATTGTTGTTCCCGCGCAAACGCTCACCACGTTACCGGAATGATCGATGAAAGCATTTTCGGGGGAATTAGTGGGAGCCGTCACCAAGTACCCGGTAGAGGGGTTCTCAACCAGCACGTCGGTGAAAAAGAGCGCTGCTTCCCTCATCACGGGGTATACCTCTCTGAGGTAAACCGTGTCTTGGGTGAAGAGGTAGTGCTCGTACATGTGGCGGCACAACCAGGCGGCACAGGTATTGGTAGCTCCCCACGCGGGGAATTTAGTGGGCGCTGTAAACTCCCACAGGTTCCCTATGATATGGGTAACCCATCCCCGCGCGTTATAGAACACCTTGGCGGTTCGTTCCCCGCTTTTAACCTGGCTTTTCGTCCATTCGATCAGGGGCATGTGAAGCTCTGACAAGTTGGTTATCTCGGCCGGCCAATGATTCATTTGAACGTTTATGTTCAGGTGATAATCCCCGTTCCACGGCGATTGCACCTCGTTCGCCCAAATCCCTTGAAGGTTTGGGGGGAGCGATCCCGGTCGGGTGGACGAGATTAGCAGGTATCGCCCGAACTGGAGGTACAGCGCCATCAGGTCGGGATCCGGTTCCCCTTGGTTAAAGGCATGGAGTCTTTGGTCGATTGGCAGGGCCGCGTTTTCCGTTTGTCCGAAGCTAACCTCTACGCGGTCGTACCATTTACGGTATTCGGAGACGTGCTTTTCGCGCAGGGCTTGGTATTTCTCCTTACTCGCCTTCTCGAAAGCGTTCGCCAATCGCTCATCCATGTCATCGCTCCTGTAGTCCGTAGCCATGCAGGCGTAGATGATCACCTCCGAGGCATCATTGACGGTAAGTGTCGTGTCTGAGTGACTCAGGCTACCTCCCTTAGGCATTTCCACGTGCACCCTGGCTTTGTATTTCATGCCGGTGCTCCCGTAGTCCCCATCGTTGAGTTGCCCCTGGATAACGAGTACGTCACCCTCCACGGATACCTGGTAACGCTCTGGCCTGTCCATCCCCAGCGAAACATTAATCATACCCTCTTTGTCGGCGGTTAAGTAAATCAGCCCCACGTCGTGTGAGAATGAAGTATGTACCTCTCGGGAGTAGGTAACGTTACCTTTCTGGAACGACACCGAGGCCATGGCATCACGCATATTCAATTCTCGCCTGTAATCGGTTACCGGATCGTCGTTGCCCGGGTAACTGAAAGTCAGGTCGAGGTTGGCCAACAGTTGAAACGACCCAAAGGGCACGTTGTTGCCGTTCCCGTCCCCGCTCCCTTCACCCGCGCAAACAAAATGTTGGTACATCAACTCTTGGGCTTCTTTGTTTTTGCCCTCGAAAAGGAGTTGTCTGATTTTGGGCAAATGGACAGCCGCTTCCGGGTTATCGGTGTTTTGCTTTCTGCCTGACCACATCGAGATTTCATTTAACACGATGCGCTCCTTCTCCACCCCCCCATCGGGCATTAAACCGATCCGCCCGTTTCCCAGGGGGATGGTTTCTTCCCATATGCGTGCGGGTTGCTCAAAGTAGTACCCGTCCATGAATAACGCCCCCCTATCGGATGAATCCCCCGGGGAGCAGCCGGCAAGGAGGCCGAGAAAGAACAGGGGGAGTACGATTTGTTTGATCTTCATCATACGATTATTTTATCTTTATAATTCAGTGCACGGAACCTTTCACGTCTCATGATTAATCACGCGAGATTCCCGCGGTTGCTTTCACGTTTCTATAGCAAGATCTGACGGCAATACTCCATGCAGGTTCTCACCTCCTTCGCCGGATTCGACCAGGGAACTACCGGGTATTCAAGTTCAATATCGCAATAGATGGGCCATCCCTGGTCCCTAATAAGTTGCAGTACCTCTTTCAAGGGCGTTTCCCCTTGTCCCCACACCTGGTTCTGATTACTAACGGGATTATTCGGCCCGGTTTTGTCTTTCAGATGCAGGCTGGCTATTCTGTCGTGGTATTTACGAATGAAATCTGCCGGGTTAAGGCCCGTGGAGCCAAAGTAATGCCCCACGTCAAAATTCAACATCACCGCGGGTGAATAGCCCAATTGCCGGTCAATATCAAAATCCGGTTCCGCGTACTGCCCATGGTTATGGAGTATCGCGTACATACCGTTGCGTTCTGCCGCAGGCCCGAGTCTTTTCGCGTTCTCATCACCCACCTCTTCGGTTATGCCAATGGCTCCTAACGTTTTAGCAATTTTAAACGAGTAGTCTAGTTCTTCGTCGCTCGTTCCTGACAACCATTTTAATATATGGATGTTCACACCCGCGTCATTAAACTTTTCCCGGAGACGTGTGTATTGTTCAATCGTCTCCTCCCTTCTTCTCCATTCGTTCAGTTCAGTTTTGAACCGTTCGGTCAACTCCTTCTCTTCATCGGTGAATGGTTCCTCTGGCGTGGCCCTGCGACTAACCGGGTTCACGGGTGCGCCCAGGTACTTTTCTATGCCGGAACCCATCAGCTCGATGGAGCTGATACCCGCGTCTACGCACGCTTTTAGCGTGACATCCACATCATTTCCCAGCTCGCGAAAGCTGTAGGTGATGCAACCGATTTGCACCCCGTTGAACTTCGAATTAGGCAATGTGCCGGTTGCGCGGTCAGCTCCACGTTTAGCGTTGCTCCCGCTCGAACAAGCGTAACCCGCACCGAAAATCGTTGCGGCAGCCGCTGCGGCCGACGCTCCTAAAAAGTTTCTCCTTGATAATTTCATACGATTATTTTATCTTTTTTGATTCGGTGTATGGAACCTGTCGGTTTCATACGATTATTTTATTTTTTTTTGAAAAAATACTAAGTCAGCGAGTAGGGTCTCCTGTACTCGTAGTGATACAGGCGGTGGTTTGCCGCTTCCGTATCATCACCAAAGCTAAGCGTTGCCGGGTCCCATTTCACGGGGCGTTGCAGTTCAACGGCAATGTTGGCGATGCTGCATAGGGTGTTGGTACTGCAGCCCACTTCAACGGGTGCGATGGGGTTCTTTCGGGAACGTACCGCGTCGATAAAGTTTTGCATGTGGGGAGCGCTTACCTCGTATTCTCCCTCCCCTATTTTTTTCTCTTCCTTTTTCAGGAGGTCCGGGTTGGAACATTCAATGTAGCCGCGGGTAACCTTCAACCATCCCTTGGTTCCATTAAAACAGATACCATTTCCGCCCTCTTCACGGAAAGGTTGTTCCGTCATGACGATCCCGTTTTGGTACTTCATGGTCAGGTATTCCGTACCGTTGTACCCTTTCGGTATAAATTCACAAGGGCCTGAGCCATCCATCCCAATCGCGGCTTGCGCGATATCGAACATATGAGCTCCCCAATCAGCCGTGTAGCCATTCCCAGTTTCACGGTACCAACGCCATGCGCCCCACAGCTTTTCATTTTCCTCCGGCTCGAGGGAGATGGGGGGACAAAGGTCGGGATGATAGTGAATGGCCGGGTCGTTAAGCGGCCCCATCCATTGGTTGAAGTTCAGATTGGGAGGAACGGGTTGTTCGGGCAGGTCCAGCGGCTTGGGGGGATCTCCCACTTTCGCGTAGATCGTTTCCACGTGTCCTATACCTCCTGATCGCACGATCGCGATAGCTTGCTGGAACTCCTTGCTGGAGCGTTGCTGGCTTCCCACCTGTAAAACTCGGCCATTCGATCGCACCGCTTTCACCATTTCCAAGCCCTCTTTCACAGTGAAGGCCATGGGCTTTTGCACGAACACGTCTTTGCCTACTTGACACGCGTGGATGGTTATCAACGCATGCCAATGATCGGGCGTAACAACGGCCACGGCATCGATGTCTTTACGATCCAACAGGTCTTCGTAGAATTCATACAGGTCACATCGGGGTGCCACGCCCTGTTTGTTCTGCCAGCTTTCCACTTTATTCCTGAACCGTGCTCGTTTTATAGAGTCCACATCGCAGCCAGCCGCGACCTGCACGCCGCTGCAGCTAGAGAAACTCCAAAAATCGGAAAGTCCTTGCTTTCCTAACCCGATGAAGCCCATCACCACCCTGTCGCTAGGTGCGATCCGCTTGCCATTGGCCATTGTCCATGACGGCAGGATGGTTAAACCGGCCAATCCTAAAGCAGAATAGCCTAAGAATTGCCGTCTCCCCATTACGTTTTTCTCTTTTTCCATACGATTTGTTTTTTATGATTCGGTGTATGAAACCTGTCGGTTTCCCATTTAAAAATTACAATTGATTAATATATCATAACCGTGTAAAGCTTACATCATTCACTTCACGTAGCGGATAACCACCGGGCCCAGCAATCCTGAGGGGAGGAGTTTATCCTCTTTTGTCCAATGTCTCCACGTGGTGAAGGTATAACGACCGGAGGGGCTGGGTTGTTCCTCTTGAATGAACTGTGGCCATTCGAGCAGACGCCGCTCCATGATATTACCTTGTTCGAACTGGCTGTCGGCCGGTTTGAAGTCGTCCCCTATCAATCGGTTCGGCCAGAGGTTGGTAATTTTCACGTTCAGCTGAAGTGAAGGTTGGGGGTTGCCCGTCGCGTTGACGATGTCTGTAATGTCAATACGGAACGGTGGTTTCCATAGTGTTGGGCAGGTTACACCGTTCACGGTCACGTCGGCGAAGTCTTTTACGTTCCCAAGGTCAAGGATTACCCGTTCGCCATCGGAAGGCGGGCGCGTTAGTGTACTTTCTTGCACGTACACGGCAGTTCCAGAGAAGTACTTTACCCCTTCGTTCGGGTGTGTTGACCAATCGACGAGCGTGTTGAACGTCACCGTTTCCGGTTCGCCCACAGCCAGTGGATTTGGTACAAATCCGTTCGGGAATGTTACCGTCCAGGTGCTCGTTACCGGTGTAACGTCAGTTTGATCGCCCGGGAGGTCCAGGAGGGATATACCCGGTATTAGCAGTGTCATCTTGTCGTGTTCTTTGGCCGAGGTAGTTTTCAGCACCCCGTCTTCGCGGTATGTTACGCGCAGTTCTTTTGTCCGGTTCTCGGCGGGGTCTTTAATTCTAAAGGCGTTGTGTGACACCTCGTTGCAAAACATTCCCCCGTATTTCACGCGGTCGGTCAGTTGTGGTGTAACGTCGGCGGGTGGAGTATCGCTGTTATCGAAGACCCCGTATTCGGCTTTCACGAGGTTAAACACCGGGGTGTGGACTTTCTCCAGCTCCTCACGGGTCAGGATGCTTGGCGGGTAGCCGGTTTCTTTTTCTTTAAACATGACGAACCAGGAACCGCGGGGGCCGAACGTCAGCGGTAGCGTGGTGACGCCATCTTTTACCGCGTAGGTTTCTACCGGGCTTATTTCGCCCGTTTCGGCGTTCCAAAGTTCCGGCTTGAGGCCCGTTACGCGAAATGAGCAGACCACTTGGCAGGGTGTCTCTTCCGGCGATGCCACGAAGTACCAGTGCGCATTCTCATTGCGCCGGTGGATGTAGGAGATTTTGACCATGGGGTTGGCACATGCAAAATCGGGTGTTTGCATTTTCATGAACGTGGCTGCCTCTTCGAACGGTACGATCGTCGCCCCGCCCTTACGCAGTCGTTCGAGCTCTTTCACTCCGCTTTCGGGAATTTCGAAGAACTTTTCGGGAAGTATCAGGAATGCGTAACTCTGTCCGGAGGGAAGCAAGAGCCTGCCGTCCTCCACCTCCATTTCGGCGAGTGAGGTGGAGGAGATAAAGTCGTACGTGAAGCCGTCAATCACTGGCTCCGGCATATGGTGCGGGTTTGCTCCCCAATTGATGTAGAGGTACCCGGTAGGGCAGTACCACGCCGCGTCGGCAACAAACTCGCCTTCCTGGAGCATGTACTGGCAGCGTTGTTGGTAGGTGAGCCACGGCTTCGCTTGTTCCCACCACGTTTGTGTTCGGTCGAAGTGAACGCCAAACGGTCCCATCGTCATGCCGGGCAGCCGGGCCGGTTTCACCCATGGCTGGTGTGCGAAGCGGTGGTATATCACGCGGTTCAGTCCTTCGGTGTAGGCCCAGTCGCACTTGGCTTTCATGCTCCAGGGCGTGTTTTGCCAGCGGCCGTCTTGCGCGTTCGTGGTGAAGGACTCCGCGGCTACCACGCGTCGTCCTTTGGCATGGGCTATAGAAGCGACTTGCCTTATCCAGCGCGGGCTGTTTATATTCGCCCAGAATTCGGCGGTTGGTATGTCGGCCTGTTCACCGTAGAGCAAGTCGTCTGAGGGGATCTCGCCATAGGGTTCAATTGCCAGTTGTAGTCCGCTCTGGTGTGCCAGTCGCCGCATCTCGCCGGCGTAATTTTCCGCGAACATCTCGGTAATCGTGAGGCGGAAGTCGTTGTAAAACTTCTCGGTTGCCTTCACGGAGTCCACCACTCTACCGGTGAGCGCTGGCAGCCAAGGCGTAATGTCGTAACCATTCCTTTCCTTGAACACCTTTTCCAGGCCTTGCGTCCAGTTCTGTGTTCCTGACTCGTAGCTATCGTTCAGTACCGTTTTAAGCACGCCGTTGCTACCCGCGAGTGGTCCCAGTGCCTCCACCGTCTTTCCCACGTAATTGGCCCAATGTATTTGCAGCGCTTCCTTTGAAAGCTTATCGCATTCGAGACCAATGCCATTTCTTGTTCCCGTGCCGTTCACGCGGTTAATGGCCGCGTAGCCTATCCGCAATACCACCCATTCCCCTTTGGGCGTATCCCACGTGAGAACTCCCTCCTTACATTTCTCCGTGAGGTTCACGATTCCCTTTTTTAGGATGATGGCATCGGCAGGCGCTTCGGTTGTATCGGGGTGGGTGTACTTACGCCCCGGATTCGAGAACGTTTTAAACGTCCAGTCTGACACTGAGTACTTCGTTGCCGGCTTTCGGAAGGCCAGGATAGCTATATCTCGATAGAACCCCATCGGGTTTTCCGGTTGGTCGAGTTTTATGGAATTTTGCACACCTCCTTTCAACTCCGTCTCTGTGTAGACTACCCTTTTCATCGCGTACTCGGGTGTGTTCCATGGCCCGCCCGAGTTAGCCCAACCGCTGCAATTGGCTATGCCAAGTTCCAATCCCAGCCGTTGAGCCTCGGTTGCGGCGAACTTTACCATTTCATACCACTCCGGGGTGTTGAATGTCAACGTGCCTTCCGGTACGCCCCATCGTGTACCAAGTCCCGCATCAAAGAGGATACCTCCTCCCAGGCCAACGTTTGCCATCGCCTCCAGATCGGCCGTGATACCTTCCCGGGTAACGTTTCCGTTCATCCAATGCCACCAAACCTGCGGTTTTGCAGAAGCGGGCGGATCGATAAATTTTCTTGTCAACTCCTCATCGTTCTCCTTGGTCATTCCTACAAGGAATGGTACGGTTAGCAAGAGTAATAAGAGGGTATTTATTCGTTTCATTGCCATTATTCACTTGTGTTAGGTTTTATACCACTCATTTGCCTTCAGATGTTTATTATCTATCACAGGTTTGCTATACCTTGTGTCAGGTGTTTGTTACTCCTTGAATGAAACATCGATCCCGGGCTTTGTTTTCGCCGTGTGCGAGATTTTGTACCCGGGAACCCTCACTTTGCCCGTCACGAATTCCGGCACGTTGTACGATTTCATGAGGTGGTCGTAGAGTTCCGCCTTTTTCTGCGGCACCAAGAACGCTTTTTCGGCTTCACCTTTATCGTTAATGTATGCAATAAACGGACGCGAGTAGAGACCGTCTATTCGGCGGCTGGCATACACTATCCATCGGCTGTTGCTACTCCACGAGTGGTAGCTTTCCACGTCGTTGCTATTGGCCATCGTGAGCGGGTAGTGCTTGTCCGTCTCCATGTTATAGATGAAGAGGTCGGCCTCTTTGTGCCAAATAAAGAAACCGCCGTAATCCCCTTTAGCGTATAGGAGGTATTTCCCGTTGGGGGAGACCCTGGGGAACGCGGCGCTTCTGTTTTCCAACCGGGCGTTAAACAGGGTGTCCACGGATGTTCCAAACTGTTTGGTTTCGGGGTCGAAGTTAATGCGGCACAGGCTGTACTTCACCTTTTGATATTCATCGGGCATTTCGTATGCTTCGGCAGTGGAGAAGTAGAGGCTTTTTCCATCGGGTGAAAAAGAGGGGAACGTTTCGAATCGCTCTTCTGAAAAAAGGGCGGCGGTGGTGAATATCTCATGATTCTCCACGTCGTATAGTACGACGTCGGAAGCCAGGTCGTACACCTCAACACGGTTTCTATCCAGGGAGTGAAAGTCCTGCTTCGTGTTGTTGACCGAAAAAGCGATGAACCTGCCCGATGGGTGCCACGATGGATAGACGAGGGCCGACATGGTCTCTTGGGTTTTCGTGTTTAGTTTCTCCACTTTCCCGTCTATGGCAACCATGGTCCCGCCGTTTACCCCGCGTATATGTAGCATCATTTGGTTGGGGTCTTGCATGCAGAACGAGTGACAATTCATACAATCCCCCTCTACCGTTTTGTTTTCCAGGATCGGTGACTGGGTAAAGGTCTCCAGGTTCCTCTGGTAGATGCCCATCTCGTTCCATGTCTCATATCCCGGTTCTATAAGTCGGTACACCAGGTACGGATCAACCGGTTCTTTGGCAACTTTTATCTTGAACGGGGCGTAGGCTGTCCAGCCAGCTTCATCCCGAACACGTACCGTAACCATGAATTCATTACCTGCCGCGGCTTTTAGCAACGCTGTCCATCGCGATCCCGGTATCTGGAACTGCCCGTTCCTGGTGCGCACGTCAAACTTTATGCCGTTGCCCTCAAAGGTGGCGGCTTGGGCGTACCCCATGGGTTCGGTTATTTTAAAGTTCAAGGGCGCTATGTTGGGTGGGATGGTCACCCCGATATAGTCCGGGAATAGGCTGGGGGAGGTATCGCTTGTCTTAACGGTTTCCACGGGTTTCGAGCAGGCGAGCGGCACGAGCAAGAGTAGCACGAGCAAGAGTAGCACGAGCGTGAGTGGCACGAGTAAGGTAATTGAAGGCAAAGCAGTGCGTTTGGTATGGAGTAGAAGTCTGTTCATGCGGTTATTTACTTGTTACTGTTCAGTGAATGGGAACCTTTGGCTGCCTATTTCTTATGGATCGTTTTACTCTTTAAACATGAAGTAGAGCCAGTACGTTGTTCCGAAATTCCGGTGCAGGATGTTGACCACGTCCGGGTTTCCCTTGTTGCTCAAGTACAGTTGCTTGTACTCCCTGTACTTATTTACTACAGCTGGGTCTATTTTATACCTTGCCCAGGCGTCTGGATTACCCTCGTTGCCCACGATGATAGCCTCTTGAAATTTTTCAGGTAAGTTCACCAGCGATTCTTCAGTAGTACAATATTCATCAATGAATTCCATGAAGAGCGGCACCTGTTTACCAAATAAAAATATCGACGCCAGGTAGTCGAATGCTGCCCTGTTCAACGGGTCGGCATTCAACAAGCACTTGGTCTTATAGACAGGGTCATTGGCCATTTGCAGGTAGTTCTCCGCGGGTCGTCTTCTTCTTTTCTTGCCCAAGAGCGGGTCATTTTCCACTGCATTATCGTTGTATAAGAAGCGTCGCTGTTCCTTCGCCCATTTTTTGTAGGCATGGGTTTGTTCCAGCAGTTTGATATATTTTTCGGCAACGGGGTATTCCCCGTTGATCAGGTTGGTTTGCACCAGTCGTTTGTAGAGGCGGGGGCTTCCGTTGTTAGAGATGGTGAGGTTGCTCTCGAACGTGAACTGTTGCGAGGCGGCTATGTCTCCCAGGGTAAAGTTTAGTTCGTTTAATACTATCAGGGTAGGGAAGCCTTTGTCTAGAGTGGGCACCAACCCTCTGATACCTTTCTGGTCGAACCTTAGGAACTGTTTCCCCAGTTGTTCGGTCTCCATTAACGCGATGTTCAGGTAGTACGCGTGAAGAAAGTTGGTAATCGGCTTCCTGCTTTCCTCGACCAGGTCGTTCCACCTCTCCATCCTGACGTAGTAATCCATTTTTTTATACTCTGCCGAGGAGCGTTGCCCGTAGATGGGCATTAGCCAATACACGATAAGGGGGACTATGATGAGTTGACCGATGAAAGCGGCGTAGTGGAGTCTTTTTGAACCCTTTAGGTTCCTAAGCGTGAATGAGGTAACGACCAGCAGCCACAGCAATACCGAGGGGAAGTAAATAATTGGCGGTGGTGTCAACTTGTGGAGAAAGTAGAACGTGGGCAGAAGCGCCTGTTTCCAGTCGCTCACCCACGATAAGCGGATGCTTGCGTAGGCCAGTACAAGCACCGTGAACAGGGGAACGAGCGCATGCAGTACCCGTTTCCTACTCGTTAGGCATTGCCATAGCGTGACCGTTATGGCGAACAGGAAAGCGACAGGCCCCGCCCACCAGAAGAGCAGGCAGGCAAGCAACGTGGCTACGCCCACTTTCACGACAGGCCGTTTGATGGGTAAGTATATCAGGAAAGCAACCAAGGTAAGGATATAGGCCACGGTTCCCCCCACGTGGTAATTGTGGTTGAGGTGTAGGAAGAAGAAGAGAACGGCGGTCAGCAGGGGGATGAGTATAATTGATACGTTCCGGTTGATTTTCTTGGCGATGGCATTCATCAGTATGGCCATACTTAGCAGTAGGATCGTGGTTATCAACGCCCCCATTTTAGGGTGGATGAAAAATTGGAGGAGCCACCTGCCCGTTATCTCGGCTGCACCCCCAAAAGAGAAGAACAGATCAGACAAAAAGGCTTTATTATAGAGAAACAACTGCAGCTGTTCCGCGTAGTAAAAGTGGAACTCGAACTTATACTGCATCAGCAAAAAAGCAGCTATCCCTATAACCAACCAAATTGCCCACGGGATGAGTTTCTCTATTGTTTTCACTTTTTTATCCGTTTATACCTTTCATGCCCCGAACTCTTTACCGGTTACCAATTATCCGTCCTGAATGGAGACGCGGGTAAGCCCTCGCGACTAAACAAGTTACCAATAGCGTCATTTGAGAAAGCGTATCTTGCCGCCACGGGTGCCTTCACCTCCTTGGACCAGATTAATACAGTGTTTCCATCGATCTTCGCGTTGGCCGGGTAAAACACGCGATCTTCTCCGGCAACCTCAAAGTATTTTAGCTTTTCTCCCCGAACGACAAGACCCTCGTCAGCATTCACAAAGGTAACCCTTATTTTGTTATTTTCAACGTTAAAAGATTCGTAGAGGGGACTTTTGTATGCTATTCCCTTGATTCCGTACCTATCGGCCAGGACGTAGTTTCCCAGTCTCTCTCCTTCTTGTTGTTTATTGCGCGGGTGGCCTTCATTAATATCGTCCACGAAATCACTAAATAGTACCATTCCCGTTTTAGGGATGTCAAGGCATTTTACCTGGGCTTCGCGGATGTATGGAGCATGGTATCGCGGTTCGTAGGCATATGGTGCGATTTGCACGTAATAGAATGGGAAATCGTTATTAAATCCCTCTCTCCAGCTTTCAATTAGGGTTGCAAACAGTTTTTGATAAGTCTGGGGAGTCTCGGCGTTCCCTTCGCCTTGGAACCAGATAGTCCCGGCAATCGTGAATGGCATAAGGGGGGCAATCATCGCGTTGTACACGACGCCCGGATCCGTGAGTTTCCAGTCATATTTGATTAACCTTTCGGCACCATCCTGCAAGACAGGGTCGGCAGCGACTACCTCTCTGCTAACCCAAACTTCCGCGGGTGTACCACCCAGGCTCGCGTTAATGAGGCCCACGGGGATATTCAGGTGTTGGTGCAAGTGCCTTCCGAAGAAGTACCCGAGGGCGCTGAACGAACGCATGGATCGTGGCGAACAGACCTCCCATTCACCGAAGCAATTCTCCTGGGGGGCTTGGCTGGCGGTTCTTTTCACGTTGAACAGCCGGATATTCGGATGATAAGCATTCGCGACTTCAAGCTCCGAGTTATTGAACGTCTGCTCGGCGGTTAACTCCATGTTAGATTGTCCTGAGCAGAGCCATACCTCACCGATCATGATGTTTTCGAGGGTAATCGTGTCTTTCCCCATGATGCACAGCTTGTAGGGTCCCCCGGCATCGGGCGTTTTCAATGTAACCCTCCATTTAAGGTCTGTAGAGACCCATGTGGTAACCGTATCCTTACTCCAGCTGCCCGTAACCCGTGTTTCGTAGTGGTAATCGCCCCAGCCCCAAACTGATACTTCGGCATTTCGCTGCAATACCATGTTGTCGGTAAACAGTGCGGGCAGCTTGATTTGCGCGGTTAACGACACCCACGTCATAAGTAGGAGTAGTAGAATTGTACCTTTTCTTGCCATCTTTTCTGTTCGTTTAGCGTTATAGCTCACCTTTTCTCTAAGCGTAGCACGCGGCAATCGTGTGGTTCGATCGTCACGTTAATTTGATTACCCGTCAACTCGTTTGTCTCCTTGGTCCACACGTCAAATGTTTTGCGCGCTTTTAAGTTCAGTTCGGAAAGTGGGTATTGGATGGTTCTGCTTTCATCGCTAATGTTGAACAGGGCCACGTAGGCCTTTTTTTTGTACTTCGCGTACCACACGTGGTAGTTTTCATCGTGATACATCACTTTATTCCCCTCACCATGTTGGTTTATATTGATCAGTTCCCTATTCGTCTGTATGGACAGCATCTCACCCGTGTTGCGGGATAAATCGCACGACAGTATCAGGGGTGAGCGGGCGAAGCACCATAGGGACATCAGCGAGTGTAATTCGGGGGTGGTAAACTTGGTGAGGCGGGGATTATCCAGCACGGTTAGGTAACCTATCGGCAGCATATCCCCGTCTGGCCACCCTCTCTCCGGGAAGTTTTCGTTCCATTGGGCCAGCAAGTTGAAGTTGCGGTATAGCGAGCTCCATTTGTCCCAAAAATCAGAAGAAATACGCCACATGGCCGAATACTTGCTGTAGTGCGGGGCGTCACTTACTTGCGTAAAATCGCCCGGCGATAGCGAGAGCACTATCTCGCGGCCGCAAAGTTCTATGGCTTTTCGTATCATGATGAGCTCTTCCAAATGTAGAGGGCTGGCAACGTCATCGTATTTCACGAAGTCCACCCCCCATTCGGCGAGCAGTTCAAACAGGCTGTTGTACCAGGCTTGGGAGCCAGGGTGATCGACTTTAACCCCTGCCGTTCCGTGCAGGCTCCATGGGCATTTGGAGTTTAGATTAACCACGTCGTCCAGCAAATAATCTGTTCCTTTTACCTTGTATCCCTTGTTCAAGTTGAGTAACGACATGCCACGCATGAGATGCACCCCGAACTTCAATCCCTTTCCATGAACGTAATCGGCCAAGGGGGTGAAGCCGGCCCCGTTGGCGGCCGATGGGAAGAGGTGTGGGTGCGGGATAGGCCTCCCGTGTTCATCGCAAAGGTATTCCACCTTTCCGTCAGAGATCGCTTTTTGATACCATCCGGCATCGATGACCGCGTATTGATACCCGTAAGGTTTCAGGTGCTCGGCTATGTAGTCCACGTTGGCCCGGTACTGCTCCTCGTTTATCGAGGTGATAAACGCGTCGAAGCTATTCCATCCCATCGGTGGTGAGGGGGCGTAGTTGTCATACTCTTGGACTGGTGCGCGGCAACCAGTTGCCATTAAGAGTAGACCAAGGCAAGCCATGCCGATTAGATGCTTTGTACGCTTCATGATTTCTTGTTTTTTCGGGTGTTGTCGCGTGTTCCGCTTCATTAGTTTTTCAACGGGTCCGGGTCGGGAACCGGGGGTGGCATGAAATACACTTTATGTCCTTTCTCTTTCCATATATTTTTTAGTTTCTCTATGGCCTGTTTGTCGTAAAGGTGATACGTGCTTTTGCTGGGACCGTAAACGCCCAACGATCCATTTTCATATTGCACGTACGTGTTCTTTCTCAAAATCGGGATCCACTCTTTCTGTTGTGCTTGTATTGAAAGCAGGTGATTGCGCGAGCGGTCGAACACGTTCCCCTCGATAACGAAGTTAAAGGCCTTGTTGTAGTGGTCCCACGATTTAATGTGGGCGGCCCCGCCCTTATCGGGGCGTTGGTAACCCCAGCCAAAGCCGGCGAGGCGGAATATGTTGTTCTTAACCAGTATGTTTTCCATCTGGTACGACGTGGTGTCGACCGGTTGTGCTAAGAAGCTCTCCACGGAGTAGATACATTTTTCCACCAGGTTGTTGGTGTAGGTTACGTTGCTCATCAGGGTGGGGTCTGAATCGCCGCTTGACACGTACTGGTGTGTTATTCCCGCGTCGTATACCTGATAGACATAGCAATGGTCTACCGTGAAATGGTTACCTCCCCATATCTCTACCCCGTTTCCGAAGCGTACCGGGGTAGCCCTATCGGGTGCGTCGTATTGTATGGACCCTCCTATCCACCCTATCTCGCAGTTGGTGACCGTGATGTGGCTGCGCTTCCCACAGCCAATGGCGTGTGACCCCCCGTATTTCAAGCACAAGTTATCAACGATAACGCTATCGGCGGTGTAGTAAGCGCCAATAATATTGCCTTTTACCAGCACCTCTATGGAGGAGAAACGTTCCGCCGGGTTCCCCTCGGTGGAACAGAGGTATACCCGTTTGGCTTCGGTGTAATCGTGATAAAAATCCAAGTCCCGCTTTAAATCGCGGTAATCGTTAAAAGGTTCACCCGTCTCAACGTGTAACGTGTTTCCCGACTCGGGGTCTTTCCTCTTCATCACCTTAAAGGCGCACCCTTCGCCATCGTTAAACACGAGCGTGCCTACATCGTATGGTAGTTCCAGGTCGTACATGTACACGTTAGGCGCATCTGTTTGCGTCCATTCACCGGTTTTTGCCGCGTCGCACGGTGAACCGTAAATCTTAGGCTTTTCTCCTTTCCCGTAGGCGGCGTAGGTAACCCCTTTCAGGGCTGTGATGTTACCCCGCCAGAGGTCGCCCCTTCGGAACAGGACAAAGTCTCCCGGCTTCAGCGGCAGGGAGTTGAGTTTACTGATCGTTTTGATCGGTGTTTCCGGGGAGCGTCCGCTCCAGGAATCGTCTCCCTCCATGGAGACGTAATAGGTGGGTCCGGTGGGTTGCACGTCATCGGCTGACTGGATTATCTCGTTTTTCAAGCGTTCAGCCTCCCTATTCAGTTGGGCTAAGAACGCCTCCGTTTGCTTGTAGCTTTTCCCCGTTGGCTGGCATGCGCCAATCAGCACACATGTTCCTAAACAAGCGAGATGCTTGACTATACTTCTTCTCATAAAAAAAATTGGCAACAAAACCGGGTGGCTTTGGTGCGTGATAAAATAAACTACCCAGCTCCAAGAGGGGCTGGGTAGTTTGTTGATATACCATCAATAACCCGGGTTTTGGGTCATGTTCTCATTGATTATAACCTCTGTTGATGGGATGGGCCACAAATACTGGCGGTTATTCCACTTACATTGACCTACCGCGTCTAATTTGTGGGCTATGGTTGATATGTCGGGCAATCCTGTCACATCATCTATAGCAGGTGCAGACGGCCAGAACCATGCATCTCTATCAATCTCATCTACATCCCATTTCATGGTGTAAATGCTTCGATTAAAGACAATCTCGCAATACCTCCATCGTATAAGGTCTTCATTTCTATAGTAAAGTTCATACGCGAATTCAACCCGCCGTTCGGTACGAAGAATTGCACGTAACTTCGTTTGGTTCGTTTCGGTTATCGCGGGATACTTATCCGTTTGATTTTTGGTTACGCCGTATGCACGCGCACGTACCGTGTTCATCGCGTCCAGCGTGCTTTGATCAATTTTATTCTGCTCTATCCGTGCTTCCGCGTATATCAACAGCACATCGGCATACCGGGAAATGATTTGCGAATTCTGTGCCCTCCAGCCCATATCAAGATATTCTTCCGAAAACCCTTTCTTCCAAGCCAATCCATTGAAGGAGGCGTAGGTCTTCACTTTACGGCAGTCTTGATTAGGCACCATTGAGTTCGTTTTGAAATTCCAGCATTCAACCGAATCGGGATGTGGCTGATAAATATGATACAAATGCCTGGTCCCGAACTCCACGATCGTGGCGGCACAACGCGGGTCGCGATTTTTAAACGGCTCCTTTGGATCGAATAGCGGGGACTCATCGATAGGCAAGCCATCCGTACAAGTGTACGAGGCAAACAGCTCGAATGAGGGGTTTACAGCATTCCATCCACCATTGTTTCGCGTGATCACACCCATGAGATAATTCCACGAAAGCCGTTGATTCTCTAAATTACGCGGAATCTCGAAGATCGATTCCTCGGTGTTTTTCGTGTTGGGCTGGAACAGATCACCGTAATCGGGGTGCAACGAATAGACGCCTGAATCGATCACCTTCTTGGCTTCCGTTTCTGCTAACGCGTAGTCGCCCATGTACAACGCGAATCGCGCTTTCAGTGCCAACGCGGCTCCTTTGGTGACTCGTGTAGTACCTTGGTACGTTGCAGGTAAAACGCTTGCCGCCAAATCAAACTCGTCGTAGACAAATTGCATCACCTCGCTCTTAGGCGTGCGTCCCAATGACATGCCCTCAGTAATGGTCAAGTTTTGTTTTATCAGGGGAACATCGCCCCAGAAAAAAACCAATTTCGAGTAAGCATACGCCCTGAAAAAGTGTATCTCACCAATCAGTTGTGCCAATCTTTGAGAGGTTTCACCACCTTCCCGCAAAGCTTCAGCGGCTGCCAAAACATTGTTCATACGGGAAATCAACTGATAAAACCCATCCCATTTACGACCGGTATATCCCTCTTCGGAGGTCATGGTACCTCCTTTGTAGAAGTCAATATCATCGCGCCAGTTGGCATCATCGGTTAATTCCGACATATAGCTTTCATCCGCCCAGTAATCTCTTTGCCACCCTTCACCCATCCGGTACGCTTCATTCACCCCTATCTCTATCTCGTCAACCGTTTTATACCAGTTGCCGGTAGTGAGGGAACTCATGGGGTCTAAGTCCATACTTTCACAAGAGTAGAATCCTATGGAAACACCCAATATTATTATTAAATAAAATAATCTTTTCATACTGCTTAAAATTTAACCGATAAACCAAAAATAAAGTTCTGCAATAGAGGCTGCGCGTAGCTGGAAGCTTCTGGATCCGCCTCTTTCGGGTAGTTGCTAAATGTTAACAGGTCCGTTCCGGTTACAAAAAGCCTTAAGTTCTCAATGGTCAATACTTTCGTGAGACTTTGTGGTAAGGTGTACCCGACGGTCACGTTCTTTAAACGAAGGTAACCACCATTCATCAGCCAGTAATCGGATGTTTCGCCATAGCCACCTCCCTCATCGGCTAAGCGCGGGTATATGGCGCGGGCATTTTCCTCATCGCTGTTCAGCACGCTCCAATATTTACCCTTTTTACACCAATCTCCGTACATGGTGGAAGAGCCAGCCTCCGATATCCTTGAACCTCTCATTTTATTCCATTTGCCTATGCCTTGGAACATGACGTTGAAATCCCATTGCTTGTAGCCGGCTAAGAAGTTAACCCCAAACTGGTAATGCGGGGATGAAGATCCTAACAGCACTTTGTCATATTCCGGTGATATCACCCCGTCTGGCTTACCATCCGGTCCCGAGACGTCTTTGAATTTCACAGAACCCAGGCCTACCCTGTTATTCAGTTTGGCAGAGCTCTCCAGGTCGGCTTGCGTTAAAAACAGGCCATCGGTCAAATAGCCATACCATTCTCGGTACTCGCTACCCTCCTTGATCACTTTACTTCCTAAGAACTGGGTTCCTTTCAAGTCACCCATTCTGGAGGTGTAATCAGACAGGTTGGCAGATACCTGGTAGCTAAAATCTCCTACTTTATCTCTCCAGCCTAACTCCACATCCCAGCCCTTGGTGTGCATATCACCGGCATTCACGTTTGGATTGCTATAGCCAAGATAGCGGGGTATCTGTAGCGGCAACAACATCCCCGTTGTTTCCTTGCGATACCAGTCGAACGTGAAGTTTAACCGGTTGTCGAGGAAGCGGGTGTCAATACCAATGTTCGTTGACTTGGTCGTTTCCCAACTGATATCGTCAACAACGTATTGAGCCGGGTAAGAGCATTGGTAACTGTTCGCTTTTGATCCGTCGTGTAGCAACATTTTACCTAATCTGATTTGTGACTGGTAAGGGAAGTAGTTCCCAATGCGCTCGTTACCCAGCTCACCGTATGAAACACGAAGTTTCAAGAAAGAGAGCCAATCCTTAATATTGCCCTGCATAAAAGACTCTTCGCTGAGGACCCATCCCGCGGAAACGGAGGGGAAAGTTCCCCATCGATAATCTTTGTGGAACCGGGAGGATCCATCGCGACGGACGTTGGCTTGCAACAGGTACTTGTTATTGTAATTGTAGCTAACACGGCCAAACCACGAATTATACGCGTAGTTAACACCAATTCCGCCATGAACATTGTCCCAGGTGTCAGGCCACATCGAGATATATGGATAACCCTTTATCGGGTTGTCATTGCGGTCACCATTGAACCATTCCGACAGCTCGTGACGGTCTTCATAGCCAACGATGGCGCTTAAAGAGTGGTCCCCGAATTT
Organism: Fermentimonas sp.; assembly: GCA_033808735.1. Lineage (GTDB taxonomy): Bacteria > Bacteroidota > Bacteroidia > Bacteroidales > Dysgonomonadaceae > Proteiniphilum. Next base: position 32,423 of record JAPXNA010000020.1, read on the forward strand.
CGTGTCGTAATTGGCAAAAATCTGTTTCGTCTTATTGTAGCTGTCATTTCTTATCTCGGTCAAATTGGTTTTATCCATCGTGGCGAAATACCCGCCTATCATGTTCGGGTTCTCGAGATAAGTCCAATAGGTTGCTTCCGTGTAGTGTTTAACTTTCTCCCAACGATAATCCGGGGCGAAGTTCGCTGTAATCTTCAATCCTTCAAAAGGGGTAATGATAAGAGAGAACTTCCCTTTGAGGTTATGATTTTGGTACTTAGAGAAAGATGGATTCGTATTGGCAGCATAGGGGTTGTCTCCCGCTTTACCTTCCGCGTAGCGTCCATCGGTCCATATTACGGGCCAGGTGTAGTCCCAACCGTAATAATCCACGTACCCGGCAATACCTCCCAAATAACCGGAAACATCCTTGGGGTCCATCTTTATATCATGCGAAAAGTTCAGGTCAACCGCCGCGGCCAGCCAATCGTTAATTTTGATGTCATTATTGGTACGCAACATGTAACGTTCGTAATTCACCTTGTTTTTTATGATGGCATTATTGTTGTCATAGGTGAAAGAGAAGTTTGAACGCACATATTTTGCCCCGGCAGACATGTTGACTGCATGGCGTTGTCCTGTAGCGTGATCTCTAAGGAGCAATTTTTTCAAATCCACTATCGGGTAGCGATCCGGATCTGTTTTATTGTTCGTTACCCAATTATCAACTTGATCTTTCGTGTACAGTTGGTACCAACCTCCATCCGGGTTGCTGTTATAATTCATCTCATTACCTAATTTCAGGTACTCTTGTACATCCATGTACTCGCCCAAGTGCACCGGTTTTCTAATGTTTAACTGGTAACTGTAGTCGATTAAAAGATCATTCTGTTTCGCCCGCTTCGTGGTAATTAAAATAACGCCGGCAGCGGCGCGAGACCCGTAGATGGATGCTGAGGCCGCGTCTTTTAAGACCGACATGCTCTCCACGTCATTCGGGTGAACGTCATTCATATTGCCCGGCACGCCGTCAATCAAGATTAACGGGTAGTTCGTGCTTAGCGTTGTGGTACCGCGAATGTATAAATCGCTGATCTTCCCTTCTGGGGTACTCCCACCCCGTGTTACGGTAAGACCAGCCACCGTACCTTGCAGGGCTTCCTGAAGCTGGGTAACACGGCTCGATTGAATTTCTTCGGCGCTAACCGTTGATATGGCGGTTGTTAAGTCACCCTTTCTCATCGTTCCATACCCGATTACCACCAGCTCATCGAGCATCTCGGTATCTTCTATCAGGGTTACGTTGATGGTGGTTCTTCCTCGTACTGAAACACTTTGTGGTTGCATTCCCACGTAGGTTATATTCAGCACGGCATCTTCCGGTACATTAGACAACGTGAAGTTACCGTCCATATCCGTGATCGTTCCTTGTGAGGGGTTGTCCCTAACAACGATTGACGCTCCAATAACGGGCTCCCCGTTAGGATCGATAATAGTTCCCCTCACGGTTTTCCCTTGCTGCTGAGGGGTTTGGACTGAGCTAGAAGCCGTGCTGGCAGCTTCTATCATCTTTTTCGAAAGAATGATGTACTTGTCCTCGAAACCGTAATTCACGTCCGTACCCTCGAACGTTTGGCTTAGGTACTCGGATACCTTGCCAGACCTGTTTTTCAGGTTTACCGTACGCGAGGTGTTTATTTCGCTGTTGCTGTAAACGACCAGGTAATCCGTCTGTTTTTCAATCTCGCTAATCAGTTGACTAACGGTTACCGTGTTAGACTCCAGCACGATAATCGCGTTCTGCGCATCTACGTTCGTTGCCCTCAACTGAAGAGTGAAGGCAAACAAAAGGACTAAGCAGGTTTTCATGATGTTTAAAAAAACATTCAGGTCACTTTTTGGTTTAAAATGACCCGTTGAGGTGTTAATTTTCATATATTTTGGGTTCAAAGTGAATAATCTTGATTTAATCTCTCTGTTTTTGTTTTTCTCGTGTACTTTACCATAGGCGCATAATTTTTTTAGTGATTGATAAATTTAGCTTATTTTAATTTTAGTGATGGGGCAAAACCCCTTTTTTTCTCTCACGATATATTAGTAAACGTTCGAGCCTAAAAAAACCACCAAGAAAAAATAAGAAAAATTAGAAAAATAAAAAGGAGGTTAGAGTGGAGTATTCCCTTAGTAGCTTTGCCAGTTTCTTGTAGGCTATGGCCATTTGGTTTTCCACGGTTTTGATGGAGATGTTGAGCGACTTCGCGATATCTTTTTGCTTTTGTCCCTCGATCTTGCTTAACACGAAAATCTCACGGCACCTATTGGGCAGGCTGTCGATGGCCTTTTGGACGGCCGCTTCTATGTCGGGTTCAGAAAAAATCTGCTCATCGAACGCTTCCAGAGATTGAAGCTTCATCTGTAAGGTCCTCATGTAATCGTTCTGCAACTTTTTCGCCGTGTTTCGCACGATGGTTTCGTGCCTTAAAAAGTCGATGCACCTGTTTTTCAGCATCGTGAAAAGATAAGCGAAAAGGTTGGCGTGCGTTAGCAAGAGGAGGTCTTGCTCCCATAAGTAGAGGAAGAGGTCGTGCACGATATTCTCCGCGTCCTCTTCACGAATAACGTATTCCTGCGCGAAAAGTTTCATCCGCGAGTAGTACGTAACGTAAATATGTTCAAATTCACTTTTTTTTCAGCGATATTAGCCATTCTTCTCAGGTAATGTGAGGCGCTTTTAAATATAGAGTCCGCAAAGGAGAATCATACCGGGAGTTTCGCGCATAATGCGCACAATGCCTTGTTGTCTCTACGAGATAAACGCTTTTATCGTGTGTAAAGTTTTTACTGGTTGATTCAGCCGTTTCCCCTATGTTTGTTTACAGTGCTTCATTCACCGTTTCGTTGCCCGGAACCGGATGTACGGACGGGGGATTAGGTAACCCGGTAGCGCGCAAAATGAAACGGACAATGGGCTCGGGATTATTCAGCGAGTGAGGGTGATGGCCAATGCCGGGCTTGTTGATCACGTTCAATTTATAGTGATACGCTGCCAGGCGTTTGGCGAAAAGAGCGGTGTTCTCTGATACAGGGACAACCTTATCCTCCTCACCCACCACGTGCAACATTGGTATCCCCGCTTTCGCTAAGATGGCGGCATGATCGATCGGGTTGCCACCCCATTGCAACGCTTCTTCTTCGGAACGAAAACCGTAGGCGGATAATAATCGCTCCGTATCAACCTCGGAACGGGGAGCAGTTCCCTTTCCCATCGGCCAGCTTTTGAAGTCCATTACCGGGGCATCGGCATAAATGCAAGCTACCTTTTCAACGTTAGCGGCCGCCCAGTTGTAGATGATCAATCCGCCTCGACTCATTCCCTCCAGTACGACTTTTTCATGTAATCCGGCCTGAACGGCAAGCGCGTAAAACCTATCCCAACGCTTCACTGCTTCGTCTGCCCCGTAGAGGTTAGCTACATCGCAATAGGTGAGGTGGAAGCCACGTTCCAGCAGCTCGATCTCAACTTGGGGTTCATGTCCCCAGAAACGTGCCCGCCAAATCCAGGGATTCCCTTGCGCTACCCTATACGGTTTCACGATGTAATACTCCACCCCGTTGTCGTTGAACAGGCAACCCCGGTAACCGTGATAATTGAATTCGCTCACAGGTTTTAGCGGGAAAGCGTTTACCACGTCTGCTCTCACTGTCTCGGGAGCCGCCAGATACATATGCAACTTGGAGGCTATGTGCCCTGCTCCCAGGGAGGAGGGGTGTAACTTATCGGGTATAAGCGATTCATCCCATTGATCACCGAAAAGGTTGTGGAGGTTGACGACTTCCAGGTCCTGTTGGTAAGCGATCTCTTCAATCTCGGGAATGATCCGCGTCTGAATAACATGTTCCGATATCGATTCGTCTCCCTGTAAAAAACTGCGTAGCGGTGTAAGCAAAATAACACGAGGATGGGACGGTAACTGTCGATAAGAATCGATTAATCGCAGGTAATCCTGATTGAACTGGCTTAAATGTGTTCGGTTCCAGGGTTTGGAATCGTTTGTCCCTAATTTTATAAAAACAATATCGGGTTGATAGCGAAGCGATTGGTCGTATGCCTCGGTAGCCATATAGGGGTGATCCCCATTGTTCAGCAACGTGCTACCCGAAACGCCGAAATTCTTTACCTCGTATCCATCGCCCAACAACGCCGACAACTGTGCGGGATAACTATTGAATTCGCGATCTTGAATGAGCGCCCCATACGTGATACTGTTCCCCACGCAGGCTACTTTAACCGGTTGCAACTCACGTTCCGTTGCAAAGAGACTCGTGAATGATAAACAAAGAGGGAGAAATACAAACCGAATGGAATGAAATACGCGTACCATATCCATTTTTATTTACAAATAAAAACAAATAATTGCATTTTTGCAAGTAAATACCAGCAAAAATGTATTCCCGGGCTTGTTTTATCTGTTCAACTGTCGCGGTGTCCCTCTTGCGAAGGTTAAGCAATACAGGAGTGTTGTTCCTGTAGAATTTCATTTTATTTGTTATCTTTGCGCTGCATCGTGCTATAAGCGTAGTGTAAAGACACAAGTCTACTTGATTACTGATAAAGTTAATTGCAATGAGATATTCCAATATTTACTGGGATGACTTAAAAACACGGGTGAACGCCACCTTATTCACTACCAGAGATGGTGTGCCTGAGATTCACTCCATCATTCAGGTTACAGATCCAAGGCTGGAGGCTCACGTTCAATTCTCAAATGTACAAGCGGCCCTTCAACGTATTACGAGTGGGGCCGTGCTTGAAGGAGTCCAGCCTATCTGGAAACGGTTTTTCGTGAGTGATGCAGCTAACCAATCTTCCTACATCAACGATGATTCAAATACCATAACCTCTATAGTGCAACAACCACCCCTTAATGGTACCAAAGTGGCCGTTTGGCTCTACTGTGTAGGGGGGAACAGTTCAATAAAAAAAGAGGGTAACACGCTGACCGTACAGCGTAACGGGGGTAACACGCACCTGTATACGACTCAACTGACTGCTCCTTTGAAGGATGAATACGCTGAAACCGAAAGTATATTCGATGCATACGTGAAAACGCTCCGAGGATATCGTTTATCCCTTAAAGGCAACTGTATCCGCACGTGGATATTCGTGCAGGGGGTGGATATTCACTACAAGGGTATGGTGAAAGCACGGGTGAAGGTCTTCGAGAGTGAGGGGCTGACCAAGGAGACTCACTACATATCCAGCACGGGTATCGAGGGAAGGCATGTACACCCCCATTCGCTGGTCTTGATGGATGCGTACGCTATCGCGGGGGTTAAACCCGAACAGGTAACCTACCTGTACGCCCCTACCCACCTCAACAGGACTCATGATTACGGCGTTACGTTTGAAAGGGGGACGACCGTGGACTTCGCTGACCGGCGTCATGTTTACATCTCGGGTACGGCCAGCATAAATAACAGGGGTCAAATTAAATATCCCCTAAACGTGATGAAACAGCTTAACCACACGTTGGAGAACGTGACCACGCTGCTACACGAAGCGGGATGCAGCGTGGATGATATAGCCCAAATGATCATTTACCTCCGCGATATAGCGGATTACGCGGTGGTTACAAGCTTCTTCGAGGCAAACTACCCGAATATGCCTAAGGTGATCGTGTTGGCGCCCGTGTGCCGTGCCGGCTGGCTGATTGAAGTAGAGTGCATCGCGATAAAAGAGAGGGTAAACGATGACTTCCCCCGTTTTTAGCATCTTACTCCCTTTTAAACCCCATTTTCCGTTAGTGGTTTTTTCACGTTCACTCGTTTAGTAATAAAGCGTAATCGAATGGAGAAAAAAGTCCCCAATTATTTCTTGGGTGAACTGGAACAAGCCGACACATCCAAATTGCTCGACGAGATAAAAACAAACGAATCCTTGCGGGAGGAATTCACGCGTATGCAAAACGCGTACTCGGTTACCCTATTATCTGACGTTTTCATCGATGAATCGGAGGGCAGGAGGGGTTTCCAGCGGTTTCTAAAGCTATTAAACGCTAAAAAGCAACGAAAGGCAATATGGCTCGTTACGCGTTACGCGGCAGTCATGCTCGTGCTCATCGCGTCTACCTTTTTCATCACCCGCCATTTCCTTTCGGGTAGCGGTGCACTCGGTGAACATGGGAAGCTAAGCACGTTGGTTGTCCCCGCTGGGCAGCGCGCTAACATAACACTGCCAGACGGGACCTCCGTATGGTTGAACGCGCGATCCACGCTTACCTATCCAGCCCATTTTTCCGGGAAAGAACGCCGTGTTTCAGTTGCCGGGGAAGCCTACTTCGACGTGGCGAAGAACCCCAAGAAACCTTTCATCGTTTCCATGAGTGATACAGAGGTAAGGGTGCTTGGAACCCAATTCAACGTGTGCAGCTACCCAACCACCGGTTTCACGAAAGCCGACCTGGTAGAGGGTTCGCTAATGGTATACGTCAAGGATGCGCCGGAAACAAGCGTTACGCTGAAACCCAATGAGCAGGTTATCGTGAAAAAAGGGCGGATGCAGGTCAGCGCAATCCAGAGCCCGGAACATTTTTTGTGGAAAGACGGAATCTACACCTTTCAAAACGAGCTGCTGCTGGATATCCTCGATAAACTGCAACTTTACTATGACGTGAAAATAGTAGTAAAGGACCCTGAGGTGTTCAAATTGCGTTACACCGGGAAATTTCGCCAACGCGATGGAATTGATAGGATATTAAGGGTCATTCAAAAAGTTCAGCCGTTTAATATCCACAAAGACTTGGAAAGCAACGTCATTACCATCACCAAGTAACGCGGGCCCACACCGGAAAAACCGTGTCACTGACAAAAAACACTGCTTAACTATATAATATATTATATGGGGTTATAGGAAACACGAATAATAAAAGCTAACATGAGAAAAAATAAAGTACTGCTGTTGCTGTCCCTGCTATTCTCCGCGGTTTTGAACGCCCAAATAGGGAATGTTATCATCGATGCGGATACCGATAACGAAATAGATGACCTCCTGGCAATCACCGCGGCCTTTAAATCGAATAAGTTTGAAATCATAGGCTTGACGGCGGCGCAATGGGACGGGCGGAATCAAACGGGCGGAGAGAACGAACCGTGCCTGAATAGGAACTCGGCCTATACAAGCTGGCTGCTAAACGTGATTATCTTGCAGATGCTGGACCGTGATGATGTTCCAGCCCTGAAGGGTAGTGAGAAAAGGGTGTTTTATAAACGGGGAAGCGATGATAACGAACCCAGGGAAAGTGAGGCCTCCAACTTTATCATCCAGGAGGCGCTCAAGCTGCCCGAGGGTGAAAAACTAACCATCATCAGTACCGGGGCACTTACCAACGTGGCCTCGGCGGTAATGCTTCGGCCCGAAATAGCGGGAAAAATCGCGCTTTATTGGCTGGGACAGACTTATAACGCTGAAAAGGATGTGTGGACGGGAAGGGGTGAGTTTAACTTGGCCAATGACCTGGATGCTTTCGATGCCCTTTGTGACGCCAAGGACCTGGACTTTTACATCATGCCCAATAACGTGAGCGGGAAGTTGCGTTTCCACAATGAACGTTCTATCGCTAAGCTGGAGGGAGAAACGGGTATAGGTGCCTTTATACGTGAACGGTGGAAAGAACCGCACTATAGGTTCACGAGTGATGGCTATTGGACTATGTGGGATATTGCCCTCGTTTACGCGTTGACAAACCCCGGATGGGCGGAAATGAAGTTGGTGGATACGCCCCCGGAAAACTTAAAGAGGAAGGTGTACGTGTATACCGATATCGATGAGAAGAGGATGGAAGAGAAGTTCTGGAGTATTTTCTAAAGCGTGATGAGAAATAATAGTGGCTTTACTTACGTGATACTGGCGCTGTTTTTAGGGGCCTTTAGTCAATCGGTGGTCGGCGCCAACGATGGGTTAGCGGTTCTCCCAACTCCCTCTACGAGAGTTTTCATGCACTCAGTGGCCGATGCGAACGACAGCCAACCGGTCGTGATATCGCCCCACGGGTCAGACATGAACCCCGGTACGCCGGAACAGCCTATGGCCACGCTGGAAGCGGCACGGGACCTGATCCGGGAGTCGGGCAACCGGGAAAAGCGAATCATGGTTATGCCCGGGGAGTATTACCTGACCAAACCGCTGGAGCTGGATAACAGGGACAACGGGTTGACTATCGAGGGTGACACGTCCGGGCAGTCCCTCCTGTTTGGTGGAACGCTAACGGGTGAGTGGAAACGAGAAGGTAACACGTTTTACTCCTTAGAGTTGCCGGGGATCAAAGAAGGGAGATGGGACGCGAGGACACTGATAGTGAATGGACGGCTTGCCGAAAAGGCCCGAATACCGGAAGAGGGAACGTTGCAGTACAGGAATGAGTTCAGGCTGGATCACCAAGGAGGGGTATGGGCTAACAAGCCTGGAGAAGAGGATTACACCCGGTTGCAGTATAACCCGAGCGATCTGCCCGCGACGTTAGACATAAAAAACGCGGAGGTACGCGTTTACCACATGTGGGACGAGTCGCTCTGTGGTGTTTCCAGGAAAGATGAAAGCAACCACGAATTGTGGCTTGCATCGCGTACCCTATTCCCCATCGGCAGCATGGAGAAAAAGGAATACGTGATTTTTAACACGCGTGAGGGGATGACGAAGCCGGGACAATGGTACCTCGACCGAAGCAACGGTAAGATAGTGTACTGGCCGCTTGAGGGCGAAGAGATGGCTTCCCTGAAAATAGTGGTTCCCACCATGGAGTATATTATTCGGGTAACGGGCGACTCAAGCAACCCCGTGAAGGACGTAACCATTAGAGGCCTCGCGTTTCAAGGTACAAACGTGCCGCTCAAGACGGCGGGGGCTACCTGTTCACGCCTGGATGGAGCCGTAAGCGTCTCCCACGCGCGAAATTGCACGATAGAAAAACTTGAAATCACTGCCGTCGGAGGGAACGGGATTGTAGCCAGAGATCTCTCCCACTGCCAAATCACCGATTGCCTGGTACATCACGTGGGCGGAACGGGTATATGGCAAAGTGGCGATAGTCTATTCGTGGCACGAAATTATATCCATAACGTCGGGCTGTATTACCCGAGCGCGATTGGACTGGCCTCTATGGGTCAAGATCAACATGTGTACCGCAACGTGGTGCACGATGTGCCTTACTGCGGCATGAACGTTTGTTGCGTGAGGAACCTCGTGGAGGAGAACCTGATCTACCGGGTAATGCTTGAGTTGCACGATGGCGCCGCCATTTACGTGGGAGGTGGTTATGGAACCATCTTGCGCGGGAACGTGGCCCGCGATATTAAGTCTGTAGGGCAAGGGTACGGCATTAGCGCCTACTACCTGGATGAGGGTACGCGCGATTGCCTCATTGAGAACAACGTCTCCGTCGGTGTGGAACGGCCGGTCCACAACCATATCGCATTTAATAGTACGATACGCGACAACGTTTTCATTACCGATGGTGTTATGAACCTCTCTTTTCAGCGCTCATCGAATTTCGAGTTTAAAAATAACGTGCTAGTCGCCCCGGGCAAGATACGTATCGAGCAACCAAACGGAATAAGCGTCTGGGAAGGGAATAGGGTGTTCAACGAAAAGGGGCACATGATCGATTCCATTATGCCCGAAATAACCTTGCTCCCTCCCAGGGAAGTGGCGGTCGAGGTGCCGCGTTTAGAAGAAAAACCGGTGCTTGACGGGATTATCACGGATGGGGAGTGGCCGGGGAGCCATTACGCGCTGGAAAGAGCACCCGAACGCCTACCGGCAAGCGGCAGGCCGGTATTCATGAAGTTACTTCACGATGAGAAATACCTCTACGTGGGTGTTTTAATCGATATGTTCAGGGTAAAGGAAAATTTGCGTGAAGGTGACGTGTGGGAGCGTGATGATGGTGTGGAAATCGCGATCGCCGGAAGGTATCGCGATAAGCCGGTCACTTTTATTATCCGCTCGTACGCCAGTGGTGCCGTGCAGTGCCTAACGGATGGAAAGGTGCCTGAAAAAGTGGTGACAAGGCTGTCTGAAGCGATCAGGTACGTGCCTAAAATAGGCCAATCGGGCTGGTCGGCAGAGTGGGCTATCCCGCTGAATGCCATCGGTTTAAAGGCGAAACCGAACGTGAAGGTAGCCTTCAACGCGTGCGCGTTTGTCAATGAATATGGTAATTGGCATTGTTGGGAAGGTACACGAGGGGAGAGCTGGCAGGTAGACCAAGCCGGCCTGCTCCTTTTTAAATAAAAAGTTTTATGAATAAGTGGATTGCCTGTTTACTACTAATCACCTTTAGCTCCTGTTCTTTAACCGGTAAGCGGGGTGACTTTACATTCCCCTCCTCCATGGAGTATTCAACGAGCAAGGGGGAGTTGTTAATCGCGTCCGGAAGGGCGAGGAAAATCGCCATTGTGGATGCCAACGGCTTGAACGTGAAGCGGATGATTCGCTTGCATAAATCGCCCACGGGAATGGCGCTGTCCGGCGATGAGAAAACCCTGTACGTGAGCGCCGGGCTAACCGATGGCGTGGTGTACGTGATTGACGGTCAACGTTGGAAAGTGACCCGTGAAATCCCGGTTGGCCATAGCCCCGTCTCCCCGGTACTTGCCCCGGGCTCGGAATGGTTGTTCGTATGTAACCGCCATGCCCGCACCATCTCGGTGGTTGATCTAACCGGCACGACCCCACCTTCTTGTATCCCGGTACCCGGTGAGCCGGTGAGCGCGGCGTTGACGCCCGACGCCAAGTTCCTGTTGGTGGTGAACAACTTGCCGGTCAAACCGGCTAACGTTCCCCCCGTGAATGCAGAAGTCACGGTAATCGATACCGGGAAAAAAGAGGTCGTTAAGCATGTGTTCCTGCCAAACGGCAGCACCGGCTTAAAGGATATCGTGCTTTCGCCGGACGGTAACTACGCCTACGTTTCGCACATCTTGGCCCACTACGAGTTGCCGACAACAAGGGTGGATAATGGCTGGATGAACGCCAACGCGCTAAGCGTGATCAACGTTCAAAGCCTGCTGTACGAGAACACCGTGCTGTTAGATCAAACCAACAGGGGAGCGTCCAATCCATGGGGGATCGATTGCTCCCCTGACGGGAGGTACCTATGCGTTGCCCACTCGGGGACCAACGAGCTCAGCGTTATCGATAGGAATGCCATGCACCATAAGCTGAAGGCGGCAGGGGACAATGATGACAAGGTTTGGGAGGACCTCCACTTTTTATCGGGCGTAAGGGAGATAGTGAGTACATGTGGTGTTGGGCCGCGCGAAGTGCTGATAACCGGTGATTCAAAGCTGTACGTCGCGAATTTCTTTTCCGGGAATTTAGGATTCATCGACCTTGAGCAAGAACACGCGCGGCCAACATCCGTTCAACCATTCAAGGAATATACCCTTACGACCGTTGAAAGGGGTGAGATGTACTTTAACAGCGGGGAGATTTGCTTTCAGCAATGGCAAAGCTGCGCGAGTTGCCACCCGGAGGGGAGGGCCGACGGGTTGAACTGGGATTTGATGAACGACGGGGTGGGGAATCCCAAAAACACGAAATCGCTGTTGTTATCGCATGTTACCCCGCCAACCATGTCGACGGGCATACGCAAGGACGCTGAAACGGCCGTTCGCGCCGGTATCGACTTCATCCTTTTCACGTCTCAGCCCGATGAGGTCGCGGAATCAATCGACGAGTACTTGAAGTTGATGGAGCCAATACCGAGCCCGTACCTCGTGGATGGCGGGTTGAGCGAATCGGCGCAACGGGGAGAGAAGTTGTTTTTCAGCCCGGGGGTTGGCTGCTTCGCGTGCCACCCGAAACCCTATTACACCGATTTAAAGGTCCACGATGTGGGGACACGTTCGGAAACCGATTTCACGATGGGCCAAAACGGGAAGCTCGTTCCACAGGATAAATACGACACCCCGTCACTCATCGAGGTGTGGAGGACGGGTCCTTACTTCCACGATGGCAGATACGCGACCGTTAAGGAGGCGATAACGGAAGGTAATCATGAAAGCCGGAGAGGCAATACCTCACAGCTAACGGATGCCGAGATTGACGATCTCGTGCAGTTTATCCTCTCCCTGTAGCGTGGCGAGGCAGAGACCGGTAAAAAAACAATTAATAAATATGGAGATGAACATGAAGAAAATTATCACCTTGCTTTTATTTATTCCCGTGTTGAGCTGCACTCAACCTATGAAAAAGAGTCCGGAGTGTTACCAGACAGACGTACTGATCTATGGCGCGACTCCGTCGGGAATCCTGGCGGCGGTAACGGTAAAGGAGGCCGGGTACGATGCCATAATCGTTGAACCCAGCAGGTGGGTAGGGGGAATTTTAGGCGCGGGACTGAAGCCCCTTCAAGATATGGTTAATTACGATGCGGTTGGTGGACGAACCAGGGAGTTGATGCTGCAATTGGGGGTTCGCACGGACGATGACTCCGTTACGCTTGATAAGGCCTGGCAGCTTAGCCTCAAATCCATGAGCCCGAAATACGTCAGGGAAGACTTCCTGAAGCTGTTGGAGGAATATGACGTCAAGGTGATTTACAATCATAGGATTAGCCGTACCGTGAAAGAGAGGCTGGAAATCAAGGAAGCCATTTTCGACCTTGCCCCGTTCGATGAGTTGGGCTGTCCCGTGGGAGAAGCCGAAGTGTATGACAACCTTCGCGTGAAATCGACCATTTTTATTGATGCGAGCTATGATGGGGAGTTAATGGCCAGATCGGGAGTCTCAAACCAGATTGGAAGGGAATCGACATTGGATTACGGTGAAACATTGGCTGGTGTGAGACCGTTGGGAAACATCACTCCCATTAGCCCGTTCGTTGTACCAGACGACCCCGAAAGCGGTCTGTTGCCACTGGTTGAGGATGATCACGGAAAGCAGTTGGGAGCCGGGGATCAGTATACCCAGGCGTACAACTACCGGTTCTACGTTACTTCAGACCCCGAACGTAGGGCGCCGATAACCCCGCCGGATGATTATGACCCGATTGATTACGAGCTGGTTGGTCGTTACGTGGAGTACCTGAAAACTATCTCCAAAGATCAGGCAGAGCTGCACATGAGGCTCAGCATGATCTTCCCCGGGTGGATGAATGCCGGTGAGTATAACTACGAAAGGGAGTCGCTCATCACCATGGCACCCCTGGGTATTAACCACCGGTACGCGGCGGGAGATTACGTAACCAAGGCCCGTATTTGGAAATATTACCAGGATTACATGCGGGGCCTCCATCATTTTTTGTCTACCGATGAACGAGTGCCAAAGGAGTTCAGGGAGAGTACGGCCGAGCTGGGGCTCGACAGCTATCATCACCCGGAAACCAACGGGTGGCCCCACCAGCTGTACATACGTGTTAGCCGCCGCTTAATGGGGGCTTACACGATCACGGAACATGATGTGTATAACCGGACCCATGTTGAAGATCCCGTCGGCTTAGCACAATACGGGATAGACACGTACCCCTCCAGGAGGATTTGGTTTGAAAGGAACGACTCACTGTTCGTGGCTATTGAGGGCAACATGTTCGTGGGTGGAGGGCGTGGCCCAACCAACGTCCCTTACCCGGTTCCCTATCGTGCCATTGTGCCCCAACGGTACGAGTGTACGAATTTGCTAATCTCCGTGTTGTTTTCATCGTCTCATCTGGGATACGCTTCCGCGAGGATGGAGCCCACCTTTATGATCGTGGGCGAGTCGGCCGGAGTAGCGGCCGTCCACGCGTTGGAAGAGAATGTCCCCGTCCAGGATATCTCGATGGAGAAATACCAGAACAGGTTAAAAGAGATGGGCCAACGTCTCTATTGGAATGAACCGTAACTTGAATCATATGAAACCGATATTTTATAAAAGACCGTTATGGTTGATACTGGTCGTAAGCGCCGCGTGTCTACTAAGTGTAGTAAGCTGTAAGCACGCGGGAAGGCAAGCCTACACTTTCCCGAGCACGGAAGAGGTCAGGAAGCAGTTATGGGAAGAGGAGTTTGCCAGCTTGAAGGAGCAAACCCGTGGCCATTGGCAGTACGGGATGGAGAAAAACCACAGTGTAAACCCGCACCTGTTGGATTCTAACGTGGTGGTTTGGAAATCAGACCGGGGACCCGCGGATGTGCTGTTTAGACGGACGAAATCGTTGCTCAAGGAGATACGGGAAATGGGGGACTCCCCTGCCCTTCAGAAAATGGAGGAGCGACTGAACCAGATGGAAGCTAAGTTAGACATCCTATCGGATGACAAGTACGCGGCGGAGGTGGAAAAGGAGAGGCAGCTGTACTACCAGCTGAAGGTGTTGAACCGGGAAATAGCGTTAAGTAACCCGCTGCTCGATTTCGATAGCATCCTTTTCGTCTCCAGGAAAGAGGGCCATCCCGGCATTATCCAAGGCAACGACGTGTACAACCCCCCGGCTGGTGGCGGCCTCTACGTGGTAAGCGGGCTGAAATCGTCGAAGCCGGTCTTCAAGAACATCCTCGAGGGCGCCGTGGTGACCTCGGGACAAAACCAGGGGAATACCTTGCATGACAACCCGTATCGCGTTTTCCAGGGGCCTGAATTGTCGTTCGATGGCAAAGAGGTCTTGTTTAGTTACGCCGACAAGAGCGTGAAGGTTGAATTTCCCTTCACGTACAACGCGTATCCTACGCCGTTTCATATTTACAGCGTTGGCGTTGATGGCTCCCGGCTGAGCCAGATTACCGATGGCAAGTGGAAAGATTACAGTCCCTGCTGGCTCCCGGACGGGCGAATCGTGTTCGTTTCGGAGCGTTGTGAGCTGAGCAACCGTTGCAGTGGGGAAGGGGATTACGAGCCGGTGGGTATTCTTTACTCGATGAAAAGGGATGGCAGCGACCTATACCCCATAAGTTACGGGGAGGTAAACGAGTTGCACCCGAGCATCGATAACCAGGGCCGGTTGGTTTTCACGCGCTGGGATTACATCGATAGGGATTTCAGTGCCGCGCACCATATTTGGACCTCTTACCCTGACGGCAGGGACCCAAGGGGGCCTCACGGGAATTACCCCTACCCGCATAGCACGCTCGACATGAAGCATGACGCGCACGATGGACGTGCCGACCGCCCGTGGGCAGAGCAATATATACGGGCCATTCCCGGTGAAGCGAACAGGTACGTGGCCATCGCCACGGGACACCATACCCACGCGGCAGGCCCCATCATCGTGATCGATTTGTCCATTCCTGACGATAACCGGATGTCGCAAGTGAAAATCGTCACGGGAAATGGACGAATGCCGGTTGATGGCACTGATTTAAGTAAAGAGAAGTTCGTGTACGTGTCGCCTTGGCCGATAGGCGGAGATTTTTTCATCGCCGCGGAATACCAGACGAGGAACGTCTTCCTGATCGACAAGTTTGGCAACAGGACCCTGTTGTTTTCCGCGCCGGTAGACCTTTTCGTGTACGATCCCGTACCCGTTAAAGCGAGGTTTACACCACCGGTAATTCCTTCCGAGACATTCCAGGGGGAGAGGGAGGGGCTGCCCTCGCATAAAAAGGCGGTAATCAGCGTGCAAAACATTTACGAATCGGATTTTGAATGGCCGGAGAACACGAAGATAACGGCATTGCGTGTTATTCAAGTGTTCCCGCGTCCCATGCAATACCCCGACCAGTTGCACCCGGTGATTGGCTACGGTGACGGGGCCAACGCGCGGATGGTTTTGGGAACCGTGCCCGTTGAAGAGGATGGTAGCGCGTACTTCGAGGCGCCAGTCGGGAAATCGATGTATTTTCAAGCGCTCGATAGCCTGGGGATGGCGGTTCAGTCGATGCGTTCGTCCACGTACGTTCACCCGGGTGAGCACCTGTCGTGCATAGGATGCCACGAGGACAAGTGGAAATCCGTGACCACGGACCGTGTTCCTAAAGCGTTGCAGCGAGAGCCCTCGAAACTCGTTCCCGAGCCCGAGGGGGCTATGCCTTTCTCGTACGCGAGGCTGGCGAAACCGGTGCTGGAGAAGAAATGCGTTTCGTGTCACGTTGGGCAAGGGAGATCATTCACCAACGCCGATTACCCAACCCTGGAGCCGTACGCGTTCTACTTTCACGGGAGCGGTAGCGAGCGGGGGCTAAACCCGGTCCATGGAGGGTACCGTACGGTGGCCGGCCGCTTCGGGGCGCGGGAAAGCCGAATGGGGAAAGCCTTGTTAAGCGAACCCCACGTGCGCTATAAACGAGCGGGATACTTTACCGATGAAGATGTTTACAGGATAACACTATGGCTTGACTGCAACTCGAACGAGTTTGGCGCCTATAACGACGCGGATAAGCAAAGCGAGGGAAAGGTTGTATGGCCGATAGGCGTTGACCCGGAAAATCCAACCGGGGTTGAAAGGCGGTAGTTGTTTCTTTTTTTGATGGCTTGACTTTTACGTTAGTCAAGCTTGAAATGGAAAAACTTAAACAAAGAAGCAGAGGTAATGAAAAGACTAAGCATTGCAGGTGGGTTTAAAATGGCTAATAGGCTCCTGCTCACGTTAAGCTTTGCCGCCTGCTTATCCTTGTCATGTTCGGGTGAAAAGGTGGGAGGCAACGTCAATATCGCTGAATTCGCCAAAATGGAATGTGACGACCAGGGCATAGTTTTGCACTGGGAGGAGCCAAGGGATATTTATAAAGTGGTTGTTAAAACAGACTCCCCGTCGAAGCTAGTCGAGCGAAAGCTTCAATATTGGCAAAACCATTGGCCTAGGCAGAGGGTACCCAAGGGCGAAGTGGTGGGAGGTGGCTCCGGATGGACCGCTGTAGATGATTGGTTCAACGGGCAATGGAGGGATGCGGATGCACGGGTTGAGGTTAAAGGCGACCGGGTGGTTTACACGTTTAACCCGATCAACGCGCTGGAGTTTCCCGAGGAAGAGTTCGAAGCGGATTACCGCAGGAGCGTCAAGGTCAGGGTGCCCGTGGAGAAAGGAGATCCCGAGATTCAGGCCATAGAGGTGTTTAGTAACTCGTCCTGGAGGAAGCAGCTGGTGAAATTGGAATGGGGCGATGGCTTTTCGGATAAACCATTTCAGGGCCACTTCGAGGTGTATAATGGCACGTTGGAGGGCATAGAGGCCTTGAGCGATAACGTGTTTATTGAAGATACGGGGCAGTATAGTTTTCAATGCGATGGCAAAGGCGGCAGCATGAAATTGGGGTTCCGGTACACCGTTAACGCCGATGACGTGCGCTCGTCAGACAGGACGATAATCACACTGCGCAGCGGGGCTAAAAGTTTTTCATTCCTGGCGAAGGATATCGCTTCAGGTGAAAAAATTTACATCAGGGACTATGACATACTGATTACCGCGCTTAACGATAAGGTGGATTACGCCAAATTTAAAACGGGATGGGAATCAGACCAGGCTAAAACACTGTACGACCAGGTGCGGGAGTTGCCGGAGCAAACGTTTGAAAGGGCCCAAAAGGAGATGCCGCCCAAAAAGGGCCGTGGCTACATGCCCCTTGGTTGCGATGGAGGCAGGCAGAGGTTCGGCGTTCACGATAACGGGGAGGTGTTTTGTCGGAAGCTATACTCCTTCCATAGCGATCCGGGTAAAGATACGGAAAGGCTCCTGTGGGACGGGGATAGGATCACGTACAGTTTCGGTTTCCCGGCTGTTGAACCCACGGAACGGTATAGAGAGGACGGTTACCTGCCTATCATACATGCAACATGGAAGGATGACGGCGTTGAATACAGTCAAACCGCCTTGGTAACGTTACTGGGAGCGAATATTTTAAGCGGGAGGAGGATGCAGGGGGACGACCCCACCATCCTGCTTTCGAGAGTAACCTTGACAAATTCCGGGAGCGCACCTAAAGAGGTGAGCCTGACACTTGGGGCACGGAGCGATGTAGAGGAGAAGCTGGTTGAGAAAGGGGGCTTTATTTTCGCCTCAGATGGTGAATCGTACCGAATGAGGTATTACATCGATACCCGGGGTAAAGGTTTGTTCACCTCAAAGGAGGATACCTTGCTTTACACGGTGAATTTGGGCGGGAATGAATCCCATACCCTATACGTCAAGATTCCCTTCATCACGCTGGATAGGGAGAGCGAGTACGCGCTGGTGAGAAACATCGATTATGACGGCGAATTGGCAAAGGTGAAACAATTCTGGAACAACCGGATTGCCGAGGGGACATCAATCCTAACCCCGAACGAGACGTTGAATAACTTCTATAAAGCGCATATCACCCACATGTTAATCACGGATATCCGTGAAGTTGGTTCAGACAGGTATGCTTCACGGGTTGGAACTTTCCCTTACGACTCCTACCTGAATGAATCGTGCATGTGCATTAGCGATTTCTCCCGGAGGAACTACAAGAAAGAGGCCGAGGAGCGACTGGATATGATTATTCATTATCAGGGCACTAGGGCTTTACCCGGGAATTACACCGACCAAGAGGGCGTGTTCTACGGTATGGGGGGCTACACCGAGGGGAACGGGTATAATCAACATCATGGCTGGGTCCTTTGGGGGTTAGCCGAGCATTACCTCTACTACCGCGACAAGGAGTGGTTAAAGAGGGTGGCTCCCTCGATAATCAAGGCGTGCGACTGGATAATACGGCAACGTCAGAACACCATGAAATACGATGAAGCAGGGGAAAAAGTCCTGGAATACGGATTCTTGCCCGCGGGTTCGCTTGAGGATGTCCACGAGTACAAGTACTGGCAGGCTACCAACTCGTATGCCTACTGGGGATTCAACAACGCGGTTAAAGCGTTGAGCGATATTGATCATCCGGAAACAGAACGGTTGGCACGTGAATTGAAAGAATACAAGGCAGACCTGATCAGGGGGTTCACCGAGTCGATGGTCATCTCGCCCGTCGTGAAATTGCGGGATGGGACCTACATACCCTACGTCCCCTCCCGGCTTTATGGACGGGGTCGCTCATATGGCTGGATAAGAGAGGTCCTGGAAGGTTCAATGCACTTGATCAGGTGTGGGTTGTTTGAACCCTGGGATGACGTATCTACCTGGATCATTAAAGACCATGAAGATAACCTTTTTATTTCAGATAAAGCGGTGCGGGAGAACGAATATGGTTACGCGATCGATGACTTTGAACGGAACTGGTTTAGCCAGGGAGGTTTTAGCATGCAGTCGAATCTGCTTTGCAACCCGGTACCCTACATTTTACGTGATGAGCCGAAGCATTTTTTGAGGGCCTATTTCAACGCTTTTCACTCGGTGTTTTACCCCGATATATGCGCGTGCGTTGAACATGCCCTCCCAACGCTTGCGGATAACAACGGGGTTTGGTTCAAACCGTCGGATGAGGCCCAGTCTGCCTACTGGTTGCGAATGATGTTCGCTCGTGAAAAGGGGGATGACCTCATCCTGGGGCAGAACATTCCCCGTGAATGGTTGTCAGACGGCAATACCATAGGGATCCAGTCAGCGCAGACCTATTTTGGCCGGCTGTCGTTCCATGTGAAATCTGAAGTGGCACGCGACAAGGTAACGGTAACGCTCGATCCTCCCCGCCGTAATCCACCTGAGAACATATACGTACGCTTACGTCATCCCGACCGAAAGCCGATTAAAAAGGTTACGGTGAACGGAAAGGAAACCGTGCATTTCAACGTGGATAAAGAGTGGGTGGTGTTGCCGGGAGCTTTGGATAGAGCCCAGGAGATAGGGATATATTACGAGTAAGGGAAACGTTGCTTTACCATGCGCGAAATTTAAGTGGAACGAAAAGGGAAATGGAGCGATAAGCCAGGTAGAGTGATGCATGTTAAATAGAGCGATAAATAATTGAAAATGAAACGAATAACGATTTTATGTTTGTTAATGGCATTGATCGGTTGCCAGCAACAGAAGGGGGATCCCTCGTTAATCCTCTGGTACGAGCAGCCCGCAGATACGTGGAACGAGGCTTTGCCGGTAGGTAACGGGCGACTGGCGGCCATGGTCTTTGGGCAAACGGGTACTGAACGCATCCAGTTAAACGAGGAGAGCCTGTGGAGCGGGAAGCCGATAAATAGCAATAATCCCGCTTCCTTGAAGCACCTGAAAGAGGTACAGAAGCTAATTCTTGAAGGCAAAATTCAGGAAGCTACAGCATTAGCTGAGGAGCACATGGTGGGTACACCGCCCCGCGTTCGTTCCTACCAAACGCTGGGCGACCTGCTGCTCGAGTTTGAAGAGAGTCCATGTACCCATTACCGGAGGGAGCTGGACCTAAACACGGGCATTTGCCGGGTAAGCTACGAGGCAGAGGGGGTGGCTTACACGCGTGAAGTACTGGCTTCGGCACCCGATAACCTGATAGCGGTTCACGTAAAGGCTTCAAAAAAAGGCGCTTTGAACTTGAAGGTAAGCTTAACGCGGGAAATAGACGCGTTGACGAGGGCAGAAGGGGATGGACTTATCATGACCGGACAGGTAATGGATGTCAATGACTCCTTGCGGGGGCCGGGTGGAGCGCACATGAAGTTTGAAGCCCGCCTAAAAGCGGTGAACAAGGGTGGCTCCATTCGTACAGAAGACAACTCGCTGGTGGTGGAGAATGCTGACGAGCTGACCCTGTTAGTAACGGCTGCCACCGATTATAACCTGGAAAAATTAAACTTCGACCGTTCCATCGATCCCGGTGACATTTGCGGCAAGATTCTTGAAAGTTCAGGAAACAAAACGTTC
This sequence comes from Fermentimonas sp., assembly GCA_033808735.1. GTDB lineage: Bacteria > Bacteroidota > Bacteroidia > Bacteroidales > Dysgonomonadaceae > Proteiniphilum. The sequence continues at coordinate 53,128 of JAPXNA010000020.1, forward strand.
GGTAACATCAAAAAGTCGCATGTGAGGGAATATCAAAACCTGTTTAACCGGGTATCGCTTGACCTTGGCGAAAGCGCCAACAGTGGTATACCTACTGATAAACGGTTACAGGCGGTGAAAGATGGTGCCCAAGACCCCCAGCTCATCGCGCTTTACTTTCAATTCGGGCGCTACCTGTTGATGGGGAGTTCGCGTGCCCCGGGCGTTTTACCCGCTAACCTTCAAGGGGTGTGGTGCAAGGATTTCATGGCGCCGTGGGGATCGGATTACCATACCAACATTAACCTGCAGATGAACTATTGGCCGGCGGAGGTCTGTAACCTAAGCGAGACAGTGATCCCCTTGTCACGCTTTTTAGAGCAGTTACAAGAGCCGGGAGGCGTTACGGCGCGTGAGATGTACGGGACTCGTGGCTGGACCTTGCACCACTTGACGGATGTCTTTGGCCGCACTTCGGTAATGGACGGGATCTGGGGGCTATTCCCCATGGGTGGTCCCTGGATGACATTCGCGTTGTACGAACACTTCGCGTTCACAGGAGATCTCGACTACCTACGGGAGTTGGCCTACCCAATCATGAAGGGGTCGGCAGAGTTCGTGCTTGACTTTTTGATCAGGGATAACGAGGGTCAATGGGTTACCGCACCATCCAACTCTCCTGAAAATCGATATGTTATGCCCGGCACAGGGCAAAGGTTCGACATGACGTACGCGGCTACCATCGACCTGCAAATAATCACGGAACTATTCAACAACTGCATCCATTCGGCCGATTGCTTGGGGGTTGATAAAGCCTTTACCGATACCCTGAAAGCTGTTATAAGCGAGATGCCTTCCGTGAAGGTGTCTGAGAAAACCGGCGGGATACAGGAGTGGATAAAAGATTACGACGAAACGGAGCCGGGCCATCGCCACATGTCACACTTGGTGGGGTTGCACCCTGGCACGCAGATTACCCCTGCTACCCCCGACCTTTTTGAAGCAGCCAAGCAAACCATAGCCCGGCGTCTGGAACGAGGAGGGGGACACACGGGCTGGAGCCGGGCCTGGATCATCAATTTTTACGCTCGACTGGGTGATGGCGATAACGCTTTACACCATATGAACGAACTTTTAAGCAAATCTACACTGCCTAACCTGTTTGATGATCATCCCCCGTTCCAAATCGATGGGAATTTCGGGGGGACCGCGGGTATCGCGGAAATGCTTTTGCAGTCCCACGGGGGCGAAATCACTTTGTTACCTGCCCTGCCCGCCGACTGGGAGAATGGGCGGGTGAGCGGCCTTCGTGCCCGAGGGGGTGCGGAAATTGATATGGAGTGGCAGAATGGACGGCTGTGCAACGTGAAAATTCATTCGCTAACAGGCAACCCGCTTACCGTGCTGTATCAAGGAAAAACTGTAGAATTACAGCTGAAGGCGGGCGAGTCCATCGTTTTAAATGAAACGTTAGAAAGAAGATGAAAGGATGTAAATGTATTGTATGGCTGTTGCTTTGCCATTTGCTCTGTTCGCAATTCGCGGTTTCTGCCGTGGCAAATGACCACTCTATCGCAGAAGTCGACTACACTTTCACGGGAGCTAATTATTCTTTTTCGAGTGTTGACCTCCTCGCCGTGACAAATGATCACTCTGCCGAGGTTGATGATTTGAGGTGCGAGTATCAAACAGACCCGTTGGGGTTAGACGTGGCTCGTCCCCGTTTAAGCTGGAAGCTAATTTCCCGCCAACGTGGTCAGCAGCAGACCGCTTATCGCGTGTTGGTTGCCTCGGAGTTGGAACGTCTGGAAGAAGGCGAAGCGGACCTCTGGGATAGCGGTAAGGTTGATTCGGATCAATCGGTTCACGTGGAGTACCAGGGTGCTCCGCTGGTGACCAGACAGCGCTGTTACTGGAAAGTGAGGGTTTGGGATAAAGATGGCAGGCCCACGGAATGGAGCAAGCCGGCTTTATGGTCGATGGGATTGTTAGATGCTTCGGATTGGGGCGAAGCACGGTGGATAGCCTATTTCGATCCTACCCAGCCACCCGCGGTTGAACGTCACTTTGGCTATCAGTCCTGGATTGGTAAATCGGCTGATGATGTCAAGTGGGTCTCCGTTGACCTGGGGCAATCCCGGGAAATCGATTCCGTGAAACTGTACCCCGTTACACCCTATGTCCGTCCTGATAAGCCGTACGGTGCTACCGGGTGGCATCCGAACGAAGTCGGTTTTTTATTTCCCCTGAGGTTTAAGATTGAGGCGTCGGAGAATGCTGATTTTTCAGACGCGGTCACCGTGGTGGACTGCACGGGCGCTGATGTGCCGAATCCGGGCGGTGAGGTTCAGGTGTACCGGTTCAAGCCGGTTCAAGCCCGGTACGTTCGGATCACTGTAACCCGCCTGGTTCACCGGCTACGGGGACTTTACGGTTTCGCACTGGCCGAGATGGAGGTCTATTCCGGATCAAGAAATGTTGCTAAATTCGGCAAGGTTACCGCCCTGGATACCGCTTCTGAGGGGGGATGGGCCGACTACAAGCTAGTTGATGGCCGCCTCGTTGGTGAGCCGGGTCTTATCGATCACGAAGATCGTCAGGCGACCATGGTCAGAAAAGAGTTCGGGTTACCGGGCAAGGTTAAGCGGGCAACGGTATCGGTTACGGGGCTGGGGCTTTACGAGCTGTACCTTAACGGGCAGAAGGTGGGGGACCACCTGTTGGCACCGGAGTGGACGCAATACACGAAACGGATTCAGTATCAGACATACGATGTAACATCTTTCCTTAACGAGGGGGAAAACGCGGTGGGTGCCCAGATGGCCGGGGGGTGGTGGACAGGACCCTTGTCCGTGGAAACGCCGCTCGAAGACCCGCGGTTTTGCCTGTTGATGCGGATGGATATCGAATTAACGGATGGCTCCACGTACGTGGTTGTCACCGATTCAACCTGGCATGCCACCACTGACGGGCCTATCCGCCAGTCGGGTATCTACTACGGGGAAAGATACGACGCGACACGTGAGATGCCCGGTTGGGACAGGCCGGGATTCAATCCCGTGGGTTGGCTGCCGGTAAAAGTGATGGATTATCCCGACAAGGCTAAAGATGCACTTTTGGTGGCCCAGCGGAATGAGCCAATCCGGGTGGTAGAGGAGTTGCGGCCGATTAGCGTAACAGAGCCCAAGCCTGGGCTCTACGTGTTTGATATGGGGCAGAATATGGTGGGATGGTGTAGCCTAACCGCTGATGCGCCCAGGGGGACAAGGATAACGTTGCGTCACGCCGAAAGGCTGAATCCCGATGGCACGCTTTATACCGATAACCTTCGTGGAGCCGCTCAAATTAACGACTACACGTGGGGGGAGGGGAAAGCAACCCGGGAACCGCATTTCACCTACCACGGTTTCCGGTACGTGGAAGTTAGTGGCCTGCCATACAAACCCAACGAAGATGCCCTCGTGGGCAAGGTGTTTCACTCCTCCGCCCCGGTCGCGGGCCGTTTTGAATGCTCAAACAAGCTGGTCAACAGCATTATGCATAACGCGAAGTGGGGACTTAAAGGCAATATGCCCAGCGTTCCTACCGATTGCCCCCAGCGGACAGAGCGGTTAGGCTTTTTAGGGGATATGCAGGGTTTCGCGCAAACGGCAATCTTCAATATGGATATGGCCGGGTTTTTCACCAAATGGATAACCGACATGCGTGATTCACAAACCGCTGAGGGCCGTTTCCCCGTGTTGGCACCCCATCCCTGCTCTACCGACCTGTTTGCATACATAGACGGGGAGTACGCCCCCGGCTGGGGTGATGCGGGTACCATCGTTCCCTGGGACGTGTATGTGAATTACGCGGATAAGCGGTTGATAGAAGAGCATTACGAATCGGCCAAGCAGTGGGTTGATTTCATTGTGAAATACAATCCCGACTTCGTCTGGCGCAATAAGAACAACAACAACGATGGTCCCAGCGATTGGTTGAATGGAGACATGACCGACCTGCCTGATTACCCGCGTGGAATCAGTGCTACGCCGCATGAGCTGTTCGCCACTGCCTGTTTCGCCCATTCTGCCGAGATCGTGTGGAAGATGGGCAAGGTGTTGGGTAAGGCGGAAGCCGACTATTACAGTGAGATTTTCGAGAACGTGAAAGCCGCGTTTAACCGGGAGTTCGTATCTCCTGATGGCCTACTTAAAGGGAATACGCAGGGTGGATACGCGTTGGCCCTGAATTTTGGCTTGGTCGACGAGGCAACGCGAACGAAGATGGTGCAGCATCTACTGAACGCGATAAAAAGGTACAACAACCACCTTTCAACTGGCTTTATCGCTACCCACCGGTTAATGCTTGAGCTTTCGAATAACGGGCAACATGATGAGGCGTGGCGGCTGATTAACCTCCGTACAGTCCCCTCGTGGGGTCATATGGTCGAAATGGGGGCGACGACCATTTGGGAGAGATGGGACGGTTACGTGGAAGGACGAGGGTACCAAAATTGGAGGATGAACTCGTTTAATCACTTCGCGTTCGGGGCGGTCGCCGAATGGGTGTGGCGCAACTTGGTGGGACTCAACCCCGATGAAGCGCATCCGGGCTATAAGCGCTTTACAATCAAACCGAGGCTCAGCGAAGGGTTAACCTGGGTGAAAGGGAGTTACGAAAGCATCTACGGAACGATTGAATGTGACTGGGGGATCGAGCCGGAACGCTTTCACCTAAACTTGACTGTTCCCCCTAACAGCACGGCA
>JAPXNA010000021.1:0-53488 GCA_033808735.1 Fermentimonas sp.
CTTCTTTCTTTTAACAAACATCTTTAAAAACATCTTGCGTACCCCAAAACTAGGGTACGCAAAGATATATATTCTTGTTTATTAGGCAATTATAAAAATGCGTTTTTTAGAGTGACGAAGTCAGGAACAGGGTGATATCGTCTCTGCCGTTTATTCATCTCTTACCTCGAAAAGCCTATAGAGCTCTGCTGAAAAGGGCAGGCGTTGATCAACGTGCCATCGACGAATTATTGGAAATAAAAGATTGCAAAATGACTATTGAGCACTTTAAAAAACTGGTGCGAGAGAGCGACTTAAAACAGGTTGATGAGGTTTACTATCTTATAAACCCTCATTACTGGGTCAAGTTCGGACTTAAGCCCCGCAAGGTGATTTTTCCTTTTTCAGCTCTTCCCGTTTGTCGTAATTTCTATACTACATCCTATTATGCTATTCAACGCTTTACCGACAATACCGGCAGCCGGTAAATAAATCCCGCGGAAACCCTGAAGCTGTTGGCCGGGGTGATGATTTGCTTGACCTCGGGTTCGCTGAACTTTTTGAGCGTCGCGGTTAGGAACAGGTGTAGGTTGTCATCTTTCATCGGGTAAAACTCTAGGCCACCCTGATAGTTCCACGAGGTGAGGCAGTTACCACTGTCCACGTGGCTGTTCTTTTTATATACCGAAAAGTTATTGTAAAAACACTTCAACAGGATATTCCATCGCGGTTGAAACCGGTAATTGAGTTCTCCCAACAGTGTGAAGTACTCCACGTTTTCGACCATGGCCCCGGGGGTGATTGTAGCACCCCTGATCGCGCCCAGGTAATCGATATCGGAACGTTGATACAGGACATCGATGTAGATGCGCCAGGAATCGGAACGCCATTTTTGTCCCCCGCTCAACATAAACAGCGTTTTACCCTTCGCGGGTGAGGTGACGTTGGCCCCGTATCGAAGTTGCAAGGCATTATCAAAGTAGTTGCTGTTCCAGCCAAGGGAGTAGTACAGGGGAACGGTAGGGGCTTCCACACGCGTGATGGACGAAGGGGGCAAGCTTTTCACCGGTGTCCCGATGGCATCTTCCACCGTACCCCACCGGTTGTTGACTACCTGAAAGGAAAACTCCTGGTTTGGCCTGGGACTGTACGCTACCTGCAACCCGTTGAGGTAGCAATTTACATGGTTGATAATCCCGCTGTAGTCATACACCTCCACGGGGTACTTGTTGTATTCGAAGCCCCCTATCGTGAGGGCTTGCTTGCCGGCGGTTACCGAAAAGCGTTTGTTGAACCGGTACCTCAAGTAGGCGTAATCAATGCTGCTGGGTAGGTTCTCCTTCGTGAAAATGGGCGACACCTTGTTGAGTCGCTGCAGGTACTTGTACGACAACTTGGGCGTCACTTCACCCGCTATATCGATGATGACTTGATCGAATCGAAATCCCCCATCATCAAATTTTAAAGGTGATCCGACGAACTCGTTGTGGTACGCCGAACGCATATGGAGGGAGATGCTGACCGGTGATAACGAGTTGGTTTCACCGGCTGATAATGTAAGCAGCGACAAGCCCGCTTCACTGGTAGATTGTTCAAGTAGCAACGAGTTTTGTTCATCGACAGGTTGTGCCAGCACTGACGAACTTTGTGTGTCGGCTGACCGGGCAAGCAGTAACGAGCCGTTGAGGCAACAGGAGAAACAGGCTAAGATGAGTAGGGTGAAAAGGGACTTAATATGATTCATATCATTTGAGTTTTTAGCCTCACATCGTTATCATGTGATGGCTTTCAAGTTTGAGTCACCTAACTTCAAAAAGCGAGGTTGTTTTTTAGCACTTTGTTTGCAAAATTAAAATAAAATTGCAATATTGCACAATTATTAGCAGAAGCTTTACCTCAAACAGAAGAGAAACATGCGTAAAAGGAAAATAGCACAGCTGTTAGTCTCGCTTCTCATCCTTGTCGCCGCCGGGTGGATAGTGAGCTACTACGTGAATACCGTGGGAAGTTTACGCGCCGAGAGCGGGCTTTCGGCACAACCGGTCTCTGAGCCATTCGTGCATCCCGACCTAACGTTCGACCTGACGGATGAACCTTTCCCAGCCGAAGGGCAGTACTGTTTAGCCTGCCACCAGGGGATAGAACCGGCGCGACCCATCGGTTCCGAGATGATGCAGCAGATACTGCAGAAAGGGGAGGCACTTGGCGACCCCAACGGTTGCGTTATCTGCCACGGTGGTACGCCAACTGAGCTGGTCAATAAGGATAGGGCGCACAGCGGTGTCCCCAAGGGGAGCTTGCTGACTTCGTTCACGCCCGTTCCCGCCGCCTTGCAGGTGAATGAGAACACCTGTGCGCAGTGCCACGAGGATCACGCCTACAACGTGCGTCTCTCCATGATGAACAGCGACGCGGGAAAGATGAAGGCGATCTCCTGGAGCTTCGGTATCGGCACTGAGAATTATGACCACCTTTACGCCAATAGCGACTTGACCGATATCGATGGTTCAACCCCCCGCTTTGGCACCCGACAGTATATCGATTACATGAAGGAGATGGCTGCCACCTTCCCGGGACAGTTCCCCGCGGAGTTGAAGGAGGTACCTTCCGTTTCGGCCGAAGAGATAAAGGCGCAACCCGAGCTGGCGGCGTTTACCTACCTGCGCAACTGCAACGCTTGTCATTTGAACAACAAGGGGCATCTGGATAGGGGGCATTACCGGGGAATGGGATGTGCCGCCTGCCATAACCTGTACAGCAACGAGGGCTTTTACGAGGGGGGCGACCCGGAAATCCCGAAAGATAAGCCGGGACACGTGCTGGTACACTCTATGCAGGGTACCAGGAAGTCGGCCATCCGCTTTAACGAACATGAACTGAGTGGCGTGCAACTCAATACCTGCGCCGCCTGCCACGCGGCCGGTCGCCGGATTGGACACGCATATCAAGGGCTGATGGCCCTGGACGACTCGTACAACCGGGGGCCTTTCGACGAGAAGGGATTACCGCAGAAGAGCAACGCGGGCTACGTGTTCAAGTACATGGCGGGCGATGTGCACCGTCAGATAGAGAAGGACGGGGAGATGGTGCCGGGTCTGCTCTGCCAGGATTGCCATACCACCAACTCCATGCACGGCAGCGGCAACATCGAGGCAACCACGCTGGCGGCTATCGAGATCGAGTGCGCCGATTGTCACGGTACACCCACCCACTACCCGTGGGAACTGCCGCTGGGCTACGGCGATGAGTTTGGGAAAGAGCTCGATATGAAGCAAACCAGGGGAGTGGCCGATGAGCCGTTGGAGGTGACCAAGAAGTTTGGCATTACCTACCCCAAAGAGGATGGCTACCTGCTGTCGGCTCGGGGGAACCCGCTGGGGAACGTGGTGCGAAAGGGTAATCGGGTCATCATCTATTCCGACGGGAGCATGCACGCGTTTGAACTTATAACGCTAAAAGAGATCGCGAAGAACAAGAGCTGGCAGAACCCGGATGATGCCGAAGTGGCCATGGTAGCTACCACGCACATCGATAAACTGGAGTGCTATACCTGTCACTCCACCTGGATGCCACAATACTACGGCTACAAGTACGTGATCGACTACTCGAAACAATCCGTCGACTGGCTACGTTCGCCGCAACTCGTCAAATCGGACGGTACGACGGCCGATTATAACCAGAACTACGCCATGCAGCCCGGGGCACCCACCTATGGTGACTACAGCCATATTCGTTGGGAGAACGCCCCGCTGGGCGTGAACGGCGAAGGGAGGGTATCCCCCCTAGTCGGCGTGATCCAGACGGTGAGCACCGTGATCAACGAGAAAGGTGAAACCGTCGTCTGGAACAATGTAGCCAAAACGGCGGCCGGCTATAACGCTATTGAGCTGGCACCGCTCAACCCGCACACCACCTCGCTGAAATCGAGGGAGTGCGTGGATTGCCACGGCAACCCCGTGGCAGCCGGGTACGGTATTGATGGCGGTATCTACGATGCAACACCCGGAACGCCGCGGTATGCCGACGTGATTGATGCCAAGGGAAATAACGTCAGCCAATACACCCGAGCCCAAATAGCGGCCATCAGCGAGCTGCACGGCGACTTCATGCAACTGTTCACGGTTCACGGGGAGCAACTGCAAACGATCGACACGCACTGGCCTACCTCAATGCCGCTCACGCAAACGCAACGCGATCAACTGACCCGCAAAAACTCCTGTGTTGCCTGTCACCAGGATATCCCGAAAGGCACCATTCCGAACAGAATGCTGACCAAGGTGGCTCAAGTAGCCAAGCTCGCCTACAACACTCCCGAAAAGCATACCCGGTTATTGCACAGCAACAACCTGATGATCGCCTGGATAAAGGCGATAGGGGTCGTGCTGATTTTCGTAGCGGTCGCATTGGTTATATGGGGAGTTATAGAACGGAAAAAGGTAGCCCGTTTCTGCCAGAGGCTACTGAAGTTCCTGAAAACCCCCGGTAAGGTAGATTGATTCGCCTGATCTCATCGTGTGAGTATGACGCCATCCATCAAGCCTTCTTATATTATGGCAATAAATGGGATGGGAAAAGGCGTGTTTGGATAAATGGTACTGGATGGTTATAATGTTGCGGAGGTAAGACTCGAACTTACGACCTTTGGGTTATGAGCCCAACGAGCTACCAACTGCTCCACTCCGCGATCTATTTTCCTTGCGAAAAGGGAATGCAAAGATAGCATTTTATTTTGAGATATCAAAATGTCGCTCAATCTTTTTTATTTGTACCTGAAAAACCCTATTTTTGGAAAAAAATAAGTGACTTATGTCAGACAGTATTGTACTTATACCCACGTATAACGAGAAAGAGAACATCGAAAGCATCATTCGGGCGGTGTTTAACCTGGGAAAAAAGTTCCACATTCTTGTTATTGACGACGGCTCACCCGATGGTACGGCTGATATCGTTAAGCGATTGATGGATAGCGAGTTCAAGAATAGGTTGTTTATCGAGGAGAGAGCGGGCAAGCTGGGGTTGGGAACGGCCTACATCCATGGCTTCAAATGGGCGTTGAAGCGTTCGTACGACTATATCTTCGAGATGGACGCCGATTTCTCACATGACCCCAACGACCTGCCACGGCTTTATGCCGCTTGCCACGACGAGGGTTATGATGTGTCGGTGGGTTCCCGCTACTGCACGGGCGTGAACGTGGTAAATTGGCCGATGGGTCGCGTGCTGATGTCCTACTTCGCATCGAAATATGTACGCTTTATCACCCGTTTTAAAGTGCGGGATACCACGGCCGGCTTTGTATGCTATCGACGGAAAGTGCTAGAGACTATCGACCTGGATAAGATCAAGTTCAAAGGGTACGCTTTTCAGATAGAGATGAAGTACACGGCGCACGTGTTGGGGTTCAAGATCAAGGAGGTGTCGGTCATTTTCGTGAATCGCAGACTAGGCACTTCGAAAATGAATACCAGCATTTTCGGTGAGGCATTCTTCGGGGTTATCGATCTCCGGTGGCGGAAGCTGACCGGTAAAATTAAGCCGCGCATAGAAAGGTAGCCATGACGCTAATCCACAGGGCCACGGTGATAAATGAAGGGGAAACCTACGAGGGCTCCCTGCTGCTGAAGGGGCAAAAGATTGCTCGCGTGATACGGGGGGAGGTGCCGGGACCGGTTTTCAGGCAGTGTCGGCAAGTAATCGACGCCCGCGGTCTTTGGCTGTTGCCTGGTGTTATCGACGACCATGTGCATTTTCGTGAGCCCGGATTAACGCGTAAGGGCGATATGTTTACCGAGAGCCGGGCGGCGGTGGCCGGCGGGGTAACCTCCTGCATGGAGATGCCCAATACCGTGCCGCAAACGACCACCCTAGAGGCGTTGGGGCAAAAGTTTGAACGGGCCGCTTCCCAATCGATGGTCAACTACTCGTTTTACCTTGGCGCCACAAACGATAACCTCTCCGAGTTGAAAAAAGTGGACCCGAAAGCGGTGTGTGGCGTGAAGCTGTTCATGGGGGCTTCCACTGGCAATATGCTGGTGAATCATGCGCGTACCCTGCAAGCAATCTTCGCCGAGGTCGATATGTTGATTGGCGTCCACTGCGAGCAGGAGGAAATCATCAGGGAGAATATCGCGCTGTACGAGCGCGAGTTCGGCGAAGCGATTCCTATCGAATACCATCCCCTTATTAGAAGTGCCGAAGCGTGCTACCGTTCTTCCGCAGAAGCGGTAGAGCTTGCCGATAAGTACGGTACAAGGCTACACGTGCTGCACCTCTCTACCGGGCGGGAGCTGAGCCTTTTTGACGTGGCACCGGTGGAGGAAAAAAAGATCACCTCGGAGGTGTGCGTGCATCACCTCTGGTTCACGGATGAGGACTACGCCCGGCTGGGAAGTCGCGTGAAGTGGAACCCGGCGATTAAAACACAAGCAGATAGAGAGGCACTGCGGGAAGGCTTAAAGCAGGGCAAGCTGGATGTGGTGGCGACCGACCATGCGCCGCACCTGTTGGAGGAGAAGGAAGGTGGGGCATTACAGGCTGCATCGGGCGGTCCGTCATTGCAACACTCGCTGCAAGTGATGCTGGAGCTGGCGGCCAAGGGCGTATTCTCGAAGGAGCAGGTTGTGGAGAAGATGTGTCATGCGCCGGCTAAGCTGTTCCGTGTGAAGGAGCGGGGATTTATCAGGGAGGGGTATTACGCCGATCTGGTGCTGGTAGATCCGAATCGACCCCATGTGGTTTCGGACGGTAACGTCTGGTACAAGTGCGGCTGGTCCCCTTTCTTAGGGGAGACGTTCGGCGTAACGGTGAGCAAGACGTTCGTCAACGGTCACCTGGTGTACGACGAGGGTCAGTTCGACGAAAACTTCACCGGTGAAGCGCTCCAGTTCGACCGTTAATGCAGTGCGAACAACTCGGCAAAAAAATCGAACGCGTCGAACAGCGTGTTCTTCTCTACATCCTGATTGATTTGCACGTTGCCTATCTCCTTTAGCAAGGTGAAGCACATAGCTTTACCCACGTTTTTTTTGTCGTGCGTGGCAATCTCGTGTAAGGCTTCGTAATCGGCACACGTGATATGAAACTGTCCGTAATGTTGTTGGATAAAACGCACCGTTTTTCGTAGTTTCTCTTCAGGGAAGCCGTGCAGTCGGTAGGATAACCAGAGTTCCACGACCAATCCCCATGCCACGGCGTACCCGTGAGGTACCGGTTCGCCACGACCGAGAGCGAAGCTTTCGAAAGCGTGCCCTGCGGTGTGCCCCAGGTTAAGCGCTTTGCGCAGGTTCCTCTCGTAGGGGTCTTTCTCCACGATGGCTTGTTTGATGGCCACGGATCGGAATACCAACTCGTTGAGTGTTTGGTAGTCGATCTGTTGAAGGGGAAAGGTTAGGAGCGCCTCCCACTCCTCCGTGGAGTGGATGAGCGCATGCTTCACCATCTCCGCGTAGCCGGACAGGATAGCCGGGCGATTGAGGCTCCGGAAAAAAACGGGCGAGAGCAACACGGCATGTGCTGGGTAGAAGGCACCTATCTCGTTTTTGTACCCTTGGAAGTTAATCCCGGTCTTACTCCCAACCGCCGCGTCTACTGCGCCTAGGAGCGTGGTGGGGATATTGATGTACCGGATACCCCGCTTGAAGGTGGCCGCCGCGAAACCCCCCAGGTCGGTTACCATCCCTCCCCCTAAGTTGAGCAGCAGAGAGTAGCGGGTAGCCCCGTGTTGGGTGAGCTGTTCCCATACCTTGCTCAAATTGTCGAGCGTTTTGTTCGGGTCACCCGAGGGGATGACGATGGTCACGGCGTCCCGTATGGTCGGAACACTTTTTAAGAGCGGGAGGCAATGAACAACTGTCTGTTCATCTACCAAGATAAAGAGTTTATCGGGACGAATGGGCTCAATGACCTCCTGCAGGTCACTCGTGAGGTGATCGCTTTTTATTACCCGTTGCGTTATGTTATCCATTGCGCTGCTTGTTTCGTTTCGTCATGTATTACGTTGTACACCTGTTTCATGGCGTTATCCCGTGTTTAATGAATGTACCATGATCGTCAATTTGTTGCCTCTTGTAAACTTCTCATTTCCGCTTCTTTCCCATCTTTCACCTTCTCCACGTTTTCTACGTCGGGATTTTCCTCTTGAGTGACCTTGTGGTAATCACCGTTAAGGATTCGGTAGATCTCTTCCTGGATTCGCTCACGGATGCTTAGTGTGGAAAGCCGGTTGGGTGAACGGGAAGGGTTTACCCGGTTCGATAGGAAGATGAAAATCATGTCGTGGGTGGGGTCCACCCATAAGCTGGTTCCCGTGAAGCCGGTATGGCCGTACGTCTCGACGGGGGTACCCGGGCTGGTGGGGTTCGTTCTGGTGTTCTGCGGGTCCGGCTTGTCAAATCCCAGTCCCCGGCGACTTATACCGCTTTTGGTGGAGGTGAACAGGCGTACCGTCTTCTCGCTCAATAATCGTTCTCCCCCGTACGTGCCCCCGTTGAGCCACATCTGGCAAAGCTTGGCGAGGTCGTTAGCATTGGAGAAGAGGCCGGCGTTGCCGGAGATACCTCCAAAGAGGGCCGCTCCCTCATCGTGCACGTACCCCTGCACCTTTTGCTTGCGGAAAAACGGGTCGTTCTCGGTAGGGGCTATGCGTTCGATTGGGATCTGTTCCAGAGGTCGGAAGGTAGTGTTGTTGGCACCCAGCTTGCTGTAAAAATGTTTTTTAACGTACTCGTCAAGGTTTTTGCCGCTCACGTTCTCCACCGCTTCTTTCAACAGCATGAAATTCAGGCAGCTGTACCTGTACCTTCCTACCCTTCGTAACGGGGTTGCGATGATCTCCTTAAGGAGCGTTTCATGCATCTCGTTGCTTGCATATAGATTTTCTGCCACGGGGAGGGGAAATTTCTCGGACGGGTTGGACGCGATTAGGTCAGGGAGGAATTTGTAGTCGGTACGAAACCAAGCCCCGGCGTAGCGTGCATGGTAGGTGGAAGAGCGGGAACCGAACAAATTCCCTGAATAGCTTTCTTCGTCGATCACGGTGGCGTAGTATGGGATAAAGGATACCATTCCCGATTCGTGCAGCAGGAGCGAACGGATGGTGGTGGAGCTTATGTCGCTTCCCCTGGTTAAAGGAACGAATTTACCGATGGAATCCCGCAAAGCCAACTTCTTCTCATCGTACAGCTTCATCACGGCCGGGAGGGTGGCGGCGACCTTCGTGACGGAGGCCAGGTCGTAGACCGTTTCGTTAGTCACCCACGCGCCGTGGTCTTGCTCCTGCTTTCCGAACTCTTTCTCGTAGATGACTACCCCATCTTTAGCGATCACGATTTGGCAGCCGGGATAGGCCTTTTCACGGAGACCCTCTATCGCGAGGCTATCGATATGTTGGAAATGGGTGGAGGTGAGTCCTACCTCTTCCGGTGAGGAGTAGCCCAGTCGGACCTTCTCCGTATCGAATCCACTGCCTTCAGGGTAATCACCGGCGGTAACCGGTATTCGCCCTGTCATCGCGATACCGCCGAAGATACCTTGCGCCGCGTATACTTGTGCGAAATGGCTATTGTCATATCCCACGATGATCGCCGCGGCTTTTTCGGCAGTCGAACGGAAGGCATCGAGATGGTAGGGCGACGTGAAAAACACCAAGATCACCTTGGTTTCCTGCGCGAGTTGTTGCAGGGCGGTAACGTCTTCCGCGTTGGGGGAGTGAATGGACAGAATAACCGTATCAAATTCTTTTAGCTCTTTTAAATTGGTGATCTCGCTCGTCGTTTCGGCTTGAAAAAACTGTAGGTTGCCTTGCTTTTTCAGGTAGTGTTGGAAGGGGTTGGGCGTGGGAACTCCAATCGTCACGGAGGCAATGCTCGTGGTGTCCAGCCCTTTCAATGGGAGCAGGTTGCTTTCATCCTTTAGTAACGTGATGGCTCCCTCGTAAATCTTCCGGAGCGTCCACTCGGCTGTCGGTGCGTGCACTTTTTCGCGAAGGGTACTCGTATTGATGGTTTTGAAGCGATGAGTTCCCAGGATGTATTTATAGGAAAGTATTTTCCGTACCTTCTCTTCCAGGAGGGTGTTGGGAATCACACCCGTTTCTACCGCCCTCTTCACTGATTCCACCTCCTTTTTTGGATCCACCGATCCCAGCAGGATGTCGTTGCCGGCCAGCAACGCCTGTACACTCACATTCGGTTGATCGGCGACACCTTTCATCGCCATCCCGTCGCTGAAGGTCATCCCGTCAAAACCCATCTCCTCTTTGAGCAGTTGAATCCCTACCTCCGTCGAGAGCGATGCCGGTTTGCCCCCCGTGTGAAGCGTTGGCACGCTGAGGTGGCCAATCATGATTCCCGATAGACCGGCTTCGATGTATTTCTTGAATGGCAAGAGCTCGACGCTGTCCAGGCGTGCCCTGTCATGTAGAATGGTGGGCAGGGTGAGGTGCGAGTCTTCCGATGTATCGCCATGGCCCGGGAAGTGCTTAGCCACAGCCATAACGCCGCTCTCTTCCATCCCCTGGGCAAAAGCGATGCCCTGTTCGGCTACCCGGTTGGGGTTCTCCCCGTACGAGCGTGTGCCGATAACCGGGTTGTCTGGGTTGCTATGGACGTCAACGGTCGGGGCAAAATTCACGTGGATGCCCATTTCCCGGCACTGCCTGCCGACCTCCCGGCCGTATTGCCTGATGATTTCAGTATCTTGTATGGCACCCACTATCGCATTGCGGGGGTACTTGGGTGCGTCGGTCAGCCTCATGGTGAGTCCCCACTCCCCATCCAATGCGATGAGGAGGGGAATGTCGGTCAGTTTTTGTGCGTTGTTCGTTATTGCCGCTTGCCGGCTCATCGTGCTTTTAGAAAACAGGAGGCTGCCTACCTTTTGTTTTCGGATATAGTCTGTGATCCTTTTTTCCCAGTCGCTTGACGATGCCACGATAGGCATAAAGAGCTGTCCCACCTTCTGCTCAATGGTCATAGTGGCGAAGACTGAGTCGACCCACCGGTTCATGGCAACCCTGTCCGCTTGTTCGTACAACGACGGGGTGACTTGAGCCCTTGAAAAAAGGCAAAATGCCAAAAACAGGAGTAGTAAAGCGGCTCTTCTCATCGTGGTTTTTATCTTTCCTTGCAATCGTTTACCTCTTTTCGTTTTGCTTGGTTATCTCTTCCTTTTCACGTTCACCTCTTCAATCTTCGCGCATGGGGCGTGTTAATTGTCGTTGTATGGCTTGCTTGATTAGCTGTACGTTAATTTTTCCCACGTTGACCCCCCTTCCGCTTGTTTGAAAGATGACTACTTTGTTGTCGTCGAGGTCGTTCACCACGGTGGGTTCCGTCATGTGGGTGTGGCTGTGGCCACCGATAATCAGGTCGATGCCACTTGATTTCGCGGCCAGCTCTCTGTCCACCGTGTAACCCAGGTGCGAGAGGCAAACCACCAGGTCGCAGCGGTGCTTCTCCCGTAACTCCTTTGCCATCTCGTTGGCTGAAGTTACCGGGTCTAAGTACTTCATACCCTTGTAGTGATTCTCCGCGATCAGTCCCTTTGGTTGGGTGTTGATCCCTATCACTCCGACCCGCACACCTCCTTTTTTCAGGATAAGGCAGGGGCGTATCAGCCCCGCTATTGCCGTTTCAGAAAAATCGTAATTGGTCGACACGATAGGAAAGTTAGCCGTGCGAACCACCTTCTCCAGTACTTCTAGCCCGTAGTCGAACTCGTGATTCCCCAAGGTGGCCGCATCGTACTTCATCAGGTTCATCGCTTTGACCTCTATCTCTCCCTTGAAGAGGTTGAAGTAGGGCGTCCCTTGTAAAAAATCCCCGGCATCGAAGAGCAACACCTGTCGGTTCTCTCTCCTGACCTCGTCGATGTAGTTCGCTCTTCTCACTACGCCTCCCAGGCCGGGGGTTGAGGGGTCGGTCTCGGGGACGGTTTCGATACGGCTGTGGGTATCGTTGGTATGAAGTATAACCAGTTGTTTATGGGTGCACCCGAACAGGGTAAAGAGCGCTAAGAAAAAGAGGTTACCGTATTTGTATAAGGTGTTCATGTTTGTTCCGCTGTTTATAGATTGTTTTGAACGTTTTGTCGAGATTTTTACTTTGCGGTCAAAATTTTGATCCTGCCGTCGAGGGCGGAGTCCACCTCTCTCCCTTGCCGGGCTTGCTCCCTCACCCAATCAATCATCACGTCTCTAAGCGTGACCCCCGTGTTGGTATGGGCTACCGCGTTACGGAACGCCCCCATGTTGTCGTTTCCTTCTGCCAGGTAGTCAAGCGTCACCACGTTGTATTGCCGATTTTCATCCACCGGTTCTCCATTTACGGTGACGCTTTTAACTTTACCTCCTTCGATCACGAGTCGTACGTTACCCGAGATACCCGCACCCCCGATGCGGGCGTAGGCGTCGAAAATCTTATTCAGGTCACTTCCTTTCACTTCCAGGAAGGTAATTGCATTGTCAAACGAGTAGATCTCGTAGAGGTTGCCCACCGTTACATCGCCCTCGGGCAGGGTAGCGCGGTGCCCATGCACGTTCATCACTGCTATATCGGCCCCGTTGGGCAGGTGTTCGTCGCCATACGCTTTCATCACGTCCGAGGTGAGGTTGGTCAGCAGGCTTTCCGGTCGCCTGTAATCCATGAATCGTGTTGACTTACCGATAACGACGTTCATCTCTTCATCGAGTTTCGTTTTGTAGCTGTTCACGAGTTCCTGCATCTTAACGTGTGGGGGCAGGTCGTAAGATGCGTCCATAGGGACAAAGGTGCCGCTTATTTCGGCTACCCGGTAAGCGGGTTTGCATGCGCTCATCACGGTGAAGGCGAACAACATACTTATCACGCTCAACGCGAATGATGCGTCGATCATCAAAAATGGTTTTCGATTCATATGCTCGAGGTCTCAGAAACGGTTTTCACACTTGGTTCTAAAAGCCCAAATGTACGCTATTTCAAGGAGGGAATCAAACGAGAGTAACAAAAATAATTATAAAAAGGTGTTTTATGCAGCATATTAAAGAAAATTTGCTACCTTTGCACCCGCTTTGCGCAATCTCTGTCGGCTTTATCCGCCATATTGCGTTTTGAAAACGTTCAGATAGTAATATAAAAGCATTATACAAAATGGATTTGATGAAAATAGCGGAAGACGCTTTCGCTACCCGGAAAAAGGAACTCCCCGTGTTCAAGAGCGGCGATACCGTAACCGTGGCCTATCGCATCACGGAGGGGGCCAAGGAGCGTATCCAGCAGTATCGCGGTGTGGTGATCAAGATAAATGGTCATGGTAATTCCAAACGTTTTACCGTGAGAAAAATGTCCGATAACATTGGTGTAGAACGTATTTTTCCGTTGAATTCGCCCTTTATTGAAAGTATCACGGTGAACAGTCGCGGTAAAGTACGTAGGGCGAAACTGTACTACTTGCGTAAACTCCGTGGTAAAGCGGCCCGCATCAAGAAGAAAGGGTATTAACGGCATGTTTCGCGGTGTCGTGTGTCACACTTCGCGAAACTCCCCGCTATGCTTTCACGGTACGTTTATCGCTGTATAACATTTATCAATCCTGAGCGCCAAAAGAACCCTTCGCCCCTGCCATGTTAACGAAAACCGAAGGCATAGTGCTTGGCACCTTTTCCTACAGCGATACCTATTCAATTGCCCGCGTTTATACCCGTGATTTCGGGACGGTTGCCTATCTTCTGCCCAAACCACGGAGCAGGAGAAGCAAGGTTAGGCCGTCACTCTTCTTTCCCCTGTCGCTCCTTCGGTTGGAGGTGGAGCATTTCCCGTTGCGTGACGTCCAACGGATGAAAGAGGTGGAGAGGCTCGTTCCGCTGTACTCCCTTTGCACTGATATGATCAAGGTGTCAATCGCCTTCTTTCTCGCCGAGTTTTTGTTGTCCATGCTGCGTGAATCGGATCGCAACGAGGAGGCCTACACTTATATCCGTCAATCGATTGAGCTGTTGGAGGCAGCCGAGAAGGGCGTGGCTAACTTTCACCTGGCCTTCATGATGGGGTTAACTAAACACCTTGGCATCTATCCCAATGTGGAGGCTTACGATAGAAGGCCTTACTTCGACATGCTTTCCAGCGAGTTCGTGAAGAAAACTCCGCCGCATCCTCATTATTTGAAACCGAGTGAGGGTCGTTATCTACGACAGTTGGAACGAATGACCTACCGCAATATGCATCTCTTCAGGCTTTCTCGTGGCGACCGGAACCTGATCGTGGATTACATCCTGAAATATTACCGGTTACACCTGTACGATTTCCCCCGTCTCAAATCACTTGAGGTGCTGCGGGAGTTGTAAGGAGCCGATCTTTAATGTTTCATCAACTATGCTCAAGTTGCGCATGCAGCCGCAACGCGGGTTTTCACTGCACAACTTCCCTGAAAACAAATCGTTTACATGCCCGTTATCGGGTTAGAGAGGGGAGATGGTCAAGCGCTTGTAGACGGATTCCTGGAAAACTACATCCCCTATGGTGTTGAATTCACGGTCGGAGAGACCGAGGAGAATTTGATTAATTTCAAGCCGTTGCGTGAAAAGGGCATCCGCGTTTGGGTGAATTCACTATGGCGTCATTACAACGCGGGACATCACGATGACGTGGCGCTTGAAAACCCCAACGTGTACGAATGGTATATCGAGAAAGGGGTTAATATGATCCAAACCGATCGGATCAAAGAGTTGGTAGAGTTCCTGAGGAAACGGGGACTGAAAAACTGAGGCTATCAATCAGGATGGGGTGTTCCACATTAAACAACATCTTGTAAAACTTGCTTTCTCCTCAGCTCTTCGGTATAGATATTCGATACGACCTCCGTTGGGATATTCACGATATAACAAATTTGGCTGGCAACTTTGAGAGAGGGTTCTGAGCGACCGGCGATAAAGTCACTAATCCGCGAGGGGCTAACACGGAGTAAGGATGCAAGTGCTTTTTGCGTCATGCCCTTCTCTTCCAGGCCGTTCTTTATTAAACTGCCTATAGTGGGTTGTGCAATGGGGTAGTGCGTAATTTCGTACTCCTCCACCACGTCAGAAACAATCGATAGCTCTACCAAATTTTTATCGGTTGTTGGTGTATCTCCATTAACAAGGGGCAAAAGCTCTTCTATCCCTGCTAAAGCGAATTCATATTGTTCTTTCGTTATTTTAGTCATTTTGTTTTTCCCTCTTTTTTTACAATGATTACTTCCCTTACATTATCATGACTCTTTTTAAATGGTTGAACAGTCTATCTTGTCATATTCTTCGTGTGTACCCAGGTGTCTTATAAAAAATGCGCGTATCTCCTTGGGCGGCGGGGAGCACGAAGATTTCGGCGATATTGACATGCTCGGGTGCAGTAGCCATAAAGAGGATGCACTCGGCTACATCTTCCGCGGTGAGGGGTGTGTAACCCTCGTACACCTTTTTGGCCCGTTCTTCATCGCCATGGTAGCGCACGATCGAGAACTCCGTCTCCACCGCTCCCGGTGAAACCTGGGACACCTTGATCCCTTTGCCCACGAGGTCTTGACGCATCCCCAGGGTCAGCGCCGTCACCGCGTGCTTGGTAGCGCAATAGACGTTGCCATTCGGGTAGACTTCGCGGCCGGCGATGGATGAGGTGTTGATGATATGTCCCTTGCCCTGTTTGATCATACTGGGTATCACTGCTTTCGTGACGTACAGCAGTCCCTTCACGTTGGTATCTATCATCCTCTCCCAGTCGTCCGTGTCGCACTGGTCTATAGGGGCGTTCCCGGCCGCGAGCCCCGCGTTGTTCAGTAGCAGGCCGATGGGATAGCGGGTACAGTAATCGCCTATCTCTTTTTCCACGGCTACCCGGTTGCGCACGTCCAGCGCTAGCCTATCCACCTTTACTCGCGGGTGTAATCTGTTCAATTCCAATTCGAGTTCTTGGAGTCGCTCTTCCCTTCGTCCCACTATGAGTATCCGCTTGGGGTTGGCTTGCGATAGTGCTATGGCTGCTGCCCTTCCTATGCCCGATGTGGCACCGGTAATCAGGACGTTTTTGCCTTCCAAGCCTCTTCTTTGTTGTTTCATACGATTATTTTATTTTTTTGTTTCGGTGTATGGAACCTTTGATGTTTAAAATAATCATTCTCAAGGATGATTAATGATTATTTTAATCATGTCGGTTTCATACGATTAAAATTATTATTTTCAAAGGTATCGTATGGAACTCGCTTTAATCATGTTCTTGTGTGAAAACAGTTTTCATGCTCGTTTCATACGATTAGTTTATTTTCTTTGCTGCTTTAGTCGTTCAATTTCCTGCAGGGTTTCAAGGTTCTCTTTCGCTTGCGCATCGCCTCTCTCTTCCGCTTTGATAAAGTAGAGTTTCGCGTTCACGTAATCCTTTTTCAGGGCGTATGCTACCCCCATGTTGTTCCATACTATCGGGTTCTCCTCCATAGCTTCCAGTTGGATGATAGCTTTGTCGTAATTGCCGGCGGCGATTTCAGCCGCAGCGACATTGAGCACCACCGTCTCGTTTTCGGGGTAGCAGATGGCGATCTGTTGGAATATATCGTCAAATTCCTGACTGTTTACATCGTATAGGCTCGAAAGCAATAACATCTCCTCTAAGCTGAGCTGAGCCGGGTTGTTTTCCATCATCCATTTCAACCTATCCATCTCCTCTTGGTCGGGTAGTTCGTCGGGCAGGTTGGGTTGAATAGCGCTGAGTTTAAAGGTCAGTTTGGCTTTATCAACGATTCTCACCTCGAACGTTGTATCTGCGGATCTATCTCCTGACTCATTTTTAGTGTACTCCTCTTTGTCGTGTGTCACGGTGGAATAATAGGTCAGGGGCAGTTTTCGTGAACGATAGTCCAGGTTACAGTTGGCGCAACCTGAAACCTCTTCCCGCAAGAAGAGCGATACCTCCGCCATCCAATCCCGATACGGAATGGATGCTTCGTAGTTGACCCGTTGTGCGGTACCGTTTTTTCGCCTTGTGATTATTTCGGGCTCCTCTTTGAAAAGTCGTCTGTTAAGGGCGTTGCCCCTTACTATCATGTTGTGGCGTTTGCGTCCCGCCACAACCACGGTCGGAAACCTTTGTTCAATATTGGGGTCGTTGTTAGACCGTAGGGCGGGAATCAGCACGATCTGTTCGTTCTTGCCTACCTTTAATCTGTTAAGCGTTATCGTCATGCTGAGTACTAAGTTACGGCCTCTTTTCTTCACGCTTAGGTTTTCCACGGCAATACCGTTATCCTCGTCCCCAGGGATTTGAGCGTGGAGGTGCTGTGTCCCTACCAATAGGATGGCTACGAGCGATATTATAAATGTTCGTTTCATAGCCGTTCAGGGAAGAAATAGGTGAAACTTAGTGATAGCTTGGTGATGCCGAAATAGTGATAGGTGCCTTCCCCGATCATCTTCGTGTTTTTCGCGCTCGGGAACTTGTCGTAATCGATGAAGGCGTACCCTCCCCCTATTGAGGCACCCATGTTCCAGCGGGGAGAGAGGTACCATTGATAACCGAAGCTGAGTCCTCCTCCGTACAACGTGCCCTCATACCTCGCATCCTTTAACTCCTTTAACCGCCCAAACGGGATGTTCATGTTGGCCACGTTGTAGAGGGCGAAGTGACCATGTGTACCCATGTAAAAGCCGTTAAATGCTTCGCATGTCCAGTAGCGCAACTCAGGTTGAACCAGGAAGTGTAAAATTTTCCTCTCGGCCAGCACCTTCTCTTGGTCATCGACCTCTTGTATCTTCTTATCCAGTACCCAGAGGTTGTATCCCGCACTTAGATCCAGCGTGAGCTTTTTACCCAAGGCAAACTCCACCCCTATATTGGGCGTGCTTGTACCCCAGTACGCCAAGTTGGTTGTCATGCCCACTTTTTGCGCCGCAACCTGCCACGTCCCGCCTAGCAGCAAAAGCAGGAGTGTGAAGGTAAAAGTTTTTCTCATCTATACGTTGCTTAAGATAGCCCGTTCAATGGCCAATCGATTCTATTTTCGCGGCAAATCCTCCTCCCGGGGCAAGATGGACGCTCAGTGTTTCTGATGAACTTGCTTCAATATCCTCTTTAACATAGTCGCGTCCAGCACGGTGGGCATTTATGCCGTCTCTGAAAAGGGTTACCCTGTAGTTCCCTTTTGGCAGGAACGACAGATCTATCTCCATATCGCGTGCCGACCAATCGGTCATGCCTCCCACGTACCACGTATCTCCTTGTCTGCGCGCTATGGTCACATATTTCGCCACCTCGCCGTTTATCGCGATCGACTCGTCCCACACCGTCGGGATGTTGGCGATGAAATCGAGTGATTCAGGTTCCCTCATATAGTTGGAGGGACTGTCACACAGCATGTTGACGGGAGATTCAAAAACCACGTACATCGCCAATTGCCTGCAGCGTGTTCCCTGACTCATGGGTTCAGAGTATATACCGGAGAAATTACCTTTTGAAGCGTTGCGCATAGCTCCTTGCGTATAATCCATTGGTCCGGCAACCATTCTGACAAATGGGATTGTAACATCGTAGGTTATCATATCCAGTTCTTCAGACGACCATTTTGCCTGTTCCAGTCCGTTAACCCCTTCAAAGTTGAGAACGTTAGGGTAGGTGCGTTGTAGTCCGGTGGGTTTGTACATACCGTGAAAATCGAGTATCAGGTGATGGCGGGCCGCGGTTTCTGAAGCCCTGTAGATAAAATCCACCATCTGCTGGTCGTCTCTATCCATGAAGTCCACTTTAAATCCTTTTACTCCTATATCGGAATAGTGTTTGCAAACCCGCTCCATATCCTTGTCGAATGCCCAGTAACCCGCCCATAAGATAATACCTACATTACGCTCTTTACCGTAATTAACCAGCTTCTGGATATCTATTTCGGGTACCACCTGCATCAGGTCAGCCTTTTTATTGACTGCCCATCCCTCATCCAGGATAACATACTCTATCCCGTGTCGCGAAGCGAAATCTATATAGTATTTGTAGGTTTCGTTATTGATGCCGGCCTCAAAATCAACACCATATATATTCCAGTCGTTCCACCAATCCCATGCAACCTTACCCGGCTTAATCCAGGAGGTATCATCCACACGCGACGGAGAAGCCAGTTTGTAGGTCATGTTAGACATGGTCAACTGCTTATCCTCGGTTGATATGATCACCACTCGCCAGGGAAACTCACGCTCCCCTTCAACTTTCGCGATAAAGCTCTCTCTTTGCAACACCCTTTGTTGTAACATGTTGTGGCCTCCCTGTTCGGTTTTGGAAGGATAGTTGGCAAATACACCGTTCAGTTGTGACTTCCCGGTGCTGTTTTGAAGATACATGCCTGGATAAGACTCCAAGTCAACTTCGGTGATACATGCTTTCTTGCCATTCGCGGCTTCAATCAAAACAGGTAAAAAGCAGAGTGTCTCGCTATCAGTCTGCGATAACCTGGTGTGCGTGTAAACGTTCTCAAAAGAGGTTTCAAACTGATTTTGGCTCTCTTTCACGTAGGGGATATAGGCGGTGAAATCGGAGGGAAACCTGAAAGAGACCTCTTCGGTTTCTATGAATGCCGGTTCTTTGCGATAACTGATAAAGCGATAAGCCATTCCATCGTCATAAACCCTGAAGCGCAATGCCCAGTTGCCCCTGAAGGAGAGGGTAACCTCATTGTAATGATCGTCTATCGTGTTACTTTTCCCAAAAGGACAATCGATATTTCCCCTGTTAGCGTCTCTTTTCGTTCGGTGTAGTTTGGCATTTTCGCCCCACACTTCTCCTGAGGTTAGCTTCATCGAAACAGGCGAAGCATCGATTATCACATCGTTCTCATGTTGAACCGAGTAGGTCGTTTTATCGCCAATCGAAACGGTTACTTTTAATTTGCCGTCAGGTGAGGTAACGGTAACCTCTTTTGCACTTAGTGAGAACGAGAATGCACTCACTATGAATAAAACAGATAAAATGGTTTTCATACGATTATTTTATTCTTTTACATTTCGGTGTATGGAACTCGCTTTAATCATGTTCTTGTGTGAAAACAGTTTTCATGCTCGTTTCATACGATTATTTTACTCTTTTGTTTTGATCTTCAAATTACGCGTAAATGATCTGCACGCATTGTTTGCAAAATTACAACACTTTTTTATTACCCAAAAAAAAGCAGGCAAAATGACCCTCCCGGGTGTTACATTTTTCAGTTGAACATACAGTTGCCCAATACGAGAAATGGTGCTTCCAGAGTACAAAGCATGTTGACCAATGCACTTGGGACAAAACAACAAAGAATAATTTCAGACATTTTTTGCTTAAGATCATTTAAGCAGGTCGGATAAGCAGATTCTCTCGTATGGTACAGTGCTTATCGCTGAGTAATATTCGAAAAACAGTTCATTTCTTAAAGGGTTCGTTGTAAGAATTCCATACCCGGGTAATTCCTGTTGCTTGAAAAAAGTGACGTACTTGCTTTCATCGTCCAGCCATTTGAGTCTTTGGGTCAATGTTTCTGGCTGCCAATCAGGACAATCTGCCGCCAACCGCCATCCGTATATCGTGTGGACCTTACTTGTTGTCGTTCTATTTAAATCTCTAACGACACTATTTAAAGAGAGTTGAATTATAGGTCCAAATGCTGTCTCTCTTTTTACTATAGCGTAAAGATGTAAATGAGCGGTAAGGACAATCGCTTGGTTTTTCGCTATTATTTCAATCAGTCTTTCCCGTTTTGCCGGATCGTTTCTGTACAGATGCCAGCAACGTTCATTTATTGGAATAACTGGTTCATGAACAAGTAGAAATTTAAATTTCGCATCGGAAGAAGAGAGATTTTTTTCCAGTATATCAAGTAGATCCTCTCTGTTATCCCAGGGGTCGAAGGCTACGAAAAGGTTTTCACCTATTGGGTGTGCATAGTTTGCTGAAGAAATATCCTGCCTGTTTAATTGTCGTTGGAACATGGGAATATAATGCTTGTTGAAAGCATCAACAGCACCAGGTCCCGTGATATCATGATTACCCTTTATTATAATCCAGGGCACAGGCATGTTTACTGCTTCCACTCCTTTTACCAGATTCTTCGCCATTTGATCGGCTTTTTCTACACTTCCCGCTAATCCTTCCGAAATATCACCCAGTTGGATAACGGCTTCAACTTTTGGTCTGTAATCAAGTGATACGGTTCGCAAATGTTTGCTGAAGGTAGGCCATATTTCTCGTGTTATTCGCGTGTATTCTTTTACTTGTCGTACATCATCGGGTTTTGTTTTTAACCACTCCATATCGTGATCCTCGATGAGGTCGTAATGAATATCGCCTAAAACAATAAAACTTTTTTCTTGAGCGGCAACGGTTCCGTAAAAGAGAGCTATAAAAACTATTACATTAGATAGAAAACTTTTCATATTAAGAGGATAAGTTCGTGCAAATGATCACGGTCATAATAAAAATAGCATGTTCTCAATAACTGTTGATTCATCTTTCCGGGAGTTTTAGGCTCAACGGTTTTTGTTTCTTAAGCATTTTTGAAGCTTCGCCTGTTAACCATAAATACCAATCACTGGGAACTCCTTCGATACCGACAAATTTGGCAACATCACTCACGGGCGGATTATCCGAAAGCTTGAATATGGCTGTCCCCTCGTTTACTTCATCGAACATGGCCACGTAAATCATTTCGGCACCGCTGTTTATGGCCGTGCTTAGTTGCTGCCAATAGAATTTTCCCCCCATCCTCGGGATTGATCCCGGGGGTTTTATATCATCGGGAAATTCAAATCTGCTTAAATTGTGCCAGCTAAACCCCGGGGTTACGCACGGCACATAATCTATACCTGCTTTTTTACACCATTTAATGTCATTAAGAATGACATCGCGATAACGATCTATATCGTTGTGAAGTAGGGGCGTGAAGCGTTGTACCATCCAAGGCATAATCAGATCGGCACTTCTGATGATATCATGCAAATATGGATCGTTTATGCAATCGGCGTTTAAATCCCTCCAAAATGTGGGAATACCCAGCATGACCGTACAGCCGCCGTATTCAGCATCGTTTTTCAGGAAATCGATTAATCTTTCTATCCCGATGTTTCTGATGTTGTAAGGCCTGTCGGGAAATCCGATACCCCAAATGGCAACAACGGGCTTACCGTTGTGGTGCAAGTAAGTATTTGTTCCCTGCTGATTGGTTACCTTGATCTCATCAACCAGGAATTTCCAATCTTCAATGATGGATGAACAATCTTCTCCCGTGGCTTTCAAGCCAGACAGGTCGTACATTACCGCGATAGCCCTTTTGTTCAGCGATGCAGCTTCCAACGCGTTTTGCAGAATGACAGACGTTCTCTTCCTGGATTCCGGTGTGCGGGTACAATTGAAAAAGCGTTGCATGAAAACACCATCTAAGCCATATTCTTTCATCCATTGAAAATGTAGGTCAGTCGTACTTTTATCATCTGAACTAAAGAAGCGAGCAACAGAACCGTCGGCCAGTTTCAGTCCGGTAGGATAGGTTACCTGGTATTCGCTCACGTCGGGCCACATATCTATTCTCACGTTGTTTTCATCGGGATACATGACCCCGTTTCGGGTCTGTCTGAACCACCCTTGATAACCGGCCATTATCAAGCCTTTGTAAGAAGGATACATCGTGTCGTGAGCATGTTTGCCCTGCGGTGTTACGATTGAAATACTAGAAAAGATGACAATCGTTATACATAAAATTCTTCTCATTTTTATACGATTATTATTTTATTCCTTCGGAAGGCGGAGCATCTTCTGGTGCGCTGCCCCATTGACGATTCGCTTTATCTCCCATTACCAGTTCCAATGTCCCGCCATCTTTTATATCTTCGTGACTGAACCAAGGTTTTGTCCACTCTTTGCCGTTGAGGCGGGCGGATTGAATGTACTTGTTTTCTTTGCCGTGGTTTTTCGCGATAATCCTGAACTGTTTTCCATTACCAAGCTCCATTGTGATATTTTCGAAGAAAGGGCTACCTATGTTGTAGGTAGGGCTACCCGGTGTTACGGGATAAAACCCCATTTGGGAGAATACAATGAAAGCCGTCATCCCTCCACCGTCCTCATCGCCGGGAATTCCCATCAGGTCATTTCTGAACCATTGATCTAAAAGCGTATGAATTCTTTTCTGCGTTTTCCAGGGTTGCCCCGCGTAATTATACAAATAAGGGATATGCAGCGATGGCTCGTTTGCCATGGAGAATTGCCCCACGTTACCTGTATGGTCAGGCAGTTGGACGTAAAAATCGTACTTACTCCTCCCAAGCGGTTCACGAAACATTTGATCAAGGTTCTGGATGAAACGGTCACGGCCGCCCATCAGGTGAATCAGGTCAGCCACGTTGTGCTGTACATCCCAGCGGTAGATCCAGCCATTGTTCTCGCCGTAATAGAGGCGTGCACCTTGACCTCCGGAAAATCGATAATCGAACGGTTCAATGAAGTTGCCGTTTTCATCTTTCGGATGAAAGAATCCGGTTTCCGCGTTAAAAAGATTACGGTAATTATATGATTTTTTCAAGAAGTAGTCGTAATCTTCCGTTTTTCCCAACTCTTTGGCTGCTTGTGCCAGGCACCATTCGTCGTACGAAGTTCCAAGCGTTACCGCCACCGGTTGGCGTTTTTCAAAACTGTTGACTTCAGGGACGGTCTCTTCCTCACCTTCTTTTAGAGCAGGGATATACCCTTTTTCGTGATAGAACTTATCGAGCTTTCCTGCAGGCTCACCCGACCAAGGTACCAACGTTTTTTCCATGATCGCGTTACGCATGGCGGGGTATTTTTTCGCCAGATCAATACTGGTTAATCCTTTCCGGTAAGCGTCTATCACGGTAGCTATACCGTGGTTTGAGTTCATTCGACGGCTGTCGCCCGTGATTTCGGGGAAAGTCGGCCACCAGAATTCGGGCATTTGTTCCGACATCCGAAGAAAAGAATTGATGATATCTGTTTCCATTTCGGGCTCAATTATTACCCGGAGTGGGTGTGTGGCCCGGTATGTGTCCCAAATCCAGTCATCGGTATAGAACGGCGTACCGTTATCATCATGCACGTTTCCATCAAAAGCGCTAAAGTAGCGTCCGTCTTCCGATATGCACACAGGACGTTCGTAAGTACGGTACAACGAAGTATAGAATACCACCTGATCATCATAAGAACCACCGCTCACGACTATTTTCCCTAACGTCTCGTTCCAGGTTTTTCTTCCTTTTTCGGCTACAGCCGCAACATCAAAACCCGACATTTCCCTGTGGAGATTGCTTTTCGCCTGTTCGGCATCGATAAAGGAGATTCCGTAACGAACTTTCAGTTGCTTCGTGTTGGCCGGGTACGACAACACGATATGCGCGTTTTGTCCCGAAGCCGTTTCGTTGTTTACCTGCTGAGGTTGCACATCTGGTTCCATGTACACGAAAATGCGCGTGTTGTTTCGCAGTTGCTGATACCCGGAGAATGCTTTACCGTCCCATTGCAACTCACCCCCGCGGGAATTTAAAATAAGGAACGGCGGCTCGGTGCGTTCAAACGAAAATTCGTATATTCCTGATTGATGTGACACGGCGTAATACACGCTGGTTTCCGCTTCATCGAGGTAAACGAAGTAATCATAGGGTGTGATTTTCTCGCGGTCATAACTATAGCGAATAACCGGTTTTAACTCTGACTCGTCTCCCTGAAAACAACTCAGGTTGAAAGCTGAACTTCCACGATGGCTGGTAACTGCTACCGGTAAACCGTTTAGCACATCGCCGGTATAATCTGCCCGTTCGGGGTATACACGCAGCATGCTGTTGGGTAAGTGTACCGTAGGGTAGGTAGGCACAAGTAAATGACTTATGTTGCCGATGTTTGGGTTGACGTAATCGACAACTGTTTTTGGATTTTCAGTGTTGTTTTGCTGTTCACAACCTACCAAAAGAACAGCCATTAATAACACCATCATTAATCGGTATTTCATCATGCATTATTTTATTTAATTAAACTTTTTTTCATACGATTAAAACTATTATTTTCAAATGTATCGTATGGAACTCGCTTTAATCATGTTCTTGTGTGAAAACAGTTTTCATGCTCGTTTCATACTTCACTGTAGCTTTACCCAAATTACTCGGTATGTGCTTTGCCTTTACACCTTTAGGGTAATATTCCACCACTTTCCCTAGGTGGAAAGCGATAATCCAAGCGGTCAACTCTCCATCCGGCGTGAAGTGAAGCCCGTTTTTCTCCTCATTAAAACGAACTATGTTCCCGTTCTCGTCGTCCGCCACCACGTTATAATAGAGCTTGTCGGTGTCGAAAGGTTTCGATAAATCTACAAAACCATTGGCTGCTTCATATTTTAACCTGATTTTATCGTTATCGTTCATAGTAGGAAGAATTGTTTTTGGGTATCACAAAAATAGAAATATTAACCCATTCTCCCAATGTTAATTATAAACTTTGTCAACCAAAAATCTCTTGAAACTTCTTGATTTTTCGAGAATCAAGAAGAATTAGGGTTTCATCCAAAATTTTGATAAAGAACAAGTAGGTCATTTGCTCTAAAACGGTGATGGAGTTGGTGATACCCGATGTCCAAAACGTATCCCAAATAGCATCAATTTTATTGCGAATTTCTCCAGTAATCATATCTCGTTTTTACTTTTTTATTACCCATTTGCCTGATTTTTTGGGTCCTTCGTGTTTAACTATGCCTGCTTCAGTCATTTTTCGTAGATGATAACGAATGCTGTTCTCAGTTCGTTCCAGATGCTTTGCTATTTGCCTTACTGAAAGGTGAGGATCTAAGGCTAGTAATTCAATTAGCTCTTCATCTATTTTTCTTTGGCTTTTCTTTGGCTTTTCTTTGGCTTTTCTTTGGCTTTTTTGGGGTAGTTTCCTGGGTAGTTTCTTGGATGTTTCTTGGATGTTTCTTGGATGTTTCTTGGGCTTTTCTTGTGCTTTTCTTGTGCTTTTCTTGGGCTTTTCTTTGGCTTTTCTTTGGCGTTTTCTGCTCCAAAACCTTCCTCTAAATACTTTTCCGAAACATTTTCTATTACCCTGAAAGCGGTTACCAACGAAAAATCGAAAAAAGCTTTGCCGTTACCGTTTTCAACCAACTCTTTTTGTACCCGATTCACACCACGGCTAAACCTGTTGACGTAGCCCAACACTTTCATTGCCTCGGCGATAAACGGATTGCGGTAGTCACTTACATTCGGGAAGTTCTCGGGAGTGACTTTTCCGTACAATCTACCAGGATTTTGCACCTCAATCCGGTCATCGTATTCATAGAATTGGACAGGCGCGTTGGTTTCGTAATCGCGGTGCATAAGGGCGTTCATTAAAAGCTCGCGGGTAGCCCAGTAGGGGTACTTGGAGAAAGTTTCTTCTCGCAGTACGCTTACCGGGATGGGTCGTTTTTGAGCGATGCTGGTTTCGATGAACGTGTCGATTTTAGGAAGCTCCCGACAAAGATTGCCCTCGAATTTATGTTCGTTGATAATATCACCGGCACGGTCTTTCCCTTTGAAACGGACATACTGAATATATGAACCGTGCAGGTAACGTTCGGGATTCTTCCCGAAAAGCACGATGGCTCCGTTGGTCGGGCAGTTGTAACGCAAATCGTAGAACCCGAGCGATGCGAGTTGCTCTTCGATACCGCGTCTGTTTTCTGCAAGCACCTCTTCGTTTACAGCTTTGGGGAGATACTCCTTTTCGATGAGTTTAACGTCTAAATCGTCGATGGTTGTACCCAAACAGGGCATGGCATCGAACGTGTGAACGTTGGATAAACGGCGCTCCATCAGGATTTTCTCTTTCGCTTCCGTTGCAAAACTTTTCCGTGGGCCAACCCGTACCCAAATACGTCCGCGATAACGCACAGGTGGAAACTCGGAGGGCTGAACTTCAACTACCAACAAGTCGCCATGATCGAAAGTGAACTTCTCAACGTTCATAACCGGCTGTGGCAAAATGTTTCCGTCTGCGCGGATATTCGATATCTTCAGCAACAGCCTGTCATCCACTTTTAATCCTGATAGTTTTCCATCATTATGAGCACCGATGATTAAATAGCTGTTCTTTCCACTTCCCGAAACATCATTGGAAAAGGCACAAATAGCTTGGCAGAACTTGTCCATATCGTTGGTGGATATGGTGCGTTCCACGTGAGAGCTTTCCGTGCTTGAAAGAAGGTGTTGGAGTTCAGCTTTTGTAATCATCTGAATGGTCTGTGTTACTTTTTGGTAAAGATAAGGAAAAAAAGAATAAGGTAAATGCAAAATGTTTCTTGGGTAGTTTCTTGGGTAGTTCCTGCCAATGAAACTTTGGCGGTGGCATTACTTGAGTAACACGGAAAATGCGTACCTTTGTTGAGGGGTTGCATTTTTATTTTGAATTCGAGTCAAAAAAACTAAAAATCACACAAGAACTTAAGCGAATTCACACGATAAATTGAACGTTAGATAACTCGTTTCCAACTTCATGTAGAGCAGATTCGATTTTTTTCATTTGCGTTTCGCTAATGTATTTAGTTGAACCACTCTTGTACTGGCGCAAGAGGGAAGGATTAATGCCCGCTCGTTCCGCGAATTTCGAGACGTTGATGAAGTCGTAAAAATCAAAAAATGATGCGATGTCGTATTTGTATTCAAAGGTGATACCTTTTAATTCGTCAGGAACTTCTTTGCCTCCTCCAGTATAAGAAGCAATTATTTCTACAACTGAATTTTGAAAGTCTTCTTTTGCTTCAATTACGGTTGCGCCTTCTCCGATGATCGAGTGTTTTAATTCGGGCGTGAAAATACCGAACGTACCATCTTTTCCCTTTTCGATGAGGGCTGTAGCGGATCTCTTTGCTTTCATTATGAAATAGTTTTACTTATCCCGGATAAGTTTATTTCAATAGGACAACACAAATATATAACATTTTTGCAATATTGCAAAAATGTTATGTGCTTAATCATGAGATTAGATTAATTTAACAGGCTTGGTTTCTGAAAGGTCGTTTGTCTTTATAAGCCCTGCCAGGCTATGTATTACCAGTACGCCTGAAACACGATAACCCTTCCTTTCGTCTTAACGGTAAACGTTTTTCCCAGGGATGTGTTCAGCGAGCCCTGCCACCAGTTGGTAAGTATCCTGTTCTCAAGGGGGTATTGTAGCCCGTGGGTAGTGATGGGCTCGGGGTCGAAAGAGAAGAGGGAGACCGCTTCGCCCTTGAAGCTCTGGAATACCCTGTCGCCTCGGATGGGGGTGAACAGGCCCCAGTTGGTGGCCATAATCACGTTGACCTTCCGGATGTACTCGGCCAGCAGCGAGATGTTGCCCAGCGTGTGATCCTCCCGCTTGCCCGTTCCGCCCACGATCACGATATCGGTGATGCCCCGCTCGATACAATAGTTCACTGACTTGGTCAAGTCGTTTATCTCCTGGTCGTGAACGATATGGAGGATATTGGCGAACCGCTTCCGGTTCTCCTCCGAGATGGAGTCGCCGTCGCCCACGATGGCGTCGGGTGTTCCCCCCAGGGCGATAAACTCGTTGGCGGCCCCGTCGCAACAGACGATGAACGTCGCGTTATCAATGTAAGAGAGGGGTAGGGGGTGCCGGGGAAACCGCCCGTTGGCGATAATCACCGCCGAGGTGCTGCTGTTCGTTTTCATCTTCTACTCATTTCCACGCGAAGGTATGAAAAAAACGACTAAAGGGGTTACCTTTGCACTTTGAAAGCGATTCGATTGAAATTAACAGTTAAAGTGAGGTACACTGAAGTTCAATTTTCGCAGGTTGTATGATTTTTGTTTGCTTTCAAGTCGAGCCTGAAAGCAGGCTCATTACCGATTTTACAAATAGGTAAAATATGATATATATCGTCAACAAAAGCACTGACCCCGCGTACAACATCGCGCTAGAAGAGTACTGCTTCAAGCGGTTAACGCGATTCGAGAAAATTTTCATCCTCTGGATCAACGAGCCAGCCATCATCGTGGGCAAGTACCAGAACACGATGGCGGAGATCAACGAGCGGTACGTGAAGGAGCAGGGGATTCACGTGGTGAGGCGCATCACCGGGGGTGGGGCAGTGTACCACGACCTCGATAACCTCAACTACACCATCATCTCGAAAGAGGAGGAGGGGCGGAGCGATTTCGACTTCGAGGCTTTCTCGCAACCGGTTATCGAGGCACTCGCCGGGCTGGGGGTGAAGGCGGAGTTCTCGGGAAGGAACGATATCACGATTGATGGCAAGAAGGTGTGCGGGAATGCACAGGCTTACGCCGATGGGCGGGTGATGCACCACGGCTGCTTGCTGTTTAATACCGACCTATCGGTACTCTCCAAGGCGCTGGAGCCCCCCAAGGAGACGGTGAGGTCGAAAGCGATCAGGTCGGTCCGAAGCCGGGTGGACAACATCCTCCCGCACCTGAAAGGGGAGATGACCGTGCACCAGTTTGCCGGTAAGGTTCTGGAGCAGATGGTGAAGCGCTTCCCGGAGATGCAACCCTACTCGTTTAGCGAGAGTGAGCTGCAGGAAATCGAGCGGGCGCATCGCGAGAAATTCGCCAACTGGGACTGGAATTACGGGGGTAACCCTCGGGCTGAGGTGACGCGGGCGAGCCGCTACCCGGCCGGCAAGATCGAGGTGTTCCTTGACCTCAAGGGGGGTAAAATTGAGAAGATCCGGTTTTTCGGGACCTTCTTCGGGAGGGATGGCGACCTCACCGAGGTGGAGAACCGGCTGAAAGGAACACGGTACACCCGCGAGGAGGTGAGGGAGGCCCTTTCGGTGGTCGATATCCCGCGCTACTTTACCGGCTTCACACTTGAAGAGCTGACCGAGGCGATCGTCGATTGAACACTCTCCGCCTAGTTTTTCACTCTATTTACTCAACTTTCGTGAGTGGTATTTTTGTTTGCTTTCAGGGGAAAACCTCAGCTCGTTTTACGGGAACACATCATCCGCAGCCACTTGAAGTAACCGAGTATCGATATTACCGTGTAGATCGCGAAGAGGATGGAGGTGGGATACAACCCCTGCCAGGCGTACAAACCGCAAGATACCACGTTGACCGCTATCCAGAGCAACCACTGCTCCACATGCTTGTGTGCCAGCAGCCACATGGCGATGATGCTTAGCGCCGAGGTAAAGCTATCGACATACGGCACCGGGCTATCGGTGAACCGGATCAACAGGAAGGCAATCGCGGCGTAGAGGGCGACGGTGATAGATACGAGCGGTAGGAGCAGTCGTTTTGGCATGTGGGTGATGGGAAGTTCTCCCTCATCGGTGGGGCGGTTCCACCGTATCCACCCGTATATGCTGGCGAAGAAGTAGTAGATATTGATGCCCATGTAGGCGTAGATTTTACTCTGGAAGAAGATCCAGATGTACAGGATGGGCATAATTACCCCCACGGGCCAGAGCCATTTGCTGGCCTTGTACTCCAGGTAGATGTAAACTAGCGCGATGATCGCGGCGATAATCTCGATGGTTTGCATAGGTTCGCGTTTGCTGTACGTTTACAGGTTTAATGAATACGACCAATTATTTATCATAAACTAGTCTGGGAAGTGAACTAATCTGCCATCTCAAATTGTAATTCTCCTCCATCCAGTACTTCTTGAAAGGTTATATAATTACGAGATAGCTTCTTGCCGTTTAATGAAACAGATTTGACGTAATGGTTTTCTCCAGACCGGTAATTCGAATTAATTGTGAATGTCTTACCTGACGGGAGATTGATGATTGCCTTGTCAAAAAATGGAATTCCTAATTCATATCTACCTGAAACCGGGTCCATGGGATAAAATCCCAATGAGCTAAAAATATACCAGGCACTCATTTGCCCGGTATCTTCATTTCCACAAATGCCATCCGGGGTGGTGTCGTAAAGAGTCGTTAGAATTGTATTGACGTAATATTGTGTTTTCTCGGGTTCTTCAAGGTAACTGTACATATATGCAATATGATGACTTGGTTCATTGCCATGTGCATACTGACCGATCAAGCCTGAGATATCTCCAGACACATTTTCTCCTTCAAGTTCAGATCCCATTGTAAAAAGTGAATCTAAACGAGACAATAAAATCTCTCGTCCGCCAAACAAGTTTGCCAGCCCATCAACATCATGAGGAACAAAAAAAGTCCATTGCCAGGCATTGCCCTCACAGTAATCGTCACGGCGATGTTCCGAGCTCAACGGGTTAAAAGGTGTCCGCCATTTCCCATCGCTGGTTTTACCTCGTGCAAACAATAAAGTGGTATCAATAACATTTTTGTAGTTGTATGATCGATTGTGAAAATGTTCATATTCCTTTTGGTGATGGGTCAATTCGGCAAATTTAGAGATTGCCTTATCTGCATAAGCATACTCAAGTGTTCTAGCCACAGACTCCATTTCTAAATCACAAGGGACATAGCCATATTTCTTGTAATTTTTCAATCCTACAAAATAGTTCATTGAAAAACCACATGTATCTTTCAGCGCGGATTCCCTCATCGCTTGCATAGCATAATCAACATCAAAACCAGTAATCCCATTCATATATGCATTGGTAATAACCGGCATTGAAGGCAACCCGATCATTTGATAAGTTTCAACACCCGCCAAGGTCCATATTGGAAGTTGACCAGCGATTTTATAATGATCCAATGATGTTTTAATGTAGTCTTCAATCACTTGAGGTTGTAAAATCGACTGTAATGGAACAGCTGCCCTGAACGTATCCCAGAACCCCATAATCGCACCATAATAAGAATACCCATCA
This sequence comes from Fermentimonas sp., assembly GCA_033808735.1. GTDB lineage: Bacteria > Bacteroidota > Bacteroidia > Bacteroidales > Dysgonomonadaceae > Proteiniphilum. The sequence continues at coordinate 31,737 of JAPXNA010000021.1, forward strand.
GTTTGGTGTATTTTCGAATCAGGTCCTCGATAGCGATTATCAACATCTGAAGAGAGCATCGGATATAGCATTACATTAAACAGCCCGGTATAAAACAGTTCCTTCTTTTTTGTATCATCTGTTTCAATTTCAATTTGGCTAAGCACTGCTTCCCATTTATCATGTGACTCTGTTTTAACCTCATCAAAACTTTTCTTGGCAACTTCAGTAATCAGATTCTTATGTGCCCCGGCTACATCAACAGCAGATATCCCGGTTTTTACATCCAGCGTTTCAACGTTCTCTTCAAAGGTAAGTATGGCCTTGATATTAAGCCCTTCTGCTGAAGTAATCCCCTCGACTTTCTGGTCGTCGACATACAGAATACATTTCTTGATTGGCTGTGAAAAAGTGGTGTAAAAATAGACATGTTGCTCCGGGGCAAAACCACTTGAAATACGGCTGCCCCTTATGGTATTGCCATCCACCAATTCAAAAGAAGACATTAAAATGGTGTCAACATCTTGTTCTTTTACAATTGAGCAACCACAGTCTGACCCATGTTCGAGGTCAACAAGTACAGACTTGTGGCCATATGTAGAATAGTTGTACCGCTGAAAACCACACCTCAACGTTGCAGTTAACTCTGCTTCTACCCTGTTATCGTATAGTCCCAATTTGTAATACCCGGGACTTGAAGATTCGTTTTCATGTAAAAGTGGTGTTTTAAACTGAGAACGATACAGGCATTCTATATCTTCAATTTGACTGTTTATATCTAAAGGTAAAAACAATATGTCAAGGAAATCACTACAGCCTGCACCACTTTTATGAATATGACTAAAACCTAAAAGCTCTTCGTCTTCATAGTGGTATCCGGAAGCGCATGTGCGGGTATCCGGACCCAGTTGTACCATCCCAAAAGGCATGGCTGCCACAGGCACTATTCCTCCATTTCCTCCTGTTCCAATAAACCGGTTTACAAATTGAGTGTACTCTTTTTCTTTTGTTGCAACGCAGGAAATAGTTATAAAAAACAGTATTCCCGTCATGTACTTTATTATGATTCGACTTTTTTTCATGAAACTTTCTATTTAATTTGGGTATTTTATACCAACCTGATCACCGTGTTCCTTGAACTTTTGTTTGAAGCTCTCTTCATCGGGAAGTTAAGAAACAAAAATAATTCATGTTATATCCTTGATGTTTTCTACAAAGATAATGAATTAGGTAAACATACGGTTTCCCCTTTTATCAAATAATAGATTTAAAACGAGAGCGTGAGCCTCGCCATGTAGTTTCCCGTGGCTTGCGGGTAGTAGCCGATATAATGTACGACGCTGCCATCCTCGAAGGCGTCCGTGGCCGTCCACCCGTTTGCCACGTACTCCCGGTTCAGCAGGTTGTTCACGAATAGCTGCAGTTGGAAGGTCCCCAATGAGTTCTTCGTGAACGTGTAGCCTACCGAGAGGTTGGCGACAAAGTAGGCGTCGATCGATTTCTCGTTGTCACCGGTGTTGTCCAAATACTGCCTGCCCACCTGCTTGCCCGCCAGGTTTAGGTAGAAGGCGCCCGTGGGCTGGTAGGTGATCCCTATCGCGCTCACCACGCTGGGTGAGTAGGAGATAGGGGTGGTGCCGTAGTAGAGCGATAGCTGTTCGTGCGGGTTGGCAGGATCGTTGTCGATATGTACCGGGTTGTAATCGCTGTCGTACAGATCGAAGTAGGCGGTGTAGTGTTCAATCCTGTTTCGGCTAAAGGTGGCGTTCGCGTCGATACGCACCTGTTCTGCCCAAAGCGGGACGGACGCCTCGATCTCTATTCCCGTGCGATAGCTCTCTTTCACGTTTTCCATCAGCTTGTACCCGTTGTCGTTCAGCCTCCCGGTCTGTACCATCTGGTCGTGGTAATCCATGTAGTACAGGTTCACGCTCAGCCATTCGCCTTTCGTGCCCTCGTGATGGTAGCCCAGTTCGTAGTCGACCATCCGCTCCGGCCGGATGGGGCTCGCGGCATTCCCCTTGAGTCCATCTTTCAGGTCGGACCTCAGCGGCTCCCGTTGCCCTACCGCTACCGAAAGATAAAATCGGTCGCGGTCGTTTAACCGGTAGGAGGCTCCGGCCTTTGGATTCAGGAAGTCGTACTTGAAATGCCCCGTCAGATCCATCAGGTCGTCATCTATCCCGGTAAAGCGATAGCCGATATGTCGGTACTGAAGATCTCCGAAGAGCGACAGCTTTTCGTTCGGCTGATACTCCGCCTTGGCGAAGAGGTTCGTCTCCCTTTTTTTACCCACGTTGCGGTACCATTCGTGATTCAAGGGGATAGCGCCGTTATGTTTTATCCAGGGGAGCCGCCCGTAGTGATCCCCGTCGTAGTAGCTATGCATGCCCCCGAAGGTGAGTCGCCAGGCTTCACGGTGATAGGTAACCCCCGCATTGGCCACGTAAAAGTCGTTCCGCATTAATTTCCTTCGTATGAAATCGGTTCGGGTGTAGGTGTTGTCGCCGATGGTTTGCGGTTCTAACCCGAAGTCGGAGTACTTGCGGTTCTGCCGGTAATTCTCGTAATAGCCGTAGCCATGGTTGTAGCTGAGCCCGGCGTTTAGCACCAGCCCGCGGCTCAGCTCCCGGCTGAGGTTCAGTTGCACGATGTGTGACCAGTAGTTATCCGTCTCGTTATCGTAATAGAGTCTGTTGCCGGCGTCATCGTAGTACTCCCCCGCGGGGTTGTAACGGCGTCCATACTCTTCATCCTCCATCTGCTTGCCCGACACCCCCTCCCAGGTGATACCGGTCTTTTGTACCCCGTTCAAGTAGATCAACCGGAGCAGTTGTCGCTCGGTGTAGTGCGAAAGTGCAGCGTAGAGGTTGCTATGGTCCACTTTCCCGTTCCGCACGTAGCCGTCGCCCAACACCCGCGAGAAACGAACATCTAACGAGAAACCGTTTCGGAGGATGCCGCTTCCCGCGGCGATATTCGACAGGAACGTACCGTAACTCCCGATGGCAGTTGATGCCTCCCCGTAGGCCTCGGGACGTCCCCCCGCGGTTTGCAGGGAGATGGATGCGCCGAACGCACCCGCCCCGTTGGTGGAGGTGCCGACACCCCGTTGTATTTGCATGCTTTGTAGTGAGCTCGAGAGATCTGGTAGGTTTACCCAGAACAGCTCTTGCGTTTCGGGGTTATTCAGTGGCATCCCGTTCAGCGTGACGTTCACGCGGGTGGCGTCCGTTCCCCGGATGCGAAGGGAGGTGTTGCCCACGCCCAGCCCATCTTCGGTGAAAGCTACGACTGATGGGCCATTTTGTAAGGTGACGGGAATAGCCCGTGCCGCATTCTGTCTCTTGATATTCGATACGGCAATGTTAGTGTAGGCTACCGGTGTCTGTTTGCTGGCGCGTGTGCTAGAGACCACCACCTCCTCGAGTCGGATATGGCTGAGGCTGTCGGTGGATTCAACCACAGGTTGAGCGTGGGCAAGGCTGTCGGAAGATTTAACCTCAGCTTGAACGTGGTTAAGGCCGTTTTTCGCGATGAACGAGTCTGTCTCTTTCGCTTCCGTTTGATAGCTGAATGCTGGTAAGGTCGCCAGCAGTAAAAAAACCTTTTTCATTTACATCCATTTTAGTGATGAGCTGCATCATGAATGCTGCCCATCGGTTGTTCGTAAAATAAAAAAGGGGATTTAAATAAGATGTATACCAGAAAATGCAACCGGTTCGCGCATTTTCATTCCCTACGCCGGCATTACCCGGATCAGGTAGTTATGGGTATGATCTCAGCCCGTGATTATAGGGCACCCCTGTTCTCAGAAAGAACAAAGATACACTATTTTTGTTTAATTTCCTCATCGTGTTGTTTTTCATGACCGCTTCGTAGGGTTATTTTGACACGAAACACCATTTTTTCGCATAAAATGCATTCCTATTTGGATTTTTGCTAATTTCGTGGGATATTGTGAAAAAGTTCACTGATATGATAGGTTAAAAGTGTTGGCGGTTGCGTGTGACAGCCGAAACGCGGAACATGAAAAGTGAAACATAAAATGTGAACGCTTAAACGGGAGGATGTTATAAAGGGTAGGGAACAGATGGTTGACGAAAAGAAACTGATCGAAGAAGAGCGGATGATCGAGGAGGAGTTCCAGGGGTTGCTAAATGATTACCTCAACTCCAACCACCGGAAGAAGGTTGATATCATCACCCGTGCATTCAACATGGCCAGAGAGGCGCATAAGGGGGCGCGTCGCCGTTCGGGTGAACCCTATATCATGCACCCGCTGGCGGTGGCCCGCATCGTCTCGCGAGAGATGGGGTTGGGTTCTACCTCCATCTCTGCTGCTCTGTTGCACGACGTGGTTGAGGATACCGACTACACCGTGGAGGATATCCGTGCCCTGTTTGGCGATAAGATCGCCCAGATCGTTGACGGGTTAACCAAGATATCGAGTGGCATGTTCGGCGAGGATGTTTCCGCGCAGGCGGAGAACTTCCGCAAACTCTTGCTAACCATGTCCGACGATATTCGGGTGATACTGATTAAGATAGCCGATCGCCTGCACAACATGCGAACCCTTTCTTCCATGAGTCCCGCGAAGCAGTTTAAGATCACGGGGGAGACCCTCTACATTTACTCTCCCCTGGCTCATCGTCTGGGACTCTTCGCTATCAAGACGGAGTTGGAAGAGCTTTGCTTCAAGTATGAGCAGCCCGATGCGTACGCCGACCTTATACGAAAAATCGAGGAGAGTGCACCGGAGCGGAACAAGGTGCACGAGAATTTTGCCGTACCCGTCGTGAAGTCGCTCGACAAGATGGGCATCGATTACGAGATGCGTGCACGCGTGAAGTCGGTCTACTCCATCTGGAACAAGATGCAATCCAAGGGGATCGAGTTTCACGAGGTGTACGACCTTTTCGCGGTGCGCATCATCTTTGAGATTTCTCCCGGGATGGACGAGAAGAAGCAGTGTTGGGATATCTATTCCGCTATCACCGATATTTACAAGCTCAGGCCCGACCGGATACGCGACTGGGTGAGTCATCCCAAGGCCAACGGGTACCAGGCGCTCCACCTCACGGTGATGGGGCCTGATGGTAAATGGATCGAGATACAGATTCGCAGCCGACGTATGGACGATATCGCCGAGAAAGGGTTTGCCGCGCATTGGAGGTACAAGGAGAGCCGCGTTGAAGAGGATAACGAGTTGGACAAGTGGTTGAAGACCATTCAGGAGGTGTTGGCCAACCCCAACCCCAACGCGATTGACTTTCTGGACACGGTTAAAATGAACCTCTTCTCGTCGGAGATATTTGTTTTCACGCCTAAGGGGGAGATAAAAACGTTGCCACAGGGGGCTACCGCGCTCGATTTCGCCTACACCATCCATACCCGGGTGGGCGATCAATGCTTGGGTGCCAAGGTGAACCACAAGTTGGTACCACTCAGCGAGAAGTTGCGAAGCGGCGATCAGGTGGAGATACTCACCTCGCAGTCGGTGGAGCCACAGCCGGAGTGGATTAACTTCGTAGGCACCGCGAAAGCCAGAACCAAGATCGAGGCGTCGTTGCGCCGTCAACGTCGGAGAATAGGGGAGAAGGGGAAGAAGATGCTCGAGGAACTGTTTGACAACGAGCCGATCGATAACACCACCTTCAACAAGATCCTCCATATCTATAAGGCGGAAAACAAGGAGGACCTTTACTTCCTTATCGGAAACAACGATGTGACCCTGCCTGAGAGCCGAGAGGCGTTCAAGAAGATGAAGTCATCCACTCCCGAGAAGCAGGATAACCTGTTCGTGCGGTACGTGAAGCAGGCTATGAACGCGATCATAAAATCACCCGAGCCCAAAACCGTGAACGGCACCGAGGATGCGTCCCAACACAAGGGTACCCCGATGGTACCTGCCAATCCCAAGGTGGATCGGAACGTGGTTTACCAACTTACCGAGGTCAAACTGCGGAAAAACTTTATCGTTCCCTCTTGTTGCAACCCGCTTCCCGGTGATGACGTGTTTGGTTACATTACAGAGAAGGAGGAGGTGGAGGTGCATAAGCTATCTTGTCAGACCGGGATGAAGCTAAAGTCCAACTTCGGGAACCGGATTATCGAAGTAGCGTGGGGTGATTATCGGCAGTATTCGTTCACGGCGTCTATCGTGTTTACCGGTATCGACCGAATAGGTATCTTAAGTAATATACTTGCCAAGTTAACCGAGGGGGTCACGGTGAATATTCAAGGCGTGAACGTGGAGACTAAGGATGGTATCTTCGAGGGGGTGTTTAACCTGCAGGTGCATAGTGCACAGGAGGTGAACGAACTCTGTGCCAAGATAGCAAAAGTGGACGGCGTTACCACCGTCCACCGTTCCCATGCGTAGGATACCCGTGGAAGGATATCCCTGTAGGATAAATAAATGTACCCCGTGTAGGGTAAGTATAACCTGTGTTTGCCGGATACAGGGTCGCTATCTCTTTCTCCTTTTCCCGAATATTCGTGCGGTGGCCTGTCGTGTAACGTATGCTATGAGGGCTGGCTTGGTTATTTTCCAAGCAATGGAGCTGATGAGCGGCAGGTTTGACACGATGAGGTTTACCGCGGCATTATTTAACCATGAACGCGAGCGTCTGGTCATGTAGGGAGGTACGTGGGTAGGTCCATCCGCGAGGTTGTTGAGCGTTTCGGAAAACTTGGTCTTGATGGAAGAGGAAACCCCTTTGGTGAGCATCGTTCCCCAGTTATCACTTAAGTATTGTAACTGGTAGGAGAGGCGTTGGCTGGAGATCCTGCGCTGTTCGTTCAGTCGCTTTTTTTCCAGTCGAAGTTCTTCTAACGGGGTTAACTTGTACGTACTCATTTATCGCTTGTTTTTATCGTTCTTGTCCTCCTTGTGCATCAGGAAGCGTACCACGTTGTTGGTACACCGTTTCTTGAACGGTTTTTTCACCATCAGCAGGATGAGAAGTACCAGCAGGGCAAAGGCCGCAACGATGGCAAATCCCATCCATGAACTTTGGAGAAGCTCACCTAAGTAGAGCGCGGCGGCAATAAGAACGAACAGGAAAATCACCAAGGCCACCCCCGATAAGATCAGGCTGTACGAGATGATCGAGGAGGCTTGACTGATTTTTTCGTATACTTCCAGCTTTCCGAGTTCGAGGGTGCTGGTGATGTAGTTGCCTATATCCTCCCTGATCTGCTCGAACCACGTACTTACCTTTCTCTCTTCCATTGTTTTGCTGCTTAACCTGCCTGTTACTGTTTTGCCAGCTCTTTCTTGGCTACTTCGGCTATATCGTTGATATCTTCCTTGAGGTCTTCCACTTCGCTCTTCCCGCGATACATCGCGGACTTCACGTTGGCTTTCACCTTATCTGCCCACTCACTGGCTTGCTCAAACCACTCTTCCCGTTTGTCGGATCCCATGATGTAACCGACCGCGGCACCTAAAGCGATACCTATTCCGAGTCCTAATAATAATTTTGCTTCTGATTTCATACGATTGTTTTATTTTGTTGATTTTGGTGTATGGAACCTGTCGGTTTCATACGATTGTTTTATTTGTTTAATAATTACTATTCGTCATTCCCCACATAGAATAAAACGTTTTACTCCAGAAATTGTTTTATATCGCCCCGCATTACTTTACATTCGCAAGGTCTTAAGAGGCTTCCGTAACGCTTTCGTGACTCTTCTTTCGCGTATTGTGTAACCCATCTTGCGCTATCGATTCCCCCAGTAACGTGGCTGGCGTACACCCGGTGACCTTCACTTTCACCTGTTGACCCATGCTGTAGTTTCGCTTATCGAAGATGATGACCTTGTTTTGCTCGTTACGCCCGAAAAGTTGTTCGTTCGACTTCTTGGAAACCCCTTCCACAAGGACCACGAATTCCTTTCCCACGTCCCGTTCGTTGCTTTGGCGAGAGAGCTCCAGTTGCAGCTCTATGATTTCTTGTAACCTTCTGATTTTCACCTCTTCCGGCACGTTGTCCTTTAATCTTTTTGCCGCGTGCGTTCCCGGTCTTTCCGAGTATTTAAACATGAAGGCCGAATCGAACCCAACCTCCCGCATTAGCGAGAGGGTCTCTAGGTGATCCTCCTCCGTCTCGGAATGAAAGCCGCACATGATATCTGTCGATAAGCCGCAGTTGGGAATTATCCGTTTGATGGCGGCGATACGATCCAGGTACTCCTCCCGGTTGTATTTCCGGTTCATCAGCTTCAACATGCGCGAGCTGCCCGATTGTACCGGCAGGTGAATGTAGTTGCACAGGTTGTCGTACCGGGCAATGACCTCTAGTGTTTCATCCGTCATGTCCTTGGGGTGGGAGGTGGTGAAACGAATCCGCATATCGGGTGCCGCCCCGGCCACCATGGCCAACAGGGCAGGGAAATCGATAGCACACCCCACTTGATCGGCAACCAATTGTCTGTTCCTTCTTTTCTCGTTTGTTTCTTGGTATTGGTAGCGGTAGGAGTTCACGTTTTGCCCCAGCAGGGTGACCTCTTTGAACCCCTTTTTCCGGAGGTCGTTAAGTTCGTTGAGGATGCTTTCCGGTGCCCGGCTGCGTTCCCGGCCGCGCACGTAGGGAACGATACAGTAGGTGCAAAAGTTATCGCATCCCCGCATGATGGAGATGAACCCCGAGACGGGGTTACCCGTAATCCTACGCGGGATGACATCCCTGTAGGTTTCCGTCGTGGATAGCTCGATGTTTATAGCTTGCTCGCCCCTCTCTACAGCGCTTATCAGGTTGGGAAGGTCGAGGTACGCATCAGGTCCCACCACCAGATCCACGCCATGCTGTTCAATCAGCTTTCGTTGTATCCGTTCAGCCATGCAGCCCAGTACCCCGATAATCTGGGGGGCTTTTCGTTTTCGCCTGAGCGAGTTAAAGTACTCCAGCCGCTGAATCACCCTAATCTCGGCGCCCTCACGGATAGAGCAGGTGTTCACGAATATGGCATCGGCATCTCGGTAGCTGCTCGTCACCCTGTACCCACCTATCTCCATGATGGCGGCCACCACCTCCGAATCAGCCACGTTCATCTGGCACCCGTACGTCTCGATATAGAGTTTCTTATTTGTTAATGCTCCCCTGTTCATTACTCTCTTTATTACAAATTACGCTCTTAATAACAAGAAAAGTTAAAATTGTTATTATTCGGGCGAAATAAGTTGCAAAATAACCTTTTTTTTGCTATATTTGTCTCGAGGAAAAATAAAAAATTTTTTCATAGTTAAGGTTTTGGTTAATGTTCGAGAGTAGCTGTGAAGTTACTCTCGAAGTTTTTATATCCCAAATACCCCTTAATCCGCGAAAAATCGTTACTTTTGCCCACGATTCCCTAGTCAGTCGCTTGCCCGCGGGTCACGCACGGTAACCGATGGCTTGTCTGAATCCTTCCCGGATTGTTGAAACTGCCGAAAGAATAGGGCGGGTACCGGAAAGGTAAGTTAGAAAACGCCTTGTCTGTTGAGACGCGCAAAATTAATCAAAATATGGAGTCTGGAGATATTATTTACTTCCTCTTGCTCATTGTTTTCATGGTATTGGGTTTTTTTAATGATTCCCGCAAAAGGAAAAAGAAGGAGGAAGAGTTGAAAAAAAGGAATCCCATTCCGTTCCCGGGCGATTATCCGGAGGAACAATCCGGTTATCCAAAGGAATATCACGGTTCATCGGGAGAAAATTACGGTTATCCCGAAGGACATTACCCGCCCCCGCAGCCTATCTACACGTTGCCGATGGAGGAGTTTCAGTCCTCCCTGAGCCCGTCTGATTACATGAAATATGGCTCGGAGGTTACAAGTAGTTACGGTTACGACTCGTTCGATAACGTGCGGTCAAGCCTGTCGGAGGCGAGTTTTTCGCATCTGGCCAGTTCACTCCATATCCCTGACTCTCCCCGTCTTCCCGATTCTCCGGAGTTACCCGTTGAGTCTCGTAGCCGGAGAACCTCCGATGGAAAGGATAGGGGGGGTGTTCACCCTTTGGTTGTTGAATTGCATGGAGAGAATGCCACCAATGAGTTACGGAAAGGAATTATATACAGTGAGCTACTGAACCGACGGTATTGATGGGTCGTCATCGGTTATCGCCTGACATTTAGGTTATCATCATCCATTGCACGATATTTGCCGAGCAGATGGCATTCGAGTGCAGGACATGCGCAACTTCCGGTAGGTGTGACATTGTGAATTAGCTACATCCCCGGGATAAATAACATTCATAGAACAAAAAACAAAAAAAAGTATAAATAGCAGAGATGGCATTACAATTTATAAGCGCTGAAGAGGCAGCGTCGTTGGTTAAAAACAACGATAACGTGGGTTTTAGCGGGTTCACTCATGCCGGTAGTCCCAAGGTGGTACCGGTGGAAATAGCCAAGCGTGCGGAAGCGGAGCATGCGAAAGGCAACCCTTTTAAAATAGGCGTTTTCACGGGAGCCTCCACCGGTGACTCCATCGACGGTGCGTTAACCCGGGCGAAGGCGATCAAGTTCCGTACCCCCTATCAAACTAACCCCTGCACGAGGGAGGCGATTAACAACGGTGAGTTCGATTTCTTCGACCTTCACCTGTCGCAACTAGCGCAGGAGATTCGCTACGGCTTCTACGGTAAGATTAACGTGGCGGTCGTGGAGGCGTGCGAGGTGACCGAAAGCGGCGAGATCGTTCCCACCACGGGTATGGGTATCATGCCCACCATTTGCCGTGTGGCTGATATCGTTATCGTGGAGCTTAATAAGAAGATACCCCCTAAACTAAGGGGTATTCACGATATTTACGAGCTTCAGGATCCCCCAAAGCGGCGTGAGATACCGATTTACGAAGTGCAAAACCGGGTGGGGCTCCCTTACGTGAAGGTTGATCCCAAAAAGATCCGTGTGGTGGAGACCGAGCGTAATGGTGATGGGAGCAACTTTGCACCGGTGGATGAATTGACCGCCCGGATTGGGCAAAACGTGGCCGATTTTTTCGTTGGTGAGATTAACGCGAAGCGTATTCCCCCACATTTTTTGCCGGTACAATCGGGTGTTGGAAACATCGCGAACGCGGTGCTGTCGGCAATGGGCGATCATCCCGATATCCCCTGCTTTGAGGTTTACACCGAAGTTATCCAGGACGCGGTAATCGATATGATGCAAAGGGGGAATATCTCTTTCGCAAGCGGCTGTTCACTCACCCTCAGCAACGAGGTGCTTCAAAACGTATTCGATAACCTCGATTTTTTTAAGAATAGGCTAGTATTGCGGACGTCCGAGATTTCGAACAATCCCGGTCTCGTACGCAGGCTAGGTATTATCTCTTTGAACACGGCCATCGAGGTGGACCTCTTTGGCAGTGTCAACTCCACTCACGTGAACGGGACCAAGATGATGAACGGGATTGGTGGCTCGGGTGACTTTACCCGCAACGCCTACCTCTCGGTCTTCTTGACGCCCTCCACGGCCAAAAATGGGGCTATCAGCTGCATTGTCCCCAAGGTGACCCACGAGGACCATACGGAGCACTCTGTAAAGATCGTGGTCACCGAGCATGGCGTGGCTGACCTCCGGGGGAAAGACCCGAGGAACCGGGCCATTGAGCTTATCGAGAAGTGCGCACATCCTGACTATCGTCCGCTACTGCGCGAGTACCTCGACCGTGGCGTGAAGGGGCATATCCCGCAGGATCTTTACGCTTGCTTCGCATTCCATCACGCTTTGAAGGAGACCGGTAGCATGCTTAACACCGATTTCTCGAAGTACCCGAGGATGTGATGGGTGGTTTTCATCTTAAAGATACAAAATACCAATACAATAAGATGAGGAAAACAGTTTTTTACTTTGTTATCCTACAGTTGTCATTTACGGTGCAGCTATTCTCACAGGAGAAATCCCTGTTTTCACCTGACAAACGTGTTTTCTTTGAAATACATGATGAACAGGCGCTAGGAGAGTTGTTGTATGAAATAAAATATAAGGATCTACCCGTTATCCTTCCTTCAACATTGGGGATAAGTGGTTGGGAAGACGGTATGACAATTGAAAGTGTGTCCACAAAATCGGTAGACACTATTTGGCATCCCGTATACGGTGAAAGATCTACAATAAAAGATGTGTACAATGAAAAAACATTTGTAGTGCAAATTCCTAAAAGGGATGATAAATTACATATAATTGTGCGTGCATATAATGAAGGCATTGCTTTTCGTTATCATTTCCCGGGAAATAATTATCTAAATATCAGATCAGAAAAAACAACTTTTAAAGTTCCTAAAGATACTTATTGTTGGTTTGCACCTTATGCGCAAGCAGAATATCAGTATCTTCCTGTTAAGAACTGGCCTGAAGAAGCGGAGAGACCACTTACATTGCAGATGCCAGGCGATTTTTATGCTGCCTTAGGTGAAGCCGGAATGGTGAACTACAGCAGAACTAAGTTTTTTGTCAAAAAAGAGGAGGATAATGTTATTCATTGCAGGATGTATGATGGTGTTGATGAAATAGCACCTTTTTATTCTCCATGGCGGGTGGTGATGGTTGCAGACACTCCAAAAGATTTATTGGAGAATAATGATATTTACTTGAATCTCAATGAGGAATGTAAGATAGATGATACGGGCTGGATAAAGCCTGGAAAAGTTATGAGGGTGACGAGATTAAACACCCAGGCTGGAAAGGAGATGGTTGATCTCGCCGTGAAGCGTAAACTCGACTACATCCATTTTGATGCGGGTTGGTATGGTCCTGAAACATCAAAAGATTCAGACCCTCGAAAACCTATTGATTCATTTGATGTGCAAGAAGTAGTGAATTATGCAAAATCAAAGAACATTGGAGTGTGGTTGTATGTGAATCAGCGTGCACTTTCGAAGTATCTTGATGAAATATTACCTTTGTATCACTCCTGGGGTATTGCTGGCATAAAGTTTGGCTTTGTTCATGTGGGCTCGTTCAGGTGGACTACATGGTTACATGAAGCGGTAGCCAAATGTTCTAAATACCAACTTATGGTTAATATTCATGATGAATATAGACCCACGGGGTTCAGTCGTACCTATCCCAATTTATTAACCCAAGAAGGTGTGCGTGGGAATGAAGAGTTTCCAGATGGGGTGATGAATACTACACTGCCATTTACCCGATATCTGTCAGGGGCAGCTGATTATACTATCTGTTATTATCATCGTAAAGAGATAAAACCGGAGCTGGCATCAAGCTCAAATTCACGTTATTTGCAAAATACGGCATGCCATCAATTAGCTTTATCAGTTATTAATTACAGCCCTTTGCAATACTTGTACTGGTATGATACACCGGATAACTTTGGGAATGAACCTGAACTTGAATTTTTTGATGAATTGTATACCGTTTGGGATGATACTAAGGTTTTAGATGGAAAGATAGGCGAGTTTATTGCCGTTGCACGTCGTAAGGGAAGTAAATGGTTTGTAGGAAGTATAACCAATAATAAGGCACGCGCAATTGAATTTTCTTTTGCTTTCCTTGATCCCGAAAAAAAATATGAAATGAGATTATATACCGATGGTGGAGAGGAGATGAAAACCCGGACACGTGTGGCGATAGACAAAATAATGGTTGACTCCGATAGCAAACTTAATATTGACGTGTTACCTAGAGGGGGATGTGCTATGATTATCGAAGAGATATAAAGATAAACCAATTATATGAAAAAATCAGGTTACCCATATCGCTTTGATGTACGGCGAGGGTGGCTGGAAACCGCTCGCTAACGCGTACGACGAGCGCTTTATCGACCTGCTTGTCGTGCACACGATGGGCAACGTTAAGGAGAATTGCGATAGCCTTCAGATTAACACCGCGAAGAATGCGGTGGCGGGAAAGACCGATATCGTGTTGATGGATAAGGCGGGATACGTGGCCGTTATTCACCTTTGGGTAAGGTAGGGTATGTAGGCAAGCAAGCTTTACGCGAGCAGGAAGCTCAGGTCGTCCTCGGGGGTTAGTTCTTTAGGCTCTTGGTCGTACTTGAATAGCCGCGCGGGTCGGCTCCCCAGGAGCGACAGCTCATCGCCCTCCCGCAGGAGCAGGCTACCTTCCCGCAGGCCTACCACGTGCACCTCCCGGTTTACCTCGATGAACTCGTTGATGCGCATCTCCCGGGTTTCACCCCCGTGGTTGGCGGGGTGGTGATCCAGGTAATGGGGGTTTATCTGGAAAGGTACTAGTTTTAATGTTCTGAATTTAATCGGCTCGGTGATGGGCATATCGTTGGTCGTCTTCAGCGTGGGGCAGGCGATGTTAGCCCCCGCGCTCCACCCGATGTAAGGCGTTCCCTCTTTCACCCGCTTGCGGATTACTTTCATTAATCCTTTCTCCCAGAGCATATCAACGAGCTGCCAGGTGTTGCCCCCGCCCACGACGATAGCATCGGCGTGCTCAACGGCTTCCACCGGGTTGATGAAACGGTGGATACCGGTAACGTGGTGACCGATCTCGGTGAAACGGGTGTTGACTTTCTCCTCGTACTCGTTGAACGAGAAGGTGACGGCCGCGTAGGGGATAAATAGGGCGTTTTTCGCTTTCTCACCCAAAAAATCCCGGATATAGGGCATCGGGTACTCCAGGTACCCCTCGCCCGGGTTCGTGGAATTGCTGATCAGTAAAAGTTTCATCGCGTCTCTTTTTTTAGTATCTTGTGATAAACGATTAAGCGTGTTGTTAAATATTGGCGTGGCTAACGTGCGAAACGTTGACCGCGGCAATGGATACGCTATAACGCGAAAATAGTCAAATTAAATGAAACCGACATGATGATTTTATTCATCAGAGGTTTCATATAAGCTCTAATAGTAAATAACACTACTATTAGGGTGAAAATGGTTACTTTCGTGTTACAATGTGAAAATACATTTAAGTATGGAAGCAACGTTACAAGCTATACGAACCGACTTGCGGTTGTCGATGAACGGGCCGGTAGCCGCCGGTATGCGTAAGATGGGGATAAGTTACCGCCTTATTTTTGGCGTTGATTTGCCCCGGCTCCAGGAGATTTCGCGTAAATACGAGTCTAGTGCGACGTTAGCGGAACGGTTATGGAGCGAGGATGTACGTGAGCTGAAAATTTTGGCCACCCTGCTTTACCCCCCATCGGAGATGAGCGTGGAAGCGTCCAACCGGTGGGTGGAGCAGATTAACAACCAGGAGCTTCGGGAACAGGTTTGTAAAAACCTGTTCGAGAAGCTTCCGTTCGCCAACGAGGTGGTGGAGGATTGGTCGGCCCGTGAGGAAAACGGGATACGTGCCACCGGGTACTGGTTGTTCGCCCGTCTCTGTATCAGCGGGTCAGCTCTTGTGGACAAAATTGACTTGATGCAAGTATTACAGGGTGCCGTAGCCGACCTGAAAGCCGATTCCCCGATGCTGTACCAGTCGGCCCTAAACGTGTTGAAGTTCTTTGGTCGGACCAGCCGGAAACGGTCTGATTGGGTGTTGCGGGAGGTGTCGTCGTTTGAGTCCTCGTCATGCCCGAGGGAGAGGGAGATGTATGATCAACTCAACTCTGAGTTTGATTACCTGACCGGTTGATTGGTAGTGACCGATTTTTTGTCAGCAGCCATTGTGGGTTAAGGCGTGGAATACTATGTAACGGCGAGCGCGAGAGGGTTTACTCATGGTGATACGGCTCGTTGTTCAGGATGGTCAGGGCCCGGTACAACTGCTCCGTGAAAATCATCCGAACCATCTGGTGGGTAAAGGTCATGGGGGATAGTGAGAGCTTCTCGTGGGCTCGATCATATAGCTCCTTCGAAAAGCCGTAGGGACCTCCCACGATGAATACCAGTCGTTTGGGAACGGAGTGCATCCGCTTTTGCAGGTAGCGCGCGAAGCCAGGTGAGTCAAACTGCTTTCCTTTCTCGTCCAGTAACACCACGTGGTCGGTCGGCTGTAGAAATGCAAGCAGGTTTTGCCCTTCCCGCTCCTTCAGCACGGTAAGGGATAGCCCCTTCCTGTTTTTCACGTCGGCCACGAATGCCGTTTCGAAAGGGAGATAGAAATTGATCCTTTTCTCGTACTCATCAATGATACGAGAAAATAGATCGTTGTCGGTCTTCCCGACGGAGAGCAGCGTCACCTTCATTTCTGAAAACTATTTCGATATGGCCAATGGTAAAATGGCAGGGTAAGCGCGAAAGTAACGGTTTATTTTGTACTTTTGTCCGAAAGTTGATTTTATAACAAAATGGGCGTTCGTTTGTTTATCACGTAGAGTTCAACATTTACAAGGCATAAAGTTTTGTAGGTTTGCTTTCAAGGCGAAGCGAACTATTTTCGATAAGAGAGTACAGAGCCAAGTTCACTTGAGCTATGTCGAGCGCAGAAAATATCTGCGAAGCGAACCTGAAAGCAAAAAGTGAAACAATGATGAATGATCGCTTTTTAGAGAATATGAGTGAAAAAGAATTGATTGACGGTCTCCTCATGTTGGCTTTTGCCGAAGATATTGGTGAGGGAGACCACACTACGTTAAGCAGTATCCCCGAGCATGTGATGGGGCAATCGAAACTGTTAATCAAGGAGGAGGGCATCCTCGCGGGTGTGGAGATCGGCAAGATGGTGCTTCACCGGTTTGACCCCGACCTGCAGGTAGAGGTCGCCATTGAGGATGGCACCCCCGTGAAGCCGGGAGACGTGGCTTTTACCGTGCGGGGGCGGGTGCGTTCGATGTTGCAGACCGAGCGGCTCGTCCTGAACATTATGCAACGGATGAGTGGTATCGCTACCATCACCAGGGAGTACGTGGAGCTGCTGCGGGGTACCAACACGAAGGTGCTGGACACCCGGAAGACCACGCCGGGAATGCGGCTACTGGAAAAGCAAGCCGTGAAGTTGGGTGGTGGCGAGAACCACCGGATAGGGCTGTTCGACATGATCCTGCTGAAGGACAATCACGTCGATTTCGCCGGGGGAATAGAGAACGCACTACGCGGTGCGCAACGATATTTGAAGGAGAAGGGCAAAGCGTTGAAGGTAGAGATCGAGGTGAGGAATCTGACCGAACTGGAGGAGGTGCTCCGGGTGGGAATAGCCGACCGGATCATGCTCGATAACTTTTCGGTGGAAGCCACACGTGAAGCGGTAAAGCGGGTAGGTGGCCAGGTGGAGTTGGAGTCATCGGGGGGTATCACGCGCGATACCATCCGTGCGTACGCCGAAACGGGTGTCGATTTCATATCGGTCGGCGCACTCACGCACTCCGTGAAGAGCCTTGATATGAGCCTGATAGCGATTTGATAACTGCCGTTTGACAAGCGATGAAAAAAAAACAAGGTAAACAGACGTTACTTGATGAACGGTACATGCGCATGGCCTTTATATGGGCTGAGAACTCCTACTGCAAGCGGCGGAAGGTGGGGGCGTTGCTCGTGAAGGATAAGATGATCATATCCGATGGGTACAACGGTACACCCTCCGGTTTTGAGAATGTGTGCGAGGACGAGAACAATGTCACGAAGCCATACGTGCTGCATGCCGAGGCGAACGCGATTACCAAGGTAGCCCGTTCCAATAACAGTAGCGAGGGTGCCACGCTTTACGTCACCTCGTCGCCCTGCATTGAATGCGCGAAGCTGATTATTCAAGCCGGGATCAAGCGCGTGGTCTATGCTGACGCGTACCGGCTGAGTGATGGGGTTGACTTGCTTAACAGGGCAGGTATTGAGTTGGTGGCGGTTGAGGTGACCGCGGAGGGAAGGGAGAAAGGCGAGGCTGTTACAGGTACGGACAGTGTAAGTGCGCTGTAACGATAAAAGTGAAAGGATACAGATGAGGTCAAGGAGAAGGAAGAATACAGGTTTCCCCTTTTGGATAGGGGTTGCGCTGGCCATTGGTGTGTTTATTGGTGCCAAGTACGGGGAGTTTGGCAAGTTCGGTCGCGTGGATAACTCCGGTAAGCTTGACGCCGTGTTGAATTACATTTATAAATCGTACGTGGACACGGTCAACATTCCCCGCCTCATTGAGAATGCCCTGCCTCATATTATCCAGGAACTGGACCCTCACTCCGAGTACATCACGGCCGAACAGATGAAGCGGGTGAACGAAGACCTGGAGGGACATTTCTCGGGGATTGGCGTGAGCTTTTACGTGCTGAAAGATACCATCGTGGTTACCCAAATCGTCCCGGGGGGACCCTCGGAGGCGGCGGGGATCATGCCGTGGGATAGGATTGTAACGGTGGACGACTCGCTGGTAGCCGGTAGGCAGATTCAAAACGAAGAGGTGTTGAAGACCCTTCGGGGTGAGCGTGGTACCGAGGTCACGCTGGGTATCCGGCGAGGTGATGAGCCGGGGTTGATTGACATTACCGTGACCCGGGGCGACATCCCCATGAGCAGCGTGAACGCTACCTATATGTTAACCGACGCCATCGGTTACATCAAGCTGGGCAGGAATTTTGGGTTTAATACCTTTAGCGAGTTCATTAACGCCATTTCGAAGCTTAAAAGCAGAGGGGCAACCGCGCTGGTCATCGACTTAAGGGGGAACGTGGGAGGATCGCTTGAGGTGGTGGTGACCATGGTCAACGAGTTCTTACAGAAGGGCGACCTCATCGTCTATACCGAGGGGAGGGATTTCCCGAGGAACGATAATTACGCGAACGGCTCGGGTACCTGCAAGGAGGATAACGTAGTGGTGCTTATCGATGAGCTGAGTGCTTCGGCTAGCGAGATTTTCGCCGGCGCTATCCAGGATCATGACCGGGGACTGGTTATCGGGAGGCGTTCTTTTGGGAAGGGCCTTGTGCAGAGCCAGCGTAACTTTCCTGACGGATCGGCCGTGAGGCTGACCGTAGCCCGCTACTATACCGCATCAGGGCGATCCATACAGAGAGGGTATGAAAAGGGAAAGCATGCAGAGTATGAGATGGAAGCAATCAACCGCTACCTCCAGGGCGACTACGTGAACGTGGACACGGCGAATAACCTGACACCTTACACCACGCTGGGCGGGAGAACGGTTTACGGGGGGGACGGGATCATGCCCGATGTTTTTATGGCGAGGGACACGACGGGTATCAACTCCTATTACAACTCGGTGGTGAGCAGGCGACTTGATGAGGAGTACGCCATGCTATACTCCGACAGGCACCGGGATAAGTTAAGCGGTTACGCTACCTGGCAAGAGCTGCACAGTTACCTCCTTCAACAACCGCTCCTGCTAAACCTGGTGAGCTACGCTGATCACCACGGCATCCGTAGAAGACCCTTTTACATTCAGGAGTCGAGTGAGCTGCTGGAAAACGTGATGACCGCGTACATCGTCCGGAATTTCTTCGGTGAGGAGGCTTTTTGGGAAGCATATCAACGGGAAGATCCCCTGATCAGGAAGGGGATTGAATTAATTGAAACCGGGAAAACAACGAGAGCGGCCATCGTGAGTGAGGCCTATTTATTCGATTAGGTCACCCTGCATATCGCACAGTTTGGTGTAGTACCCTCCCAGGGCGTACAGGTGGGCGTGTTGCCCCGACTCCACGATCTCGCCCTCGTTCAACACGTGAATCATGTCGGCGTTCTTGATGGTCGATAGCCGGTGAGCAATCACGAGGGTGGTGCGGTTCCTCGTGAGGTTATCCAGGGCTTCCTGCACCAACCGTTCTGAATCGGTGTCCAGTGACGAGGTGGCTTCATCGAAGATTAGTATCTCCGGGTTCCTCAGGATAGCCCTCGCGATGCTAACCCGCTGGCGCTGGCCGCCCGAGAGCTTGCCGCCCCGATCCCCGATATTGGTTTGGTACCCCTTTTCGGTAGCCATGATGAACTCGTGCGCGTTCGCGATTTTCGCTGCCTCGATAATTTGCTCTTCCGTGGCATTCTGCACGCCAAACGCGATGTTGTTGTAGAAAGTGTCGTTAAAAAGGATGGGTTCCTGGTTCACGTTGCCCATCAGCGAGCGAAGGTCCTGCAGGGCCATCTCCTTTATATTCACGCCGTCGATGTAAATCCCCCCCCTTTGTATGTCGTAAAATCGCGGGAGCAGATCGGCCAACGTGGACTTACCCGATCCCGACTGACCCACGAGGGCCACGGTCTTCCCCTTCTCTATCGTCAGGTTGACACCCTTTATCACCCAGTCACTCCCGTAGCGGAACCAGACGTCGCGGTACTCGATGACGTTGTTGAAGCGTGCTTCCCTAGGGTGATCGATCTCCTCGATGTTGTTCTCTGCCTCTAGTATCTTGTCGATGCGATCCATGGAGGCGAGCCCCCGCTGTACGGCGTACGATGCCCTGGAGAACTCCTTGGCGGGGTTCAGGATGCTGTAGAAGATGGTCAGGTAGTAGATAAAGGTGGCGGCATCGATCATGCCGTCCCCCTGGAGAATAAGCGATCCCCCGAACCAGAGGACGATGGCAATGGTGATCGTGCCCAGGAACTCGCTCATGGGATGCGCGAGGTATTGGCGGCGGGAGATGCGGTTAGACATGCGCCGAAACGTGTGACTCCCCTCGTGAAAACGCCTGGATATTTTCTCCTCGGCGTTAAACGCCTTGATGACCCGTAGCCCGCTGAGGGTTTCCTCCACCTGCGACATCAATTCACCCCACTTGTTTTGCGCTTCAAACGAGCTTCGCTTCAGCGTCCTACCCACCCTGCCCATTATGAATCCCATGATCGGCAACACCACCATTACGAAGAGGGTGAGCTGCCAGCTCAGGATGATCATCGTGGCCAGGTAGATCAAGATGAGTACCGGGTTCTTGAAGAGCATGTCCAGCGAACTCATCACCGAGTTCTCCACCTCGTTCACGTCCCCCGAAATGCGCGCCAGGATATCGCCCTTCCGCTCCTCGGTGAAAAACCCCAGTGGTAACACGAGGATTTTGTCGTTAACCCGGTCGCGCATATCTTTGACCACCCCGGTTTTCACGGGTACGATAAAGAAGGAGCCGAAATAAGCGCTGCCCGTTTTCAAGAGCGTCATGACAATCAGCACCACGGCTAGCATCATCAGGGTAAAACTGCTGCCGTGGGTCTCGATAAGTTGGGTGACGTACCAGTTCGCGTTGTTCAGGGCGACGTCTATTAAAGAGATGTCACTACCTCTCCACGGTATGAATTCATAGGTGCCGGTTTTTACCTTAAAGAGTACCTGGAGGATGGGGATGATGGTCGCCAACGAAAAAACGTTTAACACGGCGGTCAGTATGTTGAAGAAAAACGACAGGAAGACGTACTTTTTATAAGGGGGTAGAAAGCGTCGTAAGATATGAAGGATTCCTCTCATTTTGTCGTATAAAGTTTTAAATGTATAAAACGTGAACGCGTGAAGCGTGAATGCGTTGAAACAAAGCGACGCGGTTCGTAAACGACCGCAAGGTACGCATAAATTGTCATTCGACGGCCTGAACGGGGCGAAAATGAACGTAACCGGGGAAAAAAGTAGTGCCCGTATCGAGGATTGGATTAAGGGATATCTTGTGGGGAATTAATGTGGTTGGCGAATAGGGTAGCGTGATGGTTGTGAACTGATGTTTTCGATGTAGAGATAGGGTAAAGGAGTAATGGGCGTCTGATAATTAAGACGTTGCGTAGAAGGGTTTGGGTAGGATGGAAAAAATAATCGTTTTTACCTTGAAATTATTTGGTTAGTAAGAAAACAATCTCTATCTTTGCACCCGCTTTTGGAGTCAGGCCTTTTTCTCGAGGTTTTTTCTCCCGTTTTTTTTCGAGAGGCGTTCTTTAGTTTACTTACATACACGTTACAAACAAGACAAGCAAGTACAAGCG
>JAPXNA010000022.1:0-53382 GCA_033808735.1 Fermentimonas sp.
ATCTTGTTACACGACTTCTGCAAGGCAGAAGGGATAAAGCTAATAAAAAGAAGCGTGAGCGGGATGATTCTTCCCCGTTAAATTTTCATTCTCAAGGGTGTTTTAATTAGTCATGAGGGTTTCATACTTATTCTTCAATGCTCCAATAACATCTAAACTAAATCCATTAGCTATGAGAAATTCCTCAAAATCCAATTGATACATACTCCTGAAAATCACGCTTCCAACCGGAATAGATGTCGTGAATTTCAAGGTTATACCCAGCAAACTCCCTGATGCAATAAACCGATACTTCCTCTCTTGACGCAGGAACTTGAGCATGGTCAGAAATTGAGGATATTCTTGTATCTCATCTATAAACACAAGAGTATCCTCATAAGTATTAAGACTCTGACCCGCCACCATACCAAGAGCAAGGTAGAAGTCCTCTACCTTATGTATATTCTCAAATATCTTTGAGCCCTCTTTGTCTTCAGCAAAATTGATTTCTACGAAATTCTTATAAATTCTTTTACCCATCTCACGTATGATAAAAGACTTTCCAACTTGACGAGCACCCTCTATAAGCAGGATCTTATCGGAATTCGACCTCAAGTGCTCATCAATGTAACCACCTATTTTTCTATATAACATACACTTTTCAATATAAAATCCATTTGCAAATATACACTTTTCAAATTAATTTACAAGACAAAACTACATATTTCAATAGAGATTTAGTGACAAAAACTACACTTTTCAAATTTTAGCAAGGATTGAGTTGCGGAATACGGGGCACTTTCCTGTCAAGATACGATGAACTTGATGCGAGGTAGAACGCTTGAATACGCTACAACCCCCGCCATTACTTAAACACGATGTTAGCGGTTGTGCATTTATGTCAATCTCTTTTTCCCATTTCCACACTCGGTTCCCACATCGAAATTGCAATGTTTTTTTTGTTCTTATTCCAAGTTTTAAAGTCTTCAAAATTTGCAATTCCCTCGTCAATTACAGCCTGATAAATGTCTATTCCTGAATATTTCTCACTCCTCTGCTCGCTTTCCCATTTTATTTTCAAAATTATTTGTCTTTGCTTTTCGGTCAAAACTGATTTTATTTTTTCGGTTACACGCTCAATTACGCCAGCATAAGCCGATTCGTTCTTAATGTGTATAATGTCAATCGTCCAAATGCGTTCCTGCGTTTCCTCATACCACAAGTGCCACTCCAAACACATATCATCTGCGTCTAACAGATTTCTGTATGTGACTTTTTTTATTTTCGGATTTCGGCTGATTTGAGCAATTGCACTGAAACTTTTTTCAATCGAAAAATCATTCGAGTAGGTATGAAAATCAATGTCTAACTTGTTCATTAAAAGTCCTGTCTTTACAGAACCGACCAAATTGCAAGTTGAATTTAGATTTTCCCAAGTTTTTTGAATTTCCAACTCGGCAATAATTTCAAATGCCTTTTCTATATTTCTTTTCGAGATACTTTCTAAATTTTCCATATTATCAACTTATTTCTATCGGCTCAAACTGCACTACCTTGGCATTACCGCTAACGGTTGGCGGTATGGTTAGTTGCCGATTTCGAAGCACTTCACTGTCAAGTTACAACTACTTTTGATACGAGCTGTGCCGCTCGAATACCCACTGCACCGGCAATTAACTATACCGCGTGCTGGCAACTGGTGTTCATGTATATTCGTCTGTTTGTCATATATTTAGCTTTTATATTCTTGTCATTTTCAACCTGCACCAACCTATCCACGATGCACAAATTCATTTTGTTTTTTTGAGCGTGGGCAATCCTAAAACCGTCCTGAAAGGCGGTTAGTCGGGTTGGTTTTGCAAGCTCTTTGACAAAACTTTGGTTGTAGCGTTGGCTCGTGGAGCTTTGGCAATGTACTTGTAAATAGGGCTGGTTAAATCACATTTTTCAAATATTTTCCTGTTATAGACTGTTCACAATTCATAATATCTTCCGGAAATCCTTGAAATATTAATTCGCCACCATTTTTCCCTCCTTCTGGACCCATGTCAATTATCCAGTCAGCAAATTTAATAATATCGAGGTTGTGCTCAATAATAATCACAGTATTTTCGTTTTTGACCAATATTTTTACGATTTTGTAAAAATTATCAATATCCGACATATGAAGTCCCGTTGTTGGCTCGTCCATAATGTAAATATTGCCTTCTTTTTTCAATTCAGTTGCAATTTTTAATCTTTGAGATTCGCCACCAGAAAGGGTGCTAAGTGACTGTCCTAATTTTAAATATCCTAAACCGACTTCCTGTAAAAGAAATAAGTGTTTTTTTATTTTTGATGAGTCGAAAAATTCAGATGCCTGAGTAACTGTCATATCCAGTACTTCGGCAATATTTTTTCCTTTGTATTTCAGTTCCAATACCTCAGAATGATACCGTTTTCCTTCACATTCGTCACAAATGGTTTTTACCGAATCCAAAAAGTGAAGTTCAAAAGTTAAAACCCCTTGTCCGTTGCATTTTGGGCAAGCTCCTTTTGAATTGAAGCTGAATAATGAGGCTTTGGAATTGGTTGCAGAAGCAAATTCTTTTCGTATTAAATCAAAAACACCAATAAATGTTGCTGCATTTGCTCTTGATGATTTTCCAATGGGAGATTGGTCTATAACAATTGCATCGGGATGTTGTTTTGCAAAGCACTCATGTATCAAGCTACTTTTGCCACTCCCTGCAACTCCGGTAACACAAGTTAATACTCCTTTTGGAATTTTAACCGACACATTTTTCAAGTTATTGGCGGTAGCGTTTTTGATTTCAAAAAAAGAAGTTCCCTGTTTTCGCTTATAGGACGGTTTGTCTTTTTTTAGAAGATATTCACCTGTGATGCTCTCGGTATTTTGTAATCCATCGGGGTCACCGTTATATACCACATTCCCTCCATATTTACCTGCTTTTGGACCAATATCTACTATCCATTCAGCAGCCCGGATAATATCAGGGTCGTGTTCTACCACAAAAACAGAATTCCCTTTTTCTTTTAACCGAAATAAGATATTCATTAGGTTCTCTGTATCTCGGGGATGCAAACCGATAGAAGGTTCATCGAGAACGTAAAGCATGTCCACCAGGTTGCAGTCCATTTGTTTACTCATTTTTACCCGTTGTGACTCACCTCCTGAAAGTGTACTTACAGAACGTTCAAGTGACAAATAGCCCACGCCAATTTCAACAAGCTGTTGAAGTAAAAATTGTGCTTTCCGCAAAATTGGTTTCGAAATTTCGTCATTTATATTCAGTAAAAATGGAAGAACATCAACCAGTTCTAAACGGCATACATCAGAAATGGTAAGCCCGTTTAGTTTAACATTTCTTGCTCGTTCATTTAATCGGGTGCCGCCACATTGTTCGCATGGTTGATAATTAAAATATTTAGTGTATGCATTCTTGTCTTTTTCGGCTGTTTCATCATCAGCCCTTGTGGTGACAGCCTTTTCAAGTTTACGGGCAATTCCTTCAAAGTTCCGGTTGTAGGTTAATTTCTCTTTTGCATTCTTTATCTGAAAAGGTTCAGAAAACAATAACAATTTCAATTCGTCTTCTGAAAACTCTTTTAGCGGTTTTTCTGAATCTACAACATCTAAACTGATTAACTCTTTCCAGAGGAAACCTCCGACTTTATAATGTGGATGCGATATAGCACCTTCACGAATTGATTTCTCTTTGTCGAGGAACAAATCAAGGTCAATCTTAATTTGTTTTCCTAATCCGTTGCAATACGGGCACATGCCCTCGGGATGGTTAAAAGAAAAATAAAACGAAGGACCAATAAAAGGTTTGCCAATACGTGAAAAAAGCAACCGTAGATAGGTGTTTATTTCCGTTGCTGTTCCCACTGTGCTACGCAGGTTATTCCCCATTCGCTTTTGGTCAATAACAATGGCGGTTGACAAATTGAAAATATCGTCCACATCAGGACGAGACAATCTAGGCATTCTAGTGCGGGCAAATGTTGAAAATGTCTCTACCAATTGTCTCTGCGCTTCTGTATAAATTGTATCAAAAAGTAAAGACGATTTCCCGGAGCCTGAAACACCTGTAAATACTACCAATTTGTGTTTTGGAATCTCAATATCGATGTTTTTGAGATTGTTTGTATGTGCGTTTTTAATTATTATTTTGTCTCTGTTCATAAACTTAAACCTTTATTTTATTTGCACTTGACAATGCAAAAGTAATTGAAACAATAGAAGTTATAGCAAATATTAATAACCCTATGTAGAAAAAGCTAGCAGAAGAAGTTCCACCAAGCAAGTACCTGTTTCCTTCAAGAATATAAGTTACCGGATTTCCCCATGAAACAGTCAGCAACCAATTGGCAGTTATTAACTCTCTGGGTAAAAATGTTGTGCTTAAAAAAAGTAAAGGAAAAACTGCATTGGTTACTATTGCTACACTTTGATGCTGGCCTTCCATTGAACCAATTCCGCCAATTCCGGCATTATATACTAACAAGAAAAACAAACTCATGCCGAAACCCATTATGGGAGCTGAAGGATTCTTTATTAATTTGATTATACCTCTTTCAATCAATAAAATATTTGCTGTATTCATAGTTTTGTCCTTTTTAATTTTTTGTAGATTCTTGATTCGATAGTGATTTTATATAATGCAGATAACTGTCATCAAGAGACAACTCGCCCGTGGAATTTACCATTTTCTTAAAATCAATGATAGTTCCAGAATACTGAATTAGACCATCGACAATGAGAGCCATTTCAGTAGCATGTTTATCTGCTTCATCGAGGTATTGCGTTGTAAGAAAAACAGTTACCGTCTCTCTACTATTCATCTGTGTAATAACTTCCCAAAAGTTAGCTCGTGCTAAGGGGTCCATACCAACTGTTGGCTCGTCGAGAAACAAAATACGAGGACGATGAACAAGAGCCAGGGCACAATGAAGCCTGCGTTTATTTCCACCCGATAAAGCACTTGCCTTCTTATTTCTCTCTTTTTCGAGTTCAAATAATTGAATTAATTCATTTGCACGTTTAGTAGCCTCTGGTTTATTCATGCCAAACAACCTGCCTTGAAAGACAAGTAAATTTTTAACTTTTTCTGTAGGGTCAATCTCATTGTCCTGTGATGCAACACCAATAATTTTCTGAATTTTTGATTGGTTTATTTCAGGATTGATTCCCGAAATACTGAAATCGCCTGAATCCTTGTTAATCAACGTGGTCAGAATTTTTACAAGTGTAGATTTTCCGGCACCGTTTGGGCCGAGTAGCGTAAAAAACTGCCCCTTCTTTATTTCGAGGCTAATCCCTTTAAGGGCTTCTGTACCATTGGGGTATTTTTTGAAAAGCTCGTGAACCTGAATTTCTGCTGTCATAATAAAATCCTTTAAAATTATTCAGCAAAAATAAGCTCAAGGTATAGAGGTAAAATTGTAAAAAACAGACAAAATGAAAGTATTAAAAAACTAACAGGAATCGGTATTTATATTAAAATCAGGGTATTTTGTAGAAAACTCTTTTGGCGTGTAACCTGTGTATGATTTGAAATCATGAATAAAGTGCGATTGGTCGAAATAACCATTTTTATAAGCGAGTTCAGTCAAACTAAGTTCATTAACGCAACTAAAATCATGCAGCACTTCCTGAAAACGTATTAGCTTTATAAGCTGTTTAGTAGTTTTGCCAAGATATTTTGCAAACTTGCGTTCTAATGTTTTCGGTGAAGTATATAAGCAATCTGATAAATACTTAGCGTTTGTTTGGCCCTTGCAGTTTTTAACTATTTCAACACCTTTTTGAATTAACAAACCATCATGTGAAGGAATTGGAGAATAACGTCTGATTAGGAAATTTTCAATAACAGTTACTTTTTCTCTTATTGTGTCTTTTAAATATAGCAATTCTTCAATTTGCCTTATTTCAGAGTTAAATATGTCTGTCAAATCTACACTTAGGTTTTCAATTTCTGAAAGCGGAAAATTTAAAAAATGGCAGGCACCGGTCGGTTGGAAACTAATAAATACAACCCCTGTTTCTCCGGCAGTTGAAACATCAGAATAATTATCAATCAACCCACTAATTATCGACCTTGGTTGTTTAATAACAGAATCGTTCGAATGAAATACAACAAATGGATTTTTATAATGAAACATTAATTGAATATTTTCAGTAGGTATAACCCTTTCCATAACATCTGCATCATAGATATCCGATTCCATAAAGCAGTAATTCTTTATGTGGTTTTTTAAGAAACCGGAAGGTTGTACTATCTGAAATTTCATACTATTTCTTTGTTACAAAAATAATTACTTCTGTCTAAAAGTGCGTCAGCAAAATTACACTCTTTGACAAAGGTTTGATTGGAGCGTTGGCTCGTGGGGCTTTGGCAATGTGTGCAATGTGTGAGGGGTTTCTTTTTCTTTTTTTGTGGGGGGAAGAAAAAAACAAAATAAATTTCCATCAAATTTGCACTGTCCTGTCAAAAAGCTAAGTCCTTTCTTTCGTTATTATTTATCACTATTGTATCTGTCTGCTCGGCTGTCTTTTTACACTTGCTGCCAACGTGTTATTTACGTAATAGACCTTCATTAAAATTAGACTATTCCTCGCCATGGCCTTGTCCAAGCAAGCTTGTCCAATGCTCATTTGGCTTAACGGAATAGTTCACTAAAAATAGACTATTCCTCGCCATGGCCTTGTCCAAGCAAGCTTGTCCAATGCTCATTTGGCTTAACGGAATAGTTCATAAAACATACCCGAATCAATAGGCGTTTACGAATGTTTTACGTTCCACAAATATATCATTATTGCTGATTTTTCAGCAAAGGTAAACAATTCCCATAAACAACCATCGCGGGCTACGAAAGAGTTCGTAACCCGCGATACAATTTAATCCCGACATTTAACCTCAAGGTCCTCTTCACCCAAAAGCACGTAGATGAAGAGGAGCAAGACTCTGAGAAACTCCGAGAGCCAAATTACTCTTCATCCAAAAGAATATGCATAATGTCACAAGCCGCTTTGGTGACCGAGCTACCCGGGCCAAAGATGGCCGCGACACCCGCTTTGTACAAGAAATCGTAATCTTGCGCGGGAATGACACCCCCGGCAATCACCACGATATCGGGGCGACCAAGCTGCTTCAGCTCATCGATCACCTGCGGTATCAACGTCTTGTGGCCGGCAGCAAGGGAGGAGACACCCAGCACGTGCACGTCATTCTCGACGGCCTGACGAGCGGATTCCGCCGGAGTTTGGAACAACGGTCCCATATCCACGTCGAAACCGCAATCGGCATATCCCGTGGCTACCACCTTGGCACCGCGGTCGTGGCCGTCTTGCCCCATCTTGGCCACCATGATACGGGGTCTACGCCCCTCTTTTTGGGCAAACTTGTCGGTGAGTGCACGTGCTTCATCGAGCATCGCGTCACCCTTTGATTCGGATGAATACACGCCTGAAATAGTTCTGATTACTGCATTATAACGTCCTACTACCTTCTCACACGCGTCGGAGATCTCTCCCAACG
The DNA here is from genome assembly GCA_033808735.1 of Fermentimonas sp. Taxonomy (GTDB): domain Bacteria; phylum Bacteroidota; class Bacteroidia; order Bacteroidales; family Dysgonomonadaceae; genus Proteiniphilum. Next base: position 7,524 of record JAPXNA010000022.1, read on the forward strand.
TAGCCCGAGCGCGTGCCGCCTCCACGGAAAGCTCCAGCAGGTTACCCTCCTTGGTCTCCACGCAGCGGGTTATAGCGTCAAGCGCTTTCTGCACCGCCTCGTTGTCGCGGTTGGCCTTCAGCTCCTCTAAGCGGGCTACCTGCTGCTTGCGCACCTCGGTGTTGTCCACCTCCAGGATATCGATCGGATCCTCGTAGTCGAGGCGGTAACGGTTCACGCCGATAATCGCCTGCACGCCGGAGTCAATCCGCGCCTGGGTACGGGCGGCCGCCTCCTCAATCCGCATCTTGGGGATACCGGTCTCGATCGCCTTGGCCATCCCGCCCAGCTCTTCGATTTCCTGGATAAGCATCCACGCCTTATCGACCAGTTCCTGTGTGAGCGACTCCACGTAGTAGGAACCCGCCCACGGGTCCACCTGCCTCGTGATCTTTGTCTCCTCTTGCAGGTATATCTGCGTGTTACGCGCTATGCGGGCCGAAAAGTCGGTCGGCAACGCGATCGCCTCATCGAGCGCGTTGGTATGCAGCGACTGGGTATGTCCCAGCGTGGCAGCCAGCGCCTCAATGGCGGTACGCCCCACGTTGTTAAACGGATCTTGCTCAGTGAGCGACCATCCCGAAGTTTGCGAGTGGGTACGCAGTGCCATCGACTTCGGGTTCTCGGCGCCGAAGCTCTTCACGATCTTGGCCAACAGGAGCCTACCCGCGCGCATCTTGGCAATCTCCATGAAGTGGTTCATGCCGATGGCCCAGAAGAAGGAGAGCCGCGGCGCGAACTTATCCACTGGGATACCGGCGTCAATCCCCGCACGGAGATACTCGATCCCGTCCGCCAGCGTGTATGCCAACTCGATATCGGCCGTGGCACCCGCCTCCTGCATATGGTAGCCGGAGATGGAGATGGAGTTGAACTTGGGCATGTACCTCGAGGTGTACTCGAAGATATCGGCGATGATCTTCATCGAGAACTCGGGAGGATAGATGTAGGTGTTGCGCACCATGAACTCCTTCAAGATATCGTTCTGAATGGTTCCCGCCATCTCCTCCAGCTTGACCCCCTGCTCCTGCGCGGCCACGATGTAGAACGCGAGGATAGGCAATACCGCCCCGTTCATGGTCATCGAAACCGACATTTTACCGAGCGGGATGCCGTCGAACAAGATCTTCATATCTTCCACCGAGCAGATGGAAACGCCCGCTTTCCCCACGTCGCCCACCACCCGCTCGTTATCGGCGTCGTAGCCGCGGTGCGTGGGGAGGTCGAACGCCACGGAGAGCCCTTTCTGCCCCGAGGCCAGGTTACGGCGATAGAACGCGTTGGACTCCTCCGCGGTGGAGAAGCCGGCGTACTGGCGAATGGTCCAGGGACGCATCACGTACATCGTGGAATAGGGCCCCCGCAAGTAGGGCGGTATTCCCGCCGCGTAACCAAGGTGCTCCATGCCCTCAAGGTCCTCTTTGGTGTAGACCGGCTTCACCGGGATCTGCTCCGGCGTCTGCCAATCGGCCTTGATCTCGTTTTTCTCCACCCACTCGTTCACATCGGTCGGGCAGAAACCTTCGGATTGAATATCAATACCTTTAAAGTCTGGTTGCATGTATAATACTATTTTTTCTTGTTTATCAATGTATAGTAAAGCAGTTGCCTGCGTTGAAATGATGCGTTACGTTAAATAATAATTCACGTTGAAAATACACGTTACGTTAAAACTACGACTTACGTTACAGCGGCGATGACGTTGCCCGTTACTTGTAACAGGCCGAACAGCATCACCAGCAGCGAGGTACGGGCATCCAGCGTCTGGATAGCCTCCAGGTCGTGTATCGATGCCCGGTTCATCTGCCGGATGTTCTTCATCGCCAGGGGAAAGCTCAACAGCACCAGGAAGGAATAAGGGCTCGCCAGCTTCAGCATCACCAGCAAGGCGACCAGCAGGTAGGCCGTCAGCAGAAACACCTGGTAGGTAATCTGTGCCCCCTCCAACCCCTGGTTCATCGCCAACGTGCGGATGCCAGCTAACCTGTCTTGCTCTATATCCCTCGTGTTGTTGGCATGCAGGATGGCCACGATAAGGAGCCCCAGCGGAGCCGATACCGGCAGCACCGCCCAAACGAGCTGCCCCGTCATCACGTACACCATACCCAGCGCGATAGCCAGGCCGTAGCAGATGAAAATCATCAGATCGCCCAACGCCACGTACTTGAACTTGTAGTAAAGCGTGGTGCTAAGGACACCGACAAGGCCGATGAACAACAGCGGGAGACCTGTGCGCATCATCAGGTAAAGACCCAACAGGATACCGATGAGCAGCATCGAACAACCATAGAGCAGGGCCGATTTGGGCGTAAAGTACCCCTTGGCGATGGGACGGATCCGGTCGCTTTTCTCTTTCAAATCCACGCCGTTCAGGAAATCGTGATAATCGCCCAGGATATTCCCGGCCGCGTGAAAGAAAACGACACCAATCACCGCGAGGATACCGTGTACCCAGTCGAGGGTATCGACACCCCCGGTGCGGTAGAGGCAGTACGCGTACGAACCGGCCACTACCGCGGGCGATACCGAGGCGGGGAAAGACCACGGGTGCGCTAAAAGCACCCATTTTCTCAATCCTCCTACCCTCTCGGCCGTATGACTGTTTGCTCCTTCCATTGGCACGCTCTACTCACGTTTCTCACGATAACAGCCTTCTCACAACGACAAACTTCTTACGATAACAGCTTGTCGTTAAACGCTTGTAACGTCTCCAGCACGTTGCTGCGCACGTGGATGAAATGCTCGATCCCCTGCTCTTTCAGTTCCTCCATGCAGGCCGGTGCACCCGCCACCACGAAGAGTTCCTTACCCCCCTTCAGCAGGTTGTACGCCTCCGGGGCGAACTGCACGTACTCATCGTCACTTGAGCAGAGCACCACCACGTCGGCCCCCTGCTCGCGGGCGGCATCTACCCCTTCGGCCACGCTATCGAAGCCAAGGTTATCGATAATCTCGTACCCCGCGCAAGCAAAGAAGTTGCTCGAGAATTGCGAACGCGCAAGCCGCATGGCCAGGTTGCCGATGGTGAGCATGAACACCTTGGGTTGCTTTTCGCTCCGCTCCGTGGCGAGACGCAACTCGTTGAACGCATCCGCCAGTCGACGACTATTCAACCGCTTCAGTGGGGCAGGAGCGGCAATAGGCGTATTCGTAGACAAATCGGCAGGTGCGTCGATTGAAGTCACCTCTATCTTATCCCCCATCTTCTCGGTGAAGTTGGGGTACTGGTTGGTTCCCAGCAGGATCTCCCTGCGGTTGGCTACCGCCTTGAAGCGAGCCTCGGCAGACGCGTTGATGGCATCCTGCACGGTTCCCGCTTTGAGCGCGTTGTAGAACCCGGTCTCTTCCGTTTCGAGGAAAAGGGCCCAGGCCTGTTTCGCCAGTGAGTAGGTAAGCGTTTCTATATAGTAAGAACCCGATGACGGGTCGGTAACTTTATCGAAGTGGGCTTCCTCTTTCAGCAGCAGTTGCTGGTTAGCCGCGATCCGCTCCGCGAAATCGGTAGGTGTTTCGAACGCCTCGTCGAACGGGCGGACGGTAAGCGAGTCGACCGACCCGATAACGGCAGACATCGCCTCGGTTTGGGTGCGCAACAGGTTGACGTACGGATCGTAAACCGACTGGTTAAAAGTGGTGGTTATCGCGTGGACATTCATTTTAGCGGCGCAACGGCAGATCTCCTCCTTCGACTTGTTATCACAGTCGTACGGACAGTGCGGCTTGTAGGCATCCACGATCAGTGCCCAAAGCCAGCGGGCCGCCCGAAACTTCGCGATCTCCATGAAGTAGTTGGCCCCCACCCCGAACTTGAACTTGATTTTTTTCGCAGCTAACTGCGGGTCGACCCCCCGTTCGATAAGCCCGCCCAATATCTGGTTGCCGTACGACAGGCTATACCCAAGCTCTTGGTAGCTATAGGCCCCGGCGTTGTTCATCCGGTTGCCCGATACCACGATCGCCCGGTAACGCGGCATTGGTGCAGTAACCGTAGCCAACTCCACGGCTAAATCCAGCCATCTCGGCTCATTGACCCCCTCTTTCAAGATGCTTCGGAAAGGGTCGAACTCGATGGAGCCGAAACACTCCATCATATTGAGTCCCAACGACTGCACATGCGCGACCACCAGCTTGGCCAAATCCACGATCCTATCGGTATCGGTACAAAAGTTCAGCTCTACCTTATCAGGGGCAATCCCATCTAGGAGCCTCTTCACATTTTCGGCCGACAACTCGTCTCCCGACAACTTGAAGCCCAGGGAAGTGATTCCTCGCTTGAGAAGGGTACGTGCCCTCTTGTTCGCTTCCCCAAAATCTTCCACCTCGATCTCTTGACGGACATACCACGTATTATCTACCCTGGTACTTCGCACGTAGGGGAACCGGCCCGGGAGATTACCCGTGGCGGGGAATCCCTCGATGTCCTCCGCACGGTAAAAAGGATTCACGTTAAACCCTTCATCGGTTCTCCACACCAGTCTCCGCTGAAAGTCGGCACCCTTCAGATCGTGCGTTACTACCTCCATCCACTCTTGAGTGGTGGTGGGGGAGAAATCGGTGAAAAGTGGTTCTCTTTGATTGCTCATAAACTTATTACTGATAATTTATTGTTGTAAATTGTTCTATTTTCCAGCCAGCTCCACGAGCAACTGCGCAACCTTCTTAACAACCGCATCCGCGTACCGTTTACCTTTCTCGGCGGTCGATTTTTTTGGGTACCCGATCCCGGTATCAGCCGACACCTCGTCCCAATGCCTAGGCATCCACCCCACCTTCTCCTCCAGCGAGGGGATTTTCCCAGGAATAACGCGGCCATCGCCTGCCCGCTCCATCGCCACCAGCTCCGGGTGATAGTGGAGCATAACCGAGGTCTCCTGCTCACCGGCATGGTCATCTACTTCCTCCTCGAAGAAATCCCCCTTCGGTAGCACGTTATACCAATCCACCACCACTAACCGAAAATCAGGACAGGAGATTGCCAAATCACGCACGTGCGACTTGAAGCTATTTCCACCGTGTCCGTTAAGGATTACCATCGTCCGGATTCCCTGTACATAAAGGGAGGTGACAATATCCACCAGGATTGCCTTTTGAGTCTCTCCCCGCGTATGCACGCAAAAGGGTTTGTTCCATTGCCCCGCATTCTGCGATCCCAAAAAGACGGAAGGTAATACCATGCAAGTTACTCCCTGTTCGTACGCTGCCTCTGCAGCATCGCTCGCGATCGCACCCGATAGGATACAATCGGTCAGGTAGGGAAGGTGGTAGTTGTGCGGTTCCATAGCACCCCACGGGAGGATGGCCAGGTCGTACACGTGTTCGCTCACTTCACCCCAGTTGGCAAGAGACATATGCAGGAATTTGTTCTTTCTTATATTCATCTTTATTTTGATTTCATCATTCAAATAATGCTCATACTCTGTATACACCTTAACTACATGGATACCAACCCATTTCGCAGACTATAAAAGGTAAGTCCCGATACGGTTCGGATACCCGTTTTCGCGATGATATTTTTGCGGTGTGTAAGCACCGTGTTGAGGCTAATATTCAGCTGTTCAGCGATCTCCTTATTGAGATGCCCCTGAACGATTAGTCGTAAAACTTCGATCTCCCGGTCAGAGAGTTGATGGGTTGCCGGTTCGCCCTCTTGCGAACGCTCGCTAGAGATGGCTGACTGCAACCGCTCGATACCCCCGGGGCTCAATTCGCTCACCTTGGGCAAAAGCACCCTGTCCCTTACGCGGTTATGCGCTTCCAGGTCTTTTTGAAGCGAATGCAAGGAGAAGATGACCGCATGACAAAGGTTTTGATTGCATCCCGGGGAGAGGTGTTGGATAAGGATCTGCTTCAAGTCGTGCAGCAACTCATTCGGGAAGTCCTCTTTGTACCCGCTCGAGTCCCGGAGATGTTGGGTCATTCGCTCTTTAAACTCCTGGAAAAGCTCCCGCAACAGCTTAAGCTCCTGTTTTTCAGGACCGCTCATCGCGATGAACGCGTTCAGGTGCTTCTCGATGTTGGGTATCAGGTCGTGGATATAACTCTCCACGGTTTGATGGAAGTAGTCGGCAATCAATGCCGCATCGAAAAGCGGAAGGGAAGCATCGGGAACGAACGACTCATCCAGGTAAACGTTCAAGACAGTCAAGATAAGGTCGGTATTGAGTCCCTGCTCCGCACATAGTTCGCTCACGCTCTTATCCCCCACCCCGAGCCTTATCCCAAATCGATTCAACACCGGGATCAGTTCGTTGTGCTCAGAGAGCAGACCTGCTATAATACTATGTGGGTGGAGTATTGACACCTAACTTTTTGAATTAGCCCGTAAAATTAGCCATTTTCTTCATTCTCACCAAATCGCACCGAGGTTGAGCGACCCATCACCTTCGCGGAGAACCACGTCACCCATTTGCGCGGTAAAAAGCGGATGGCAAAGGGTGCCACCTTATTCATCGCACCGTGAATGACCACCGGCTTACCCTTCAACATGGCTTTGACTCCCAGTTTAGCTACTGATCTGGGGGTAGCCACCTTCACGTTCTTCACCAAGCGGGCTGCCTTCATCCCCGAATCTTCCAAGAAGTGGGTTCTCGTGGGCCCCGGACAAAGTGTGGTAACGGTAATTCCCTCTTTGCTTAACTCCTGATTCAGTGCTTCGGAAAAGTGGAGGACGTAGGCTTTAGTCGCAAAGTAGACCGCCATCATAGGGCCAGGTTGGAAGGCCGCCGTGGAGGAGATATTCACTATTCTCCCCTTTTTCCTCCCTACCCAATCGTTCGCGTAAAGATGTGAGAGCTGGGTCAGCACCTTCACGTTGAGCGTGATCATGTTGTCATACCGCTCCCATTGGGTATCCACGAACGCCCCGTGATCCCCGAAGCCTGCATTATTGACCACGTAATCCACATCCACTCCCAAGGCTTTCACCTCCTGGAACAACTCGATCACAGCATTTGGAGCGGAGAGGTCTTTCACGATCATGTGAATACGCACACCATGTTTCACGCTCAACGCTTCTTTTAGTTCTTGCAACTGATCAGCGTTGCGAGCTACCAACACCAAGTTGCAGTTTCGTTCCGCGAACAGTACCGCGAACTCTTTCCCTATCCCTTTAGAAGCGCCGGTTATCAAGGCCGTTTCCCTCATATCGTTGCTTATAATCGTTATTCATAATGTATTTTGCTTACCTTCTCCTGCTGACCATATCAATTCGTAGAAAGATGAAAAGTAGGATAGTAAATCCCCAAAGCGAGGAGCCACCGTAGCTAAAGAACGGGAGGGGGATGCCAATGACCGGCATGATACCGATGACCATCCCGATATTAATCAGCAGGTGAAAAATGAAGATGCTCGCCACCCCGTAGCCATAAACACGGCCGAACACCGAAGGTTGTCGCTCAGCCAGGTGAAGGATACGGAGCACGAAGAGGGTAAACAGAATCAGAATGATAGATGAGCCGATAAAGCCGTGTTCCTCGCCAATGGTGCAGAATATAAAGTCGGTATCCTGCTCAGGTACGTACTTCAATTTCGTTTGTGTACCGTTAAGAAATCCTTTCCCCATGAGTCCTCCCGACCCAATGGCTATCTTGGATTGCCCCACGTGATAGCCGGCACCACTTAAGTCTTGTTCCATTCCCAACAGTACCTCGATACGCATCTGTTGATGCGGTTGCAGCATGTTGAGGAAGACGTACTCAGACGATTCAAGGAAAGCGAACGAGCCCACCAAAAAGAGGAAAGTAAAGAGGTAAGTTCGCTTACGGTGCTTAACGAAAAGAAAAAGGAGGTACAACGCGGTTACACCCAGTGCGATCAATGCGGTCAAGCCCCAGTCGATCGTCACCGAGAACAGGGATGCCGTAAACGCGATCAGGAAAATCACGCCGGGCAAAATGAGCAACCTAATGAAGGCTTGGTACCGTTTCAGGTAATTCCATAGCAAGCCGGCTGAAAAGAGGATAATCAGGATAACCACGATCATCTCCCCCATGGAAAGCATACCAACTTGGTTTTCCGAAAAGCGAATCCCTAGGATAAAGTAGAGAATCGCCGCAAAGCCCATGAAAAGGATTCTACCGGGCAACCCTTCGCGGTACATCACCAAGATAAAGCTCAGGTACACCAATGCAGTCCCTGTTTCCTTCTGCAGTATGACCAGCACAACTGGCAACAAGATAAGGACACAGACGAGCAGGAAGTTTTTAACCTCCATCAGTTTGAAGCCGTACATGGTAAATACTCGCGCCAACGCAAGCGCGATAATGAACTTCATGAACTCGGCCGATTGTAAGTGTACAGGCCCCAGGATAAGCCAAGATCGGGAGCCGTTGATCTCTTTCGCCACGATAAGGGTGAGTACCAATAGCGCAACCCCCACCAGGTAAAAGAGGAAGGCATACGTTTCGTAAAAGCTGACATCAATCTTGAGCAGGGCGAAGGCTATCAACAGCGAGGTGCCAATCCAGATGAGCTGTGAACCCGCCCGGGTGGAGAGATCAAACAAGCCGGTAGCATTCTCTAAATTGAAGCTGGCCGCGTAGATATTGAGCCACCCGAGTACCACGAAAAAGAGGTAAAGGAGGACGATTAACTTGTCCGCCTTCCCTTGCTTTTCCCTTACGTTTTCTACCTTGTACATCATGGTGCGATTCCTTTAATTAGCCGGTAGGTTCCTCGTGTAGAAGGAGGGCAGTATCTGGCGTTCTATAATCATCGTTTCCAGCCACTTATCACTTTCTGGAACCTCACCGCGGAAAAACTTCTGGAGCATCAGTCGTGCGATGGGCACCGCGTTGGTTGCCCCCCAACGCCCAGTCTCAACCAGCACGGCGATGGCCACCCGCGGGTTATCCCTGGGAGCGAAACCCAAGAATAGCGAGTGATCATCACCATGCGGGTTCTCCGATGTTCCGGTCTTGCCACACACCTCCACGTCAGGCGCCAAGTTCGCACCCCAAGCAGTTCCCTGGCTCACCGCATCGGCCATGCCCGCGATGACCAGTTCAAAATGCTCTTTATTGATGCCCGACTCGTGCCTTTGGGTATATTTCGCTTCCAACGCCTCTCCCTTACGCTCCCTAACCACGTGGGGCGTGTAGTAATACCCCCGATTGGCAATCATCGCCCCTAGGTTGGCGATCTGTAAAGGGGTAGTCAGTACCTCCCCCTGCCCTATGGCAATGGAGATAATGTAGTGAGCATTCCACCGATCAGTCTGATAGACGTTGGTATAGAAGCCGCTGTTCGGTATGAACCCCCTATTTTCGGCAGGCAAGTCCACACCCAACCGGTATCCCAATCCCATGTTCACCATGTAGTCCTTCCAAACGTCCAAGGCACTGGCCACGCTAGCATATTTTTTTCGGTTGCTCAACATGTGGTTCAGCCCGTAGCAAAAGAAGGAGTTACAAGAGGTGGTAACCGCGTATTGAACGGCGAGGGGTGAGTAATGCCCGTGGCAACCGGGACGCCCTCCCAAGGGGGGATAGCCCCCGTGGCAGGGGTACTTCGTTTGAGGCGTAATAATTTCCTCTTGCAGGAAGACGAGCCCCTGCGTGAGCTTGAACGTCGACCCCGGCGGGTAGGTTCCCGCCACTGCACGGTTGAACAGTGGTCTGTAGGGGTTTCGCTCCAGCGTGAGGTAGTTGGCTCCGAACTGTTTCCCTGTCAGTAGAGCCGGATCGTAGGTGGGTGTCGAAACCATGCAGAGTACCTCCCCCGTGGCCGGCTCGATCATCACGATGCTTCCCACCTTGTTGTGCATCAACAACTCCCCGTACGCCTGAAGGTCAATATCGATACCTAAAGTGAGGTCTTTCCCCGACACCGGCGCTTTATCGTGCGCTCCCTCCTCATAGCGCCCTTGTATCCTCCCGTGGGCATCCCGAAGGAGAATCTCCACCCCCTTCTCTCCCCTTAAGTCGATCTCGTGCGCGAGCTCGATCCCCGATTTACCCACGTAATCCTTCCTCACGTAGTAAGGGTCGGCCGCGATCGTGTTTTGGTCCACCTCCGCCACGTAGCCCAATATCAGCCCCATATTGGGGTGATTATACTGCCTCTCAGTGCGGTTTCGAATGTATATCCCCGGGAACTTATAGAGTTTCTCTTGCAGCAGGCCGTACTCCTCCACGTCGAGCTGCGACATGAACAGTTGTGGGGTATAGGAGGAGTAACCCGGGTTCCGTCGCCTGTCTTTCATCTCGGCATCCAACACCTGGAATCGTTCCAGGTTGATGTTCAACGTTCGGCAAAAGTCAAGCGTATCGAATTCGCTCATCTCCCGCACGACCATCATCACGTCGTATGTGGGGCGGTTGTAAACCAGTAGCTCCCCGTTCCTATCGTATATGGCACCCCGGGCGGGATACAGCGTTCTACGGAAAAACGCGTTGCTCTCCGCGTACTCGCGGTACTGGGGATTCAACACCTGCAAGTTAAACAGCTGGGCTATGTAGATGGCCGTGATGACGATCACCACCAGGGAGATAATAAACTGCCGGCTGGAAAATGGACTACGTTTGATCACCGCTTTTCTTCTTGTACGTTAAACTATCCATGGCCAGGATGAGGGCTACCGAAATGATGGTCGAAGTCACCACCCGCAGCAACGTGTTCAAGAAGTTAAATAGGGTGAACGACTCAATGAAAAAGAGCAGGGTAAGGTGCAGGACAACGGTGAAAACAGTGAAGCGGACGAACACCCCTGCCTCGTTGTAAATGCTGGGCACGAACTCATCGTGCTCAACCCGTTCGTAGAAGAGGTTCATGATAGGTCTCCTACACGCGGCCACGATGGTGGTAGCCGCGGCGTTCATCCCGGGCGTATTGAGGAAGATATCGATCACGAGTCCCAGCAAGAACCCCGAGATAATCACGTAGAAGGGGCTCCGCCCGATGGGCAATTTTAACAGGAAGTAGATGTACACCACCGGAGTAACGATACCAAAGAGGGCTATCCTGCTCAGCAGTAACACCTGCAACAGGACCAGCAACGCGAAAAACAACCCTTCGTATAGATAACTGACTCTCATCGCCCCTCCTCCTCGAGCGTTTTTTGTTCCTCATAAAACGCATCCTGAATGATCAACACGTCCCGTAACGAGTAAAAATCAGTCGCTAAACGGATATTGAACGTATTAAAATTATCGTCCTTCGACTCTCCCATGCCGCTCACGTAGCCAACAATAAGTCGCTTGGGGAAGATACGCGAGAAACTGGTTATCACCGTGTCGCCCGGATGGAAAATCTCGTGCTTGGGCAACTCGCCCAGCTGGGCTTGTTGCACCTCCCTCCCATCCCAAGAGATGGATCCGTAGTTATCGGAATTCTTTAGCTTCGCACTTAGCCTGAACTTGGGGTTAATCACCGGGATGACCATCGAAAAGTTATCAGAAACCGTCGCGACCACCCCCGCCACGCCCTGCCTCGAAATGACCCCCATATCCTGTTTCACACCATGCAGTGCTCCTTTATTGAGCGTGATAAAGTTGTTAGGGCCGGCGAAACTCAGGTTGACCACCTCAGCGGGGATAAATTCGAACCGCATCAGCTCCGCGGCATCCATTACGAACGCCTCCACCTTCGATGAGTCGGTGGTCGTCAACTGATCAAGCTCCGCTTTCAACAGGTAGAGCTCCTGCTCCAATTGCGCGGCGCGTTCCAACAGTCGCCGATTATCTCCCTTCAGGTGAAAAAACGAGGTAACGTTACTCCTAGCCGTGTAACACCACCCAACCACCCTGTTGGCTGACGAGAGGAAGACGCTTCGTTGATAGGAATTATATGAGAAAACGAGATAGAAGCTGAACGCGATCAGCAGGATCGCGACCAGCCAGTGACTGTTTCGAATAATGAAATTCAAAAGATTACGCATACGTGGCCTCCCAAGTCGCCTTTCTCACGCCCTACACCACAAAATCATCTCATTAGGAATGCGAATCGCTCGATATTACGCAACGCTATACTGGTACCTTTTGCCACCATGTGCAGGGGATCATCCACCACCTTGAAAGGGATACCAATTTTTTCGGTTAACCTTTTGTCGAGCCCGCGCAGCAATGCACCACCCCCGGTGAGGTAGATACCGTTGCGCACGATATCGGCGTACAACTCGGGAGGCGTTTGTTCCAGAGCGCTCAGCACCGCCGAGTCCACCTTGGTGACCGATTTCTCGATGCAGTGTGCAATCTCCTGATAAGAGACCGGCACATCCATGGGTAGCGAGGTCATGCGATTGGGGCCATGCACCACGAAATCCTCGGGTGGATCGTCCAGTTCTGTCAACACCGAGCCCACGTTGATCTTGATCTGCTCGGCAGTTCGGTCGCCCACCTTTATATTGTGCTGGCGGCCCATGTAGTCCTGAATATCTTCCGTGAAGTCGTCACCCGCGATCTTGATTGATTTATTAGATACGATGCCTCCGAGCGAGATCACGGCAATCTCCGTGGTTCCCCCGCCTATATCCACGATCATGTTCCCCTCCGGTGCCTCCACGTCTAGTCCAATACCCAAGGCGGCTGCCATGGGTTCGAAGATCATAAACACGTCCCTCCCCCCGGCGTGCTCTGCCGAGTCGCGTACCGCGCGGATTTCCACCTCCGTGCTTCCGGAAGGAATGCAGATAACCACCCTCAAAGTGGGTGCGAAGAAACCCCTTTTATTCTTATTGGCCATTTTGATCATGCCCCGGATCATCTGTTCCGCTGCATCGAAGTCCGCGATGACCCCATCCCTTAACGGCCTTACCGTTCGGATGTTCTCATGTGTCTTACCGTGCATCTGTCTCGCCTTCTCCCCCAACGCGATCATCTTATCGGTTTTATGATCCAGCGCGACAATAGAAGGTTCGTCGAGCAGGATCTTCCCCGTGTTGTTCACGATGATGGAGTTAGCGGTTCCAAGGTCCATGGCCAGCTCCTGCGTAAATGAAAATAAGCCCATAGTATCTATTTCTATTTGTTCTTTATTAATGTTTAAAGTGACGGATGCCGGTGGTCACCATCGACAGACCGTTTCGGTTACAGAACTCCACCGATTCCGCATCGCGGATGGAGCCACCGGGATGTATGACAGCCGTGATACCTGCCTGGCTCGCGATCTCCACGCAATCCGGGAAAGGGAAGAACGCGTCGCTCGCCATCACTGCCCCGTTCAGGTCAAGACCAAAGCTATTCGCCTTCTCAATCGCTTGCTTCAGGGCGTCCACTCTCGAGGTTTGCCCCGTACCGCTCGCGATCAGCTGTTTATCTTTTACCAGCACGATGGCGTTCGATTTGGTATGTTTCACCAGGATATTGGCGAACAGCAAATCCTCCACCTCCCTATCGGACGGCTTCCGATCGGTTACCACCTTGAGGTCGCCTACACCCTGCACGCTGTCGTTCACATCCTGTACCAGTGCACCGTTCAATGCTGAGCGATACTGCTTGTGCGAAAGGGCGTTCTCCAGCGGCTTCTGTATCAAAATAATGCGATTTTTCTTTTGCAGCAAAACATCCAGCGCCTCTTTGTCGTACCCCGGGGCAATAATCACCTCGAAAAATATCTCGTTGATCGCCTCGGCAGCCAGTCTGTCCACGGTGCGGTTGGTAATCACGATCCCACCGAAAGCCGATACCGGATCAGCGGCCAAGGCCGCATCCCACGCTTCCTTCACGTTAGGTCGGCACGCCATACCACAAGCGTTGTTGTGCTTGAGTATCGCAAGCGCCGTCTCCTTCACGTCACCTATCAACGAAACGGCCGCATCGATATCCAGCAGGTTGTTGTAGGAGACCTCCTTACCATGGAGTTGCTCGAACAGGGCATCGAAGTCGCCGTAGAACACCCCCTGTTGATGCGGGTTCTCGCCATAACGAAGCGGTTTGCACTTATCCAGTCCAATGCGCCACGCCGACCCCTCCTCACCATCGAAGTACCGGAAAATCGCGGCATCGTAACCCGACGACACCTTGAAGGCCTCTTTCGCGAAGCGGCGGCGATCATCCAAAGTGGACTCGCCCCCCTTCTCCTTCAGGAGATTAAGCAGCGGGCCGTATTGATTTTTCGAGCCAACCACCAGCACGTCCTTATAATTTTTGGCGGCACCCCGGATAAGAGAAATCCCGCCAATATCGATCTTCTCGATGATTTCCGCATCGCTCCCACCCGCGGCCACCGTCTCCTCGAACGGGTACAGGTCCACGATCACGAGATCGATGGAGGGGATATCATACGACTTAACCTGTTTCCTGTCGGCCTCGTTCTCGCGTCGGTAAAGGATACCCCCGAACACCTTCGGGTGCAACGTTTTAACCCTTCCCCCTAAGATAGAGGGGTATCCGCTCACCTCTTCCACCGCCTTACACTCGTACCCAAGTGACTGGATGAAATCCCGGGTCCCCCCCGTGGAAATAAACGTTACATGCGCGCGGTCAAGCTCGTAAAGTATCTCCTCCAATCCCTCTTTATGGTACACCGAGACGAGGGCTGTCTGAATTTTTCGTGACATTTCCTGCCTTTTTGACATTATTACTGAATAAAACAGGTACAAAGGTATAAAATCTATCGCTCATTTTCGTGAATTAACCCATTTGTTTTCACAAATCGTTCCACTTTCGCATCTTATGCAGGTTAACTTTCGGAATCTGCCTTGAACGGTGAATAATCAGATAAGACGTTTACCGCGCACGTAGAACAACAGCCTACAATCACTTGCAGGCTGAGCCACGTGGCAATGAGTAAAAAAGAGTGTTTGCCACTTAATTAATGAGAGAATGAAAAAAAAATGTTATTAACTATCCGATGTAAAAGTAAGGAAAGAAGGCGAGAAGAATCAACTTTTTCGGTTAAGTTAAAATGAAGATTTCGTTACTATTCGGTTACGTTTTCGATTTCTTCGCATTCTTGATCCAGTCAATCACCTCTTTGAGTAGAACGGAACGAAAGAGGGGGTGCTACACAAGGTAACACCCCCTAGTCTCCTTAAGCGTCGTTCTTGAAGCGTTCTAGGCATTATTTTGCTTAACCTAGTTTTTACTTAACTGCCTAAACTGACTTTATCTGGATTCCCACCCCAATGCGCTCGCCCCCAAAACAGCAGCGTCGCTCTCTTTTAGGCTGGAAAACATCAACTTGATCTTGCCCTTGAAGATGGTCAGCAGGTTCCTCTCCATGCTTTCGCGGATGGGGTTCATGATAAGGTCACCTGCCTTAGATAAACCGCCGAAGAGAATGATCGCCTCAGGGCGGGAAAACGCCACAAAGTCGGCAAATGCCTCACCCAATATTTCACCGGTAAACTTGAATATTTCCTTAGCCATTTCATCCCCGGCCATCGCGGCGTCAAAAACATGCTTGGAGGTAATGTCTTCTGCAGGAATCTCGCGCAACTTAGTCTGTACATTAGGTTGCTGCTCCAAGTACTCCCGTGCGGTGCGTGCCATACCTGTTGCAGAAGCGTAGGCTTCGAGGCAACCTTTCCTCCCACACCCGCACAGCCTACCGTTGTCACGACGCATAATCACGTGTCCCAGTTCACCGGCAAAGCCATCGTGCCCGTACACCAGCTTCCCGTTAATCACTATACCACTTCCAACACCTGTTCCTAGGGTGATCACGATGAAGTCCTTCATCCCGCGTGCCGCCCCGTAAGTCATCTCCCCAATGGCCGCCGCATTGGCATCGTTGGTGAGGGTCACCGGAATGCCTACGCGATCCTTAAGCATTTGAGCAAACGGGATAACCCCTTTCCAAGGCAGGTTAGGAGCAAACTCGATGCTCCCGGAAAAATAGTTCCCGTTGGGCGTTCCCGCACCAATTCCCTTGATTTGATCTTTAGTAGTCGTTTTGTCGATAAGCTCTTCGAGTAAAGCCGTGAGCTCGTCCAAATAATCTTCTACTTCCGAATGCGTGGCAGTCTTAATGCTCCCGCTTACAATAATCCGCCCTCTCTTGTCCACAATGCCGGCTACCGTATTGGTTCCGCCCACATCAATGCCTATTACATAGGGTTTGTCCATAGATTTGTTTTATTAAAAGTTAGTCAATAGAGATTTGTTTTTACAAATATAAAACTTTTTCACTTAAAAACGGCTCATCTTCGGCAATTATTTCGTTTTTCACCCTGGTAATAACCGTCCAAAATCAACACAGTTTAAATGTACTGTTAGGAATCATGGTGATATCCGGATGACATCTGGGTTAGAAACCACGACTACACCAATAACGGTATTAAAAAACGTACGATTAAATATCAACTTTTACCAAACGCTTCGCTTTTTAGGATATTTATTTTACCTTTGCATTTCCGTTTCGCGGTTGTTGGCCGATAATGGCGACAAATATCCGTGAAGTAAGGGCAACTATTAACAATAAGATACAAGCGTACGAAAACTCATGAACGAGATTAAATTTTACAGCGGTGAGCAAATCCCGTTAGAGCTACACAAGGCAAGGGTGGTACAAAAGATTCACCTGGTTCCTATCGAGAGAAGGTTAGAGGCTTTGCAAGAGGCCGGGTTCAACACGTTTAGACTAACCACCAAAGACGTGTTCCTTGACATGCTCACCGATAGCGGAACGAACGCGATGAGCGACCAGCAGTTGGCAGCCATGATGCAGGCTGATGACGCCTACGCCGGTTCACAAAGCTTCTTCCGCCTGAAGCAAGCGGTGGAAGATGTGCTGGGTAAGAAGTATTACCTGCCCGCGCACCAGGGACGTGCCGCGGAGAACATCATTTCGCACGCCTACGTGAAAAAGGGTAGCCTGGTGCCGATGAACTACCACTTTACCACTTCATTGGCGCACATAACGCAATACGGTGGCAAAATCGTGGAGTTGTTGTACGACGAGGCGTACGTGATTAACTCCACGCACCCGTTCAAAGGGAACATGAATATCGAGAAGCTGGAGGAGATCATCCATATTAATGGAGCTAAGAACATTCCCTACATCCGGATGGAGGCTTCCACCAACTTGATTGGAGGCCAGCCGTTCTCCATTCAAAACTTTCGAGATGTACGGGCTATTGCCGATAAGTACGACATCCGCGTGGTGTTGGACGCGAGCCTACTGGGCGAAAACGCCTACCTGGTCATTCAACGGGAAGAGGAGTTCAAAGAGAGCACGATGGGCGAAGTGATTAAACTCATGACAAGCCTGGCCGATATCGTCTACTTCTCCGCCCGCAAGCTGAGTTCTTCCCGCGGGGGTGGCATCTGCACGAACTGTACCGATGTTTACAAAGAGCTGAGTCCATTGATCCCGCTATTTGAGGGGTTCCTCACCTACGGGGGCATCTCCGTGCGCGAAATCGAGTCGATGGCTGTGGGGCTATACGAAACGCTCGACGAATCGATGATCAGTCAAAGTCCCAGTTTTATCGCTTACCTGGTAAACGCCCTTGACGCGAACGGGGTACCCATGGTGAAACCGCCGGGAGTGCTGGGTGCCCACGTGGATGCGATGGAGATTTGTAAACACATCCCGCAAAAAGAGTACCCGGCCGCAGCCCTCACCGCCGCGCTATTCCTGGTATCAGGCATTCGGGGCATGGAAAGGGGTACCATGTCGAACCAACGGGACGAGTACGGCAACGAGACCTACGCCGATATGGAGCTGGTGCGACTGGCCGTGCCACGCCGCGTGTTCACCTTGTCGCAAATCAAGTACGTGATTGATCGCATGACCTGGCTGTACGAGAACAGAGAACTGGTAGGCGGGCTACGCTTCGTGGATGAACCGCCCGTACTGCGCTTCTTCATGGGCGGCATGGAGCCGGTGAGCGACTGGCCACAGAAGCTACTCGAGAAGTTCAGGGAGGATTTCGGGGATAGCCTGTAACCCTGTAACAAGGTTCAGTAACCATAAACAAACTATTCGCATGCTACCACATAACCCCTTCCGACTTCCAGGTAAAGGCCTTGCTGTACCGTCATGGGAATGCGTCCTGCTTGGTCTCTGTTTGCTTCTGGTTAGTACCGCGGTACAGTCGCAAGAGATCATCGCACACCGCGGTTATTGGAACATTGATGGATCGGTGGAAAACTCTATCGACGCGTTGATGAAAGCCGACTCGATCAAAGCGTATGGCTCGGAAGTGGACATCTGGCTATCGTCAGATGGTATCCCGGTTGTAAACCACGACGCTGATGTAACCCTCGATGGCGAGAAACGGGTCGTGCAAGACACCCCCTTCGCGACCTTGCGGAAGGTAATACTAGCTAACGGAGAACCGCTACCCACCGTGGAAGAGTACCTCGACGCCTTTGCCCAATGCTCTCACACGAAACTCATCATCGAGCTAAAGCCCCATCGCACCAAGGAGCAAGAGGATGAACTCGCGACAAAAGTGATCGACATGGTCAACGCGAAAGGCTTAGCGGACAAGGTAGAATACATCTCCTTTTCCCTCCACCTCGTTCAGCAAACGAGAAAGATTGCACCCAATGCACCGGTATACTACCTGAGCGGCGACCTGACACCAGAAGCCCTTTCCGCGATGAAGGCAACTGGTCCCGATTACAACCTCAACGTCTTCCTCAAGAACCCAACATGGGTAAAGGAGGCACATGAACTGGGACAGAAAGTAAACGTGTGGACCGTGAACCGCCCGGAAGATATCCAGAAGATGATCGACCTAAAGGTGGATTACATCACCACCGACGAACCGTTGCTCGTTAGGGAAATGTTGGATAAGCAATAAGCCTCCGTGGCGGGTCTCTACATCCATATCCCGTTCTGTAAAAGCCGTTGCACTTACTGTGACTTCTTCTCTACCACCGATGAGACGAGGGTGGATACCTTCGTAGATACCCTATGTCTGGAAGCAGAGTCAAGAAAGGATGAGGTAAATGAGCCGGTGAAGAGCGTCTACTTTGGTGGAGGTACCCCGTCACGTCTCCAGGCAAAGCACTTCGACGCCATCTTCAAAACGCTCTACCGTTGCTATCCCATTGAACCCACGGCTGAGGTAACCGTTGAAGCCAATCCCGACGACCTTACCGGAGGGTACCTCACGCTTCTTGCCCAACAACCGGTAAACCGACTTAGCCTTGGTATACAGAGCTTCAACGACAAGGAGTTGCTATTCCTGAGCCGCCGTCACACCGCCCAAGAGGCTACCGATGCCGTTAAACGTGCTCAAGAACAAGGGTTTCATAATATTAGCATCGATCTGATCTACGGGCTCCCGGGGCAAACCGAGAAGGTGTGGCAAGAGAACCTGTGCCAGGCGAGCGAACTGCAGGTGCAACACCTGTCGGCTTACCACTTGATCTACGAAGAGAAAACCCTGATGCACGCACTGATGCAAGCAGGCAAGGTAAAACCGATGGACGAGGAAATCAGCACCGTCATGTTCGCGATGCTGATCGACTGGATGATCCAACACGGTTTTATCCATTACGAGATATCGGCATTCGGAAAAGAGGGTTTCTTCTCCAGACACAACACGGCCTATTGGAAGGGTGAAAAGTACCTGGGACTGGGTCCCTCCGCACACTCGTTCGATGGTGACAGCCGCTCGTGGAACGTTGCCTCCATCACCGAATACATCCATGGCGTGACATCGGGGAAGGTGTACAGGGATTGGGAACAACTAAGCCTGACAGAGCGGTACAACGAGTTCATTCTCACCGGGCTACGCACCATGTGGGGAGTGAATCTACTAGAGCTCAGGTGCCGTTTCGGCGATGAACTGCATCGCTACTGCCTTGAAAATGCCCAAAAGTACATCAACCGAAACCTGCTCATGACCGAAAAGGAGACACTAAAACTGACCCGCAATGGACTTTTCATCTCCGATGGCATAATGAGCGACCTGATGTGGGTGGGCAAGTATAACTAATAACAATAAGATACAAGCGTACGAAAACTCATGAGCAAGATAAAATTTTACAGCGGGGAACGAATCCCGTTGGAACTACACAAGGCAAGGGTGGTACAAAAGATCCAACTGGTTCCTATCGAGAGAAGGTTAGAAGCTTTGCAAGAGGGCGGGTTTAACACGTACCGACTATCCTCCAAGGACGTGTTCATTGACATGCTCACCGACAGCGGAACGAACGCGATGAGCGACAATCAGTTGGCAGCCATGATGCAGGCGGATGACGCCTACGCCGGTTCACAAAGCTTCTTCCGCCTGAAGCAAGCGGTGGAAGATGTGCTGGGAAAGAAGTATTACCTACCCGTGCACCAGGGACGTGCCGCGGAGAATATCATTTCGCACGCGTACGTGAAAAAGGGAAGCCTGGTGCCGATGAACTACCTCTTTACCACTTCACTGGCGCACATAACGCAATACGGTGGCAAAATCGTGAAACTGTTATACGATGAGGCCTACGTGATTGACTCCACGCACCCGTTCAAAGGAAACATGAATATCGAGAAGCTGGAGGAGGTCATCCATATCAACGGGGCGAAGAACATTCCCTACATCCGGATGGAGGCTTCCACCAACTTGATTGGAGGCCAGCCATTCTCCATCCAAAACCTGCGGGATGTACGGGCTATTGCCGATAAGTACAACATCCGACTGGTATTGGATGCGAGCCTCCTGGGCGAAAACGCCTACCTCGTCATTCAACGGGAAGAGGAGTTCAAAGAGAGCACGATGGGCGAAGTGATTAAACTCATGACAAGCCTGGCCGATATCGTCTACTTCTCCGCCCGCAAGCTGAGTTCTTCACGTGGAGGTGGCATCTGCACGAACTGTACCGATGTTTACAAAGAGCTGAGTCCATTAATCCCCCTGTTCGAAGGGTTCCTCACCTACGGGGGCATCTCCGTGCGCGAGATCGAGTCGATGGCTGTGGGGCTTTACGAAACGCTCGACGAGTCGATAATTGGCCAAAGTCCCAGTTTTATCGCTTACCTGGTGAACGCCCTTGACGCGAACGGGGTACCCATGGTGAAACCGCCGGGAGTGCTGGGGGCACACCTAAACGCGATGGAGATTTGCAAACATATCCCGCAAAAAGAGTACCCGGCCGCAGCCCTTGCCACCGCGCTATTCCTGGTTTCAGGCATCCGGGGCATGGAAAGGGGTACCATGTCGAACCAACGTGACGAGAACGGCAACGAGACCTACGCCGATATGGAGTTGGTGCGACTGGCCGTGCCACGCCGCGTGTTCACCTTGTCGCAAATCAAGTATGTGATTGACCGCGTGACCTGGCTATACGAGAACAGAAAACTGGTAGGCGGGCTACGCTTCGTGGACGAGCCGCCGATACTGCGCTCCTTCATGGGTGTCATGGAGCCGGTAAGCGATTGGCCACAGAAGCTACTCGAGAAGTTCAGGGAGGATTTCGGGGATAGCCTGTAACGAGGCTCAAAAGACCTTACCGCACCGTCACGGAGACGAATACTGCCTGGTCACTCGTAGGTTAAGCGTTAACTCAACCCTTCCACTTCACCGTTAACGATATCGATACGTTTCGCTTGCGGGTCGGCAGAAAGCCCCGGCATGCGCATCATCTGCCCGGCGATGGCCACGATAAACTCCGATCCCTGGTTGATAACCAAGTCATTGATTACAAATTGAAAATCTTTCGCCACCCCGTACCAGTTCGGGTCAGCAGAGAAAGAGAACTGCGTCTTCGCGATACAGACCGGCAGCTTAGCCAGCGGCGTCCCCTCGATACGTTTCAATTTCCTCAGCGCTTGACTACTCAACACCACTTCCTTGGCGCCGTAGATACCGGTGGCCACCTTGTTGATCTTGGTCTCGATATCCTCGTCATCGTCGTAGGTGAACCGCAAATCGGGAGATGGCCTGTTCTCGATGGCGTTGACCACGGCTTGAGCCAGCTCGACAGCCCCCTCGCCCCCTTTCGCGAAGGCCTCGTTCACCGCGAAGGGTACGCCCCGCTGCTCGCAGAACTGGCGAACGACCTCTATCTCCGAGGGGGTATCGAAAGCATACTTGTTAAATGCCACGACCACCGTCTGCCCGAAGCCGGCCAGGTTATCGAGATGCTTACCCAGGTTCTCCAATCCCTTTTTCAGTCCTGCCATATCGGGTGCCTTGATCTCTTTCTCAGGGGTACCACCGTGCATCTTCAGCCCCTGAACGGTCGCCACGATCACCGTCAACTTGGGACGCAGCCCGCTCTTCCGGCACTTGATGTTGAAGAACTTCTCCGCGCCCAGGTCCGCCCCGAAGCCAGCCTCGGTAATCACGTAATCGCTATATGACATCGCCATCTTGGTGGCCAGTACCGAGTTGCAACCGTGAGCGATATTGGCAAAGGGTCCCCCATGCACGAACGCGGGTGTATTCTCGGTAGTTTGCACCAGGTTTGGATTAAGGGCATCCTTCATCAGGACGGTGATAGCCCCTCCCACCCCCAAATCTTTCACGGTAAAAGGCTCACCACTTACACGGTAACCCAGCAGGATATTATCGATCCGACGGCGAAGGTCCTCCAAGTCCGATGCCAAGCAGAGGATAGCCATCAGCTCCGAAGCAGCCGTGATATCGAACCCCGCCTCTTGGGGGACTCCGTTACCGGCTCCCAACCCCGTTACGATGTAGCGCAGGCTACGGTCGTTCACGTCCAGCACCCGCTTCCAAAGCACCTCCTTGATGGCATCTCCCGTACCCCGCACCCGGAACATGTAGTTATCGAGCATTGCGGAGATGGTGTTGTGCGCCGTGGTTACCGCGTGAAAGTCACCGGTGAAATGGAGGTTAATGTTCTCCATCGGAAGCACCTGCGCGTACCCGCCCCCGGCAGCCCCGCCCTTCATCCCGAAAACCGGTCCCAGCGAAGGTTCACGTAAAACGACAATCGCTTTTTTACCAATCTTGTTCAATCCCTGCGATAGACCAATGGAGACGGTAGTCTTCCCGATTCCCGCCTTGGTCGCCGTGATCGCGGTTACCAGGATCAGGTTACTTTTACTCACCCGCTCCTCTTTAACAAGGCCAATGGGTATTTTCGCCATATGCTTTCCATAGCTGATGACTTCTTCCCGGTTCATTCCGATACTCCCTGCCACTTCTGTAATGGGCTTCAATGGCGTTTCCCTAGCAATTTGAATGTCTGATTTCATACGATTTTTAAAATTTGATATTGATTGTTGTTTTATGGTTGCTTGTTGTCTCCATGATGTAATCATTCTCTGAATTCGTCCAAGGAGCTGCCCTACTCAGCGTCTGCTCTATTGTTCATTCAACCGATGTGACTCTTTTAGCCTGTCTTCAAGCAGGATCAAGTGGTCACGCAACTGCGCGGCCTCCAGAAATTCCAGTTTTTTCGCGGCCGCGAGCATCGCCTGACGGGTCTGCTCTACGCGCTTCCGCAATTCGTCTGTAGAGGTGTACTCCACTACCGGCTCGGCGACCAGCGCACTGTAATCCGGTTCCACGTACGCCCTTGCCTCCATGATCGAAGTGTACTCCCTTGACAGGGCTGAGGAGCGGCCCTTCTTAATTTGCATGGGCGTGATACCGTGCTTTTCGTTGTAGCGCATCTGTTTCTCGCGCCGACGGTTGGTTTCATCAATAGTCATC
Source organism: Fermentimonas sp. (assembly GCA_033808735.1). Lineage (GTDB taxonomy): Bacteria > Bacteroidota > Bacteroidia > Bacteroidales > Dysgonomonadaceae > Proteiniphilum. Next base: position 31,069 of record JAPXNA010000022.1, read on the forward strand.
CGCATACTATCGGTCACCTTGTCAGCATAAAAGATCACCTTTCCATTCACGTTGCGAGCCGCTCGACCGGCGGTCTGCGTGAGGGAGCGATGGGAGCGTAGGAACCCCTCTTTATCGGCGTCCAGCACGGCCACCAGCGACACCTCCGGTAAATCCAGCCCCTCCCTTAGCAGGTTCACCCCTATCAGCACGTCGAACACCCCTTGGCGAAGGTCATCCATGATCTTCACCCGGTCCAGCGTCTCCACGTCGGAGTGGATGTAGTTGCACCGAACACCGTTGCTCGCCAGGTAGTCGGTCAGCTCTTCGGCCATCCGCTTGGTGAGGGTGGTAACCAACACCCGCTCGCTCCTCTCCACCCGCTGCTGGATCTCCTCCATCAGGTCGTCTATCTGGTTAAGGCTCGGGCGCACGTCGATGGGCGGGTCGAGCAGGCCCGTGGGACGCACTAACTGGTCCACCACGATCCCCTCCGACTTCTCCAGCTCGTAATCGGCCGGTGTCGCGCTCACGAAAATGATTTCCGGGGTAAGCGATTCGAACTCGTCGAAGGTGAGGGGCCGGTTATCAATCGCGGCTGGCAGCCGGAACCCGTACTCCACCAGGTTCAACTTCCGGGAGTGGTCGCCCCCGTACATGGCCCGTATCTGGGGTACCGTCACGTGACTCTCGTCGATCACCGTCAGGTAGTCATCCGGGAAAAAGTCGAGCAGGCAAAACGGACGGGTACCCGGTGCCCGTCCGTCGAAATAGCGGGAGTAGTTCTCTATCCCCGAGCAGTAGCCGATCTCCTTGATCATCTCCACATCGTACGTCACCCGTTCGTAAAGCCGCTTCGCCTCCAGGGGTTTGTCGATGGAGCGAAAGAACTCCACCTGCTTCCCCAGGTCGACCAGTATCTCATCCACCGCCCGGTTGATACGCTCGCGGGTCGTCACGAACAGGTTAGCCGGGAAAATCCGGTAGGAGGTCAGCCGCTCGATGGTGAGACCCGTCAGGGGGTCGACCGACTCGATCGACTCGATCTCATCGCCCCAGAAGATGACCCGTATGATATAGTCGTGATAGGCCAAGAACAGCTCCACGGTATCTCCCTTGACCCGAAAGTTGCCGCGGTTGAACTCGGCGGTTTCATCGCGTGAGTAGAGGCTATCGACCAGCAACCGCAAGAAATGATCCCGCTCCATAACCTGCCCCTCGCTCACCTCGATGATGGTCTTATTAAAGTCCTCCGGGTTACCAATGCCGTAGAGGCAGGAGACAGAGGAGACCACGATCACGTCGTTCCTTCCCGAAAGGAGTGACGAAGTGGTGGCAAGCCTGAGCTTCTCGATCTCATCGTTAATCGCCAGATCCTTTTCAATATAGGTATCGGTGGTAGGTATGTAGGCTTCCGGTTGGTAGTAATCGTAATAGGAAACGAAGTACTCCACCGCGTTGTTCGGAAAGAAACCCTTAAACTCACTGTACAGTTGCGCGGCCAGTGTCTTATTATGGCTCAACACCAACGTGGGCTTGTTCAGTTGAGCGATCACGTTAGCGATCGTGAACGTTTTCCCCGATCCCGTGACTCCCAGCAAAGTTTGGTAGGGCACCTTCTGTTGAAGCCCCTCCACGAGTGCCGCGATAGCTTCGGGCTGATCACCGGTCGGTTTAAAGTCAGACGTGAGTTGAAATCGCATAAACTACTTTCTAAACAAACTACAACCCGTTTGGTTTATTAGGAAACACTATCCCGCAGCCATTTCCGTGAAAGGGCAGATCCAGGGACCCGCCGGTTTACTCGGGAACAGTATCCGTAATAACCGATTCCACAAGGTTGGACAACAGCTCCTTAAGTTTTTGACGCGCCTCGTTAACGTAATCCCCCCTCAATTGCCCCTGTTGTGAGAGGTGGATGTACTCGGAGTAGGCCTCGGGTGTATTGGCCCTGGCCGCCCCGGCCCAGCTCAGCGAATCCAGACGCTTCTCCACCAACGGGGCAAACGGGATATCGGGATGCTGACTTAGGAAATCACGCAGCTCCGCCGTGTTACTTGACGTTTTCAGCCGCTCCCACTGCATCGCCTCTTCCGACTTCAGCTTTCGTAGGGCCTCATGCGCTTCATCAAAGTGAGACCCGCTGGGAAAAGTTGCCATGTAGTCGAGGTATCCCTCCACGCTATTCATGTTCAAGGCCGTATCCCATCCTCTCCGTTCAAGGTTCCCCTTCCGTACGGTCTTGTTGAACACCGCGTAGCTCACGACAAGAAGAAGCAGGGCGAACAAAACCAATATGGGCACACTCAGGCGCTTTCCCTTTACCTGTTTCTCTACTCTTTCTGGTTCAAAATCGGGCTTAGGCCCCGGTTCAGGTTCAAATTCAAATTCAGGTTCAAATTCAGGTTCAAGATCAAACTCTGGCTCTGATTCAAGCTCTAGACTTTGATATAGTTCCTGCTCCTCCCCTGTTCCTCTTTCACTTTCAGGGACAACTTCTAATGAAATATCGGAATGGGGTTGGAGGTCGCTTGATTGCCAGTCGACTTCTAACGAATCATCTGGAAGTCTCACCTCGTAATCGGCATGCATCCGATGGGTGCACTCCTCGCAGAACAGGGCTTCCACGGGCTTACTCTTTCCACAAAGGGGACAGGTTCGCGTCATATTTCTTTATTAACTGAACAACCTTTTATAACCATCCACAAATTTACGCTATTTTTCGGTATCGGCATAATCCGTTGTCACACGTACCCGAGCATATTGCGCTAACCCTTTTTAAGACACGAAACGCCGCCCCATCGCTCATCAGTTGTGATCTGTGAATAACTAAATATTTTTTATAGATTATTAAAAGAAAAGTGAAAACTTGAAATAGTTAATTGATTGATTTACATTTGCAGTTGAATTTTACCCAACATTCAAAAGATTAACGGAGCCGTGTACAAGAAAATCGCGTTTTTACTGCTGATTACCACCCTACTGGCATCATGTGGAGTTGGAAGAAACACCGTTTCCTCCAAAAAAAACGCGTCAATACAAGATGAACTTATAGCCTACGGTCGAGGGTACTTGGGAAAGCCATACCGGTATGCCGGAAAAGGTCCGAACGCTTTCGATTGCTCAGGATACACGGCATTCGTCTTTAAAAAGTTCGGTTACCAGTTAAACGCCAGCTCATCGGGGCAAGACCGGCAAGTGCCGAGCATTGATCGCAAACAAGATTTGACGAAAGGCGATTTGGTGTTTTTCGAGGGACGAACACGCAACGGACGTGTTGGCCACGTGGGTATTGTAACCCATGTGAAAACCAACGGGGAGTTTGATTTCATTCACGCGTCTACCGTCAGCGGAGTCATTATCTCCCAATCGACCGAACCCTACTACGCCGCTCGCTACTTGCGTGGCGGAAGGGTAATCGAAGACGGTGCCTTCCCGAAAGACGCGGAGGAAGAACCCATCATCATCGTGCAAACCGACTCCACCAAAACACCGCGATTAACGGAAAGGAAAATCGACGGCAATCATGAGACTGAAACCGACACCGGTAAAGAAGCAAACGACCACACCCCAACACCCAAACCACAGCCAATGATCAGGCAAGAGAATATCTCGGTCCCAAAGCCCGCGAAAAAGGCAACCCCTCTTTAACTCACGCTTAATCCTAGCTAATGCGGAATGTACTCCACAAAAGTTATGCTTTTCGTGGAACGTATTCCGCGAAAAGAGTTAAAATAATCTAACCAACAGTTTTCGTAATTTCCACGTTTAGTCCAAGAGCATTCATTATCCGGTAAAAAAATCCTACGCTGGGATTTACCACCCCGTTTTCAATTTTGGAGATATACGATTTGTCCACACCTAACTTTTCGGCAAGCTCTTTTTGTGTCATGTTTTCACTTTTGCGAGCATCCAAAATCACCTGTCCGGTGTAAAAAGCATAGGCTTCTTCATCAAATTTCGCGCGTTCGGGCGTGCCATGTTCGCCATATTTTTCAGCCAATACGTTGCTATAATTTCTTATTTGATAATCGTTTTCGTGCATAATACTCTTTTTTAATTTTTAACGCTTTTTCAATTTCTTTTTTTGGAGTTTTCTTTGTTTTTTTCTGAAGGCCATTAAATAAAACGACAATATTGTTTCCGTCAAAAATGAAAAATATACGATATATATTGCTTTCATATTCCATTCTCAATTCAAACAAACCTTCTCGAATAAATTTGATGAATTTTGAAGGCATACGATCCTGAGTTTCCAAGAGACTTAAAATGTAATCTAACTTGAGTAACTCTTTTGCATTTAAAGTCTCAATAAATGCTTCGAAATATCCACCAAAAGTCAGTATCTTTCGTTTCATGTCACAAATATAATTAAAGTTGATATATCTTGCAACTCTTGCAATGAAAATCAGAAATTAATTTATACACCGAGAACTATATCGGCATCAAAAGTGAGCGGAGTCCAGGTATCGCAGTTTAAACCTGTAGGTGAATTTAGAGGTGCTGTACGCGCCTAAAATACCCGCCCCGTTCTTCACGTTACTCGTCACCCGAACCGGTTCGGAGAACAGGTTTTCGCTCTGGTAATCGGCCATCAACGACGAAATGAGAAAGCGGTAATAGTCGCCCGACATGGCCGAAACGGATATCTCATACTCCTCTTCCTCGCCTGAATAGGGCGACATGATTTTTTCACCATCCTGGTACTTCACGGCCGCGATATAGCTCAAAAATTGGAACTCCATGCCGACATCTTTACCGTTCACGAACGTATCAGCAAAAACATTACGTAACGCCCTCAACGTACCATCCGGATCCTCTTCCAGCATCTCGTAAACAAAGCCTTCCCCCAGGTTCACGTTGGCTTTCATCACCTCTTTCAAATCCACGTTCACCATATATTGATACGTCCCGGTGGAAGGCAAGTAGCGGTTGATATTGGCACGTACAAAGTAATAATCCTCTGTGTCTGCCCTATCTTTCACGTTGACGGAAATGATGTTGTGCTGATGCAGCAACTTATAACCAAAATCGGTACCGGGTTCCCCACCTAACGACAGGGGATTCTCCTCCGTATAAACCAGGGACGAATCCGCGAGCTCCAGCAGGGGATAGTCGGGGATTTGGGTTTTCGCCTCGATAGGTACAAATCCGTTCGCCGAAGCTTTGATCTCAATCACATCATTCACTCGCGGGCGATACGTCCCCCGGTACAGCCCTTTGCCCGCGTAAACGAGCTTTTCATGCGCGGTGCCGTTCACGTACAGTTCCACTTGCGCACCTTCTGCCGCTTCAAAACCAGGCTTATCGCCCAAGATAAACTTGCTTTGACTCAAATGAACGCTTACTGCCGAGTCGGCCGCGATAAAACCGTTCAGCACCAAAAATGGTGCCTTTTGCTCCCCTTTAAATTCAATCTCTTTTTCGCACGCCGTGAAAAGAGACAGCGATGCCAACAAAAGTGCGATATATAAGTGTATGGAACCTTTCATATTATCTGTTGCTTAAAATTGAATGGTATAACTGACCGATGGAATGATGGGAAACAACGAAGCCTGCATAAGGGTCGACTTAGAGACGTACGTGCCCGACTTCTCATCGTAACGCGATTCCGACGAGGGATAGACGAAAAAGGGATTTAATTGATTATAGACGTTATAGATGCTGATGTTCCACGTTCGCTTGTTGCCCCGTTTCGTGATCTTGTGAAAGTTCACACCCAAATCCAGGCGATGGTAGTTGTTGAAGCGGTAGTTGTTCCTACTTTCCACGTGAACCACGCTACCGGGAGCGTAGTCATTCTGGTAATTGGGGGGTATTAAAACTTGATATTCCCGGTAACCGAAAGTCGCCGTGTTACCCGTGCTGAACACCCACGAGCCGGAAATGTCGAACCGTTCCGAAAACTTGTGTGACAGCGTTATGCTGATATCGTGCCGACGGTCGTACTTGGCGGGAAACGGATCGCCATTATTGATGATATGCCCCGGCTTGTCGAATATCCGATTCGCGTGAGCCCACGTGTACCCCACCCACCCGGTGGTCTTGCCGAACGAGCGTTGCGCCAAAAACTCCACCCCATACGCTATGCCCCGTCCCATGTTCACCTTCTCTTCCCAATCGGTCGATGCGCCCATGAACGAGGCCCCATCTTTGTACTCCAACAGGTTATCCATTGTTTTGTAATATCCCTCTATCGAGAAATCGGCAATATCCTGGAGCGCGTAAAAGAGGCCGGCGGAATATTGATGTGAACTCATCGGGAGAATGTTCTTGGTAACGGGAACCCACAGGTCAGTGGGCAGGCTCACGGAGTTGTTCGACAACATGTGGATATACTGGTGCATATAGGCGTACCCCGCTTTCGCCGACAAGTTGTCGTTGATCAACACGCGCAAGCCCACGCGGGGTTGCAACGAGTAATAGTTCCGGTTTTGCACGTGAAACGAGGAGAAGTGCAATCCCGCGTTCAACTTAAACATTTTACCCAACGAGATATTGTCTTCGATATAGCTCATGGTTTCGTGCGCGTATACTTTGGGACTCCCGATTACCGTATCGATATCGAGCGAAGCGTCATCCGAAACATTTTGCTTAACGGAAGCCACATCGGGCGAAAAGATGTGGTAGGTGTAATTGGTCCCGAACTTTATGTCGTGCGATGGGCTGGGCGTGTAGTCGAAATCGGTGCGAAGCGTCCAGTCGTAAATGCCCGAATCATACAACATAGACACCTCTTGGGTATTCACGTGGGTGGGCTCCACTCCCTTGTTCGTCTCCTTTATTTCCGAACCCAGTTTCAAGTCGGAGCGGTAACGGGTAAACGAGGCCGTGCTGTTCATAAACAGTTTAGGGTTGACGAGGTGATTCCATCGCAACGAGGTTATCAGATTACCCCATCCCCAATTCATCTTCAACCAGTTATGCTCCTCAAACGTTTCGCTATACCTCTCTTTCGTCTTTATTTTGGCGTATATGGCATCATCGCCCATGTACGCGCTCAAGTAGAGTTTATCCCTGTCCGATAGGGTATGGGTGAACTTGGCATTTAGGTCATAAAAATAATAGCCCGCTGTAACCCTATTGGCCTTGTTTTCCCGTTTTGAATAGGCCTTGATAAGGGGCTGCATCAACAGATCGATATAGGTTCGTCTTGCCGAAATATTAAAGGTCGTTTTCTCTTTAATAATCGGCCCCTCCAGTTGAATTTTGGAAGAGATAACCCCAACGCTCGCCGTTCCCTTGATCTTTTTATCATCACCATCTTTCATGCGCACATCCACCACGGAAGAGAGTCGTCCTCCGAATCGGGCGGGAAAACTTCCTTTATATAGCGTGACATTTTTAAGCGCATCGCTATTAAAAACCGAGAAGAAGCCAAACATGTGATTCACGTTGTACAAGGGCACACCGTCCAGCAGCAACAAGTTCTCATCGAGCCCCCCACCCCGCACGTACAAGCCTGCCGAGCCTTCGGTACCCGACTGCACTCCGGGCAACAACTGAATGGCTTTGATGATATCGTTTTCGCCAAACAGGGTGGGAATATTCTTTATCTGGCTGATGGGAACCTCTATCGCGCTCATTTGCGAACCCTTCACGCCCAGTTCGGAACGGTACCCCACCACCGTCACCTCATCCAGTACGTTATGCTGGGTCAATGCAATATGGATTACCGTATCCCCGCGTAGATGAAACATTCGGTGTTCAGGCTGATAACCGATGTAAGAATAGGTCAACGAAACATCCCCCCCGGGAATGGTCAGGGAGTAAAAACCGTAGTTGTTGGCAGCCGTTCCCTTTGAGCTGTTCTCTTCGTACAACGTACTCGCGATAAGCGGCTCGCCCGTCTCTTTATCCTTGATAAACCCGCTGACGGTGTGGTTTTGCGCGGTTAACTGCAAAACGGCACCACACAGCGTGAAGCATAACAGTAGCAACACCTTTTGTTTTCTAACCATAAAACAATGTAGTTTTGTGTTGAATTTTACATGAACTCTATTTATGACGCGAAAGTAACGGAAGTGCTGCACTAATAAAAGTTAATTAAACGGAATGTAGGGATGGCTAGCTCTCCCGAAAAAATCATGAGGCGCCTTATTTTCGCCCTTGCGCTTGTGAAAAGCCGTTTTTTCCTGTACTTTTGAACATGCATTCACCGGGAGCTTTCATCGACATCATTCGGGTTCGCCTCGTCTCGAAAGACGAGACACACCGGCTCCTGCTCTGCGAACCGACCCAAACCCTTCCCAGCGAAACGACCAAAATCTTGCACTACGAACCGACCCAAACCCTTCCCCGTGAACCGACCGAAACCCTGCCCCACGAACCGACCGCCCCTCCCGTCGGGCTAATCACCGTGAAGTATGGCGTTCCATCGGTTAACGGCGTGTTCAACACCTCGGTGGAGCGGTTCAAGGAGGGGGAGCGGATTAACCTCGTGGAGTGCCGGGTGGATGAAGGGGGGTATATCGTCCCGTCGTTCTTCATCCTGGAGCCCGACTACCTGATCGACGCCTCAGCCATCGCGGAGTGCTTTCAAGACTACTTCGTATCACCCATCCACTACTTCCGCAACAAGTTCGAGGAGATGGAGAACCGCTCTTACCTATTGCTGGGTAACCTCTCGAACTACTTTTTAGACGAGTTGGTCTTTGCCGATAACCCGAACGAGGTCTCCTTTAACACGGTTTTCCAACAGTCGTTCAAGCAGTCCCCGTTTGAATATGCCAGCTGCAAAGACATACGAAGGGATAACGACTTCAGGGAGTTCATGCGGAAGGCGAAACAGCAGTTCGAGAATATCCGCCGGGTGATTCGGGACGATTTCCCACGGCGGGGGATCGACGTGCACCGCTGTACCCTGGAGCCATCGTTCTTCAGCGAAAAATATGGGTTCCAAGGGCGTCTCGACCTATTACAGCCCGGGGCGAAAGGAGAGCGGGATGAAACAAGGGAAAAGGATTTCACCGGGGAACCGGTATTCAAAGAGGAAAAGGAATCAGCAGAAGGCAAGGCAATCCCAAGCGAGAAAACTACCATCGTGGAGTTGAAATCGGGTCGGCTCCCCTTCCCATCATACGATAGAAGTAAACTCGCCCTCAACCACGAGGTACAAACCGCCGTTTACCGGTTGATGATGAAAAGCGTCATCGGCAACGCGAATGAGGTGGACGCTTCTATCCTCTACTCGGCCGGGAACCGACCAGGCGAAAACCTACGGATCGCCGCGGAGAGAGAGCAGCTTGAACAGTTGATCCTGAACCTTCGCAACCAAATCGTGACCAACGAGAAGGAAGTTATCAACGGCGACAACCGTGCGGTAGAGTCGCTGTTCAACGCGCTGTTCGCCTCCATCGATGGGGAAAGCAAGCTGCCTACCTTCTACGTGAACAAGATAAAAACGATACAAAGGAGATTGATCGACTGCAACACACTGGAGAAGGAGTACTTCTATCGGTACACCCGGTTCATATCGAGGGAACTCTACCACCAAAAAATAGGGGATATCGACCGGGAAACACCGACGGGGGTCGCCTCCCTGTGGAATAGCCGCTTCGAGGAACGGGTCGATGCACTGGACGTGCTGTTCGACCTCGCTATCGTCGCGATGGATGATTCGGGCAACGATATGGTTATCCAATTTGCTCCAAGCCCGGCAGTCGATAAAACAATCAACACCATAACAGGTAAAGAAAAATTCGAAAGGAGAGGTGAAGGAACATCCGAAGAGGCGGCTGAAGAGGCGACCAATTCAAACCAAACCGCTCTTGTGAACTTTCGCGTGGGTGATATCTGTATCGTCTATCCCCGTGAAGACGAGCGAGACACGGTATTGAACCGGCAGGTGTTGAAGGGGAGCATCGCCCGTATCACCCCGAACGAGGTGGTGGTGCGCTTCCGATACAAGCAGAAGAACCGGCGCTACTTCAAGGAGAACCGACTGTGGGCTATCGAGCACGATACCCTCGACTCGTCGACTACCGTCATGTACAAGGGGCTTTTCTCGTTCCTGGGAGCTCCAAAGCAGAAAAGGGAGTTGCTATTGGGGTTGACTGCCCCAAGAACGGGGGGTAGTACCAAAACCTCACCACCCTTGGGTAGGGCAATAGGTAAGCCGCCCCACCCGGATTCCGGCAAAGAGGGATTGCCCCCTACCCTACATGCTTCGGACTGCGGCTCGAGTGAAGAGGCAAGTCACCGTTCGGCCACTCCTCGCCCCACCACAAGTGTATCGGACTACCCAGAGTCAATCATTCGGCAAGCCCTGGATAGCCCTGACTACTTCCTTATCGTCGGGCCACCCGGGACGGGGAAGACCTCGATCTTCGCGCGGCGACTGATTGAGTCCTACTACGCGCAACCCGGGACGAACATCATGGTGCTGGCCTACACGAACCGTGCCGTGGACGAGTTATGCGAGGCGATTCACGCGGCGTTGGGGCACAACGATGTGGGTGGCAACGAGCAAGAAGTAGGTGAACCACAGGCTGGATCAGGAGAGCCGGGAACCCATAGGAAATGTGATGCTTACATCCGGGTTGGCAGCGAGCTCGGTTGCGCCCCACCCTTCCGCGAACGGCTACTACAGCGGATAGCGGAAAGGGCGACAAACCGGGAGGAACTACTGCATGAAATAGCCCGAACCCGTATTTTCGTCTCCACCATCGCCTCGATCAACGGGCGATTGGAGCTGTTTCAGCTCAAGTATTTTCACGTGGCGATCATCGATGAGGCCTCGCAGGTGCTTGAGCCACAGATCATCGGGTTGCTGCCGCGATTCGATCGGTTCGTGATGATCGGTGATCACCATCAGCTGGCCACCATCGTGCTACAGGATTCAGTGGACTCAAAGATAGAAGAGCCGCTGGTGCGTGAAGCAGGTATCCTGGATTGCCGCGATTCGATGTTCGAACGGTTAATGCGTCAGTGTATCGATAACGGATGGGAGCGCGCTTACGTGCAACTCACGCGGCAGGGGAGGATGCATGAAGAGATCGCGGCTTTCCCGGCCGAACATTTCTACCCGAAGGGCCTCTCCCCGGCCAACGAGTGGCAATCGGGAAAATGGGCGCTTACGGCCCCATCTAATCACCCCCTGCAGGAACTCGTGGCCAGGGAACGCACCGCCTTTATCTCCACGGAAAAAATGCTTCATTCCACGCCTTCCACCAAGATCAACGAGGCCGAAGCACAACTGGTAGCCAATCTCCTGCATGCGCTCCGTGAGGTGTACCTTGCCAATGGACGCCCATTCAACGCCTCCTCGGTCGGTATCATTGCCCCCTACCGCAACCAGGTGGCCCTTATCCGCCAGAAACTATTCCAAAGCGGGTTTCCCGAGGCCGAAAAGGTGATGGTCGAAACGGTAGAGCGCTTCCAGGGAAGCCAGCGCGATGTCATCTTGGTATCGTTCTGCGTGAATAGAGCGGAGCAGATGCATTACCTCTGCGCCATGAACCGCGAGGGGACGGTTGACCGGAAGCTGAACGTGGCCATCACCCGGGCACGCCAACAACTTTTCCTCGTGGGCAACGGGGCCATTCTCCGGGAACACCCCGTGTACGCCCACCTACTCGATCACTACCGCGATCGGATATTTATTCCCGAAACAAGCTAGCACACCCTAAGCGAATCGTACTTCTTAGTAGAACTCACGGCAAACTAGAAAAAGGAAAAACATAGCCATAAAATTTTTTAATTAGCCGACTTTTAGTAACTTTGTACTCTCAAACTGTCTTATGGTGTAATGGTAGCACAACAGATTCTGGTCCTGTTTGTCTAGGTTCGAATCCTAGTAAGACAACAATGCCACCTTATAATCGGCTCATTACGAGTCGATTATTTTTTTGCCTTTATACTTTCACACTATTTTTCACACTAATAAGTGAAAGCGCACTCCTTTTATCAATAGAACAAGGTCATTTTTTAATAGCCCGGCCCGGAAGTGTTCACGGCGTTCACGGCGTTAACGCCGTGAACACTTCAAATTGGCTCCCGCCGTTAGCCATTGGGAAAATAGCATAACGGGAATATTTTTCAAAAAATGGGAAATATTTTTATAAAAAGATAAAAGGTAGAATCATTTTTTCTTACATTTGGGAAATCATTTCACCTGTATTCACTAAAATGCACTGTTTTAAATCAACAAGTAGATTAACCGACAAAGTATTAATACATGAACTAAAATTTTAAAGCATATGAAAACAGAAAGGAAACACCTGAACAAAAGGAGAGTTGAGCAAGATTCGGCAGGAAGCCTAACCAAGCTTTACACTGCGCCTCAAGTGGAGGTAATTGAATTTGAACTGACCCAAAACTTCCTTGGAAGTGGTAATGCACCGTCTAATTTTGAAGGTGAAGAGTGGTAGGAAAATGTACTACATTTAAAGTTTACAACAAATTGAGCACTTTTTCAAACGATAAACATATGAGAGACAAATTTTTTCTATGGATAGTATCGGCACTTTTTGTTATTGCCGGATGTACCAACGATGAGATTGTAAACGAGCAACCGGCACCGGAGGCGGAAAAGGCTAAACTTACCCTAACGGCATCCGTGCCCAAAGAATCACCACAAACCCGTCTCAGCTTAGAACAGCAAGCAGGAGGACTGGACATTATCGTTAAATGGAAAGCAGAAATAGACGAGATAAAGTTCTTCTTCAAGCAAGGTGACGTTCTTAAAGAGGGCACCACCGTAACGTTGACCCAGGATGCTATTTCCGCCGATGGGAAGAGTGCCACCTTTACCGTGGATATCCCGGATGGGATTGATAGTCAGAATGCGTACACGCTTTACGCCGTTCACGGAGCGTGGGATGCTTATTTAGACGCGGGTAAGATAAATGTAGTTGTTTTGCCCTTTGGCTTTCTTCGTTTAAATGGTCTTGTTCGTACACCCATAGCGGGTGAGGTGGAAGTTGCGGCGGGAGCCTCTATCGGCAGTATCAACTTCGAGCATTTGGGGGCACTTCAATGCCTCACGATTAAGAATGCTTCAGATTCTGACTTTACTTTTAATAGCACCTACTCCTCTTTGGTAAATGAGGAGGGAACAAGTTGGTTTTACAACTACTCGGTTGAAGAAGATATTAAAGCTCCTGTTTATGACCTGATTGGTAAGCAGGTCGCAAATGAGTTTACAATAAACGGCCTACCCTCATCAACAACAACTTTACATCCCGGTTACGACGTTGGTTGTCTATTCGCGCAATGGGTAATGCCTAAGGATATACCTACTCCCGCGATAAGGTTGAAACTTGTAACTCAGGGAGGAGACATCGTGTCCGTCAACAGCAAGCCCGCCCGCACCTCTGCCTTGCAGAAAGGCAGGGCGTATCACCTCTACGCGTTGTGGGATGGAAGCAAGCTCTATTTTACCAATGCTTCGTTTAACCCTCCTCCTGTAGGTGATTTAATGCATGCCGACGGCAAAGGCAATTTTATCGGTGTGGTGTACTCCAAAGAAGATGGAAAGGTATATTACAACAGCACGCGAGACGGCGCCAACACCTGGCTGGGCGAAACCCTTTTGGGAACGGGTACCGAAGCACGTTTAGTAATAGACGGAAACAACCATCCGCACGTGGTATTTACCACTAACGACGGTAAAATAACCTACCATAAACATAACGGCACGGAATGGAGTACCGAATATATTACAACCAATAACGCGGGTACCTGCTTAAAACCCGATATCGCCGTGGATGGCAACGGGAAGGCGTATATTACTTATACCGATACGCAAGGACAGAACGGAGACCAGACTAATCAAGCTGATATTATGTACGCAACAAACAGCAGCGGCACATTTGTAAAAACGGTAATATATAACGGGGGAGTCCAATCAAACGGGAATGCCGACTATTACGATAAAGGCTCATATGTAGCTGTAAATGGAACTGGGGTGTACTATATAATCGCGCATCATAAACAGGTGAATGGAAGCGCCACTTCCTATCGCGTAGTTATAAAAACCCCTACGGCAGAGGGAAGCACTTCATCCAATCCAAGCGATGGATACGATATATATGATTTAAAAGGTACTTTTGATGAGGCTGTTGCCCTTTATAAGGATAACAACGATAATCGTAGGGCTTATATTGATGTTAACGGGAACACTGCATCGTTTATTTACCCGTATGGTATTGGTACATCTAACATTGTTCTTCACGGCTTGGGGGGTGATGGGGATGTTGTTGGTCTTTCCGGTTTAAACCCGTTCGTAGCTTCCGGAATAGAAACGGTCTATTTCGCTACAACGGTAAAGGCAAATACCCGGGTAGCATTGATTTATAAATCTTCTCAACGGGCAAATGTAGTCTATACCGATAATGCCGATTCGATGATAAAAGTGTTGGAAGTTATAATAGCAGGAGAATAGACAGTAGATAAAAACACTTTATCGCAAGCGTGTAATAGTAAAATCCCCGGCCGGTCCGATAACTGTTCTCGTCTCATAATATTACTCCCTCGTTCATTATATTGATAGAAAAAGGTGTATGAAATGGGCGATTATTCCATTGTTGGTGCGACATAATTATTGGACTGATAATAACCCCCGATGCCACTTCCAATTCATATAAAGCTCGTATAATCGTGTGTTCATATTCAGGAGTAAGAACTTTATCATTTATCAATATAAGCAAATCGATATCACTCTCATTTTGGGCATCGCCACGAGCCTGGGAACCATAAAGAATAACTTCTGCTTCGGGAACAACCCGTTTAAGCAGTTGGCGAATTTGATTAATTACTTGTTGATGTCGCATAGTCTATAACCAAGCAACACGCGAGTTTGGAAACTCGCGTGAGCGAGTGAACCCAGAACTTAAACTCCACACCATCAACTTTTTCATCAAAATATTTCATCATTTTAAAAATCTTTATAATTTTACGGGTGAATACACGATTCCATTGATTATGAACGCCGTTTTCATACTTTCAAGTTATTTCAACGTTAGCCCGGGCACGCAGGGTGAGGAGGGACGCGGGGAGACGGTGGCACGCGGGGAGACACCATGGCAGGAACGCCATAATAGAAACGTCATAGCAGAAACGTCATAGCAGAAACGTCATAGTATGGCGTTTCTACAGGAGACAAGACTAATCTTTAAAATCAAATAACGATGAACAACAAGGAATTTAAATCAAGCGAACGCGCATCAGGTTTGGCTAACGCCGAACGTTGCTTCACGTTACCCGTGGTAACTGGGCAATACACCGCGCCCGACATCGAGGTAATAGACATCGAACTTTCACAGAACATCTTACAGCCCAGTGAAGGCAATGCACCATCCAATTTTGAAGGTGAAGAGTGGTAAAACAATGCATGATTAAAATGCAATCATTAAACTGATTACAAACTATAACTTACTGACCCTATGAAATACAGACTCTTTTTATGGATGATGGCCGCACTTCTTGTTGTTGCCGGATGCACCAACGACGAGATCACGAGCGAGCAACCGACACCTGAGGCGGAAAAGGGCAAAATTACCCTTACGGCATCCGTGCCTGACGAGACACCACAAACCCGCCTCAGCCTGGGACAGCAAGCGGGGACACTGAATATTACAGTAAAATGGGAAGCAAACGATCAGATAAGATTCTTCTTCAAGCAAGGTGACGTGATTAAGGAGGGAACCCCCGTAACGTTAACCCCGGATGCTATTTCCGACGACGGGAAAACAGCCACCTTTACCGTCGCTATCCCGGCAGAAATTGACGGAAATGCCGCGTACACGCTTTACGCCGTTCACGGATCACCGTTTATTTCTTTAGACGTAGCCGGTAAGATAAACGTGCAGGTTCTTCCCGTGGATTTTTGCACATTAACCAGCCTGGTCATGGTACCCATAGCTGGCCAAGTGGAAATTGCCGCGGGAGCCTCAATCGGCACCATCAACTTCAATCATTTGGGGGCACTGGAATGCCTGACAATAAAAAACGGTTCGGATACAAAACTATCTTTTATTCCCACATTGCAAAATGAGGGGGGGCGAAATGGTATTACGACCTCTTGGGTCCTAATACTGCTCCCTTTTACGACTTGATTGGTAATCAGGTTTCATACGCGGAGAAAGGACCTTCAATCGGTAAAATGTTAATTTACTTAAACCTCGGGGAAACAGTTCTATACGTGCGATGGGTAATGCCTATTCCGAGCGCGACAGTTCCCGAAATAAAGCTTCTCATAGCTCCTGCCCAGGGAGAGGACATTGTCTCCGTGAATAGTAAACCCGCTCGCGCCTCTGCCATGCAGACAGGCAAAGCGTATCACCTCTACGCGTTGTGGAACGGTACGTCGCTATACTTTACCGATGCCTCGTTGAACCCGCCCCCTCTTGTAGGTAATTTGATGCATGCCGATGGCGGTACCGATTTTATCGGTGTGGTGTACTCCAAAGGCGACAACAAGGTGTATTACAATAGCACGAAAGACTGTTATGGTTGGCTGGGTGAAACCCTTTTGGGAACTGGTGCTGAAGCCCGCGTGGCAATAGACGGAAATAACCACCCGCACGTGGTGTTTACCACTACCGACGGGAAAATCGCCTATTGTAAACATAACGGTACGGCATGGAGCACGGAATATATTACAACCAATAACGAGGGTGCCTGCTCGAAACCCGATATAGCGGTTGATAACGACGAAAAGGCACATATTACCTATACCGATACGGAAGGACAAATCGGGGATTACCATAATCTTCCCGATATCATGTACGCTACAAACCGCAGCGGCACATTTGAAAAAAACGTTATTTATAACGGGTATTATTCATATACAGAAAAGATGGGCTACTATTACGATAAAGGCTCTCGTATCGCCGTGGACCCAAGCGGGAACTACTATATTATAACTCACCAGCGCTGGGAAATAAAAAACACCTCCCCTTCTCCTTCTCCTGATTCTAATTATTATCGCGTAGTTATAAAAACCCCCACGGCAGGGGGAGTTTCTTCATCCGGCACAGACGATAACTGCGATATATATGACTTAGAGTATGTCACTTGGGATAAGACTATTAAAGCCCTTTATATGGAAGAAAACACAAACCGCACCGCTACTATCGAGGTGAATGGAAACAGCGCCTCATTTGTTGATCCTTATTATAATATTACAACGACTACCGCTGTTCCTCACAGCCTATCATGTCATAGATTAAAGGCTAATATAGCAGGTCTATCCGGTTCTAACCTGTTCGTCAAGTATTCTAACGCGGGTACCCCGGTGGAAAACATCTATTCAGATATAACCGTTAAGGATGGTACGCGGGTGGCAGCAGTTCAAATAGGTATCGGATCGTATGTACATGTAGTATATACCGATAATGCTGATTCGTGCATAAAAGTGATGAAAATTATGAGCTGGTAGCATTAACAATAGATAAAACGCGGACAACGTAAAATCCCCGGCTAATCAAGTCGGGGATTTTTGGTATCAATCATGTAGCGACATGATATTATCGTATCTTAAAAATACAAGGATGAAGGCATTTTCCTTACACGCGAGTTTGGAAACTCGCTCGCGCGACAAAATACTGAAAACTTGGTGTAATAGTCAAAAATGATGCTTTTTCACATAAGAAAATACCCTAAGAAATCGATTATTTTTGCTTTTACTCTTTAACACTAAAAATAATAGCGACCCTATTTAATCGAGTACGGGAATATCTTTTATTTCAGCCCAAACTTTAAATTCAACGCTCGCGATATACGTATCAGGCTGGACAATTGCATATCCGTCTCACCCCGCTCGATGCGAGATATATAGGTACGTTTTAACCCGGTGCGTTCCGAAAGTTCTTGCTGTGTAAGATTCATCTCTTTGCGTTTTTCACGCAGTATTTCTCCATAATACCAAGCCATAGCCTTCGCATTAAATTCCGAACGCGTTTCGCTGCCTACAGCCCCGTATTTTTGATTAAACTCCTCGTTTACGCTTATCAATTCGCGTTTATAGCTACTTGTACTCATAATCGTAATTACTTAATATGTTGCTTGCTTTCTGTATCTGTTTTTTATAATCCTTTTCAGATTTTTTCAAAAATCCATTTATTAATACTATTTTGGTGGCTTCAATTATATTTTGCGCGTCAATAGAAAACACAATAGTGCGATACTCGTTAAAGCCTACCGAAACACGCATTTCGTAAAAATCACAGCCAGCTAGTTTTTTTACAAATTTAGCAGGTATAACCTTTACGGTCATCACAATTTCAATCGCGTAGTCAAACTTGGTCCTAGCCCTATCATCTAATCCACTCAAAAAAGTTTCAAATTCGTATGTTTTATATACCTCACGCGTAGAAACGTTGATTACCGATGCAAATGTAACTAATTAGTTTCATTCATGCAAATATATTGCGCGTATTTTCAATATTAAAAGAATTATCCTACATTTGTTGAACGTGAAACATGGTAAACGCCTATGGATTTAGATCTGTTTCACGAAGGTTCATCACGTGAATCACACGTTAACAGCAATTGACTGAAAAATACGCGACTAATCATGCAAAATAAATCAATGGAATTCTTTACTCCCTCCCGTTTTATATCTATTCTTAATCGAAAAAAGAGTGACCCCGGAGAATTTAACTTCACGGGCAATTTGAAGGTCGATGAACCCGATATTCAGCTATTCAAGTATAGCAAAGACGAGTGTGATGAAGTAAAAAACATGTTACCTGAAAACATCAGCGCGTTTAAAAAAAATGGAAGCAATTACTGGTTAAACGTTTATGGATTAAGTAACATTGAAACCATAGTGTCCATTTGTGAAAAACAAGGTATTCATAGTTTGGCCATTCAGGATATTCTTGATGTGAATCAAAGACCTAAATTTCAAGAATATGAGGATTTTTCATTCCTGACTTTAAAATCCATCATTCCATCTGACAACGTGATGATAACAGAGCAAATCAGTTTTATTTTTGGCTCGAACTACCTGATCTCCTTTCAAGAGAGCAAAGCGGACTTCTTTGAACACCTGAGGGTTAGATTAAGAGATAATAAAGGCATTTTAAGAGAGAGCACGGCAGATTACCTGCTTTATACCCTGCTTGAGTCCATTCTCGACAATTATTTTAAAACCCTCACCAAGTTAGATGAAGAGATTGAAAAATTTAATTTCACGGATACGAAAAATGAACCCTCTCCAAACGCGCTTGAAGTCATTGAAAATTATAAGAAGTTGGTTCATTTCATCAAGAAATCTATTCTACCGATAAAAGAGTTTACCCTGATAGTTGAACGCGGCGAATCTCAATTCATCGAAAAAAAACACTTGAAATATTTTTCCGAAATTAAAGATTTATGTTTAACCTTGATTGATAATTGCGACATGATTCTTTCATCCCTTGAAAGTGAAACCAACTTATTTTTTTCGGTGCAAGGGAATCGAATGAGTCAAGTGATGAAAACCCTCACGGTTGTTGCCACTATCTTTATTCCTTTAACCTTCATCGCCGGTATTTACGGGATGAATTTTTTAAACATGCCCGAACTTGAATGGAAATACGGCTACCTGGGTGTATGGATTATTATTGTTTGTATATTCTTCGGTATGATCATTTATTTTCACAGAAAGAAATGGTTTTAGGTGTAATAGTCAATCGGTCCAACACTAAAAAAACGGGGGAGGGTTATCCTGCCGTTTTTTGTTTTTTATCCCGCCATATAGCCGTCGCGTAGATGCCCACGTTGTTTGACATCCGTTTAATCCCTGCCAATCAAGGTCCGGGATTTTGGCATCACCATGTAGCGACAGGATATTATCGCATCTTAAAAATACAAGGATGAGGGCATTTTCCTTACACGCGAGTTTGAGAACTCGCGCGAGCGAGTGAACCCAGAACGCAAACTTCACACCACCTTTCAACTTTTTCATCAAAATATTTCATCATATTAAAAATCTTCCTAATTTTACGGGTGAATACAATGAGCAATAAGCAATTAGTAATGAACAATTAACGGAATGTCGCAACTTCCGACTTCCGACTTTCAACTTAAACAGACATGAAGCTCAAACTATCTATTTTTGTACTCCTCGCCCTACTGACGGCAAGCTGCACACACGATATCACTATTCCCGAACCCGCGGAACCCGCGAAACCCGCGGAAAAAGAGGGAGATATCGTTACCATAAGCGCCACGATCCCGGAAAAGACTCGCGTCTCCTACGATGACAACACGCTCAAACTCGCGTGGGAGCAAAACGACACGCTTCTGCTTGCCGGATATGATGCAGGTGGAACATACATAGCAAGCTCTAAATTTGGCTACACCGGAAACGATAACGAATTTATCGGGACAAAGGTACCCGGAGCCAACACATACAAAGCCTACTATCCCGGAGATGTCATAACGCTGGATGATAATGGCGAAGTACAACTTCCCGATAACTTCTGGCAACAGACACAGAATGGGGACAATTCGACAGCACATCTAAGCAAAAAGCTGCTTATGAGTGACGTGGATGCCAAGGCCCTCAATCAACCCTTTACCTTGACCTCTCAAAGCAGCATTGTCAGATTAAATCTAAATAACATTCCGTCCGGGGTAGGAACGCTCCAAAAAGTGATCTGGTCTCTTCAGACATCAACGGAAGGGTTTACCGAATTGGCTAGTCTCAATGTGACCGGCGTAAGCTCCGGCACCACCGGCCTTACCGCCTTCCTCGCTTTTGACCCTGCCGTTATGAGGATAGCCGAAAATGGCGAAGTGAAAGTAACGCTGATCGGCAGCCAGTCATCATACGAGTGGAGCACCAACACGACCAAGGTCGGCGGCATGACCTACGAAGCCGGAAAGCGCTACTATGCTACGGTAAACGGAGTTTGGGTAGATGCCAAGGCTCAATTTCGCTTTACCATCCAAACAGCTGAGGCAAGCCAACTGTACGAGATATGGCAGAAGGAATCTTCCTCCACCAGCCCCGCCAATCTGACGATCAACTGGGGAGATGGGACACCGAACACACCCATCGCGAAAAACGCTTCGATTGCAAAAACCATTGCTGATCATACTTATGCTAGTCCGGACAATTATACCATCACCATCACCTCCGACCAAGTTGACCCGACCGTCAAACAGATGCCGCAACTCATATTCTACAACGGGGATACCCAAACTGGGGACAATTTATTAACTTCCATATTAGACCCCTTCCCCAATATGGGAGCAACAGATTTCGGCGACTGCTTCTTTCATTGCAACGGATTAACTTCTATTCCCGCGGAACTGTTCAAGTACAATACACAAGCAGATAACTTTAAACGCTGTTTCACTATATGTAGAGGATTAACCTCTCTTCCGGCGGGGCTGTTCAGGTACAATAAACAAGCACGAAATTTCATGTTATGTTTCGGAGATTGCTCCGGATTAACCTCTCTTCCTGCAGATCTGTTCAGGTATAATACGCAAGCAGAAACCTTCTCAAACTGCTTCGTCAAATGTAGCGGATTAACCTCTATTCCGGCGGAACTGTTCAAGTACAATACACAAATTTCAAATTTCTCTCTCTGCTTTGGGTTCTGCGGAGGATTAACTTCTCTTCCGGCGGATTTGTTCAGGTACAATACACAGGTAACAAATTTCAGTTTCTGCTTTACGAATTGCATCGGATTAACTTCTCTTCCGGCAGACCTCTTCAAATATAATACGATAGCAACGAATTTTAACGTGTGTTTCCAGGGATGCACAAAACTGCAATTAAGGAGGGATATTTTCCCTAATCCAAGCACAAACCCCGACTTTTTTGAAGGTAGAGCGATGAACTTCGAAAGATGTTTTAAAAATGTAGGTTCGTATTATACGACGCCAACCGGCACTGCTCCTAAATTATGGGGGTTTACCGGAGGTGGAGAGGGAACAACATGGACTATTACCGATTGTTTCATCGGTGCCAACGTGGTCAATAGAAATTTCATTCCGATAAGTTGGGGAGGTGATGCTGCAGAAAGTGGAAAAGTATCTGATGTTGACGGTGAATATTGGTAACGTGTGACCATATCTATTCTAAAAGATCATGCACGCATTAAAAGAACAGAGATATGAAAAATAAATACTTTATATGGATAGCAGCGGCACTACTTTTAATTACGGGGTGCGCTAAAGATGAGATTGTAAATGAGCAACCCACACCGGAGGTGGAAGGACGCAAACTTGTGATAACGGCATCTGTACCGAGTGAATCTCCCAAAACCCGTATCAGCCTTGGACATCAAGAAGGTGGACTGGACATTATAATTAAATGGGCGGTAAACGATCAGCTAAAATTCTTCTTTAAACAAGGGAATGTTATTAAAGAGGGAACTCCCGTAACAT
>JAPXNA010000023.1:0-44094 GCA_033808735.1 Fermentimonas sp.
CGCCAAGGCTAAATACTCTCCAGAGACCGATAGTGGACCAGTACCGTGAGGGAAAGGTGAAAAGAACCTCGACGAGAGGAGTGAAATAGACCCTGAAACCGCGTGCCTTCAATCGGTCGGAGCCCCCTCCTGAACAGAGGGCTACGCACGTGGTAAATGAAGTCGAGTTTTATAGACAAAATCTAAAATAACAAAGCATCAAATGAAATGAAGAGAAAAAAACCAAATTCATTTAAAGGGATACTGTTCATAATTTTATGGACTTTTTCCTTATCAATTTTTGCTCAGAACATTGCCGTAAAGGGAATCGTTACGAATGCAGAAGGTGAACCGTTGATTGGGGTTACTGTTCGAATTGAAGGGACATCGACCGGAACGATTACCGATATAGATGGAAACTACACGTTTTCGAGCATCCCCTCCAATGCCGTTTTAGAAATATCTTACGTGGGGATGATATCGCAAACCATCCCGGTTAACGGCAGAACCACCATCAATATAGTCCTCGAGGAAGACAGCGAAATGCTGGAAGAGGTCGTGGTGGTAGGTTACGGTGTGCAAAAGAAGGAGACAATGGTTGGCTCTGTCGCGGTCGCCAGTGAGGAAGATTTAAAGCAGATCGGGACGGTTACCGACCTGACCCAGGCTTTATCGGGACAACTGCCCGGTATCGTGTCGCTTACCTCTTCCGGAGAACCCGGGGGTATCCTTACCGGGGAAAGTTCTACCAACATCTTTATTCGCGGGCGAAACACCTGGAACGGGGGACAACCCCTTATCTTGGTAGATGGCGTGGAAAGGAACATGAATAACGTTGACGTGAACGAGGTAGCCAGTATCTCCGTACTTAAGGACGCCTCCGCAACGGCCGTTTACGGTGTTAAAGGCGCAAACGGGGTAATCCTTATCACGACCAAGCGTGGGGAAGCCGGGAAGACCACCATGAACTTTAATTATACCGCGATGGGGCAAATGGTCTCCAAGCTCCCCGAGAAATTGGATTCGTATGAAGCCATGATGTTGAAAAACGAGATGATAGAGCGAGAGGTCGCGTTGAATGAACCCTCTTGGGGTGCCTACGTCCCTTACGAGATCGTGGAACGATACAAGAAACCGCAGTCTGCTGAATACGCGCTAATCTATCCCAACGTGGAATGGGCTGACGCCTTGTTTAAAGACTTTGGGGTATCGCATCGCGCCACGATGAATATCAGGGGAGGGAGCAAAGCGATTCAGTTTTTTGGCTCCCTGGCGTACCTGCATGAAGGCGATATGTTTGAAGATTACGATAACGGCAAGGGGTATTATCCCAATTACAATTTCGACCGGTTTAACTTCAGGAGCAACATTGACGCCCTGTTAACCGAGACGACCAAGTTGAAGTTTGACATCTCCGGTTTTTACAGCCTGAAAAACACCAACTACACCAACGAGGGAAGTACCAGCCGAGCCGACTGGTGGATGTGGGCAGCCGCTTACCGGTTGGCCCCGAACCTTTTTATCCCGATGCACGAAGATGGAAGGTGGGGCGCTTACCAGGAAGGTGGGAATAACACCGCTAACCCCCTGGCTGCTGTCTATAACATAGGGTTAAGGCAGACGAGAACAACCCAGTTAAATTTTGACGTGAGCCTGGAGCAAGACTTAAAGTTTATCACGAAAGGACTCACCGCACGTGCCTCACTGTTCTATGACAATAGCATTCGTTCTGAGGGTGGTATTTATGACAACGCGAACAGTATTCGTCCGAATGAAGCCGCTACGAACGTGCGATTCAAACAGATATACCCGCACTTGTACGAAGGCCCAAATCAAGACCCGAGCGAATATACCGCGCTCCTACCCGTGAACGACGAAGAGTACGATTGGATAGTGCGACCATGGACCATTCGCCAAGAAGCCATCCAAAATGCCAACTGGGCGGGATACATCCCCGTTTTCAGGAGGATGATGTACCAGGCACAGCTCAACTACGCACGTAGGTTTGATAAACACAACGTGTCGGCATTGGCCCTGTTTAAACGAGAGGAGCACGCCCGTGGCAGCCAGTTCAAGAACTACCGGGAGGACTGGGTTTTCCGTGTCACCTACGACTACGACTCGAGGTACCTTTTCGAAACAAACGGTGCATACAACGGGTCGGAACAGTTCGGGCCCGGTTACCGGTTCGACTTTTTCCCTTCCCTGGCGCTAGGTTGGGTTGTTTCAAACGAAAAGTTCTTTACCTATGACTGGGTGGACAACCTGAAGTTGCGGTACAGCATGGGTAAGGTTGGAGACGATCGCGTTTCCGGAGGACGATGGCAATATTCATCACAATATGCCTATGGCGGATACGCTCGACTGAGCGAACAGACCAACGGCAGAAGTCCCTATACTTTCTACAGGGAGTCAACGGTTGGTAACCCCAACATCCAATGGGAGACTGCTTTAAAGAAAAACTTTGGGGTTGAGCTCAGCGTCTTAAAAGGGTTGTTTTCCACGAGTATCGATTACTTCACCGAAGATAGAAGCAACATACTCTTAACGGGGAGCAACCGAAATATCCCACCTTTCTTCGGGGTGACGCCCCCAAGCGCCAACCTTGGGGAGGTGGAAGCCAGCGGGTTTGAAGTTGAATTGGGTTACAACCAAAAATTCAACCCCGACTTCACACTTTGGGCTAAGCTGGCCATTACCCACAACCAAAACAAAGTTCTTTTCAGGGACGATAGACCGTTGCAGTTTGACTACCTGAAACACGCCGGATACCCGATTGGCCAAAACAGGTGGTTGTTGAGAACCGAATTTTACAACAACTGGGATGAAGTGTACGCTAGCGTACCCACCGAGAACAACGACCTGGATAAGCTCCCGGGATATTATAACTTGATTGATTTCAACGCGGACGGCATTATTAAATCGAGTGAAGATACCCCCCCGATTGGCTATTCGGGAATACCTCAAAACACGGCCAACTTGTCGCTGGGTGCTTCCTATAAAAGACTTAGCGCTTTCGTGCAACTGTACGGCGTGAATAACGTAAACCGTTACGTGGGACAAATGAGCTTCGATAATGAGACAGATATTCTTTTTGCCCACGCGAGTGACTACTGGTCAAAGGATAACCCGAACGCCACCTCCTTTTTGCCGCGATGGAAAACATCGGCAGAAAATATTGGCGATTATTACTTGCACGATGCTTCCTCCTTCAGGATAAGAACGGCGGAAATATCCTATTCCCTCACCGGGCTGGATTGGGTCAAACGAGCGGGCATTTCGAGTCTGAGGGTATACCTCAACGGTAACAACCTCTTCTACTGGTCCCGCTTGCCGGACGATAGGGAAGACACCTATTCCGGAGCCTCTGACACACAGGGTGCGTACCCTACTATGCGAAGAATAAATTTAGGGATTGATTTAAGCTTTTAACTGTTATGAAACCGACATGTTTAAAATAATGATTAAACCTCCTTGGGAACTATTTTGTTAAGCCAAACGAGCAGAGGACAAGTTCACTTGGAATATGCCGTGGCGAGAAATAGTCTAACTTTAGTGAATAATTATTTTAAACATCAAAGGTTCCATACACTGAAATATAAAAATAAAATAATCGTATGAAAATCATTACAAAATATATTGGCATCGCTTTCCTGCTTTCGGTAACTCTTCTGCTTAGCACCTCTTGCGAGGATTACCTGGACAAGTCGCCTCAAGCCGACGTAACGGAAAAAGATGTGTACGGGAACTTTAGAAGTTTCCAGGGTTTTGTTGAGCAGATGTACAACTGCATCATGGGGCATAACATGGGAGGTGCGTGGAACAAGTACATGTTTGCCGACGAGCGGTTAAACAACAAGCGCTACAACTTCGATTACGGCAACTACTGGGGAGACGAGGGATATTTTTACGGCAAATCGGTAAATGTCGGCTCGCTGGAAGGTAGGGACAGGCGCGTTTGGGAATACGCCTGGTACGGTATCCGCGTTGCCAACCTGGCGTTGGAAAAACTGGAAGAAGAGGGTCTGTTCGAGGGAACGCAGGAGGAGAGAAACCACCTCAAGGGGCAAGCCCTGTTTTTCCGCGGCTGGTTCTACTTTGAAATTTGCCGCTACTGGGGAGGGATGCCCTACATCAACCGGGTATTGAGCTCGGATGAGAGCCTCATCACGGAAGAGTTCAACAGGCTCAACTTTCAGGAAACGGCCAAGCTGATGGCCAAAGATTTCCGGGAGGCGGCGGACCTGCTCCCCAACCATTGGGATCTTTCACAGCCCGGGCAGGCAACCATTGGCCACAACATGAACCGGATAAACAAGTTTCATGCCTTGGCCTACTTGGGAAAAGCGTTGTTATACGCGGCCAGCCCCATGATCAACGAAGAGGCAACCGGTAACGATGCATTCAACCCGCAGCTGGCGGCGCAGGCCGCCGAAGCCTTTGGCGAACTGTTAAAGTTGGCGGATCAAACGGGCCTATACAAGTTGGAGCCCTGGGCGACCCGAACCGATAACTTCTGGAAGTATGATTACCTGAAACCGGGTGGTACCGAGGTGATCATGTACCCCACCATATATGATAGGGGTCGCGTGAGGTGGTCTGGCATTGGTGCGACCGTACCCTCCTCCTTCGGGTTAAATAGCGGGTCGGATGCTGATGTGCCGGCACACAACTACGTGCAGAACTACGGCATGGCAAACGGCCTGCCGTTGGATGATCCCGATTCGGGCTACGACCCCGAAGACCCCTGGACGGGCAGAGAACCTCGTTTCTACGTGGATATCGTTAAAGATGGTGACCGCATACACGCCAATAAAGCGGACGACATGTACGCCCAATTGTACAACGGTGGAAGGCATAGGTCGCAAATTAACCCCCCGAGCGTAACGGGGTATTACGAGAAGAAGTTCGTCCCCATGGGACCAACGTTCACAACGGCACAAGCAAACAGGTTAATGGCTTACATCCCCTACTTGCGTTTGGCCGACGTGTACCTGATGTATGCCGAAGCGGTGCTGTTTAGCCCGGGTGGAAGCCCCAGCGCGACCTCATCGAACTACACGATGACGGCGGCCGACGCGGTAAACAAAGTTCGGAACAGGGCACTCTTACCCGATCTAACCCCGAAGTACACGGCGAACAATAACGCCTTTTTCGAGGAAATAGTTAGGGAAAGGGCGGTAGAGCTTGCCTTCGAGGGTGATCGCTTCCAAGACTTACGTCGTTGGAATAGAAATGGGGATCCCAGGTACCTGAATAAAACGGCTATCGATTTTGACCGTGGACCCGATGGAAAGCCAATCAATATCGTTGAGAGGTTAGTTGTAAGAAGAGTGGTTGACAAGAAACACAACTGGTTACCTATACAAACTTCCTTTACTAAACAGTATGAGGGATTTCCTCAAAATCCTGGTTGGTAAGGCGATTTATTAATCATCATAAATTATAAAAAGCAATGAAAAGGTATCATACTATAGCTCTTTCAATTTCATTAATCTTCTTCTTCTCATCTCTCGCCCCAATGGTTGGCAATGATTTATTGGCCAACCAAAGTACGCGGTTGGGGGAAGAAACCACCGGGAGTTACGGTGATGAGAAGAGAGACTCTGTACATATAGCGTTCAAAAAGATAGAGGCTGGCCAAATTACCGGTGCGGTAAGCGTACTTAACCCGGAGATGGTTAATCAAGACGACCACACGGTATGGGCGAGCAGTGTTTTCTCCGGCCGCACGTTAGGCATGATGGGGAACACCAACATCCGCGGAATCGGGGTCAGTATCGACGTGGCTGACCTGACCGGTAGTGGAACGCTTTCGGGAAACGCGCTGTTCGTTGTTGACGGCCTTCCCAGGGATATTACGGGGCTTCGTCTATCCGAGATAGAGAGCATCTCGATACTAAAGGATGTGAACGCGGCCATACTATACGGTAGTTCCGCGATAAACGGCGTTGTCATGGTCACCACCAAACGGGGGAAAATAGGCGAGAACAGAAGGAACATTTCGCTGAGTTACGGGATTGACACCCCGCTGGAACTGCCCAAGTTCCTGAACTCGGCCGATTACATGACCTACTACAACCTGGCACGTGCAAACGATGGCCTCACCCCACAGTTCAGTGACGAGATGATTGAAAACTACCGCACCGGGAACAAGTACCGCTACCCGGATGTGGATTACTACTCCAGTGAATACGTGAAATCGTACCGCCCGTACTTGGACGTGGAAGGGGAGTTCTCGGGTGGCAACAGGGGCGCCCGGTACTACTTGAACTTCGGCATGAACTCGGTTGGGAGCTGGCTGAACTTCGGTGAAGGAGCCAATGCCCGTAACGACCGGTTTAACGTGCGCGGAAACGTGGATCTATCCATTATCGACTGGATTGACGCGGCGATTGATGCTACCGCGGCTTTCGCGAACAATAGAGGAGCAAGAGGCAATTACTTTAGCGACGCGGCAACCACGCGTCCTCACGAGTACGCCCCCCTCCTTCCCATCAACTTGATCGATCCCGAGAACTCGTTGCTCATAGGACGCAAGAACGATGTGGACGGGTTATACCTGCTGGGAGGAAGCATCAACCAGCAAACCACCCCCTTTGGTCACGGTTACTCGGGTGGAGTGTACGAAAACGTGGCGCGGAAGTTCTCTTTTAACAACCGCATTAACTTTCACCTGGACATGTTGACCCAAGGTCTCTCTTTTCACACCAACTTGAGCTTTGACTATTACACGAGCTTCGATCAAACGGTGGCAAATGGATACTCGATCTACGTGCCCAAGTGGGAGACCATAAACGGGGAGGATAGGATTACCAATCTCACGCAGTACGGTGCGGATACACGCCCCGGAACCCAGGCGGTTGGCAACACCTATTTCATCAGGAGAATTGGTTTTTACGGCCTGCTCAATTACGACAGAACGTTTAACGACCTGCACAACGTGTCAGGTGCGTTGCTGGGATTTGGCAGCTTCTTTAAAGAGAGAGACGATTACCAGGGCGTGAAACATACCCACGCGGGACTGCGGTTGGCTTATACCTATGATAACAAGTACTCGGTTGATTTCAGCAGCGCTCTCGTGAACTCCGTAAAGCTGCCGTCTGGAAATAGGGTCGGCTTTTCGCCATCCATCGGTTTGGGATGGATCATGAGTTCGGAAGATTTCCTATCCTCTATGGAAAATATCGACTTTTTGAAAATGAGGCTATCGGGAGGCATCTTAGGCTCTGACCTACCCATCAACGGCTTCTTCCTGTATGACGACCTCTACGGAACGTCAGGGAGCTACAACTGGAATGAGGGAGCCAGAAGCCGAAGTGGCGTTATGTCTAACAGGGAGCGGAATTTCAATTTAGGGTTAGCCAAAAGGAAAGAGGTGAACGTGGGTATCGAGGGGCTGTTCTTCGACAAGATGCTTGGATTTGAAACCAACTTTTACCACAATATTTACAGCGACTTAGTGGTTCGTCCATCCACCAGGTACCCCAGCTTCTACAATGATTTCAGACCCTACGAGAATTACGAGAAAGACAGTTACACGGGCCTTGAAGTTGGATTGACCTTTAACAAGCCGGTAGGCGATTGGAACTTCATGCTGGGTGTGAACACGCTCTACGTTACCTCCAAGAGGTTGGTAGTAGACGAGATTTACGAAGAGGATTATCGCTACCGTAAAGGATACCCCAAAGATGCCACGTTTGGTCTGGAGGCTATCGGGCTGTTCAAGGATCAAGCGGATATCGACAGTAGCCCCGTGCAATCATTTGGAACGGTTCGCCCCGGTGACATCAAGTATAAAGACCAAAACGGGGACGGTGTCATCGATGCTACCGATGAGGTGTACCTCAGGCGTTGGCAGGCGCCCTTCTCCGGGGGATTGCAAATGAAAGTTTCATACAAGAACCTAAGCCTTTACGCGCTGGGAGAAGGGAGAACCGGCTCCGACACCTTCATGGAAGGGGATTACTATTGGGTAGATGGTAGCAAGAAGTATTCCGAAGTGGTGCTTAACAGCTGGACGCCCGAAACCGCGGCTACCGCCACGTACCCGAGGCTAAGCTCGGTGGCCAACAGCAACAACCACAGAAGGTCTACCTTCTGGCTGTATAACAACGAATACTTCCAAATCCGAACCATACAGCTAACGTACACGCTGCCCGAATCCTTCACGAAATCATTGAAAATGGAGCATTTCGATGTTTACGTGAACGCGGCAAACCCGTACCAGTTTGCACCCAACAGGAAGATCAGGGAGACAAGGGTTGGCAACACGCCATACAGCCGCACCCTTACCATTGGATTACGAACTAAATTTTAATTTGATGATTATGAAATCTAACTATATATACATACTATTTCTGGGGCTGCTTTTTCTATTGCCCTCCTGTTCGCTGCTAGAACCCGAGGATGATAACCACAGCACGCTGAGCCGGGTTTACGATGATCCAAACTTCGCCGAGGGGTTGCTGCTACGGGCCTACACCTTTATCCCCACCAACGATTACCGGTTTGATGAGCCGGCTACAGACGACGCGGTATCCAACAATTATTCCGACTCGTACTTGAGGTTGGCAACCGGGGAATGGTCAGCATTATACGACCCACAAAACTTGTGGACCAACTCCAACCGGGCAATCATCTACATTAACGAGTTCCTAACCATCGTGAACGATGTACCCTGGAAATGGACCAACAAGGCGGTAAACGACCTTTACATCCGCAAAATGACGGGCGAATCGTACGCGTTGCGCGGGCTGTTCAAATATTTCTTGCTCCGTAACCACGGAGGAATGGGAGAAGACGGTAGAATGCTGGGACTGCAAATATTCGACGAATTCCCCATCGATTACGAAGCGTTTAGCAAACCCAGGGCCACATTTGCTGAATATGTCGAGAGCGCGTACGCTGATTTTAACGAGGCACTCAAGTATATTCCAATGGACTACGGTGACAGAACTTCCCTTCCAGCGGGATTCAGCGGGATGTCACTGGAAGATTACAACACCGTCTTCGGTGATTACTCCCGGCAAAGGATAAGCGGGCGCCACGTGAAAGCCATGATGGCACGATTGGCCCTGCTGGAAGCGAGCCCGGCATTTAATCCCGGTAACGACGTGAGCCTATGGGAGAAGGCGGCCAACTATAATGCTGAACTCTTGAACGATATCGGCGGAGTAGGCGGGTTAGACCCCACGGGACACCTTTTCTATATGAAAACACAGGTGACTGACGCCCACATCAACAGTGGGGACCGTATGGATATCCCGGAAATGCTTTGGAGAAGGCCTATCTACACCAACAGGGCGAGAGAAGAAAACAACTTCCCCCCATCCTTGTTCGGTAACGGTAGGATTAACCCCTCACAAAACCTGGTAGACGCTTTCCCGATGAAAAACGGGTATCCTATAGATCATCCCGAATCGGGTTATAACCCCAATTCACCTTACTCGGGAAGAGACCAGCGGTTAGGGCATTACATCATCTATAATGGAAGCAGGTATAAAGGAGCGACCATCCGTACCGGAGAGGGCGGTGGGATAAACGCGCTCGACTCGGTGGTAAACTCCACCCGGACGGGATACTACATGAAAAAACTGTTGCGTGACGATGTGAACGCGAACCCATCATCGACTCAAGACCAACAGCATTACAACACGCATATCCGATACACGGAAATATTCCTCAATTACGCCGAAGCAGCCAACGAGGCGTGGGGTCCCACCGGTGGGCCACACGGTTATTCCGCGAAAGAGGTGATTGCCGCCATACGCAAAAGGGCAGGTATCACTCAACCGGATAACTACCTCAATTCCGTTTCGGGAAAGGATGCCATGCGTGAATTAATTCACAACGAGAGAAGGCTCGAGTTATGCTTCGAGAGTTTCCGTTTCTGGGACCTGAGAAGGTGGAAGAAAAACCTAACCGAACCGGTTAAAGGGGTGAGAATTAGCATGGGAGGTAATTACTCCTATTTCACGGTTGAAGAACGGGTATTCGATAATTCCTACATGCATTACGGCCCTATCCCGTATAATGACGTGGTTAAATTTGGAATAACCCAAAATGCAGGATGGTAATAATCAATTAAAACATACTAAAATGAAGAAAACAGCGATTATATCAATCATTTTGATGGTAGCTCTTGCAGCATGCAAGAACTTCGATATAGAGCATCCTGATTTTGACTACACATCGGGATACTTCCCCTATCAATTCCCGGTTAGAACATTGGTGTTGGGAGATTACATCTACGACAACTCCAACGACAACAACCACAAGTTTATAATATCCATAGGTATTGGTGGCGTATATAGCAATGAGAAAGATAGAACATTCAACATTCAAGTTGACAACAGCTTGTGCGATAACGTTTTATTCTCATCAGGGGGCGATCCAATCATCGCGATGCCTCAAAATTACTACCAGTTGAGTTCTAACCAGATTGTTGTCCCGAAAGGAAAAGTAAATGGAGGGGTGGAGGTTCAATTGTCGGATGCCTTTTTCAATGACCCCAAGGCAATCAAGAACACCTACGTGGTCCCATTGCGTATAACGGGGTCTAATGACGTAGATACCATTTTAGTGGGTCAATCGGCTAATCCCAACCCCGATCCGCGTGTTTCGGGGGATTGGACTATCGCACCAAAAGACTTCACCATGTTTGCCGTTAAGTACATTAACGAGTACGATGGAAAATATTTCAGGTACGGCAAAAGTAAAGTGAAGAATGCCTCCGGTACCGTTATCGAAGAACAGAGCTATGATACGGAAAAGTACGTGGAGAAATACCCGATAGTACAACTGTTAACCTCGGGCAGGTACTCGGTAACCGTTAGCACCTTCTTCCAGTCGAAGGTAATGGAGGGAAACCTCAACCTTGTCCTCACCTTCAGTGGGAACAGCTGTACCGTTTCCGCACCCGAGGGTGCCCCCTACACGATAAGTGGCACCGGACAGTTCAAGTCGAAAGAGTACGAATGGGGAAACAAGAAAAGAGACGGCATCGTGTTGAACTACCAAGTATCGGATGGAACGAACCTGTATGAGGCGAACGAAGAGCTGGTACTTAGGGACAGGCCCATTGTGATGGAAGTCTATTCTCCCGTTGTGCTTTAAAGTAGCTCCTTGTTTTTCACTGCCCTTTTAATGGAGGTAAGCGTATGAAACCGACATGATTAAAATAATCGTTAAACATCCATGGGAATGATTATTTTAATCATCAAAGGTTCCATACACCGAAACAAAAAAAATAAAATAATCGTGTGAAAAAGAGCAAGGTAAAAGCTATTGTAACGGTTCTCCTTTTGTTTTTCGTAAGCCAGGCTGCTTGTACTGTCAACGATAACGATGGAAGGGCTGGTGGTGATAACGTTACCCTGCAACTGTTACTCGGCAGGCTTAACGAATCTTGTTTACCGGAAGAACTCCGGTCGCACACCGTTAACGACTCCTTGAAAGCAGGTATCTTGCTGGATTACTTTCGTGCAAGAAATAACGTGACCCACCCCATTAAAAGGGAAGAGAGGGAGGGCTCAAAAGGAAAAACAGCATCGAAATCAGATTTCGAGGTGGCCAATGATGCCCTTAACCATACCTTTGTAGGCCAGTCATCCTACCCCCGCTTTTTTTGCGGGGAGGATATCAACTGGGGCCTTCGCCCCGTTCCCGACAACGAGTGGGTCTGGCAGTTGAACCGGATGACTTTTTGGAATTCCATGGCACGAGTGTACTGGCACACGGGCGATGAAAAATACGCCAGGGCATGGGTTGACCAAATGATGGATTGGGTGAAAAAAAACCCGAATGATAAGTCACATGAATATGCCTGGCGTTCCATCGAAGCCGGGATAAGGGGCTATAGATGGGTTGCCCTTTTTCAATACTTTATCGATTCCCCGAACTTCACGCCTGAAGCACTCGTGATTTTTCTGAACAGCCTGTATGACCACGCGAGCTACCTAATGACAAAGTACTCGAGCTCAAGCAACTGGGCGTTAATGGAGGCGGAAGGCATGGCCTTTATCGCTATCTTTTTCCCCGAATTCAACGATTCAGAGAAATGGAGACAAGAGGCTATCCGGAGGTTAATAAATGAAATTGATATCCAAGTGTATCCCGATGGACATCAGCGAGAGCTGACCATGGGATACCACACCGGGTGTATCGACTGGTTCTATAGAACTTACGAATTAGCCGCGATAAATGGACTTAAAGACGCCTTCCCAAAGTCTTACATCGGAAAGGTTGAAAAAATGTGCGAGGTACCGATGAAATTATGCTTTCCTGACGGAACTAACGTTCAATTTGGGGATGCGTGGGAAGGGAGACCGGGACAGCATAACGCGCAATTTGCAAAATGGGCTGATCTATTCGGAAGGGATGACTTCTTGTACCTGGGAACCAACGGTAAACAGGGGAGGGCTCCCGACTCCACGTCTTATGCCCTCCCGGCCAGCGGGCTCTATTCGATGCGTAGCGGATGGACAACCGATGCTGTTTGCATGGTGTTGAAATGTGGGCCGGACGGTGGGTGGCACTCTCAACCCGACAACGGCACGTTTAGCCTCTACGCCGGGGGGAGGAGCCTGATGCCCGACGCGGGATGCTATATATACAGCGGAGATCCCGAAGGACGTGCCTGGTTCAGGCAAACAAAGGTACACCAAACCCTCACGTTAGGTGGGGAAGATTCTCGCTATAACCCACGCCTCCTTCTATGGCAGCCGGGAGATGACCTTGACGTACTGGTTGTGGAAAATGGCAGCTACGACAACCTCACCCACCGCCGCACGGTTTTCTTCGTGGATAAAAGGTATTTCGTGATCGTGGACGATGCCATTGGCAACGCGGTCGGTGAAGTGGCCATCCATTTTCAATTAGCTCCGGGTGAAGCCATTGTTAACCTTGCTGAAAATTCGGTCTCCTCTGGTTTTACAGAGGGGTGGAACGTACGCGTACAATCCCAACCTCAACCCGGCATGCGGTTGGAAGAAGAGGAGGGCTGGGTCTCTTTCAAATATAACATTAAAGAACCTCGCCCGGCATTCAGGTACGTGGTGAATAAAACATCAAACCAGCCAAACAGTCGTTTTATCACGTTAGTGGTGCCGTATGAAAACACCCCCCCAGCGATTAACCTCAAATCGACATCCGATTTTCAGCCCTCTCTTAACGAGATGGTGCTTGAATTAGAGGAAAACGGGGAGGTAAAGAAAATTGGATTCAAAATCAATTAATCACGAGTGAAATGAAAACAAAACGCACATCTATTATTGCCTTTTTATCGTGTGTCATGCTGTTCTTCTCAACGTTGACGATCAATGGTTTGGCACAAGCTCCCGAAACTACAAAAGATATACCTGAGTTAACCAACCCAATGACCACCCGGTACCTGAAGAGGAATCTGAAGAAATCTCAACCTCGCCTTGTTTTAAACCGGTCCACGGAGAGGCTGCTTAGACAAAAATTGAAAACAGATCCGGTAACACAGAACATGTACAAGGCCATTCAGTTGAATGCCGATGAAATATTGCAGAAGCCTTTGCTGGAACGCATCCAGATTGGTCGCCGGTTACTGTCCGTGTCTCGTGAAATGCTCTATCGCATGAACATGTTGGGGATGACGTACCGCATCGATAAAGATCCCCGAATTTTAGCACGTATTAACGAAGAGATAATAGCCGTCTGTAATTTTTCTGATTGGAACCCATCGCACTACCTGGATGTGGGAGAAATGGCGATGGCCGTGGCAATCGGTCTCGATTGGACGGCGGGAGACCTTCCGAAATCAACCATCGAGTTGGCTGAAAAAGCGTTGATTGAAAAGGGAATTAAACCGAGTTGGCCCGAAAGCGGTCAAGAACTCTGGTGGGTGTACGGCGGCAATAATTGGAACCAGGTGTGTAATGGTGGGATGATCGCAGCCTCCATCGCTATCGCGGAGAGAGACCCCGAGTTAGCCGCGAAGACCATTTGGCGCGCCTTAGACGGACTGCCCAGTTCGTTGGTAGCATACATGCCTGACGGGGTTTATCCTGAAGGATCTACCTATTGGAGTTACGGGACCAGTTTTTCAGTAATTACCGTGGCGATGCTCGAAAGCGCTTTCGGAACGGATTTTGGTCATTACAACTATCCCGGGTTTAAAGAGAGCGCGGTGTTCAAGGTCCTGATGAGTACCCCCTCGGGAGGATATTACAACTTCGCTGATTGCGGAGATAGACGGGGGGTTCAGGGCGATATTACGTTGGCATGGTTTGCTTCAAAAAGCGGGAACGCCTCTTTTTTCGAGAAAGAGCGCTTTTTAATGCCGCCCGAAGAGATGGGAAAGCTGGATCGACTTGCCGGTGCAGCCCTCGTTTGGATTGCACAATATGAAGAAAAAGGCGAAGAAAAAATACCTACCACCTGGAAAGGGGAAGGTCCGAACCCGGTGGTCATTTTTACCGGCGACCAAGGAGATAACCGTGGCTATTACTTCGGAGGGAAAGGGGGACGAGGTACTGTTAACCATGGGAACATGGACGGCGGCTCTTTTATCTTCGAGTTAAACGGAACGCGATGGGTGGTTGATCCCGGGAACCAAGATTATCATACCCTGGAGAAAACCGGTTTCAACCTATGGAGCAGTTGCCAGGATTGCGAACGATGGACCCTCATCACCAAAAACAATTTTGGCCACAGTACGCTTACCGTTGACGACAAACTGCACGTTGTTGACGGTCTGGCTACCATCATCGATTTCAAGGAGGGTACTCAACCGGAAGCCACCATCGATTTAACCGCGACCTTTAAAGGGCAACTAAACAAAGCCCATAGAAAATTCACGAAGGATTCCCCCGCTTCACTCGTCATTGAAGATAATATCGAAACAACCGACTCAACCAAACTAGTCACTTGGCAGTTGATCACGACATCAGACGTGGAGATCGTGCCAAACGGGGCCATACTCAAGCAAGATGGCAAAAGTTTACGGGTAGAAAACATGTCGCATCCTAACTTAACAATGTCAGTAGTGTCACTCTACCCTGCACCCTTGAAATTAGACAGACAGATTAAGGGATTAAAACGTGTAGAGTTAAGGATCCCGGCATGGACCATCGACAATGGAAAAACGAACATAAAAGTGAGGTTATCTGAATAACAACGCTAGAAAAACAATAACTACAAATAATACAAACAATGAAAATGAAAATGAAGAATTTACTCCCCCTCGCCGTCTTGTTGGTCTTAATAGGGGTAATGATCTCGTGCACCGCGAAACAAGAAGCGGATGACACCATCGACTTTATCGCTCAACAGTATGGCTTGATGATTGAGAAAATAGAAGGATCTCCGACTATAGTTAATCCCAAGTCCATTATCGACAGGAAGATGAAGTACATTCCTCCCCAAGAGTGGACCTCCGGGTTCTTCCCGGGCAGCTTGTGGTACATCTACGAGCTAACCGGCGATGAGGCGTGGATACCGTACGCGGTGAAATATACCGAGGCGTTAGACACGATACAGTATTACACCGGTAACCACGACGTGGGGTTCATGATCTACTGCAGCTACGGGAATGGCTTCCGTTTAACGGGAAAACCGTACGAAGAGGTAATTGTAAACGCGGCCAAATCGCTCTCTACCCGCTACATACCGGAAGCCGGCATCATTCAATCATGGAACGCGAACCCATCGAAGGATTGGGAATGCCCGGTGATCATCGATAACATGATGAACCTGGAATTGCTGTTTAATGCCACTAAACTTTCCGGCGACTCCTCGTTTTACCATATAGCCGTTACCCACGCCGATAACACCATTAAAAATCATTACCGCCCCGATTATGGAACCTGGCATGTCATCGATTACAGTAAGGCGGACGGAACGATACGCCACCGTAATACCCACCAGGGGTATGCCGATGAAAGCACGTGGGCGCGTGGACAATCGTGGGGGGTGTACGGTTTCGTGATGTGCTACCGGGAAACGGGCGATCAGAAATACCTGGACCAGGCCGAGAAAGCGCTCGACTTCATCGCCAACCACCCCAACTACCCCGAGGATGGGGTGCCCTATTGGGATTACGATGCACCCGATGCGCCGGACACCTACCGCGATGCATCAGCCGGCGCGATATTGGCATCAGCCTTGTACGAGCTATCGACCTACTCTTCAAAGAGGGACTACAAGGCGTGGGCCGATACCATCACGCGCACTCTTTCCGGTCCGGATTTTCTTGCCCCACTGGGAGAAAACGGCCATTTCATTTTGATGCACTCCGTCGGGAGCTTGCCGCACAAATCGGAGGTGGATGTTCCGCTGAATTACGCCGACTACTACTTCCTGGAAGCCTTGAAAAGAAAAAGAGACTTAGATTTAGAATAATAAACCCTAACGGGTTGACTTAATGACAAGATGAAAAAAACAGGACTTATTGTTTGCCTGGCGGTCATCGCGTGGAGCGCGATGGCTTCCACGCAAACCGTTGCCCGTGACTTATCCTCTAAAAAATGGGTAAGTTACCATGATTTTGGTGCGAAGGGGGATGGGAAAACTGATGATGTGAAAGCGATCGCCGCCGCACACGCGTTTGCGAACGAACATGGACTCCCCGTGAAAGCCGATAATGGAGCCACCTACTACATCGGCAGGGAGGACCACACGGTGGAAATCCGGACCAGTACCGACTTCGGTAACGCGGCCTTTATTATTGATGATACCAATGTGGAAAACCGGAATTCCCCGGTTTTCCTTGTAAGCTCATCCTTGGAATCGATACCCCTGGATGGGGTGACCACGTTGCGAAGAAACCAAGCGATTATCGATGTCATCTTACCCGGAAGCGGGTTAATTACCGTGAGCAACGCCAACGCGAAACGGTATATCCGGTATGGCCCCAACCAAAACAAGGGGTCTAATCAGACCGACATCTTTTTAGTGAACAAAGAGGGGGTAGTGGATAAAAACACGCCCATTATCTGGGATTTTGACCAGGTGACGGAGATCACCTTCCTCCCCATTGACGAGGAAACCCTGACCCTCACCGGTGGACATTTCACGACCATTGCCAACAGGGACGAATCCCGCTACACCTATTACAGCCGCGGGATCTCCATCCGGCGGTCGAACGTCATTATCAATGGTCTGGAACATCACGTTACCGGCGAAGGAGATAGTGGTTCGCCCTATGGCGGATTCATCAACATCAGTAACTGTTCAAACGTCACCGTCAAAAATTGCATCCTCACCGGTCACAAAACGTACCGGACCATCGGTTCCGCAGGTGTCCCTGTGTCAATGGGTAGCTACGATATCTCCGTGAATAGGGCATTGAATATAACCTTTGAAAACTGCAGCCAGACGAACGATATTCACGACCGCACGTATTGGGGCATCCTGGGGTCAAACTACTGCAAGAATCTCTTGTACGACAACTGCACCTTTTCTCGGTTCGACGCACACATGGGGGTTGCCAATGCCACCATCCGTAATTCAACGTTGGGGCACCAGGGGATTAACGCTATTGGTTGTGGGGTTTTCATCGTGGAGAACTCCACCGTGAAAAGCGGTAGCTTTATCAACCTGCGCAATGATTACGGCAGCACGTGGCAAGGTGAATTTATTATCCGCGACTGCGTTTTCATTCCAACGGGCGCGAGCCAAGGCAGGGTCAGGCTGATCGGGGGCAGCAACTCGGGGCAACACGATTTTGGGTACACCTGTTATATGCCTGAGCGTATTACCATCGAGAACCTCCGGATCGAGGATAGCGGGCATCCCGACGAATACGAGGGACCTGCCATTTTTAATGACTTCAACAGTGAGATGAAGGATGACTCCTACATTGAAAAATACCCCTATGTGAAAACGGAAGAGGTTATCCTCAGGAATATCGAGACTGCCAGCGGTAAACAACTGCGGATAAGCGATAACCCTTACATGTTTAAAGAAGTAATTATACGCTGAACATCATTTTTACATGAACAGGCCAACGGCTTACAAAAATGCCGTGTTTAAAACTTTCGTTATGATAAAACTGCAACAGGCCCTTATCATTTTAGCGGCTGCATTGGTTCTTTTGGCATTACCATTCTGTCAATCGATTCCCGATGAAACGGATAACAACGGGAATAACGACAACAATGAAAATAACGGGGGTATCCTGACCAAAGAGGAGATCGAAAAAATTATTGCCGGCGGGGTGGTTCGGTATAGCGACCTTGGGGCGGTAGGTGATGGAAAAACCGACGACCTCAAGGCTATTGTTGAAACACATGTCTTTGCCAACCTGCACAATTTGAACGTGAGAGCCGATGATAAGGCTACCTATTACCTCGGAGGTAAAAACAACACGGTGAATATCCGGACGAACACCCACTTTGGCAATGCTACGTTTATTATCGACGACACCAACGTAGGCAGTAGAAGTGCTCATGTCTTTTCGGTGAATTCAGAATATGGGCCGTTTAGCATTCAAGGTATTCAGTCACTCGTAAAAGGTCAGGATAAGATTCACGCATCACCCCAAAGACCCTGTATCGTGACGGTGACAAATTCTCATGTCAAACATTACATTCGATACGGCGCAAATCAAAACGACGGCTCCAGTCAAACCGATATCTTTACCGTTGATAAAGATGGGAACGTGGATAAAAACACACCTATTCTCTGGAATTTTGACCAGATCACGAACATCACCTTCCAACCTATCGACGAAACGGTATTAACCATTACCGGGGGGAAGTTTATCACTATCGCTAATCAAGAGGAATCTAAGTATAATTACTACAATCGCGGCATACAAATTAAGCGGTCTAATGTGGTGGTAGATGGCTTGGAACATGTCGTGACCGGGGAAGGAGCCAGCGGAGCACCCTATAATGGATTTTTAAACATTAACAACTGCGTAGATGTCACGGTTCGCAACACCACCCTAACCGGGCGTAAAGTGTATCAGACGATTGGAAGCGCGGGGAGTACCGTTTCAATGGGAAGCTATGATATAAGCGTAAGTCAGGCAAATAATATTAGGTTCGAAAACTGTAAACAAACGAACGACATCAACAATGCCGCGTTCTGGGGGATAATGGGTTCAAATTACTGCAAAAACTTGCTCTTTGACAACTGCACCTTTTCGAGGTTCGATGCCCACAAGGGGGTTTATAATGCCACCATTCGTAATTCCACGTTAGGTCACCAAGGCATAAATAGCATAGGAAGCGGGGTTTTCATGCTTGAAAACTCAACCGTTAATAGCGCGACCTTGATAAACCTGCGTTCAGACTACGGCAGTACATGGGAAGGCGAGTTCATCATTCGCAACTGCGTTTTCGTACCTAGAGGAACGGGGGCCGTGAATATCATCGGTGGTTCCAATTTGGGTAAACATAATTTCGGGTACACCTGTTACATGCCCGAACAAATAACGATAGAAAACCTTCACATCGATGATTCCAATCGTCCTGACAGTTACAATGGAGCGGCCATTTTTGCAAACTTCAATAGAGATATGACCGATGAAAGTTACGTGGAAGATTTTCCGTATATTAAAACGAAAGAGGTTATCCTGGAAAACGTGACTACTGAAAGCGGCAAGCCGCTCAGAATTAGCGACAACGAGTTCATATTCAGGAATGTAAAAGTGATATACCAGTAATCCAGCCTAATAATCACCGTTTTATTTTGAAACGTTTGAAATATATCGTATTTTTGTATGTGCAAGGGCTTACTGGTAAACGGAATAAGGAAAATCAAACGGTGCGGTTTTTCCGGTACCTCATCCCCGTTGAACGAGGGAGTATGGTTACTTTCCACGAGAGGAGTGGTTGTACCGCCCCCGTTTTCCGTTAAACAAGGAGGGAAGGTCCACTGCCACGAGAGCGGCGGGTTTTACTGATGTCCTTTTCTTGTTGAACACGCCAAATGGACACAAAAAAATGAAATCAATAATCATAAACAAAGGAGAATATATGAAAACAAATTATCAGTTACGTTACGCCGCGCATCCCGCGGATGTGAAAAAGTATGACACGAGCCGCCTGCGCCAGGACTTTCTTATAGAAAAAGTGTTCTCGGCAGACGAGGTGAACATGGTTTACTCCATGTACGACCGGTTGG
This sequence comes from Fermentimonas sp., assembly GCA_033808735.1. Classification (GTDB taxonomy): domain Bacteria; phylum Bacteroidota; class Bacteroidia; order Bacteroidales; family Dysgonomonadaceae; genus Proteiniphilum. The sequence continues at coordinate 20,083 of JAPXNA010000023.1, forward strand.
TTGTAGGTGGAGCCATGCCGGTAAAGGAGTCGCTCCACCTGGAGGCGATCGACCCGTTAAAAGCACCCGTGTTCCTCCATCGCCGTGAGTTAGGCATCTACAACGTGGGGGGCAAAGGGAAAGTAAAAGTGGGAGACTCGGTTTTTGAACTCGACTATAAAGAGGCGCTCTACCTCGGTTCCGGCGACCGGGAGGTATACTTCCAAAGCGTTGATCCGGCCAAACCGGCCAAATTTTACTTCAACTCGGCCACGGCTCACCGTAACTACCCCGACAAGAAGATTACCAAGGCCGATGCCGAGGTGGCTGAAATGGGGTCGTTAGAGGAATCCAACCACCGGAATATCAACAAGATGATCGTAAACCAAGTGCTCCCCACCTGTCAGCTACAAATGGGAATGACCGAGCTGGCACCGGGCAGCGTCTGGAACACCATGCCGGCACACACGCACAGCCGGAGAATGGAGGCCTACTTCTACTTTGAGGTACCCAAGGATCAAGCGGTCTGTCACTTAATGGGTGAACCTACCGAAACACGCCACATCTGGATGAAGGGCGATCAGGCGGTACTCTCACCCGAGTGGTCCATCCACGCGGCCGCCGCTACCAGCAACTACACCTTTATCTGGGGTATGGCCGGTGAGAACCTTGATTACGGGGATCAGGACTTCTTCAAGATCACCGACTTAAAATAGAGGGAATATGGCAATTTTTTCATTAAAAGGAAAAATAGCACTCGTAACCGGGGCGGCCCATGGTATTGGTTTTTCCATGGCCGTCGCCTTGGCCGAGGCAGGAGCGAGAATCGCGTTTAACAGCTCCAACGAGCCCTCCATGAAGCGGGGGCTGGAGGCGTACAAGAAGCTCGGCATCGACGCCAGGGGATTCGTGTGCGACGTGAGGGACGAGAAGAAGGTGCAGGAGATGGTCGCCACCATCGAAAAGGAGATGGGGGTAATCGACATCCTCGTGAACAACGCGGGCATCATCAAGCGGATCCCCGCCGTGGATATGAAAATAGAGGAGTTCGAAGAGGTGATCGACGTCGACCTGGTAGCACCCTTTATCGTTTCTAAGGCAGTGGCACCCTCCATGATCCGTAAAGGGAGCGGAAAAATCATCAACATCTGCTCCATGATGAGCGAGTTGGGACGTGAAACGGTCGCTGCTTACGCGGCGGCGAAAGGGGGACTCAAGATGCTCACCCGGACGCTCGCGTCGGAGTGGGGCGAGCATAACATCCAGGTCAACGGACTGGGACCCGGGTATATCGCCACCTCGCAAACCGCACCGCTCAGAGAAAAACAGCCAGACGGGTCACCTCACCCGTTCGACTCGTTTATCATATCGAAGACGCCAGCCGCACGCTGGGGAACGCCTGAGGACCTAAAAGGACCCATCGTCTTCCTGGCATCAGAAGCGTCCAACTTTGTGAACGGCCATATCCTATACGTGGACGGTGGAATCCTCGCTTACATCGGTAAACAACCGTAAAAACGGGTGACAAAATCAATGTCAGTTTACACGCGAAAAGTAGTTGACTAAGCACAAGCAACATGCAAGTGAGACAGATAACATGGCTCCTGGTAACGTTAATCCTTACCGGGTGCAGCCCCTCGAAAAAGGGGATGAAGGTAAGCGTGGATAACCCCAGTTCCCTTGACCGGGTGAACGAGATGGTGGAGGTGAGCTGGGAAACCGTGCTGGAGAAAATTCCAGGCGCCACGGGACAAACCGTAATCGTGACCGATAAGAGCGGACAAGCCGTCCCATTCCAACTCATTACGAACGGAACGGAGACGATCGAGTCGCTCCTCTTCCCGGCCACGGTCAACGCGAAGCAAACCAGTGTCTACCGGGTATCACCCGGTGAGCCCGAGGTGTTTGAGCCATTGGTTTACGGGCGACTGGTGCCGGAGAGGAAGGACGATTTCACTTGGGAGAACAACCGCTCGGCCTTTAGGGTCTACGGCCCGGCGCTTAAAGCGACCGGGGAGATTAGCAACGGTATGGACTTCTGGGCAAAGCGTACCGAAGAACTGGTCATCGATAAATGGTACGTCAACGACCTTTCGGGTGCTGCCTCATACCACGACGATCACGGTGAAGGGGTAGATTTTTACAAGGTAGGAAGAACGCTCGGGCTGGGAATGACTGCTCCCTTCCATAACGACACGCTCTGCCTGGGGGATAATTTCGTGTCGGCCGAAATCCTGGATGCCGGTCCCCTGCGTATCTCTTTCAAATTGACATACGCCCCCTACCCCGCGGGCGATGTCGAAGTCCGGGAAACCCGGGTTATCTCGCTGGACGCTTACCGTCACTTTAACCGGGTAACCAATACCTTTCAGGCCGACACTCCGGAATTGACGCTAGCGACCGGTATCGTGATGGGGGCAGCAGAAACGGAAGTCACCTACGGCATGAACGAGGGTATCATCGCCTACGAAACCCCCGCTCACCAAAAGCACGGGACCATCTACACCGCGGCCATTCATTCAAAAGGATATGAAACGATAAAAGTGGCGGACGGGCATTACCTGGGTATAAACAGCTATCTACCGGGTACACCGTACACCTATTACGCTGGTGGAGGGTGGAGCAAAGCGGGCTTCGATAGCTTTGAACAATGGACCCGGTTCGTAGAAGAGGAAAAAGAAAAAATTGACCAGCCTTTATCCATTCGAATCCATTAACGACATGAAAAAAGTAGTAACGTTCGGCGAGATCATGCTGCGTCTCGCTACACCCGGGTACCTCCGGTTTATCCAATCGAACCAACTGAACGCCACCTTTGGAGGGGGAGAGGCCAACGTGGCGGTCTCCTTGGCCAACTACGGGATTCCCGTGGAATACGTCACCCGCCTGCCCCATAACGAGATTGCCAACTGGTGTATCTCGGAACTGAGGAAGTACAACGTGGGAACAACCAAAATTGCCAGAGGAGGAGAACGTGTGGGTATCTACTTCCTGGAGACGGGCGCCGTAACGCGTCCCTCTAACGTTGTATACGATAGGGCCTACTCCGCTATCGCGGAGGTTCAACGGGGACTATTCAACTGGAAGGAGATCTTTAAAGAGGCCTCCTGGTTTCATTGGACCGGGATTACCCCCGCCCTATCGCAAGGAGCGGCCGACGCATGTCTCGAGGCGATAGAGGTGGCAAACGAGATGGGGGTAACCGTGTCATGCGACCTGAACTACCGAAAAAACCTCTGGAAGTACGGGAAGAAGGCATCAGAGGTGATGCCCCAACTGGTCGCCGGGTGCGATGTGATCCTGGGCAACGAAGAGGATGCCGAAAAGGTGTTCGGTATCAAACCGGAAGGGTTCGAGGTGGAACAGACCGGCGGAAAGGTAGATGCGAACGAGTTCGAGTCGGTGTGCAAACAGCTGATGCACAAATTTCCACGGGCCAAGAAAGTAATCATCACCCTTAGGGGTTCCATCAACGCCAACCACAACACCTGGGGTGGCTGCCTCTATTCCGACAAGCTGTACCAATCCAGACGGTACGACATCACCCATATCGTGGACAGGGTGGGAGGTGGCGACTCCTTCATGGCAGGGCTTATCTACGGGCTGCTTACTTACGAGGGGGATGACCAAAAAGCGCTCGACTTCGCGGCGGCCGCCTCATGCTTGAAGCATACCGTGTATGGTGACTTCAACCTGGTGACGGTAGCCGAGGTAGAGCGACTGATGAAGGGTGATGGGTCGGGAAGGGTAATCCGGTAAAACCAACAATATGGCTAAGTTTACAAGGCTCCAGGTCTACCAGGCCATGGAGGAGACGGGAATAATCCCGGTTTTTTATCACCCCGACGTGGAAGTCGCGAAAGCGGCAGTGAAAGCGTGCTACGAGGGTGGTATCCGAGCGTTTGAATTCACCAACCGGGGCGATTTTGCTCATGAGGTATTCACGGAACTGGTAAAATGGGCAGATGCAGCATGTCCGGAGATGATCATGGGGGTGGGGTCCGTGGTGGATGCACCCACCGCCGCATTGTACATCCAATTGGGCGCTAACTTCGTGGTCGGCCCACTACTTAACCCCGATATTTTCAAGGTTTGCAACCGCCGGCAGATAGCCTACTCCCCTGGATGTGCTACGCCATCGGAAATCGGGCTCGCCCAAGAGCTGGGCGCCGAGATCGTGAAGGTGTTCCCGGGAGGCAACGTGGGAGGCCCCTCGTTCGTGAAGAACGTGAGAGGTCCTATGCCGTGGTCGAAAATTATGGTAACGGGTGGGGTAGAGCCCACCGAAGAGAACCTATCGGCATGGTTTAACGCGGGTGTCTCCTGCGTGGGGATGGGGTCAAACCTGTTCCCGAAAGAGGCGATAAAGAGAGGGGATTGGTCAACGGTCACCCAACTATGCCGCAACAGCCTCTCGATCGTGAAAAAAATAAGGGTTCATTAGCATTAGACTATTTCTCGCCACGGCATAGTCCAAGTGAACTTGTCCTCTGCTCGTTTGGCTTAACAAAATAGTTCACTAAAGTTAGACTATTTCTCGCCACGGCATAGTCCAAGTGAACTTGGCCTCTGCTCGTTTGGCTTAACGAAATAGTTCATTAGCATTCAACATTAAATATATTAAGTACAACGAATTATGAGTAAACTTCAAGAAGGACAAGCGAAAATGACCAATCACCGCTGGACGATTTGCCTCATGCTGTTTTTGGCCACAACCATTAACTACCTGGATAGGCAGGTGTTATCGCTAACGTGGGCCGACTTTATCGCGCCCGAGTTTCATTGGACAAACAGCGATTACGGAACCATCACCGGTTTGTTTTCGCTCTTTTACGCCGTATCGATGCTGTTCGCAGGTAAATTCGTGGACTGGATCGACACGAAGAAAGGATTCTTGTGGGCCATTGGTGTATGGTCGTTTGGGGCAGTAGCCCACGCTTTCTGTGGACTGTTAACGGCGGGTATCGTCGCAGGCAAATGGACCATGAGCTTTGCAGGTGCACGCGAGGTAATAGGCACCGTGGGGGATGTCTCACTGGTAGTGTCGGTGAGCGTGACCCTGTTCGTGTTCGCTCGCCTGGTGTTGGCGATCGGGGAAGCGGGTAACTTCCCGGCCGCTATCAAGGCTACGGCCGAGTATTTCCCAAAGAAAGACCGAGCATACGCAACCAGCCTGTTCAACTCGGGCGCCCAAATCGGTGCGCTACTGGCCCCGCTAACCATCCCCTTTATCGCGAAAGCATGGGGCTGGGAGATGGCTTTTATCGTGATTGGTGCACTGGGGTTTGTCTGGATGGGCTTCTGGGTATTTATTTACGATAAGCCGGAAAAAAGCAAAAAGGTAAATGCGGCAGAGCTGGCGTACATCAACCAGGACGATGAGGCGGATGCTGCGCTGATAGACCAAGAGACCAGCGAAAGCAGCGGTAAGAAAGTCTCCTTCAGGCAGGCGTTCCGGTACAAGCAAACCTGGTCGTTCGCCATTGGCAAATTCCTGACCGACGGTGTATGGTGGTTCCTGCTCTTCTGGATACCAGCCTACCTGAGCTCAGTGTACGGCCTCGAATCCACGGAAAGTGCACCGCACGTGTTCGTGGTGTACCTGATCTCTATGATCTCCATTTTCGCGGCGGGCTACTTCCCCGCTTACTTCATGAACAAGAAGAAGATGGACCCCTACCAGGGGCGCATGAGGGCCATGCTCCTGTTTGCCCTGTTCCCGGTACTTATCCTTTTCGCACAACCGTTAGGAGGAATCTCAGTATGGATTCCAGTGATTATTATCGGTATTGCAGCCGCGGCACACCAGTCCTGGTCGGCCAACATCTTCTCCACGGTGAGCGACATGTTCCCGAAACACGCGGTAGCCACCATTACCGGTATCGGTGGGATGGCCGGGGGATTCGGTTCCCTTCTCATTAACAAAAGTTCGGGTGTCCTGTTCGACCACACGGCCAACGCGCAAACATCGTTCATGGGATTCCAAGGCATCGAAGCCGGCTATTTCATCATATTCTGCATCTGCGCGTTCGCCTACCTCATCGGGTGGATTATCATGAAATCGCTCGTACCGAAGTACCAGCTTATCACGGACCTGTAATCATCTTTTGATTAAAAGGCACATACGATAAAGAACGTGCAAATAGGCCGCCCTATTAGGGGCGGCCTATTTTTTAGGATAGGGAACACACGATTATGAAAAGAAAACGATTAAACCATATTTAACTTTATTTTCGGTATAATTTATCCTGGTTTTGACAATATTGTATAACTTTAATCTTTGCCATAACTAAATAAATCATGTATGTACTTGGATACGACGTTGGGAGCTCGTCGGTAAAAGCCTCCCTGATTGAAATAGAAACCGGGAGAATCGCGGCATCGGACTACTTCCCGAAGGTAGAGATGCCAATGCATGCCAAACAACCCGGCTGGGCCGAACAAGACCCGGCCGCGTGGTGGGAAAACCTGAAACTGGCACATGCGTCGGTAATGCAACAGTCGGGTGCGAACGCGGAACAGGTTAAAGCGATTGGTATCTCGTGGCAGATGCACGGGCTGGTGATGGTGGATGAGAACCATGAGGTTCTCCGCCCTTCCATTATCTGGTGCGATAGTCGTGCGGTGCCATACGGTGAAAAAGCGTTTCAAGCGATTGGCAAAGAGCGGGCCCTCTCCCGTCTGCTTAACTCTCCCGGTAACTTTACCGCGGCGAAGTTAGCCTGGGTAAAGGAAAACGAACCGGAGCTCTACGAGCGTATCCACAAGATCATGCTGCCGGGCGACTACATCGCCATGAAGCTCACCGGCGAAATCTCAGTCACCGTGGAAGGGTTATCCGAAGGCATCTTCTGGGATTTCAAGGAGAACCGGATATCCCGCGATGTGATGGACTATTTTGGTTTCGAAGATTCGTTTATTCCTCCTGTGGTCCCGGTATTTGGCGTTCAAGGCACCGTATCGGCAGCAGCAGCAGCGGAGGTCGGATTACAAGAGGGAACACCGGTAAGTTACCGTGCGGGTGATCAACCCAACAACGCGGTGTCGTTGAACGTTTTTAATCCCGGGGAGATCGCCTCTACCGCCGGCACGTCGGGCGTGGTATACGGGGTACTGAACAAAGTGGCGTACGACCCACTGTCGCGTGTAAACCTCTTCGCCCACGTGAATCACCGTCCCGATCAAACCCGATTGGGGGTACTGCTCTGCATCAACGGAACCGGCATCCTAAACTCTTGGATCCGGAAAAACATGGTACCTAAAGAGATAAGTTACGAGGGTATGAATCGACTTGCCGCCCAATCGCCTATCGGCGCCAGGGGTATCTCGGTCATCCCGTTCGGGAATGGGGCAGAACGGGTGCTTGGAAACAAAGATCCGGGGAGTTCATTCCACGGTATCAACTTCAACGTTCACTCGCTGTCTGACATGCTCCGGGCCGCCCAGGAAGGTATTGTCTTCTCTTTCGTGTACGGCATGGAAATCATGCGCCAGATGGGAATGGATATCAAGGTGATCCGCGCCGGTAACGCCAACATGTTTTTAAGTCCCATATTCCGGGAGACCCTCGCATCGGTTAGTGGGGCCGTGATCGAACTGTACGATACCGACGGTGCGGCCGGTGCCGCAAAGGCGGCGGGCATCGGGGCCAACATTTACGCTTCCCCGGAAGAGGCGTTTGGTTCACTAAAGAGAATCCAGGTAGTGGAGCCGGATCACGCGAATAGTGCGCAATACCAACAAGCGTACCAGCGCTGGAACAATTTAATCCCACTTTTGTAAAACGACGCGCATCCGAAAAATCTTTTAACATTTTCAAATATGACAAAAAGCAACGAGAGAAAAGAGTTTTTCCCGGAGATTGGGAAAATCAAGTTCGAGGGGAGGGAGAGCCGCAACCCATTGGCTTTCCGCTACTATGATCCGGAAAAAGTGGTCTATGGGCGTAAGATGAAGGAGTGGTTCAAGTTTTCAATGGCTTACTGGCACACGCTATGCGCCGAAGGGAGCGATCCGTTTGGACCAGGGACTAAAACTTTCCCCTGGTCGGCCGGCGTCTCCGCGCTAGAGATAGCCAAGCAGAAGCTGGATGCCGGCTTCGAGTTCATGCAAAAGGTGGGAATCGAGTATTACTGTTTCCATGACGTGGACCTGATTGACCCGGGCAACTCCATCGAGGAATACGAGGCCAACATGAAAGCGATCGTAGCGTACGCCAAGGGGCGGATGGCCGAGACCGGCATCAAGCTCCTTTGGGGTACGGCCAACGTGTTTGGTCACAAGAGGTACATGAACGGTGCGGCTACCAACCCCAACTTCGAAAGCGTGGCCTTCGCCGCCACCCAAATCAAGAATGCGATCGATGCGACCATCGAGCTGGGTGGTGAGAACTACGTCTTCTGGGGAGGGCGCGAAGGGTACATGTCCCTATTGAATACCGATATGAAGCGGGAGAAAGAACACCTGGCAATGATGCTGGGTAAGGCCCGCGATTACGCGCGTTCCAAGGGGTTTAAAGGTACCTTCCTGATCGAACCCAAGCCAATGGAGCCCACCAAGCACCAATACGACTTCGATGTGGAGACAGTCACCGGCTTCCTCCGGGCTCACGGGTTGGACAAAGACTTCAAGATCAACATCGAAGTAAACCACGCGACCCTGGCAGGACACACGTTTGAGCACGAGCTACAGTGCGCGGCCGACGCGGGCATGCTCGGTTCAATCGATGCTAACCGGGGTGACTACCAGAACGGGTGGGACACCGACCAGTTCCCCATCGACCTGTACGAGCTCACCCAAGCGATGATGGTTATCCTTCGCGCCGGGGGGCTACAGGGCGGGGGAACCAATTTCGATGCCAAGACACGCCGCAACTCCACCGACCTGGAGGACATCTTTATCGCGCACATCGCGGGGATGGACGCGTTTGCCCGCGCCTTGGAAATCGCGGCTAACGTGCTGGAGAAATCGCCCTACCTGCAGATGTTATCTGATCGATACGCCTCGTTTGACAGTGGTAAGGGCAAGGAGTTTGAAGAGGGTAAGCTGTCGCTCGAAGAGCTTCGCGACTACGCGGTCAAGTTAGGCCGCGAACCGAAGCAAATTAGTGGAAAGCAGGAGCTTTACGAGGCAATTATCAACATGTATATTTAACGATCCTGCGCTTTATCATTGAAATATGAAAAAAAAGCATAGCAATAGTTACCTCTTTGGAATCACCTTAGTAGCTACGCTGGGTGGCCTACTCTTCGGGTATGATACCGCCGTGATATCGGGCGCAGAGAAATCGCTGGAAGCGTACCTGATTAAACCGCTGGGACTAAGTTCCTTGATACATGGGGCTACCGTCTCCAGCGCGTTAATCGGATGCATCATCGGGGGCTCCATATCGGGTTTCTTCTCCAACCGGATAGGAAGGAGAAAAACCTTACTGCTCGCATCGGTGCTATTCTTTATCTCGGCGCTCGGCTCGGCCTACCCGGAAGCGATCTTCTTCACGAGGGGGGAACCCTCCTTAGCGTTACTCTTCGCCTTTAACCTCTATCGGATCATAGGAGGTGTTGGTGTGGGTCTCGCCTCGGCCGTCTCACCCATGTACATCAGCGAGATCGCCCCAACGGAGATGAGGGGGCGCTTGGTCTCCTTCAACCAGTTCGCCATCATCCTAGGCATGCTGGTGGTCTACTTCGTCAACTGGTCTATAGCACGCGGCGAAACCATCGAATGGATCAACGACGTGGGGTGGCGCTACATGTTTGGCTCGGAGGCGATTCCCGCCTTCCTGTTCGGAGCCTTGTTGCTATTCGTTCCTGAAACGCCCCGCTACCTGACGCTGGCACGTAGGGAGGAGAAAGCGCTATCGGTCCTGGTCCGGATCAACGGCCAAAAAGAGAAAGCCGAGCGCATCCTGAAAGAGATCAAGGAGACGATCGGGCAGAACGTGAAAGCGAAACTCTTCTCCTACGGTAAGAAGGTGATTATTATCGGCATCCTGCTATCGGTATTCCAACAGTTTGTCGGTATCAATGTGGCGCTCTACTACGCCCCCCGCATTTTCGAGAGCATGGGGGCCGCGAAAGACGCTTCCATGATGCAAACGGTGATCATGGGATTGGTTAACGTGATTTTCACCGTGGTGGCTATCCTCACGGTGGATAAGTGGGGCCGCAAACCGCTACTCATTACCGGGTCCATCGGGATGGCCATCGGGATGTTCGCCATCTCCTTCCTGGCATCCCGGGACATCATCGGCATTGGTACGCTGGTCTTCATCATTATCTATACCGCCTCGTTCATGATGTCGTGGGGACCCATCTGCTGGGTGTTGATATCCGAGATATTCCCCAACAGGATCAGGGGACAAGCGGTGGCCATCTCCGTGGCGTGCCAGTGGATTGCCAATTACCTGATTTCGTCTACCTATCCCGCGATGATGGAGTACAGCGGATCCCTCACCTACGGGTTTTACGGGCTCATGGCGGTACTAGCGGCGCTCTTCGTATGGAAAATGGTTCCCGAAACGAAGGGTAAATCGCTTGAAGAGATGGAAAGAATCTGGGTACCGCGCGGTTAAGACAGCTACAATTAGATAGGGACATTCAGTACAAGACCGATATCTTTACCAGTCCTGCTCTTGAATTGGAATTAAACGAATGTCCCTAACCTAGTTACCTCATTCGCCTGAATGGCACATGTTGCTTACCTACATTACAACTCCCTGATCCAGATATTCCGGAAACTGATGGGGTCTCCATGATCTTGCCCGTTGAGAGAGGATTAGGATGGTGAATCCTGCTAACATGTACAAATATACTCGCTTCATCTTGTTATTATTTGCGTCTAGGATCTATCGATATTTCAGTACCATCCAGAGGCAGGTCGATAATCGGCCCAACGGCGAACTTCCCTTTACGTGGTCTTGACAACAGGTCATGTGACAAGAGTTCTTCAACACCAGCAAATTCAGGGAGCAATTCCGGTTGTTCCCGGTATACTGGTACTTCCTCGAGGGAGATCGATTTCACCGACATGGTTAATGCATCGGGATTTATCGAGATAATCAGGGGTTCAATGATGCTTTCATGATCATGCCCCAACTTTCTCCAATCTTCTATATTCACCTTCTCATTTCCGTCCCCCACGAAACCATAAGCCAAGTCGCTCCTGTAAGAGGCAAAAAGATTCTGATTCGATTGACTCGTTTCATTCGGGAAATGAACGGCGACCCGGTAAGCGCCAATGATATTTCCGTATACCCTGAAATGCCTGTTCCAAGCGGTTCCGCCGGTTCTATTGGGGTCGCCGTTCGCGATATCTATCGCGTGGTCATCACCGTTAAATATAAGGTTCTGCAGTATGGCAACCTTCTCCGCGTCATGTGAATGGAACCCGTGGGCGTTATCTATGCCTCCCCCCCAATTGTAACGGTGTGTCTCGTACATGATGTTGTTATCTACCAAGTTGGGACCCTCGTTAATTTCAAGAAATATTTGTCCCCAAGTAACGTCATAATTCTGGAGGCATACATTCTGAGTAATCCTACTATTATAAATCTCCCCATCAAGCCATATTGAAGAACCAAAATAGGTTTTCACGATGACATTCCTCCGGATAAGAGAGTTCTCGGCCCGATGTATCTTGATTGCCGCGTTCTCGCAGTGACCGGGAACCGACATAGTACAACATTCGCGCAGGAGGTTATCCTCAATCAATATACTCTCATTGGGCATGTTATGCCAAGCGGCTATGCCGCAAACGCCAAAATCATGGATATAGTTGCGGCGGATAATATTATACCCTTGAGTTTCTCCTTTCCCGTAATACCACCAGCCACCTCCCATATCGATACCGATGGTGTTGGCGTAAGCAATCTCACAATCCTCGATAATCCAGTGGTGACCCCCGAAAGTGCTTATAAGACCTCTCTGGGGCCATGGAATGGGAACGGGATTGGCCGCGTGGAACATCTTGAAACCGCTCACTTTAATATAGTTCAAATAACGGTTTACCGGGGCGAACACCTGTTCCTTCGTGGTAATTTCAAAAGTCAACCCGTTGGGGTTTTTGTCCCCTTTTAAGCGGATATGGATCGTCATCCCGTTTTCCTCAACCCAGAATAATCCCGCATCGGTGTCACGGAGAGATTCAAATTCATCGTAATTGGAGAGCTGTCGTAGCTTTTCACCTTCCAGGAAAATCATACCCCGGCAATGTTCAAACTCTTTGTTGTAGCCCCATTGCGCGTCAATCCGTCCATTTAACAGGCTAAAAGGGTTCGCACCTTCAAACTGCGTGCTTTTCAACGTGGCTTCATAGGTTACATAATCTCTCTGTTTCTCCTTGCCAATGTATCGTGTTTGTATCCAATCAGGAGCCCATTCATCTGAACCCTTGATTACCACCTCTTCACCTTCGGCCGCGTAATACCAAATCATTTTATCGGGCGAGGTGCCACCATTTTCCGGTTTTACCCACTCCCGATAGACCCCTTCGTGTACTTCTACCGCTTCTCCAGCTTTTAGGATGGAAGCAGCCTTCGAGATCGTTTTGAAAGGTGCGGACCTACTGCCGTTATTTGCATCGGAAGCATTGGGGTAATTTTGGGAAACATGGTAAATTTTTGATGGCCTAAAGTCTACTTCCCAGGTCTCGAATAACTGCCCAAGTGGAAGTTTCATTTCAATGAAAACGCTTTTTGATGTTTGCGTGTTAACAGGTGCTGTCCCTCCATAGGAAAAAAAAGATGTAAAAGGGAGCAACACCAAGATAAGTACTGAAGATTTATTGAAATACCTGGTTTTCATACGATTATTTTATTCTTTTACATTTCGGTGTATGGAACCTTTGATGTTCAAAATAATCATTCCCATGGGTGTAAATGATTTACATGCTCGTTTCATACTTTTATTGTATTTGATATTAATATTTTAACGTGAGTTCGACCTAAGCGACCACTACTCTTGTCTCATCCACATTGTCTTGATTAATTTTTATCGATGGCTTTTTATCAAAAAACGAATATGCGGCCAAAGCAGATAACAAGTTGATAATAAAGTTATCAAAGCTTCTGTGTCGTGTATGTTCAATCTGGCAAATGTTCTTTAATTCATCATTCACGGATTCTATCAAGGCTCTCTTACGCAACATGATCCTGTCGTGTAAAAGCTTTTCAAGTTCTTGAACGAAGCACTGTGAAACAGGATTAAAATTGTTATTACTTTTGCTCTCGGACATGGTGAACTTGCCATTTCTTTTCCTTGTTTGCTCACTCGGTAACGAGTGTTCTTTGATAGTTTTATCAAATTCTTTGAAAAACTCATCGATTATGAAAAAACCTCAATAACTTTATGGCCTTGAATCATAGCCGAATTATTAGTAAGTGTTTATGAATCAGAACTTAAAACTACTAATCTTTCCGCTATATTCCTAATATTCAAGTGATTTTCTTACATTGAACTCACATTAATATAAGTTAAACTATTTGATTTTTGCCATCTCCAATGCTGTTGTCGTAACGTAATATTTGGCTAACGTGTTCGATATTTCCCATCGCGGCATATCCCGGTTGATTAGAAAACCGAAATATTTTTGGGCCACCATGCCAAAGTAATCTTCATGCCCCTTTCTGCATTCTACGGGAACCACGATTTGATACCGCCCAGTAGAAATTTCCCTGGTCGACAGGTAGGGATAAGATTTCTGTAGCTCTGTCACCGCTTCGTTTAACTTATCCTCAAATACGCGTGCGTCTATACCTGGTTTTTTCACGATAAACAGTTGCTTGATATAACCCACGGATCCATCCTGCACGATCTCAACAGACGCCTTAGTACCCTTGATATGACCATTGTAACTGTCTCCCCCACCCGGTGGCGCCTCGAAATTCCAGAGGACGGCAACCGATACATGTTGCCCCTTCACCTGGTAATTGATCTTGCCATTTCCAAAAACCTCCAATTTGGAATCATTGACATAGCGCTGTAAGAAATCAGGGAAGGCATTCAACCGGGTGGAACGTGAAAAGTCATCCAGCGTCAACACCGTAGGCCAGTGGCTAGCCGAAGTAATCGCGATATCGCTTTCGTAATCGATGACTTCATCCGGGAAACATTGCCAGTTCACCAGGTCCACCAGGTGCGTGGCCACGTCGACCATACCTTCACCCTGCTGATCAACGTCATAGAACCATACCGGGCGAACCAGTACATTCCCCGAGACCTCTTTAAAGTAGTGATGAACACTCTCTAGGGAAATGGCTGGCTCATCTGCTGTTCCCACCTCCAGGTCACCAAAAAGTTCCTTGTTGTTAACCAGCTCACGGGTAAGGGTATTGATAATATCGTAACGTTCGGTCATCACGTCGTATAAGTAAATATCCAGCTCGCGGGCGTTGTCGTAAGTTGTTTTCAGCAATTCGAATCCCTCCCGGTTAATCGCCATCGGTTTATCCGAAAGAACGTTGTAGCCGGCACAGATAGATTGATGAATATACCGGGTCTTCTTCCCATTGTTCCCGGCTAGAATCACCACGTTCCCCTTTTTATCCTCGATCATCTTTTCAAGGTAATCTTCCCCACGGTATAGCTCCACATGCCAATGGGTGGGGTTATCTGCCCGCTGATTGTAGTTTTCAATGCTAGCCATGTACTGATCAAGCTCATCGCCTTGTGGGGCGTACACGTGAACCGTATCGTTCACCAGCCTCTGTGGAAATTTTTGTAGGAGGCTGGCGTGAAAGTGACCGGGATCGAGTACCACCAACTGTACCTCACCATCTTTCCCGGTAAAGGTGTGCTGACCTTCAGTCTCGCTTTTATTCTGGCGAGCGTTACAGGAAAACAACAGTAGTATGCTAAGCATCGAGAGCGGGTAAAATAGTTTACACATGGCTTATATTTCTTTAATATAATCGGTTCCGTAAGGATAACGCTGCGGTCTCCTGAGCATGGAGTTCGCGTAATCGCTATTCTTGAATTTCTCGTATCGCGGGTCCCACTCTAATTTGCCGGGTATTTTCATGGCGATGTGGCTTATTAGGCAAATGGTGCAGGCACGGTGACCGATTTCAACGGGTGAGATAGGTTCTTCACGTGACCGTATGCAATCCAGCCAATTCCCATGTTGGTTATCGCTCCTGTACAGATGAATCTCGTTCTCCCCTATTTCCGAGGTTAAGATCTTGGGATCGCTCGCATCCAATGCTTTCGCGTTTTGCTCTTGCGCTACCGGATCACTTGAAGACGCGACGTAATTTCCACGGGAAACAAATATCCACCCCTCGGTACCTTCATACCTGATCCCGTTGGGATAGCCACCGCTCGTGTACATGGTAATACCGTTTTCATATTCCGCTTTTACCATGAAATCACCGTGTACATCCCATAGCCCCGACTTAGGAAACTCAGCCACCGCTTCCACCGAGATGGGACCCGTGTACTCGGTATCCATCCCCCACGCGGCGGACTCGAAGTGGTGTTGCCCCCATCCCGTGATCATACCCGAGCCGAACTGCTCGCAGCGTAACCATCCGGGACGTCCGTAATTATTCTGCGGATGCACCCTTATTTCAGTATAATAGACCTCGGGAGTTGAGCCTAGCCACATATCATAGTTGAGGTTGGGCGGTATGGGCATCTCGCGTGCCTCGGGTCCCGAGGGATCGCCCGGCAATCCAATCTTCACAGTATGCAACCTTCCAATCCTCCCGTTTCTAACCAGTTCGGCCGCAATCCTGAACTGGGGAGAAGAACGCTGCTGTGTACCTATCTGCATCACCACCTTCTGCCTACGAACCACATCGCTTAACAAGCGCCCCTCCTCCACGGTAAGTGAGGTGGGTTTTTGAAGGTATATATCCTTCTTCGCCAATGCCGCTCGGATGGCAAGTTCCGCGTGCTGGTGATCGGGCGTACTGATAATCACGGCGTCAACATCGCTATTGGATAAAAGCTCCTTGTAATCTCCGTAAACCTTCACATTGGAATAGGAACTCTTCCCTGTCTTTTCCGCGTAATAGCCGTCGACATATTTTTTCCCGTCGGCCAACCGTTTACTATCCACGTCGCATACGGCGACAAACTGCGCTTGATCAAACTTGATCGTTTCTGCCACGTCGTGATCACGCGCGATCCTCCCAAAACCAATTTGCCCGATCTGTATCTTATTGCTCGGCGCATTTTCCCCGAACAGGGACGCGGGCACTATCGTGGGAATGGATATAGCCCCAACGGTTGATAGGGCTGCTTTTTTAATAAATGATCTTCGTTCCATCCTATTCATTTTTTAGTTGAGCTGTAATTTTCAAAATGGCCGGCAATGTCGGCCTCTACATGATCTCCCGAATGTACCAGAACGCGGTACCTTAAGCCAATCTTTTCACCTTTGGAAAACTGGATCTGCTCACCACTTTCCGGCCAATACATGGGAGTAGGGGAGAAAAACCCGTAATCCCTGGTAAACCAAGGAGCGGGGTATCCATCGCTTGAAGGATGCTGCATGATCGCGATCCCTTCAATCTTACCCATTCTTCCCCCGTAACAATCCATCCAGGGGGAACGTTTCCCAAACGTGGCTTCCTCACCTTGATCCCCTTCGGCATTGATCATGGTACCCCCTCCAATAACCGTCAGGTCCGGTGCCAGCCGTGCACTAAACAACGAGTGATTGGTTTTGAGAATAATCACATCTTCAAGCATTTCCATCGTTATATCAAAATCGATCTGATAAACCGTTGGCGAGGGAGCCGAGATGGTGATCCTCCTTTTATCTTTCACTGGCGAATCGGCACCGGGACGCCACCATATGCATTCATTCTCGATAACAGCTACATCGCCTCCCGACTCAATGATATCGGCCCGTATGGAGATAATCTGCCCCCTTTCCAACCCCTCTTGCCAATAATTGCCGCCGTTCAACCTGTCACATCCAAAAAAAAGAGAGCTATGATGCGGGTAGTTGGCATTTCTCATGGATGTCACGGAAGCGTTTGAAGGACCGTTTACCGGGTAGAAAAAGGGGTACTTTTCGTAATCCGATATAATGTAATGGGTGAAAAGGTTGCCATTGATATAACACGCTATCTTGTCGCCCTCTTTTGTAGCGGTCACTTGCGCCTGCGCGAAGAGGGGTAAAGCGATCAGCGTCATCACGGCGAACAGAATAGCGCCGGTGGTAATTTTTTTCAGCATAACAGTTTAATTTATTAATTGATTTCGACCTTCGGTTGTGTAGCAAAGCTATACCAGTATCGTTCGGCCATCTCCGGTTCCATTTCACCATCAAATACCACCATACGATACCGCAAAGTATATTGTTTAAACGGGTGCAATTCCCAAGCCTCATACCTGATAGGGGTAAATTCAAAGAAAAGGTCTCCCCTACCCTCGTTAGCGTCAATCGGCCACACACGCATCGGCTCCGGATGCATCCGGTTAGCGGGATGACTTAAGAACAAGATTCCCGATCTGCCCTGAGCCGCATCGGTTTCCCCTTCCACTAAACACCACCGCGCCCTGCTCCCGTCCGCATCGAGTCGGCTTTTCCCCTCCGATGTCAACACCGTGGAATTACTACTGGTCCATTTTTCTATGGCCCTGAATCCAATCCCACCCCCGTAACGATACGCTTCCAACAGGATTCCATCATTCAAGGGGGTAGTCATCGTGGATGTATAATCGATGATCCACACGTTATCGCCCGCGTTCCAAACCCGAATATCCAATATTTCATTGATCGCGGTTTGGTCAAAACCTTTGCCGCCAAAATCGATGTGTTCCTGAAGGGCCTGAAAGCCCGCGTACACGGGACCTGATACTTCCGACAAAAATTTGGAAAAGGTAACGGTCCCCTCCCCGGAGGCAAGGTTCCAAAAATCCACCTTTCTGCCCTCTACCCGAGTCATCGTCCAAGGTCCCCAAATACCGTAATGGTGATAGTGATCGGGCGGTTGAATTCGGGTCAGCACTTCGCCGCCTGGCGACCATAGCGGGTGAACAAACCCGGAGCGCTTAAAAAGCGGATTCACCCCTTCCGGTGGATAGGTTTCCCCGTACCTGTACTTCAGAACCGGTGATTCACCCTGTTTGATCATAAGGTCTTTCTCATCCCTCTCGATCGTCAAAGCTGCCGGGGGTACATTTGTTTCATCGTTCCGGTATTTTAATACAAAGGAACGGAGCGACTGCTCAGAAGGGCCGGGGATGAACCAAACACGGGCATTGTAACCCGCTTCAACCTGACTCGATACAAACGTTTCTCCTGCACCTGTTACCTCAAACAGGGCTATACTCCCCTTATCGGTATTATAGGAAAATTGGTCGAGAGAAATGGCAACCGGTATATCCTTATGCATCGCTTCCAGTTGAACGGTAAATCTCCCTATTTCGTCCCCCCTTACAGGAAAGAGCATGGGAATACAAAAAAACAGAAAAAATGCCCGTGTTTTCATTTTGGACTAATTTAATAGTAATTCATCACTTGCACCGTGTCTTAATTCAAGTGTGTTGTTAACATTTTTACAAAATAAAAGAAAGACAATGTTAAATAAAAATATTGTATTTGCATAAGTATATACTTATTTTGCAGAACGATTGGCATGGGTGTTTAAACCCCGCTGTAGCAACTGAACCCCCCATCTACCGGTATGATAGCCCCCGTGATAAAGCTTGCCGCGGGCGAGCAGAGAAACTGCACTACCCCATCGAGCTCCGTGATATCACCGAATCGCTTCATCGGTGTTTTCGCGATTACTTTCCGGCTTCGCTCTGTCAACGATCCATCGGGGTTTATAAGGACAGCCCGATTTTGATTCCCGATAAAGAAGCCGGGGGCAATCGCGTTGACCCTGATTTTATCGCTGAATTTCTGCGCCACCTCCATCGCCATCCATTGGGTGAAATTCCCAACGGCCGCTTTCGCCGCCGAGTAACCGGGTACACGGGTTATCGCTGAATACGCGGCCATAGACGTTACATTGATGATTACACCCTCGTTTTGCTGTCCCATCACCTCTCCAAAAACAAGCGACGGGTAAACCGTGCCGTTAAGGTTCAAACGAACGACCTCATTCCAATCGTCAAACTGCATGTCGAACACGTTTTTCTCATCGGGCAAGGTACCACCGGACGTGTTGCCCCCCGCACAGTTGATAAGGATATCAATCCTTCCCCATCTCTCTAGAATCTCTTCTCGCGCTTCGCGCAGAGCATCAACATCCAACACGTTGCAGGTGACCCCCATAACGTCAGGATGAATCTCTTTTAGCTCTATTAGACGCTCTTCGACTTTACTCTTCGTTCGCCCAAGGGCCACCACTTTCACACCCGCCTTCATAAGCGACCATGCAATACTGCCTCCCAACACCCCACTTGCACCGGTTACCACCGCTACTTTTCCAGTTACATCAAACATGCTTTTACTCATTTTTTTCATCTTGACATTTTTTACCTTTCATCAGCTATCCTTCACGGCTCACGCTTTTCCAACATATAGTTAATCGCCGTTTGCACTCCATGGATCTCTGACAACCCCCTTAATCGTCCGGCAAGAGGGTAGCCGGGATTGGCTTTCCGTTGGAAATCGTCCGCCATTTTTTTCCCGTGATCGGGTCTAAACGGAATCCTCGCGTCATTTCGTCCCTCTGCTACTCTTCGGTATTGCTCTTTTAAAAGCGCTTCAACAACCCGGCAGATATCTATATCCCCGTCCAGGTGACCCGATTCATAAAAACGGTTGTCGTCCAAATGGCGAAGGTTTCTAAGGTGCGCAAAATGGATGCGCTTCCCGAACGCTTCGACGAACCGAACCACATCGTTATCTCTACTGGCAGCTAACGAACCAGTGCATAAGGTAAGACCGTTCGCCAAGGAGTCGTTTCGCGAAAAAATCCACTGGAAGTCGTCAAGGGTACTGGCAATTCGTGGCAATCCCAATACCGGAAAAGGGGGATCATCGGGATGAATAGAGAGCCGAACCCCCTGTTCTTCCGCGACCGGTACCACTTCATCCAAAAAATAACACAAGTTTTCCCTGTAGGTTGCCGCATCCATCCCCTTATACTGTTCAAGGGAACGACGAAACCGCTCCATGTAGTCACCGGACTCCTCAACAGCACTGTTAATGAATCCTTGGGTTACAATGACAAGGGTATGGGCTAGCTGCTCCCTCTCCCATTCGCTCATCGAATCAAACAGCACTCGCGCAGCTTCACGAGTAGAGTCATGGTAATCACCCGCCGCATCCTCCCTCTCCAGCAAAAACAGATCGAACAGCGCGAAAGTGGTATGATCATACAACATCGTTTCGGTACCGTCGGCATCCATGTAGGCGAGGTCTGTCCTCACCCAATCCAGCACCGGCATGAAGTTGTAACAAATGGTCGTAACGCCGCACTCAGCCAGGTTAACAATCGATTGCTTGTAATTCTCTATATGGGTGGTGCACTTCTCGTTGCCTAACTTAATATCTTCCGACACGGGCAAGCTCTCCACCACGCTCCATCGCAAACCCTTTCTCTCAATCTCGTCCCTAACCTCCTTGATCTCGTCGATTGGCCATGTTACGCCAGGCTTCTTGTGGTGTAATGAGGTAACCACCCCCTCGACACCCATCTGTTTCAAGAAAGAGAGACGCACTGAATCCTCCTTTCCAAACCACCTCCACGTCCTTTCCATCAACATGATCAAATCATCTTTTAAAGTCGACAGTCTAAAACTTTTCGTTCTTTACAAAGTTATTTACAATTTTTCGTGATTGTCAAGTCAATTATTTACAATTAATGATATTATATTTGCAATAAAGAAGGAGGAACCATGGCGAAAATCATGCATGAAAAACTGAATCTAAGTAGCGGGTCGCCCATTAAGATCAAGTGGTGCGATTACGACTATTTCAAATTCCCCTGGCATTTTCACGAAGAGTACGAGATCGTGTACGTTCTGAAGAGTACCGGCACCCGTTTCGTGGGTAACAATATTGAGTCGTTCTCGGATGGCGACCTGGTGCTATTGGGTAGTAGCGTCCCCCACATGTACCGAAACGACATCCAATATTATCAAAATGACCCGGAGAAACGGGTTCATGCCATTACGCTTCAATTCACCAAAGATTTTTTTCATCACTCACTGCATCAATACCCCGAATTTTCACACATCAAGAAGCTACTGGAAGAGGCTCAATATGGGGTCTACTTCTTTAAGAATGCGAACGGGGTCATACGGGAAAAAATCACCAAAGCGCTGCATTTAACGGGGTTAGAACTACTTTTGGATACCATTACTATACTTTCCTTGATGAGCAAATCAAAGGACAAGAGGCTGTTAAGCGATGAAAGCGAAGAGAACATGAATACCTCCCGCGATGATGACCCGCGCGTGGTAAAGGTTAAGGCTTTTTTGCACCGAGAATACACGCGTGATATTTCGTTGAAAGAGGTCGCCAATATCGCCGGTATGAATGAAAGCGCATTTTGCCGCTATTTTTTGGAGAAAACCAGCAAAACCTGTTTCCAATACATCAACGAATTGCGCATCACTTACGCCTGCAAGTTATTATTGGAAAGGAAGCTGACGATCACTCAAATTTGCTACGAGGTTGGATATAACAACATCTCAAACTTTAACCGTCAGTTCAAGAGAATAACGGGATACACGCCCACCAAGTATAGGATTGAATTCTACAAAACCTTCTAAAATCACTTACTGGCAACTATTTGGTCGCGATACTCAGTGGGTGACTGCCCCGTTATTCTCTTAAAGTACAGGTAAAAGTTACTCCGTGAGGCAAACCCTACCTGTTGAGCTATTTGGTTAAGTGAAACTTCGGGATAATCAGCAATAAGTTCTTGTGCTTTACGAATGCGCAATTGAATACGCCAGGTGCGAAAATCACACGACATGCTTTTACGAAAATAGCTGCGAAAAAATAGCAGGTTAGTACCCAATAAGTCGGCTATTTCTTCGGTACTGATGTCTCCTCTCATATATCCTCCATCCAAAACCCACTGTTCAAGCGAATTCTTTAATTTATCTTCTTTGGTGGAATCATTTTCGGTGGGACTTTCAGATGGAAGTTGTTCCGGTCCGCGGGTTATAGTGGAAACTTGTTCCGGTTTGCTGATTGTCGCCGAAAGATAGAAGTCAATTTTTGTCACATAATTGGAAAAGCGAATTACAAACCAGGTATAAAAAACAAGGTATGAGATCACGAACCAGTAATCTATCCAAATTGGGAAATAGGCAGAAACGGAAGCTATTACGCCTATCGAAAGGGCAGCAAAAAAACTGGTTTTCACCCAACTGAGTCGTCCCTGCTCATCCTCGTCATAATAATCCTCCAATTGCCTGAGACTCAGCGCGTACTTCTTAATAAAAAGACGGGTATAAAAAAAGAGCAGGCATATATAAGAGAGTACACCAATGTTCACAACTAAGCGGTAATTTTCTATGGATAACGCTGTTGCCAAATAGAGTATAATCGTCCCGGATATAATCGTTATGTGCCATAGAATTTGTCGACGGGTCACATAGGTGGGTTGTAGAATAGAAAGCAACGTATAGGTAAAGAACATCGATTGAAGGGCTGATACGGCAGGAGTAATAATTTCAATATGCCTTGAATCACTGTTCTCCGCGTAAAAGAAGGATAAAAAAAGGGAGATTGCCAGCATGAAATAAGCACCTGTAATAAATCCTCTTGAAAGACGCAAATTAAACGTTCTCTGCTCCACCCTGATGCGGAAACCAATTAGCACAACACCTAATATGGTGAGCACTATACCCGCGATAAAATATACTGATGAAAATAAGTCAGGCCACATAAATATCAACAGTAACGAAATAATACGAACCAGACACGCCGATATGAATCCGCTGTCAATGCTTGTCAACGTTCAAAATTAGTGAAAAATTCCTGTTCCGCAAATGCGTCCGCATTTAAAATAACAAATCCACGGAAATTCATCCTCTATTCCGGCAAATGGTGTAATTATTGGTCTATTTCGCGCAAACATACAAAATAGACCACTGCTCCTCTTTTTTATTTTTACACTTTATACTAATTTTACCAGAAATAATAGATACGTTGTTAATATTGCTAATGCTGTTTTTTTTACCATGAAACAAATAACTTTCAGATAGAAAAAATGACAACTATAGTTAATCAATTAAATCCAACTATTCTGTTAAGCCAAATGAGCAGAGGACAAGCTTGCTTGGACTATGCCATGGCGAGGAATAGTCTAACTTCAGTGAACATTTTCGATAAGCAATGTGGGCAGATGTCAAATTTATTTGACTATGCCATTGCGAGAAAATGTCTAATTTATGAACTATTCCGTTAAGCCAAATGAGCAGAGGACAAGCTTGCTTGGACTATGCCATGGCGAGGAATAGTCTAACTTTAGTGAACATTTTCGATAAGCAATGTGGGCAGATGTCAAATTTATTTGACTATGCCATTGCGAGAAAATGTCTAATTTATGAACTATTCCGTTAAGCCAAATGAGCAGAGGACAAGTTCACTTGGACTATGCCGTGGCGAGAAATAGTCTAACTTTAGTGAATGATTATTTTGAACATCAAAGGTTCCATACAACGAAACAAAAAAGATAAAATAATCGTATGAAAAACACGTGGAGGAAAAAAAGAGGAATATTTTCAAAAGTATTCACTTTGTTTTTATTGAAAACAAAGCCTCTTTTGAAGCCTATTCCTTTATGTCTAATACTTTTATCTGTTTTACTTGTAACCTCGCAGGTATCGTGTCAGCGTCATCACCAGGAGCCCGCGTACACCCGGGTAAAAAAAGAGTACGTGGATAGTATCGTTTATGCAAACCACACCATCGATTCCCTCGAACAGGTTTTAAACAGGTTCATTGCCGAAGAGAACAAGGTAGGGGTAGTGGTCGCGCAAAGGGAACTGAGCAGGTTGTACCGTCGGGATGCCCGCTTTGATGAAGCGATCGATAGGGGGATGGATGGCCTTGAAACCGCCCGGGAATTACGTGATACCATGGAAATAATCCAGGCGTTAAACA
>JAPXNA010000024.1:0-34692 GCA_033808735.1 Fermentimonas sp.
CTTTTACATTTCGGTGTATGGAACCTTTGATGTTCAAAATAATCATTTTCATGTGTGTTTAATGATTATTTTAATCATGTCGGTTTCATACGATTATTTTATTCTTTTACATTTCGGTGTATGGAACTATTCCGTTAAGCCAAATGGGCATTGGACAAGTTCACTTGGACAATGCCATGGCGAGGAATAGTCTAATTTTGTGAACCTTTGATGTTGAAAATAATCATTCAAACATCTCGGTTTCATGTTGTATTTTATTTAAATCACGTTCACGATTATCCCGATTAATTGCCACGAGACACCAGGCATGGGCCAACTTTCTAATGATCACGTAGAACAACACAAATAAAAAACATTTCCGCTTAATTCGCAAATATTTTTACTTTGAACAGCCCTATCTTCCTCTATCAATTTTTCTTGATTTTCAGCTTACACGCTTGGACAAAATTGTTTTTTCATGTACTTTTGCGCCCTTAAAAGATTGTTTTACATGCAGCAAGATATTCGAAACATTGCCATCATCGCCCACGTGGATCATGGAAAAACCACGCTGGTAGATAAAATGTTGATGGCAGGAAACCTTTTCAGGGACAGCCAGCCCACGAACGACCTAATCCTCGATAACAATGACCTGGAACGAGAGCGTGGTATAACCATCCTTTCTAAGAACGTGTCAATCTTATACGGGCAGACCAAAATAAATATAATCGATACGCCGGGACACGCCGACTTCGGCGGTGAGGTGGAGCGGGTATTGAATATGGCCGACGGCTGCCTATTGGTGGTGGACGCATTTGAAGGCCCCATGCCACAAACCCGGTTCGTGTTGCAAAAAGCACTGGAAATCGGGTTAAAGCCTGTCCTAGTGATTAACAAGGTTGACAAGCCCAACTGCCGCCCTGAAGAGGTACAGGAACAGGTGTTTGACCTGATGTGTAACCTTGATGCTACCGAGGAGCAACTCAACTTCCCCACGCTATACGGCTCGGCCAAGCAGGGATGGATGTCGGACGATTGGCAAAAACCTTCCAGCAATATCATCCCACTACTGGACGCAATCGTCAAGTACATTCCAGCGCCGACAATCCTGGAAGGCACCACGCAAATGTTGATCACCTCGCTCGACTACTCCAACTACGTGGGACGAATTGCCGTGGGACGGGTGCATCGCGGCACCCTTCAGCCCAACAAGGATTACGCGCTATGCAAACGCGATGGCAGCATCAAGAAAATCAGGGTGAAAGAGGTGAACCTGTTCGAGGGACTGAGTCGTACAAAGGTCGACAAAGCCTCCTCGGGAGACATCTGCGCGTTGGTGGGCATTGATGGGTTCGATATCGGGAACACCATCTGCGACCTGGAGAAACCGGAGCCGCTGGACCCGATCGCCATCGATGAACCTACCCTATCGATGCTCTTCACCATCAATAACTCCCCCCTCTTCGGGCAGGATGGCAAGTACGTTACCTCCCGCCATATCCATGACAGGTTGATGCGCGAACTCGATAAGAACCTGGCGTTGCGGGTGGAAAACACCGATAGTGCCGACTCGTGGACCGTGTACGGTCGGGGCGTACTGCACCTCTCGGTGCTGATCGAAACGATGCGCCGCGAAGGGTACGAACTACAAGTGGGTCAACCCCAGGTGATCATCAAGGAGGTCGGGGGAGAGAAACATGAACCGGTAGAGCAACTCACGGTCAACCTTCCCGAGGAATCGGCCAGTAAGGTAATCGATATCGTCACGCGCCGCAAAGGTGAACTGCTCATGATGGAAGGTAAAGGTAACCGCGTACACATGGAATTCGTGATACCATCAAGGGGGATTATCGGACTTAACAACACCCTGCTCACCCTCACTGCCGGCGAAGCCATCGTTACACATCGCTTCCTCGAGTTCCAACCGTGGAAGGGAGTGATTGAGAAGCGACAAAACGGCTCCCTTATCGCCGGCGAGACGGGCAACGCGTACGCGTATGCCTTGGACAAGCTGCAAGACCGGGGACGGTTCTTTATCGAGCCGCAGACCCACGTGTACGAGGGGCAAGTTATCGGCGAGCACAACAAGGAGGGCGACCTCGTGGTCAACGTTACCAAGTCGAAAAAGTTAACCAACGTGCGTGCGGCTGGGAGTGACGACAAGGTTCAGCTGGCACCACCTGTCCTCTTCAGCTTAGAAGAGGCGCTGGAATACATCAAGGAAGACGAGTACGTTGAAGTGACGCCCCTTCACATGCGCCTACGGAAGATCTTTTTAAATGAAATCGACCGCAAACGGGCAGCGAAAAAGAAAGAGTAACCATTCACCTGATCAGCGCGATAAACTCTTCCCTCGTTTTTTGTTCCCGGAAAACGCCAGTGAAATCGGAAGTGGTGGTAATGGAGTTTTGCTTCTCCACACCCCGCATCTGCATGCACATGTGCTGCGCCTCTATCACTACCATCACGCCCATGGGCCTCAAAGCCTTCTGGATGCACTCCTTAATCTGGGTGGTGAGGCGTTCCTGCACCTGCAACCGCCGTGCGAACACATCCACCACGCGGGCAATCTTGCTCAGCCCCGTGATATAGCCATCGGGAATATAGGCCACATGTGCTTTGCCAAAAAAGGGCAACATGTGGTGTTCGCACAACGAGAAGAGATCAATATCCTTCACGATTACCATCTGCCGGTAATTCTCCTTGAACAGGGCGGAACGGAGGATCCCCTCCGGATCTTGCCAATAACCCGTGGTAAGATACTGCATCGCCTTGGCTACTCGTTCCGGGGTCTTTAACAACCCCTCCCTGCCGGGGTCTTCACCCAAGAGCGCAAGGATATCCCGCGTATGATCCGAGATAACCGACCTGCTTTTTTCTATCTCTTCGGAGGACATCTGTTTGTCTATTCTGCCTGATTAATCGGTATCTTCACCTCATCTACCACGATAAACATCTCCTTGCCAAACGATGGGAACCTTTTCCTGAATTCCTGCATGGACTCTTCTGCCTCTTCGCGGGTAGCGAAATTGCCTACGCGTAAGCGCCAGAACGGGGATTCGAACAGAACCACCGTCTCGTGTTCTGGGAACGCCGCGTTAATCTGCGCCTGTTTCCGGTGCGCCTCATCTTTCGAGGTGCGTTGATTATTCCCCGAAAACGCTTGGACCTTAAAGCCCCGTAGGCGGTGGAACTGAACGGTCCCATCGGCCGAGGTATAGACCGTGCGGGCAGGTGACATGGGACGACCCAACACGTGCTGGATACTTTCATCCTCGTATACCGTTACCCTCCCCTGACCAGAGGTACTGGCATTTAACTCCTTCAGTATCTCGTTCCGCTGTTTTTGTGGTGACTGGGCGTACACAGTACTCGTCAGCGCTGCACCTAACAGCAAGATACAAACCATCAAGAGGAAGCAGGATGGAAAAAGAGTTTTCATTGAAAAAGAAGTTTCGTTGAACAACCTGTCAACACGTTAAAACGCCTCGACAATGGGCAGGAACTTATCCACCCCGAGCGAAGCACCGCCAATCAGCCCACCATCCACGTCAACGTTCGAGAAGAGTTCCTTCGCGTTTCCGGCGTTTACGCTCCCCCCGTACAGGATAGAGGTCTCATCGGCAACTTCCTTCCCATATTTTTCGATCAAGGTCTCCCGGATAAACGCGTGCATCTCCTGAGCTTGGGCAGGTGTCGCCGTCTTCCCGGTTCCGATGGCCCAAACCGGCTCGTAAGCCAACACGATCTTCGCGAAATCTTCTGCCGAAAATTCAAACAACGAGGCCTGCAACTGCGTTTTCACCACGTCGAAGTGCTTGTTGGCTTCCCTCTCCTCCAACACCTCACCGATGCAGAAGATGGGGGTAAGCCCGTTGGCCAACGCCAGCTTCACCTTCTCCTTAAGTATCT
The DNA here is from genome assembly GCA_033808735.1 of Fermentimonas sp. Classification (GTDB taxonomy): domain Bacteria; phylum Bacteroidota; class Bacteroidia; order Bacteroidales; family Dysgonomonadaceae; genus Proteiniphilum. Next base: position 3,892 of record JAPXNA010000024.1, read on the forward strand.
CAGGAGTCTCCCCGTAATAGGCACGGCGCTCGCTGTGCCCCAGGATCACGTACTTGGCACCAGTGGAAGCCACCATCGAGGCCGATACCTCCCCGGTGTAGGCACCCGACTCCTTATCTGCGCAGTTCTGGGCAGCCACACCAATCTTGCTCGTGTCAATGGCTGCCACCACGCTAGCGAGATGGATGAACGGGGTACCGATCACCACGTCGCAATGCACGGTTTTACCCTTCAGCACTTTGTCTAACCCTTTCGCTAACTCCAATCCCTCTTGCAGGCTCATATTCATCTTCCAGTTGCCCGCTACAATCTTCTTTCTCATATACAGTTCAATTAAATCGATTAATTCTTTTAAAAACGACGCTCTCTCCCTTTCAACAAGAGCAGCGGCACTACGAACAGCAGCGCCGTTATACCTAAACGACCGGCTTCGGCTCGCTTTCGATCCGGCGGGGAGACCAGTTGAGAGTCGATCAAAGGGGTTTTCACCTCGTTGAAACGGGGAACCCCAAGATAGCCCCACTTGTTGATAAGCACCCCCCCCTTCAGCAACATCAGCCCGGGCTGCGAGCGAATCATCGTTTTCAGCTCCCGTTCATCGGCCTGTATGAACTGAAAACAGGTCTGATGTCGCCTCTCCCAGTTGCCCACCTCTTGCGGCGAAGAAGCAGTTAACAGGTAAAACGGGTAACCATGCGCTTCCGCGTAGCTCTGTGCCGCGATAAAACGGTCCAAACGCCCCTCATGCACCCCCTCCAGCGAGTAGGCGATCATCAAGAGTTGGTAGGAGGGTTCCGACAGGATCAAGTCGGTCACATCTCCACCGGCATACCACTCACCATCCGAATCGTCGCGATAGATAGCAGCAAGGGCAAAATCCTCGATCGCCGGCTTCTCACCCTCCCGCACTAACCGCGTTTGCGCATCAACATAAGTCCACGTGCTATCCTCCCACGGGAGGTTCTCCTCGGTGAACTCCCGCTCTACCCCCTCCTTACTGTAAATAAAAATGGTTTCCAGCAGGTCACCCTTTTCCGGGTCCACCTGCATCTGTCCCGGGATATTGGCACCCACGTGGTAGGGCCTGAAATCCATGATCGGGCAGAGAAACAGGTTGTAGAGTGAGAAAAGAAATCCGTAAACAATGGTAAATATCACCGCCAGCGGAGCCGTTTTACACGAAAACAACGGCTTCATCCTCCTCCAGTTCAGCAACAAAAAGAGCGTACCCAGCAGAAGCAACAGGTTTTTGTAAAAAGTCTGCCAGTTGCTGATGACGAACGCATCGCCAAAGCACCCGCAATCCTCCACCGGGTTAGTGAGCGCGATCCATAGCGTAAGAGGGGTATAGAAGAGCATAAACAACCCGATAAGCCTAAGCGTCCACCTCCTGTAAACTCCCAGCAGCAGCGTTACACCCAAGGCAAACTCGGCAACCACCATGAGCAAAGCCGCCGGCAGGGCCAACGGGAACAGCTCCACGAGTTGGAACGCAATCAGGTAATCCTCTATCTTGTAAGCGAAACCAGAGGGGTCTATCGCCTTCACGAAACCGGAAAAGAGAAACGTAACACCAACAAGCAGGCGGGTACATTCCACCAGAAAACCGACTATCTTGCCCCTTGAATCATCCATCGCTCATTACTCACCAATCACCAATCACCAACCGTCAATGAACAATCATCGATAATTATTCACTGCTAACCTCCCCAAACCTTAATTGGATCAACGCGAAAATCGCGTAATTAATCATATCCTTGTAGTTGGCATCCACACCCTCAGATGCAAGCGTTTGTCCACCCAACTCCTCGATCTCCTTCGCACGGTAAATCTTCATCAAGATGATATCAGTGTACGAGCTAACCCGCATACTTCGCCACGCCTCGTCGTAATCGTGGTTCTTATCGAGCATCAATTCCTTAGTTTCTGACACATGCTGATCGTACAACCTCATCGCCTCCTCAGGGGAAATATCCACTCCATCGGCATAGCCAAGCGTCAGTTGAATCAACCCGATAATACCGTAATTGACGATAGCCATGAACTCGGGGACAATTCCCTCTCCCACCCGGCTCTCCTTTTTCATCTCCAGAGAGCGTATCCGGTTGGCCTTGATAAAAATCTGATCGGTAACCGATTCGGGACGAAGAATGCGCCACGAGGCACCGTAGTCATGCAATTTCTGCTGGTAAACCTCGCGACACAAGCGAATCACCTCGTCAAACTGGGTATTTGTACTCTCCATAGTTGGCTTTGTCTCTTCTTGAATTCGGGCAAAGATACAAAAAAAAGGTACAAGTTTACACTCTTGTACCTTTTCTATAACGTGAATCACTATCTATCTATCACTTTCGTTCTATTTCTATTGTAAACGCTAGGGTCTATTCACATGTTCACGTTCACGAGACCCGAATGGTTCTACCTATCCTCAACACGGTACGTGAGGTGATGTTGTTCAAACGGCACAACTCACCAACCGTCGTCCCGTAACGCTTCGCGATGGCACCCAGGGTATCACCGCTCTGTATCCGGTGGTAGTTCACCTCGCCCGAGACGAATTTGTTGGTGTTTTCGGATGATGCCGTACCGCTTGATGCCACGCCGCTGCCGCTATTCCCGTTGGCCGATCTGCTAGAAACCACCACGCGGCTACTGGTGTTCGTCTTCCGGTAGCTGGAGTTGGTCACCAAGTACTCATCACGGTGGGTAACTTTGTTTTCAAAGTCGATGATAAAGTTCGGGTTAATGGGTTTGCCGAGGAAGCGGGTTTCGAAATGAAGATGCGATCCATACGATCGACCAGTATTGCCAGCCAAACCAATTGCCTGTCCCGAAAGGACGAAGTCATTCTCGTCAACCAAGAACTTCGAAAGGTGCCCGTAAACGGTTTCCAACCCATTCACGTGGCGAATCACCAAGTAGTAACCGTATCCCCTCCTTTCATACTGCTTAACCCGGACTTTACCATCAAATGCGGCGTAGATGGTGTCACCCGTATGAGCCTTAAGGTCGATGCCGTAATGGTAACGGCGGCTCCCTCTTCGCCCGAAATTAGAAGTCATGTAGCCATCCACCGGCATGGTGAAGTTTTCCAAATCGACCATAAACGTGTCGGGGACGTTTTCCAGGCTACCGTAAATGTTGACGTGTCGATTGCCCCACATTCCACCGTAGATATCGTCAGCAGGAATTTCGGCGGGGTCAAACTCCTCTCGCTGTCCTTCCACTTCTTCAAGCACCGACAAATTCATCTTGAGCTTCAGACCATCGGCAAACAAGCCGTTCTCATTACTGAAGCTCGAGCTATGCAGCTGCTTATAAGCCACTTCCGATCGGGATTTAGCCGGTATCACCGATTCCTCCGGCGTTACCGATATTTCCAATTCCTCTGGAAGCGATTGTGAAAATGAATTGAACGTGAAAAATAGTAAGGCCGCGAACAATATAACACTTGTTCTTGCGAATAAATTATTTTTCTCCATTGCTACTTTTCAGTTTTGTTCGTAATTTACCTGACTTTCCAGCACGTTTTCGCTCATTAACTACTCTTTCGCCCGTTTTGTAAAACCACCTATAACCAGTAAACGATACCCAACCGAATCATGTAAACCTTCGTGTAAACCCTTTCAACAGGCACGAAAACGACCTTCTAATGATTAATCTTTATTCTACTGACTACCAAAGTAAACTTTTTATTATTTCACATGCAAATCTTCTTCATCTTTTTTTAGATAACAAGTGAACAAAAAGCACCTAAATAAAACTTTAATATTTTGATAAACAGAGCAATTAACAAAAACATGTTATAAAACACATCCTTGCATTTTTTGCCTTTATTAGGTTTTTTTTTATTACGTTCAGTCTATTTTCATGATCTACATAGTAGGAAAACCCAAACGTTTAGGTTATTCGCCCTGAAATAACTTCAATTTTTATCTCTTCCCCCATCATCACGCATTCCCCCTAAAGTCAACCTCAACGTTCAACATTTTACAATTACCATTTCACGTTTTTTAATAACATTGCCCGCAAATGGGTTCTTTTTACTCAGCCAGTGTAAGGAGATTTCCGTATCTTTGCCCCGATTTTGCAATTAAACCAGTTGCATTCAGGGGTATTACCCTACAATACAAACTTAACTTAAAAAATGACCAAATACAAGTTAATCAATAACATCACGGGGTGGACCGTGTTTGCCGTGGCAGCTGCTGTCTACCTCCTCACCATTGAACCAACTGCCAGCTTCTGGGATTGCGGCGAATTCATCACCCAGGCCAACAAGCTGGAAGTGGGTCACCCCCCAGGGGCTCCCATATTCATGTTGGTAGGAAATTTCTTCTCGCAACTGGCGCAAGATCCGTCTCAAGTAGCCAAAATGGTTAACAGCATGTCGGCGCTAATGAGCGCTTTCACCATCCTGTTTCTCTTTTGGACCATCACCCACCTAACGCGTAAACTGGTTTTACGGAAAGATGAAGCTGAGCTAAACGTAGGGCAAACTATCGCGGTTATCGGTAGTGGGGTCGTGGGAGCGTTAGCCTACACCTTCTCCGACACGTTCTGGTTCTCGGCCGTAGAGGGCGAAGTATACGCCTTTTCCTCTATGCTGACTGCCCTGGTCTTCTGGCTAATCCTCAAGTGGGAGGATAACGCGCATAAACCTCACTCCAGCAAGTGGCTGGTATTGATCGCCTACGTCATAGGGTTATCGATAGGTGTACACCTGCTGAACTTACTATGCATACCGGCCATCGTTTTAGTCTACTACTTCAAGAGGAACGATGCGCCAACGCTAAAAGGGGTTTTACTGGCATTACTTACCGCCTTCGCGATAATCATCGTGGTGCTGTGGGGTATCATCCCAGGTTTCACCAAGGTGGGCGGTTGGTTCGAGCTCTTTTTCGTAAACACGTTGGGCCTCTCGTACAATAGCGGTGTCTTAGTGTACCTTGTACTGTTAATAACGAGTCTCGCGTGGGGGCTCTTCGAAACTCTTTCCAAGCGAGGAGAGGAGTTGCGGTCGCGAATTCCCTTCTTCATCAGTCTCGGGTTAACGGGCATACTCTTCATCGGGAACAGCGCTTGGCTGTGGGCCATCCTTGTAGCCGCTGGCGCATACTTCACGTTCAAGTATAAAAAACTGAACAACCAGTTCATCCACCTCTCGATGTCGATGTTAATGGTCATTCTGGTGGGCTTCTCGGCTTACGCGATCATTCCCATTCGCTCCAGTGCCAATCCTCCACTCGATCTGAACTCACCGGAAGACATCTTCTCGCTGGCCAGCTTCCTGAACCGTGAGCAATACGGGCAAACACCGCTCATCCACGGCTCCACCTACGCTTCGCGCATCGAACGAGATGGTAACGGGGTAGCCCTCACGAAAGGGGAACGAACCTCTTATCAACGGGTGATAAAGAATAGCCCGGACGAGAAAGACCGATACGAGAAGGTTACTTCTCCCATCTACAAATACACCCACACGATGCTGTTCCCCAGAATGCACTCGACCAGCAACAACCCATCGTTCGTGAACCATATCCGGGGGTACGAGCGGTGGGGAGGGGTGACCGACCAAAACAAAAAACCCACCCTCTGGCAAAACCTGAAGTTCATGGTTAACTACCAAATCAACTTCATGTACTGGCGCTACTTCATGTGGAACTTCTCGGGCAGGCAAAACGACATTCAAGCCGATGGCGGGATTACCTCCGGTAACTGGATCACCGGCATCCCCGTGATCGATGAACATGTGCTGGGACTGGGGCCACAGGACGAAATCGCCCCCGATATAGCCGATAACAAAGGGCGCAACAAGTTTTACATGCTGCCACTACTCCTCGGGATCATCGGGATCCTTTACCAGCTGAAGCTAAAAGAGCGGGGACTACAGAGCTTCCTTATCGTCTTCATGCTCTTCTTCATGACGGGTCTGGCCATCATCCTCTACCTCAACCAAACACCGTTCGAACCGCGTGAGAGGGACTACGCGTACGCTGGCTCATTCTACGCCTTCGCCATCTGGATAGGAATGGGCGTTGCCGGCATCAGCCTCTTTCTGAGGGAACGAATCAAGAACACCACCATCGCCACGTCCCTGGCCACGGCGGCTTGTCTCTTCGTGCCCCTACAAATGGTTTCCCAGACCTGGGATGATCACGACCGGTCAGGACGCACCCTGGCAAGAGACACCGGTATGAACTACCTGGTGTGCGTTGGTGAAGACGGGATTATCTTTACCAACGGCGATAACGACACCTACCCGCTCTGGTACGTACAGGAGACTGAAGGCTTCCGCACCGACGCGCGGGTGACCAACCTCAGTTTCCTTCAAACAGAGTGGTACGTGGACCAACTGCTGCGGCAGGCATACGAATCAACCCCTCTGCCCATAAAGTGGGAGCGTCCGCAATACTCAGGTGAGGCAGGTACCGCAGCGTTTGTCATCACCCGTAAGGAGATTGAAGATGTGCTGCGGCAGAACAATATACCGCCCATCAGTTACGGGAGTTACTTCGACGCAAGCGCATACCAAGACACCATCTCGCTAAAGCGGATCATGGAACAACTCCGTACCGGGGAGTACAGACCAAAAAATCCCTTTACCACCGGTGAAACGCAGGTGATACCATCTAATCTGCTAAGGTTAGAGGTCGACTCAACAAAGGTAGACTGGGCACGGTTGGCCGCTTCACCGTCAGACCGGATGCATATCAACCTGGCGGGCAAACAGGCCATCTATCGTCAAGAGCTGATGCTCATGGAGATACTGAACAACATAAACGATGAGAACTGGGAGCGCGACGTTCATTTCGCGACCACCATCACGCCATCGCTCTACATGAACCTACAAAACACCAACTTCTCACTAAACGGGCTCTCCTACCAGGTGGTCCCGGGAACACCGCTATACGGTGGGGTAAACATCAACGCCGCCTACGACAACATGGTGAACAAGTTTCGGTGGGGCGGGCTGGAAGAGGACCCCGATATATATCTAGATGAGACCTGTAGGAGGATGCTTTCCACCTTCCGCCTATACTACTCGCAACTGGTGAATGCGCTAGTGGAAGCGGGTGAAAACAAGAAAGCACTGACTGCCCTCGACAAGGTAACTGAAATCGTTCCTGATTCAACCGTACCGTACGGGAGCGACGGGATAATGTTCGCACAAGCCTACTACCGACTGGGCGAAAAGGGAAAAGCAGAGACCTTGATCGGAACCATCAAGGGGCGAATAGATGCCAACCTGAACTGGTTTTCACGGTTAAAGCCCGCTCAATTATCAAACACGATGACCGACGTGATTTACAATAACATCAACCCCTTGATGTTCATCACGCGGGTATACCAGCAACACGACAAGGAGAAGTACATCGTGATAACCGACGAGCTGTTGCAACACGCCTATAGGTTCTACACCACAGGGGTTCCCTATTTGGGCGATCTGGTCTTGAAAGAGGTAACCGACGGTTCTGTTCAAGGATACTACTCGACCCAACCCAACGACTCGATAGGTAGGGCTACCGAAGAGGCCATTATGCAAAAAACGCTGGGGATGATGCAACAGTTCAGCCCTCGCCTGCTGGAACAGTACAGTGGCTCGGCTGAATAAGAAATCGATATGCGTATGATTATCGAACGACCCCCTTTGCTATACAGGTTACTCTATACCAACGCCCTCTGGCGCATGAAAAAGCCTCACCAAAAGACGGTATACCTAACCTTCGACGATGGCCCCATCCCCGAGGTTACACCTTGGGTGCTGGACATGCTGGACAGATACAACGTGAAGGCCACCTTTTTCTGCGTAGGTGATAACGTGCGCAAACATACCTACCTTTACGAAAAGATCCTTGAAAGTGGTCACCAAGTGGGGAACCATACCTTCCATCACTTGCAGGGATGGCTAACCACATCCAATCGATTCGTGGAAGACACCCTTGAAGCAGGCCACTTAATCGCCTCCAATCTTTTCCGCCCACCGCATGGCCACATGATCTTCCCGCAGCCGCAGCTTCTCAAGCGAAAGGGATACAAAGTGGTAATGTGGGATGTGGTGACACGCGACTACAACGCGAAACTATCGCCCGAACAGGTATTGGATAACGTGAAAAGGTACACGCGCGATGGTTCTATCATCGTGTTCCACGACTCCCTAAAAGCAGAGAAGAACATGAAGTTCGCATTACCCCGATCTGTCGAATGGTTGCAAAGAGAGGGATACACCTTCGAGGTGATCCCTGGTATGCCGAAACTTTCAAGAAACCGCTACTACTCCAACACCCCCATATCCCTTAACCAAGCGAGTACCCGGTAAGGCCACTCGTTCACGGTATGTCCCGTGTTACGAAGCCCGTACCCATGCCCGCCCGATGGATAGATATGCATCCCGGTCGGCACCTTGGCCTCCTTAAGTGCATAGAAGTAAAACAGGCTGCTGTTGATATGGCTGCTGTCGTCTTGCGTCTGGATTAGAAGCGTGGGAGGCGTATCGACATCGACCTGCAGCTCAGGCGAAATGGAAAAATTATCATCCGATAGATAAGCCGGGTAAACGAGGATACAGAAATCTGGGCGAAGACTTACCTCATCGAAACTATCAACCGCCGGATAGGTACGTGTTCGATACGCCGTGCTGGCCATGGCCGATAGGTGCGCACCGGCAGAGAAACCCAACACCCCGATTTTTCCAGGGTCAATGCCCCACTCGGCAGCATGAGAGCGAGTGTACGCAATGGTGCGCTGCAAGTCCTGCAAAGGAGCCTCATGCTTCTCCAACCCTTCGCGGCGGGGTACACGGTACTTCACCAACACGCAATTGATGCCATACTCATTAAATCGCTTGCAAATCTCTGTCCCTTCTAAATTATAGGCCAAGATATTGTAACCACCACCAGGGTTCACGAGGATGGTAACCCCCGAATTGTTATCAGCAGGCGCAGGATAAAAAGTGAGCGTTGGTTTATCCACGTTACTAATACGGAGCACAGGACATCCCGCCACTTTATTGCCACTTAGGTCATCTATCTGCTTCATATCCCCTGATTCACCCGGAGCACCGTTGGGAAACAGCAAGATAGGGTTCTCTTGCGACGACAAAGTCGTTACCATGGTAAATACGAGTAGAGTTAAGAACGTTATTCGTTTCATCTTTTTTTATACAAACCTACATAAAAAACTTGATTTGCATACGATTATTTTGGTTTAAAAAAAATAAGCGGATAATATTATTATCTAAACTGACTCTATGTCTGTTGGTCGGAAATATTTTCAAAATGAATACCTATCTTCTCCATAGCATATTCCATTTCTTCAAGGTAATCGCCATAACAAGTCATCCAATGAAATCCCCCCATGTTTCGTAATAATTTTTCCCAATTTCCATCAATCGTACAATCAAATTGAGATCGACAAATAGAATAAAAAGGATGATCGATAATTTTTCCTTTAAAACCTAACCAGTAATCCTGTTCGAAGTTTGGAATAATGTTGGTGATAATTTGTCCTCTCTTGAAATCAACTTTTGGTGCTGCTCCATAATCAGATTCACAATGCGTAAAGATATGCGTTGGCTCTAAATCTATTCCATTCATCCTACGTGGTGAATGACAGTGGGCGCAAGTTACCGTTCCATCATAAGGGAATGTTGGATCATTTAAAAAAACAGGTTTACCTGAAATATAACGCAGTAACACTCCACTTGGGATAACATTAAAGTCAGATTCACAAAAGGCCATCAAGCCTTCATCATTTATTAAGCTAAAAGCGAGACAAGGAGTAGTTTGCGCGGATTTTCCAAGATCCATACAACCATTTATAGTTACTCCATCCGCTTCATATTTATCCATTAATTCTCGCAAAGAATAGTATAAAATAAAGGTGTTCTTAATAAACTCCTTTTTTGTATTTACTGAAATAGTTGATTCGTGTGCGATTAATTTTTCAGTATCTTTTTCAGCTTCTTTTTGAACGATGGGATTGTTATGTTTTTCATTCACTAAAACGTTTAGCTCATTTAAATCTATTTCGAAGACACTCAATTGCCAAACCTCATTATTTGTTTTTCTAACCACCTCGATATGTCCACCCCAACTTCCAACTCCTCCAACAGCTAGAATTTTACTCTGTTTGACATTTTTCAATCCGTATAAAGCCCTTAAGCGTATCAGTATTTTATTATAATCATCAACCACAATGTCGCTTAAGCTTAAATGTTTATGTGTAAATTCATCAGTATGATTTCTTAAAAGTTTTGGATGAACAATTTCATACCACAAATATACTGGTCCCGATTTATGCCTTAAAAACATAACAATATCTTTACCCGAATTGGTTAAGGAGCTTATCCATTTCTTATCATAAACTGTATTTCCAGCTGTTCCAGCAGCATATAGCAATATGACATCACAGTCAATGTTGTTAGCTTCTATAGCTTTAATATCGGAATTCACTTCCATGAGAGGCAATAAATCCACGGAGAAATCAGCATGTGATTTAAGTTTTTGCAATTCCATATTTATTCTTGTGACTTCTTCTTCCACATCTTCAGTTGTATGAAGCCCTCCCCACTCCCTCCAAGTTACAGCTTCTTTTCTCTCCAGCAAATTGTACATTAGCACCGGTTGCACGACTAGAGGTTTTCCTATTCGCTCCATTATCTGAGATCGAGAAGATAATAGTATTTCTTGATTTTCCAAGTAATCTAACTTGTTTATGGAACGACTTGATAGTAAAGGAGCAGCGCTAATTCCGCCGACTACCCCACTGACATTTAATAAAAAATTTCTTCTTTTCATTTTTCTTTTGAATTTCAGTTAAAGAATTCCTGACTATAATAACAGACACTATCACAATGTGTTATAAATGAAGGGTTTTACGTTTAGCGTTAAATCCTTTCAACAAAGTTACATGAAAATCTCTCTATTTCCAAGCGTCTGTAATATAAATCAATATCCAATGTATTCGTAGATTCTGACAGTACTAACCATATCTTTGTCCTTGGGTAAGATGACTTTTTTGTTTCATATTCAAAGGAGAAAAAACACAACACCAATGCGGTTAATACGGTAGGTTGGTGTTATCTTTGTACTTAAAGAGTTAGTGTCACGGCTAATATCGATAAGAAAAACGGTTACTGTGAAACTAAGAATCGAAAGAGAGGGAAAAGAAAAGAAAAGAAAAGAAAAGAAAGAAAGAAATGGGACAGGAACAAAAGCGGTATTTACTGGGGATGACCTTACCGGAAATCACTAAAGCGATGGTAGGGCTGGGACTCCCCAAGTTTACCGGCAAGCAGGTGGCCGATTGGGTATACGTGAAACGGGTGAAAGGTGTCGACGAGATGACCAATATTTCACTCAAAAACAGAGAACTCCTTTCGGGAAAATTCGAGGTGGGACGGTCGGATCCGCTGGAAATACAGACCTCGGGAGATGGTACGCGGAAAATACTTTTCAAGACAAGCAACGGCCAGTTCATCGAAACGGTGATCATCCCCGACAGAAAACGGCTCACCCTCTGCGTCTCATCACAAGTGGGTTGCCGTATGGGTTGCGATTTCTGCTTGACCGGTAAGCAGGGCTTTCAAGGCAACCTAACCGTGACGGAGATACTGAACCAGCTCTACTCTGCACCCGACTCCGAAGCGATAACCAACTTGGTGGTCATGGGGATGGGCGAGCCACTAGACAACTACGAGAACGTGCAGAAAGCGCTGGAGCTATTGCAAGCGGAATACGGCCTTGCCTGGAGCCCCAGGCGAATCACCCTCTCGACCGTTGGGCTTAGGGCCAACTTAAAGCGTTTCCTCCACGAGAGCAAGTGCCACCTGGCCATCAGCTTGCACAACCCCTTCCCGGAGGAGCGACTGGCCGTGATGCCCATTGAGAAATCGACTCCTGCGACCTCGGTTATCAAAACATTGCAGGAACACGATTGGAGCAAGCAGCGTCGCCTCTCGTTCGAGTATATCCTGTTCGAAGGGGTGAATGACTCACTCCTGCACGCCCGGGAGCTGGTGAAGCTGATTGGGGGACTAAGCTGCAGGGTCAACCTGATCCGATTCCACGAGATCCCCAACAGCAACCTGCGTCCCTCACCCGAGGCGAACATGATCAAATTCCGCGACTTCCTGACCGCCAAAGGGATTACTTGCACCATACGGGCATCAAAGGGGGAGGACATTTTGGCCGCTTGCGGGATGCTGTCGACCGCACACAAGCGTTAAGCTATTTTTAGATAAAATCGTCCCAATAGGTTCCATTTCCACCTGAATAGTCGTATATTTGTCGGGAAACGAAAAAATAAGCATAGCATGTCACAATTAACGAAAGTAGGAATCACTCACGGTGATGTAAACAGCATCGCGTACGAACTGTTGATAAAAACATTTTCGGATGCCCGGGAATTAGAGCTCTTCGTTCCCGTGATATACGGTTCCTCAAAGTCGGCATCCTATCACCGCAAGGTACTAGACAACAGCACGGTCAACTTTTACATCATCAACCGAGCAGAGGATGCGCAAAATGGAAGGGTGAACCTGGTGAACTGCGTGAAAGAGGAGACCAAAATCGAGCTGGGAACCGCTAGTAGCGAAGCGGGAGAATCGGCGTTCATCGCGCTGGATACCGCGGCGATCGATCTGAACGAGGGAAAAATCGACCTGCTGGTCACGCTCCCCATCAATAAGGATAGCATGCAGAGCGATCGGTTCACCTTCCCGGGACATACCGAGTTCCTGGAGGATCGCTTCGCCAAGGGTAACGATAAAGCACTGATGATCTTGGTGAGTGGATCGCTACGAGTGGCCGTAGCGACCGGTCATATTCCCCTCTCCGAGGTGCCATCCACAATCAGCAAAGAGCTTATCCTTAAAAAGTTAAGAACGCTGAACCATTGCCTGAAAAGAGACTTCCTTATCGACAAGCCGCGTATCGCCGTGCTGGGATTGAATCCGCACGCGGGTGAAAACGGGCTTCTTGGAAAAGAGGAGTCGGGAATCATCGATCCGGCAGTGAAAGAGGCACAAAACGAACGAATCCTTTGTGCCGGACCGTTTGCCGCGGATGGGTTCTTCGGCACGGGACGCTATGCAGCTTTCGATGCGGTGCTGGCCATGTACCACGACCAAGGATTAATCCCTTTCAAAACACTGGCTATGAACTCCGGGGTCAACTACACGGCTGGGTTACCCGTCGTACGCACATCGCCCGACCACGGAACCGCGTATGATATTGCCGGAAAGAATGAAGCCTCGGACGAATCGTTCCGTCAAGCCATCTACCTGGGAATTGAGATCGTGCGCAACCGGAAACTCTATGACGAGGCACGAGAAAGCCCGCTGAAGAAAATGTTCTTCGACCGGGGCAAGGACGATGAGAAACTCGACCTCACGAAAGAGGACGAGGATATCTAAAGACGTTTACGACTATCTATCTATACGTACAGGAGCTTTCTACAAAGAGAGTGACTCCACTTTTGAGACAACCCCTTCAGAAGAAAACCATCATTACTTTTGAACATTAGAGTGTTTTTCAAGATAAAAAATCATCAGTTTTTTGAGAAAAACAGCAACCTCTTTTGGCATCATTACCTTTTTATTTATCTTTGTTTGGTAATTGTTGGATAGTAAGATTAAATCGTGCGAATCTTTGATATTACGAAAATTCAACTGTACATATCGTGATACCTGTAAAACTGGAAGCCTCTGTTTTATAAGAGTTTTTCATCTTTAATCCTGATAACAACAAGAATCAAAAAATTCACTTTTTAAAACTTATTTTCTATGAGAACAACAACTATTTTAACTTTAATTTTAGCGATTGTTTTGGGGGCGTGCAGCGAAAAGAAACAAGACTCAAGTGTCGCTGTTCCTCAGGATGACGCTTCTTCCTATTTGGGTCAATGGACATTCGATTTCGGACAAAGATCCGTTGGATGGCTTCAGGTAAGACAGGAAGAAGGGTATTTGGATGCCGATCTTATGTGGGGCGGCGGAAGTGTTGCTTATGGGTTGCCTTATGTTTATGTTGCCGGAGACAAACTATACATCGGAAGAAATCCTAGAAATGTAGTGTTAACTAGAGACGCGGAAGGTCAACCTCAATTATCGCGGAGATATCCAACATGGATCGAGTTAAAAAGGGATGGAGACAGTATTTCGGGTTACTATCTAAGACCGAAAGTGGATGGCATTGGACTCGACTCCACGTATATAAGAGGTGCTAAACTGCCCGAAATGGGACCTGCACCCGATTTAAGTAAACTAAGTTTTGGCGAACCCATACAGTTAATTAAGAATAACAACGATCTGACCGGATGGAAATTAATAGAAGATGACTTGAAAAACGGATGGTCAATGAAGGATGGCGTGCTCACGAATGATCCGGCTCAAGTGGAAGGACAAGATCACATTCGGTATGGAAATTTGCGTACCGAAGAAGAGTTTGAAGATTTTAACCTGAAACTGGAAGTAAACACTCCTCCCGGCAGTAACAGCGGCGTTTACCTCCGTGGAATGTATGAAGTACAGGTCGCCGATTCCTATGAGCGTCCTCTTGATTGGGGTGGTAGCTTAGGAGCTATTTACACGAGAATTACTCCCACTGTAAAAGCAGAAAAACCTTCAGGTGAATGGCAGGAATTGGATATTACACTTTATAAGCGTTATGTTACCGTGAAGCTGAATGGTGTAACGATTATCGACAATCAGCCTGTGGAAGGAGCGACCGGAGGTGCCATACAATCGGATATTCATGCTCCGGGCCCAATTTATCTTCAAGGAGATCACACGGCTATTTCATACAGAAACATTGTTTTGACTCCAATAACCAATGAATAAAATATCCTTACTCATGAAGTCTACGCATTCAAAAAAAATCAGTCGGAGGGAGTTTATTGGAACCTCGGCGCTTACCATTGGCGGGCTTACCATTGTTCCCGCCCATGCTGTTTCGGGTTTGGGACATGTCGCTCCCAGCGATAAACTGAACGTTGCCGGAGTCGGAATCGGGGGAATGGGTCGTGGCGATTTGGAAGACGTTGCCAAAACAGAGAATATTGTGGCGCTTTGCGATGTTGACTGGAATAATTCGGTAGAAAATGTATTTAAGATTTATCCGAAAGCGCAACGATACAAAGATTATCGCGTCATGCTGGATAAGCAAAGGGATATTGATGCTGTCATGGTTGCCACACCCGATCACACACACGCCATTATCAGCATGGAAGCCATCAGAAGAGGAAAGCACGTTTATACGGAAAAACCGCTTACACACACGGTGTACGAGGCAAGAATGCTGGCTGCAGCAGCCCGTGAATATAAAGTAGCTACCCAAATGGGTAATCAGGGACAAGCCGGAGATGGGCCTCGCAGATTGCAGGAAATGATTCACGACGGGGCAATTGGAACTATTGAAGAAGTTCACGTGTGGACAGACCGTCCGAACAGAGGCTTATCCGACACGTACTGGCCACAAGGTGTAAAACGCCCGGAAGACACCCCCCCGGTACCCGACACCCTTGATTGGGATTTATTCACAGGGCCGGCACCATTGCGTCCATATCATCCCTCTTATCACCCTTTCAGGTGGCGTGGATGGCTCGATTACGGTACTGGCGCGCTTGGTGATATTGGCTGCCACTCCTTCGATTCAATTTTCAGGATACTGAAACTAAAATATCCTACAACTATTCAAGGAACATCCACATTAGTTAACGGAGATTCTTTCCCGCTTGGCTCCATTGTTACTTACGATTTCCCGGCAAGGGAAAATATGCCTCCATTACGATTAACGTGGTACGATGGTGGATTACGCCCACCGCGCTTAGCCGAGATAGCTCCTGGAATTCAGATGGGTGCAGGCGGCGTGTTGTACTTGGGAAGTAAAGGAGTAATTTTAGGCGACCAACTCTTGCCAAAATCATTGAATGATACTTATCAAAGACCCGAACCGTATCTCAAGTCTTCTCCCGGACACCGTCAGGAATGGATCCTCGCGTGTAAAGGAGGTGAACCGGCCGGATCAAATTTCGATTGGGCAGGGCCGCTAACCGAAACAGTGTTGCTGGGAAATATCGCGTTAAGGCCCGAGTTAAGGGAAAAGATGAGTTACCAAAGTCTGGATTTTGATCCTGTAAAATTCTCGTTCCCCAATATGCCGGAAGCCGACCAATTCCTGCATTACGAATACAGAGAAGGGTGGGAATTATAAATGAAAAAACATAAAAAAAGAGGCTGCCTCGGAATTCGAGTTAGCCTCTTCTTTTTGAAACTTACACACCTATTAGGATAGTCTCTCTTGAAGTGGTGCTAATCAACCATCAGTTATTCTCCGGGCGTAGCTTCCGCACCACCGCGCCCGTTTGCCACATCTCGCTCTCACGGAGGGCTTTCAACTCCTCTTCCAGCTTCTCCCGGTAATCGGGTTGCGAATTGCTATCAATAGCACGCTGCGCCTCGTTGCCGCTGGCTACCTCCTTGTACAGTTTCTCGAAAAGCGGCTTGGTCACGTCGTGGAACGGTCCCATCCAATCAAGTGCACCCCGCTGTGCAGTGGTAGAACAATTGGCATACATCCAATCCATACCATTCTCGGCAAAGAGGGGCATAAGCGACTGCGTGAGCTCCTCTACCGTCTCGTTGAACGCCTCCGAAGGGGTATGCCCATTCTCGCGCAGCACCTCGTATTGTGCCAGCAACAAGCCTTGAATCGCACCCATCAACGTGCCACGCTCACCCGTCAGGTCGGAATAGACCTCCCGTTTAAAATCGGTCTCGAACAGGTAGCCCGACCCCACGCCAATGCCCAAGGCGATCACGCGGTCAAACGCGTTCCCGGTCGCGTCTTGATAGATGGCGTAGCTGGAGTTAAGTCCCCTTCCCTCCAGGAACATACGGCGCAAGCTGGTACCCGACCCCTTGGGGGCCACCATGATAACGTCCACATCCGCGGGAGGAACAATACCGGTACGGTCGTTGTACGTGATACCAAAGCCATGAGAAAAGTAGAGCGCCTTGCCCGGGGTAAGGTGTCGCTTCACGGTATCCCAAAGGGCGATCTGCGCCGCATCAGACAACAGGTACTGGATGATGGTACCCCGCTTGCATGCCTCTTCAATCTCGAAAAGCGTTTCGCCCGGCACCCACCCGTCGGCCACAGCCTTGTCCCAGGTCCTGCTCTCCTTGCGTTGACCCACGATCACGTTAAAACCATTGTCGCGCAGGTTAAGGGACTGCCCCGGCCCCTGCACGCCATACCCGATCACGGCGATCGTTTCGCCTTTCAATACTTCCCTTGCTTTCTCTAAAGGGAACTCTTCGCGGGTAACCACGTTCTCTTTCACTCCACCAAAAATCATTTTTGCCATTGTATTCAGTTTTTTACGTTTAACTTAACCTTTTTATGATTGTTTTATCTGTATATTTAAATGTAAGGGACTATTTCATTAAGCCAAACGAGCATAGGACACGTTTATTTAGACTATGCCGTGATCAGAAATAGTCTATTTTATGAACTTTTAATTAAGTCGATTCTTACTCCATGGCCTTTTCCTGTTCCAGCACCCTTTTTTGTTCTTCTCGCTTGGCAAGCATATCACTCAGCCGTTCCACCTTCGATTTGGTAATGGCGATACGTCCCGAACGCACGAACTGCAACACCCCGATGGTGTTGGCCAACTCCTCGAAAAGGGCTTGCGTCTCCGCGAAGTGACCCGCTTTTAAAAAGACCACGCAATCCTTTGAAACCTCCAGGATACGCACGTTGTATCTCCGCACCAGGTACTCGATGGAGCCATGTTCCAGCACTTTCTCCGTGGAGAGTTTGTACAACGCCAGCTCCTGGTGTACCAGGTCCTCGTCCGTGTTGTAATAGGCCTTGAGGATATCGACCCGTTTATCGATCAAGCGCACCAGTTTTTTCATCACCACCTCATCGTCTGCAAACGTGGTGATGGTGAACTTGTGAATACCCTCAATGGTCGAGGGAGACACCGACAACGTTTCGATGTTCAGTTGCCGTCTCGTGAAGATGGTGGTGATTTGGTTCAACACTCCCACCCTGTTCTCCGAGAAAACGGTAATCGTGTATAATGTCTTGCTCATCGTGAATTGCCCAATAAAATGTTCGTAATACTCTCCCCCGCGGGAACCATGGGATAGACCATCCCCTTTGTTTCAACCACCACCTCAAGCAGGTAGGCGCCATCATGCTCCAACATCTCGCGGATGGCATCGTCCAGCTCCTCCCGTTGGGTTACCTTACGTCCTTTGATGCCGTACGCATCGGCCACCTTGACAAAATCGGGGTTCTTCATCCGAGTGGATGAATAGCGCTCCTCGAAAAAGAGCTCTTGCCACTGGCGCACCATTCCCAGGTAACTGTTGTTCAACAGGATGATTTTCACGTCAACCCTGTGTTCCATGATGGTACCGAACTCATGCATAGTCATCTGCAATCCCCCATCGCCCACGAAGATACAAACGGTACGATCCGGTGCACCATACTTAGCCCCAATACCCGCCGGAAGACCGAATCCCATCGTCCCCAAACCGCCGGAGGTAACCAAGCTCCTGTGCCGCGTGAACTTGAAATAACGGGCACTCATCATCTGATGCTGTCCCACGTCGGTCACGCAGATCGCTTTGCCCCGGGTGGCCTCACTCACCTTGTTTACCACCTCCCCCATCTTGATGGCTCCTCCCTCGGGGTAAAGTTCACTCCTAATAACGCGGTCGTACTCCTTCTCATGGAGCGGTTCAAATTCAGCCAGCCACCCTGGATGCGTACGTTCTTCCAGATAGTCCGTCACCATCGGCAGCGTCTGCTTGGCATCACCCACCACCTTCACGGTCGTCATCACGTTCTTATCCATCTCAGATAGGTCTATATCGAAGTGAATCACCTTCGCCTGCTTGGCGTAGGTATCAAGGTTACCGGTCACCCGGTCGTCAAACCGCATGCCAATAGCGATCAGCACGTCACACTCGTTGCTCTTGATATTGGGGGCAACGTTGCCATGCATCCCCAGCATGCCCCGGTTTAGCGGGTGACCCGACGGCATGGCCGAAAGCCCCAAGGTGGTGGATGCAAACGGGATTCCTCCCTTCTCCAAGAAAACCTGCAATTCACGCTCGGCGTTCCCCAAGGTCACCCCCTGCCCCACCAGCGCCAACGGCTTCTTGGCACGGTTAATCAGCTCCGCGGCCTGCTTGATCCTATCCTCTTCCGGCTCAGGTACCGGCTGGTAACTGCGCAAGTAGGTGGTACGCTCGTACGAATAGGTACAACTGTTTACCTGTGCATCCTTGGCGATATCAAGTACCACGGGGCCGGGGCGGCCGCTTGAGGCGATGTAGAACGCCTTGGAGATGGCCCAGGCGACCTCCTCCACCCTACGCACCTGATGCGCCCACTTGGTGATGGGCTGGGTCACACCAATCACGTCGGCCTCCTGAAAAGCATCCGAGCCCAGCAGGTTCGAGTTCACCTGCCCGGAGATCACCACCAGGGGGGTACTGTCCATCATGGCATCAGCGATACCAGTGATGGCGTTGGTAGCACCCGGACCGGAGGTAACCAAGGCAACCCCCACCTTTCCCGAAACGCGTGCGTACCCTTGTGCCGCGTGCACGGCTCCCTGTTCATGGCGCACCAAAATATGCCTCATTCGCTCCTTGTGGTCATACAGCGCATCAAATATCGGTATGACGGCGCCCCCCGGGTAACCAAAAAGGGTATCCACCCCCTCGGCCATCAGCGCTCGAACGATGATCTCGCTCCCCGAAAGGATCTCCTCCCGCGCTTCTATCTCCTTCCGGGCGTTCGCCTCCTTACCCATTTCTCCCTGCGCTCCCACCTCCATAGAGGCTGCTAGAGCGACAACTGATTGAACCTGATTCTCTTTCACTATCATTCAATTAATTTAAATTAATCTTACACCACCCAGATCGGCCGAGCTAACAAACGCCGCATAGGTCCTTAATGCCTTCGACACCTCCCTGGGGCGCGACTTCGGCTTGAACGCCTCATCGCCCCTGGCCAGCTCCTGTTCCCTTCGTCTCTGTAACTCTTCATCGTTCACCCTCAGGTGAATGCTCCGGGCCGGTATATCAATATCAATGGTATCGCCATCACGGACCAACCCGATATTTCCTCCGGCAGCCGCCTCGGGCGATACATGACCGATAGAGAGTCCCGACGTGCCACCGGAAAAGCGGCCATCGGTAATCAAGGCACACTCCTTTCCCAGATGACGGGCCTTGATGTAAGAAGTGGGGTAAAGCATCTCCTGCATCCCCGGACCTCCCTTGGGTCCTTCGTGGATGATCACCACCGCATCACCCGCTTTCACCCTATTGTCGAGGATCGCTTGACACGCCTCTTCCTGCGAGTGGAACACCTTGGCGCTACCGCTGAACCTCCAGATCTCCTCATCCACCCCGGCCGTCTTAACCACGCAGCCGTTCTCGGCGATATTTCCTTTCAACACGGCCAATCCGCCATCGACCGTGTAAGCGTGAGCCACACTCCGAATACACCCCTTTTCCCGATCGGTATCCAACTGTTTGTGGCGGACATTCTGAGAACCCATCGCTATAGTGCGGCGGTTACCGGGAGCCGAAGAGTAGATACGCTTCGCCTCCGGATGAACCGTCTCTTTCGTGATATCATATCGATCAAGGGCTTCCGCCAGGGTCAGCCCATCGACACGCCGTACCGAGGTATCGATCATCCCCGCTTTCGCCAGCTCGTTGAGTATACCCATAATGCCTCCTGCCCGGTTCACATCTTGAACGTGATACTCCTTCGTGTTAGGAGCCACCTTGCAGATACAGGGCGTTTGACGCGATAGTGCATCAATATCGTCGAGCGTGAAATCGACCTTCCCCTCGTAGGCTATAGCCAGCGCATGTAAGATGGTATTGGTGGATCCCCCCATCGCGATATCAAGCGTCATCGCGTTCAGGAAAGAGGCCCGGCTAGCGATATGGCGCGGCAACACCGACTCATCGCCCTCAAAGTAGTACTTATGGGTGTTCTCTACGATCTGCATGGCCGCATCGATGAAAAGCTGCAACCGGTCTGCATGTGTGGCCAGGATGGTTCCGTTTCCGGGGAGCGCCAGCCCTATCGCCTCGTTGAGGCAATTCATTGAATTGGCTGTGAACATGCCGGAGCAGGAGCCGCAAGTGGGGCAAGCCAGCCGCTCAAGCTGGTCCACCCGTTCGTCGGGAACCGACTCGTCGGCCGATTCAATCATCGCATCGATCAGATCGACCGCTTCATCCCCTATCGCACCCGCCTCCATGGGGCCACCCGAAACGAATATCGTGGGAATATTTAGCCGCATCGCGGCGATCAACATCCCGGGGGTAATCTTGTCGCAGTTGCTGATACAGACCAGGGCGTCAGCCTGGTGCGCATTCACCATGTACTCCACCGAGTCGGCTATCAAATCGCGTGACGGCAGGGAGTACAACATCCCGTCGTGCCCCATCGCGATACCGTCATCCACAGCGATGGTGTTGAACTCGGCCGCGAAGCAACCCAACTTCTCCACCTCCCGTTTCACCAGTTGCCCCACGTCGTGCAGGTGCACGTGCCCGGGTACAAACTGGGTGAAAGAGTTCGCGATCGCGATTACCGGTTTGCCCATCTGCTCGCGGGTCATGCCGTTCGCGTGCCAGAGCGCCCGTGCACCCGCCATACGTCGTCCTTGGGTTGTAGCCGCGCTCCGCAACTCGAACTTTTGATTCTTATTTATCTTTTCGCCCACTTGACTTTACCTTTTCACTTTTTACTTTTTACTTTTCACTTTATCCCGAATATAACGGGCTATCCACTCGCCCACCTCGCTGGTCATGTGCGCCTTCCCATCGCCGGCAATATCTTCCGTGACGATTCCTGCTTCGAGGCTCGCGTTGACCGCTTCGCGTATCCACGCGCCCTCCTCCACCCGCTGAAAGCTGTACTCGAACATCAGGGCCACGCAGAGGATCATGGCCAACGGGTTCGCGATATTCCTCCCCGCGGCTTGCGGGTAAGAACCATGTACCGGCTCATATACCGAAGTGTGAAGGCCAATGGAGGCCGAAGGCAAGAGTCCCAGCGATCCGGTGATCACCGATGCCTCATCGGTAAGGATATCACCGAACATGTTCTCGGTGACCAGCACGTCGAAGCTTTTAGGCCACTGGATAAGGCGCATGGCGGCATTATCCACGAAGAGGAAGTCAGTCTCGACATCGGGGTAATCTAATGCTACCTCTTGCGCTACCTGTCGCCATAGGCGAGAGGTAGCCAGAATATTGGCTTTGTCCACCACGGTCAGTTTCTTGCGCCTTTGCCCCGCGAAACGGTAGGCCAGGTGCAACACCCGCTCAACCTCCTCGCGGGTGTAGACACAGGTATCGTACGCCGTGTTCCCATCCTCGCTACGACCCTGCGGACGCCCGAAATAGAGGCCACCTGTCAGCTCTCTGACACAGAGGAAGTCGGCCCCTCCGATCAACTCCGACCTAAGGGGAGATTTATGGATGAGCGAGGGAAAGGTCATCACGGGCCGGATATTACCATAAAGCCCCAGTTGTTTCCGCATGCGCAATAATCCCTGTTCGGGACGTACCTTAGCGGCAGGATCGTTGTCATACTTGGGATCACCAATCGCTCCGAATAGCACCGCATCGCTCTGCATGCAGAGCGCATGTGTTTCAGGCGGGTATGGATCGCCTGACTTATCTATGGCGCATGCCCCCACTAAACCCTCTTTGCATGCAAGCTCGTGGCCGAACTTCTCGCAAATGGCCTGGACGACGTTCAGCCCCTGCGTCATGATCTCGGGACCGATGCCATCACCCGGCAGCAAAGCTATATTCAGTTTCATCTCAACCTCTGTTTCTAAATTAATTTCTGTATTCCTATGTGCTACTGCTTAACGAGATAAATCATCAAAGTAGCGGGGTGGGAAGCTTCACGTTAGGAACATTCCCGCTCTCGATCATGTTAAGCATCTTCATCGTCGCCTTAATAGCCGAGACGGTCTGATCAATGTCGAGCGCCCTTGTTTTAAATACCCTTCCCTCAAACCTCCAGGTGATCACCGTCTGCACGTAGGCGTTGGTCTTCCCACCCGGGGGGATCACCACCACGTAATCGATCAACTCCGGCACCGGCTTTTCCAACTTCCTGTATATCTTGTACATCGCCTTTGAGAACGCGTGGTATTGCCCCTCACCGGCGGCACTCTCTTGGAATACCTCTCCCCTGATGGATATTTTCACCGTGGCGGTTGGGCGCAGCCCGTCGGTTAGCGTTAGCGAATAGTTCAGCATCTGTATATCATTGTTTTCATTCCCGTTTTTGAGGACGTCTGAAACAATGTAAGGAAGCTCTTCGAGGCTCACGATCTCCTTTTTCTCGCCCAACTCGATGATGCGGGCGGTCACCTTCCGGGTCGCCTCGTCATCCAGTTCGATACCCAGCGTCTCAAGGTTTTTGGTGATGTTGGAACGCCCGGCGTTCTTACCCAGGGCATATTCACGGAGCCTCCCGAAGCGTTCAGGTAACAAGTTGTTGAAGTAGAGGTTCTTCTTGTTATCACCGTCTGCATGTACCCCGGCCACCTGGGTGAAAACGTTATCACCGATAATGGGCTTATTGCTGGGCACACGTACCCCCGAATAGGTTTCTACCACCTTGCTCACGTCATACAACCTCGCCTCGTTCACGTTGGTATGCAGCTTCATGTGGTCGTGAATCAACGCGATCACGCTAGTCATAGGTGCATTACCCGCCCTTTCGCCCAACCCGTTCACGGTAACGTGCACCCCCTTAACACCCGCCTTGATCGCCTCGTAGACGTTCGCGACCGCCAGGTCGTAATCGTTGTGCGCATGGAAGTCGAAATGAAGCTCGGAATAACGGCTAACCACCTCCTGAACGTAGGCAGCCGTTTCATCGGGGTTCAAAATCCCCAGTGTATCGGGCAGCATGAAACGGGCGACCGGCTCCTCCCTCAACCCATCGAGCATATGGAATACATAAGTCTGGGAGTCACGCATGCCATTGGACCAGTCCTCCAGGTACAGGTTCACCGTCATTCCCCTCTCCTTGGCTGCAGCGATACTTCTCTTCACGTCGGCCAAATGCTCCTCGGGTGATTTACGGAGTTGGTACTTACAATGCTTCAGTGACCCCTTTGTCAGCAGGTTCACCACCCGGCACCCCGCTTTCGCGATCCACTCCAGCGAAGCAGTACCGTCCACGAATCCCAGTACCTCCAGCTTGTCGATATGGCCATGTTCTTGAGCCCATCGCGCCATCCTCTGAACGGAACGGAACTCCCCTTCCGACACGTGCGCCGAGGCGATCTCCACCCTGTCCACCTTGAGTTCTTCAAGTAGGAGGCGCACCACGCTCAACTTCTCCTGGGCGACAAACGACACACCGGAGGTTTGTTCCCCATCGCGTAGCGTGGTATCCATGATCTCTATTTTCCTTACCTGTTCCAAAACAATCTTGTTTTATTTACTCGACTTTCGTATTTCGGTTACATTTGTTTTCAAGGTCTTCACATTGAAAGTGAACAACAAGCATAATACAACATCTGAAAGCCAAGTGATTTATATTGAATTACAAGCAACCACTCAATAAGAGTAAACCCGTTGCTTCTCGAACGCTTCGATCATGCCCTTGTTTGAGAGCAGGAAATCGATGTCATCCAGCCCGTTCAGCAGGCACTTCTTCTTGTAAGCGTTGATGTTAAAAGACTCCGACTTCCCAGTCTCGTTGTTGGTGATGGTTTGCTCTTGAAGGTTCACGGTGACGGTAGCCTTGGGGTTCCCCTTCACCGAAGCAAACAACTCGCTCAAGAACGCTTCGCTCACCGCCACCAGCAGGATGCCGTTATTGAGCGCGTTGTGGCGGAAAATATCGGCAAAAAAGCTGGAAACCACCACCTTGAAGCCGTACCCCCCGATAGCCCACGCCGCGTGTTCACGGCTGCTCCCGCTACCAAAGTTTTTCCCAGCGACCAGTATCTCTCCCTTGTAGGTGGGGTCATTCAGCACGAAGTCACCCTTGGGGTTCCCCGCCTTATCGTACCGCCAGTCGGCGAACAGGTGATCACCAAACCCTTTACGGGTAGTTGCCTTCAGGAAACGGGCAGGTATGATCTGATCGGTATCCACGTTCTCAATAGGCAGTGGCACACAGGTTGATGTTATGGTTGTAAACTTCTCCATCTTTATATACTTTCTTCTGTTTCTTCGTAATCTACATGTCAAATTTAGTGAATGGCCCTATGACAGCCATTGGTAAGCTTTATGACCTACCCGTGGCATGGTCTTCCTGTTCCTATTCACGGCGCCATGATCTTCCCGCTCACCGCCGCGGCGGCCGCCACCAGCGGCCCTGCCAGGATGGTGCGGGAACCCGGTCCCTGTCTCCCCTCGAAGTTGCGGTTCGATGTGGAGACCGCGTACTTGCCCGCCGGCACCTTATCCTCGTTCATCGCGAGGCACGCGGAGCAGCCCGGTTGACGCAACTCGAATCCGGCCTCTCTCAATATCTCGTCCAATCCCTCCTCCTCGATTTGCTCGCGTACCTGCCAACTGCCGGGCACCAGCCAGGCCGTTACGTTATCAGCCTTCCTCTTGCCCTTCACGTAGTTGGCAAAAACCCGGAAGTCCTCTATCCGGCCGTTGGTGCAGCTACCCAAGAAGACGTAGTCGATGGATTTTCCCACCAGCTTCTCACCCGGGACAAAGTTCATGTAGTGGAGCGACCGCTTGAAGGAGACCCTTCCTGCCTCCTCAATCTCGTCCAATGTAGGGATCGAACCATCGACTGGTATCGCCATACCGGGGTTGGTCCCGTAGGTGATCATCGGTCGGATTTCGGCCGCGTTGAAGGTAATCTCTTTGTCGAACCGTGCGCCATCGTCGCTCTTGAGGGTCTTCCAATAGGCCAATGCCTCCTCCCAGCGCTCCCCCTTGGGTGCGTACTCTCGTCCCTTCAAGTAGGCAAAAGTGATCTCGTCCGGCGCAACTATCCCACCCCGGGCCCCCATCTCGATACTCATGTTACAGAGGGTCATCCGCTGCTCCATGCTGAGGTTCCGCACCGCTTCACCGGCATACTCCACGAAGTAACCTGTGGCTCCTCCAGTGGTCATTTTCGAGATCATGTAGAGAGCCATATCCTTGGCACCCACGTTCTCCGCCAATCGCCCCTCGAAGTGAATTCGCATTGACTTGGGGCGTGATTGCAGGACACACTGCGAGGCCAGCACCATCTCCACCTCGCTGGTACCGATCCCGAAGGCGATGGCACCAAACGCACCGTGCGTGGAGGTATGGCTGTCGCCACACACGATGGTCATTCCCGGTTGAGTATAACCATTCTCAGGACCAATCACGTGCACGATCCCATTCTTGGGGTGGTTCAACCCATAGTAGGTCAACCCGAAATCACGGGCGTTCTTCTCGAGCGTCTCCACCTGAAAACGGGAGGTGTTATCGCGAATGGGTTTATCCTGGTCCATGGTGGGAATATTGTGGTCGGCCGTGAGCGTGGTACGTTCCGGTCGCAAAACCTTCAATCCCCTTGTCCGCAAGCCAGAAAAAGCCTGGGGACTGGTCACCTCGTGGCAGAAGTGACGATCAATGTACAACTGCGTGGGACCATCCTTGACCGTGGTCACCACGTGCGCGTCCCATATTTTATCGAAAAGCGTCTTCATACTGCTATTACTTAATTGAACTTTCGCTTATTATCTACTCTACGAACTTATTCACCGCATCGATAAACGCCTCCACCGAGGCCGCGATAATATCGGTATTGGCCGCGAAGCCGTAATAATGCTTGCTATCGTGCTCTACCTGCATATGCACCTTGCCCACGTCATCGCTTCCATGATCCATGGCCTGTATCAGGAACTCCTGTATCTTCATTTTCCGTTTAATGATGTTCTTCACTGCCCGGATGGCCGCGTCAACCGGTCCATTGCCGGTCGCCGTGGCTTCAAACTGTTCCCCGGCGATGTTAAGCCCGATACTTGCCACGTCGCGCACCCCTATGCCACACACCACTTGCAGGTACTCCACTTTAATGCGTGCCTTATGGGACTCCTTGCCGACCAACATCAAGAGGTCTTCATCCCGGATGTTTTTCTTTTTATCGGCCAGGTTCAAGAAGTTCTGGTACACCTTATCCAACTCTTCGTCACTCATTTTCACGCCCAGTATAGAGAGACGGTTCCTGAGTGCCGCACGGCCGCTGCGGGCAGTAAGTACAATTGCATTGTCATCGATGCCTACCTCTCTCGGGTCAATGATCTCATAAGTCTCCGTGTTCTTGAGGACCCCGTCCTGGTGAATCCCGGAAGAGTGCGCAAAGGCGTTCCTTCCCACGATGGCCTTGTTTGGCTGAACCGGCATATTCATCAGGCTCGACACTTGCCGGCTGATGCCGTAGATGTACTGGGTGTTGATATTGGTATCGAACCCCCTCTCCTTATGGCTCTTGAAGGCCATTACCACCTCCTCTAACGAGGTGTTCCCGGCCCGCTCACCGATACCGTTCACAGTCACCTCTACCTGCCGCGCCCCGTTCAGCACCCCCGCGATGGTGTTAGCCGTGGCCATGCCCAGGTCCTGATGGCAGTGGGTCGCCAGGATCGCCTGCTTCATATCCACATTATCTATCAGGTACTTTATTTTCGCACCGTACTCATCAGGGAAACAGTAACCGGTGGTATCGGGGATATTCACGACCGTGGCACCAGCATCGATCACAGCCTGCACCACCCGTGCCAGGTACTCGTTATCGGTACGACCGGCATCTTCGGCATAAAACTGCACATCATCCACGAATCGCCTCGCGTACTTCACCGCCTTCACCGCCCGTTCCAGTATCTCCTCTCGACTAGAGTTAAACTTGTGGCGTATATGGAAGTCTGAAGTCCCAATCCCCGTGTGAATCCGCTTGCGCTTGGCGTATTGAAGCGACTCGGCCGCCACTTCTATATCTTTTTTCACCGCCCGGGTGAGTGCACAGATGGTGGGCCAAGTGACCGCCTTTGAAATCTCCACGACCGACTGAAAGTCGCCCGGGCTCGAAACAGGGAAGCCAGCCTCGATCACGTCCACACCGAGCGATTCGAGCGACTGCGCGATCTGTATCTTCTCGATGGTATTCAACTGGCAGCCGGGAACCTGCTCCCCGTCCCTTAAAGTGGTATCAAAAACATAAATACGCTCCATACTATTACCTTAATAATTAAGCTTCCCCATTAAAAGCAGATAACCTTTCCCACCGGGTGAGAAAGGTTATCCTTATATTTTTTTCGTTCATCTAACGATATTCCAGTCTCACCCCCCGATGACATACAGAAGGATAATAATAGAGACGACTAGAATAGCGATGCTGTTGTACATTGTGTATACCTTATATTGAGCGAATGCAAAGAAAATAGGAAAAAGCGAACTTACAAAATATTTTCTACGTTTTCTTCAAAAAAACTTCAAATTGCCAACATTTAACCACCATTCGTTCCGATTTGTTTCGAATCGAAGCGAAACGACCTCACTAGCACCTCCACCTTAAACCAGTTAACACCTAAATAATGTTGACCTGTGAGCGTTAAACGTTAAGGTCGTCCTACTTCTCTTGCACCCCTGCCATGTCAGGGTCAATCATGATTCGTCCACAATACTCGCACACGATTACCTTTTTACCCAGCTTGATATCCATCTGCTTCTGTGGAGGGATCTTGTTGAAGCAACCCCCACAAGCACCGCGTTGAATGGGCACCACACCTAACCCGTTGCGCGCATTCTTGCGGATACGTTTAAAAGCCGCCAGTAGCCTCGGTTCGATACTCTTTTCGGTCTTCTTTGCCTTTTCCCTTATTTTCTCTTCTTGCGACTTCGTTTCAGAGATAATTTCATCCAACTCCTTTTTCTTATGCTCCAGGTCAGAGGTTTTATCCTTGAGTTGCTCGTTCGCTATTTCAATCTGCTCCTTAATACTAATTATCTCCTGTCCATACTCACGGATGTGCTTTTCGGATAGTTCAATCTCCAGCGTTTCGAATTCGATCTCTTTCGAGAGGTGGTCATACTCCTTGCTATTGCGCACATTATCGAGCTGCGTGTTGTATTTCTCAATCCTTGCCTTGCTGGTTTCTATCTTCCCTTTCTGCAGTTTGGTATTCGTATCCAACTCTTTCAGTTCGAGCTCAAAATTATTAATCCGCGTACCCAATCCCGCGATCTCGTCGTCTAGGTCAGCCACCTCCAACGGAAGCTCCCCCCGCAACGTTTTGATGCGGTCAATTTCCGACAGGTAAGATTGCAGTGTATACAGTGCTTTCAACTTGCCTTCTACGGACATCTCTTGTTCGGTACTTTTCTTTTTTGTCGCCATAATTCAAATGTTTATATAGTAGTTGTTGCTATAGTTGTACTCATTGGGCGGGATTCTTCAAGCCATTAGTCCACTTAACGCGAACCTATCGCCAGCGATGCCTTAACAAAAAATGCAGCAATGCAACGGTAGTCAACCGTCTCATTACCACACCCCTGCCTGTAAACGCGGGAACAAGTCAAACCGCCCTTTCACAAGTACTTGACCGGGTTCGAATCGAACGCCGATTTATGTATTGCAAAGGTAGGAAATTTTCTGGAGATAAGTTCATAAAAAATCTCTTTCGTGCAAATTTCCGACTCGTGATGCCCTACCACCGCGAGCAACAGCTTATCTTCCACGTCGTGATAATCATTGTACTTAGCTTCTCCCGTAACGAACGCATCAGCCCCGTAGGCAATCGCTTTCGGTATAAGAAAAGCACCCGCACCTCCACAGAGGGCAACATCCCGAATCTCTCTACCCCGCATCTTAGAGTGCCGGATAACGGGCAGATTAAAAAGGTCTTTCAACAGGTAGAGGAACTCCTGTTCGGGCATCGGTTCCGGGAGAATGCCCGCAACCCCGCTACCGCTCCTTGCCCACTCGTTCGCGATCGGGTAAAGGTCGTAAACGGGCTCCTCATACGGGTGTACCGCCATGAGCGCCCGCAGCACCTCCTCTTTCTTCATAGCCGGGATAACGGTTTCAATACGTATCTCCTCCTCGAAGTGGAGTTTGTTCACCTCCCCCACGTAAGGATGGGTACCCTCTTTCGCCCGGAAGGTTCCTTGGCCAGTTAAGTTATAACTGCAGCTATCGTAGTTGCCGATATGACCGGCACCCGCGTTAAAGAGAGCGTTGCGCACACTATCTGCCTGTTGTACCGGTACGGTGGTCACGAATTTAAGTAACGCACCCCTTTGGGGATCAAGAATCTTCACGTTCTGCAGTTCCAGCTTCTCGGCCAACTTGAAGTTCACTCCATTCCAGGCGTTGTCAAGGTTTGTGTGTGCCGCGTAAACAACGATATCGTGCTTTATTGCCTTCATAATGCAACGCTCCACATAATTCCTACCGGTTAACGACTTAAAAGGACGAAACGCAAGGGGATGGTGTGATATAACGAGGTTACACCCCAATGAGATCGCCTCATCCATCACATTTTCAGTAACATCTATCGCGAGCAGTACACCAGTGACTTCTCGGTTTGTATCGCCCACCTGTAAACCGCTATTATCAAACTCTTCCTGTAACGGCAAGGGGGCTACCTGCTCAATAAGCTGTATGATCTCTTTCACACGCATGGCTACAAAGGGTTAGTAAATGAATGGGTTGCCTACGCGAATATAGTTTTTTTTCGTGCCTTCCTGTAAATTATTTCAGTTTA
>JAPXNA010000025.1:0-19148 GCA_033808735.1 Fermentimonas sp.
TGGTAATAATATTATTAAACGATAATTTTCCTCTAAACAGCAATTTTGAGATAACGCTCAAGGGCAAGGAAATAATTGCTTGCAGGTTCCGTGTATGTGTTTCTTTAATAAATTAAATATACAGAGATGAAAAAGACGGTTTACAGAATATTCTTTGTTTGGGAATATGACAAAGAAGAAAAATGGCTGAATAAGATGTCCGCCGAGGGGTGGCAGCTGATTAAAGGCAGCTCATTCAGGTATCTTTTTGAAAAGGGAGAGCCTAATGAATACGAGTACAAATTAGAATTATTGGACGAAGAACCAGACACGCTTAAGAGTAAAAACTATATTGACTTCCTAAAAGAGGCCAATATTGAAAATGTTGGGAAATGCAGAAATTGGATTTTTCTACGAAAAAAAACGGCTGACGGTGGGTTTTCGGCGGAAAATAAAACCTTAAGCCATATCACTCACTCTTTGCGTGTAGAAGAAATTTATAACGCGAGCAGGAACATGTTACTTTTATTAATGGCGATTGGATTTATTGGAAATTTGATTATTAGCTACCTCCCGGAATCTGATATAACCAGTTTTTTCAATGGATTTTTCACAGGATTAGGCACGTCTGCTGCAGTACTTGCTTTAATTGTATTGCCGATTATGCGGGGTAATTTTAAAAAAATCAAAAACTACATTCGTGAGTTATACGTGATAGAAGGGGTATAGGGAAAAGGATCCATACACTGAAACATTTAAATAAAATAATCATATGAAACGAGCATGACAACTGTTCATTAACATTAGACTATTCCTTGCCATGGCCTTGTCCAAGTGAACTTGTCCAATGCTCATTTGGCTTAACGGAATAGTTCTCACACAAGAACATGATTAAAAGCGAGTTCCATATGATACATTTGAAAATAAAAGTTTTAATCATATGAAAATCAAAAGAATCGGCTTTTTAGCCACGCTAGTTTTTACAACTATGATAATCAATGCACAGCAATTTGTTGGTGATTGGAAAGGGGCTATTTCTGTTCAAGGAATAGAGTTGGAGCTTATTTTCCATATCACGGAAGAGGGTGGCACTTACGCAACCACGCTGGATGTTCCCATGCAAGGTGCAGCGGGAATTCCGGTAGAAAAAACCGAAGTTAACGGCAATACATTAACCCTTAATATGGCAGCCTTACAAGCTACCTATGAAGGCACTTTGAATGCCGAGAGTATTGAAGGCACCTTCAAACAGATGGGACAGGAGTTTCCGCTGACGTTGAATAAATTTGAAAGCAAACTGCCTGGAAATCCTGATTTGGTGTCGTCTGATGAAGATTTACAGAAACTTGTATCCTATGACACGGGCAATTACAAGTACAAAGTGGAAGACTATTTTTCACGTCCTAAAGCCAGTTCATTCCAACTATCGCCCGATGGCAAATACATGTCTTACCGCGAAAAGGAGGATGGAAGCACGAAACGCCACGTGTACGTGAAGGAAATAGCTACCGGAAAGGTTACCCCTGTTTTAGAAGAGAAAGAGGAGTTGATTCGCGGCTATTTTTGGAAAAACAACGAGCGACTGCTTTATATGATGGACCAGGGCGGAAACGAGCAGTATCATATTCACGCGGTCAATATCGATGGGTCAAACAACGTTGATTTAACACCGTATGAAGGAGTTCAAGCGGGTATTATCAATATTTTGAAGGACCAAAAAGATCATGTTATCGTTATGATGAACAAGAATAACAAGCAAGTTTTTGAGCCTTACAAACTGAATATCGTTACCGGGGAGATAGAACAACTTTATGAGAACAAAGATATTGCCAACCCGATTCAAGGATATGACTTTGACAAAGATGGCAACCTGCGCGGATATAATCGTTTAGTAAACGGAGTGGAATCGGAGCAATGGTACAAAGATTTGGCAACCGATGAATTTAAACTTGTAAAACAGATGAAATGGTACGATACTTTCGGCATTTTGGGATTTGACTACGCGGGCAATAACCCTGACGAAGCTTATGTAGTTACCAATCTTGATTCGGACAAAGCGCGTATCGTGCTGTATGACTTCAAGAAAAATGCCATTGTAAAGGAGGTTTTCTCTAATCCTGATTACGATGTATCGAGCATGAGCCGCAGCCGTAAGCGAAATTATGAAATTGACTATTTTGCCTACAACGGCGAAAGGTATGTTATCACGCCGGTTAGTGATTTCTTTAAAAGTTTCACCAAACAGATGGAGAAAGAGTTTCCGGGAAAAGAGTTCTATGTTGTTGATGCAGATGACGATGAAAACACGTTCCTGATAGTTGTCCAAAGCGATAAGCTCTACGGTACATACTATCAATACGATAATAAAACCAAGCAATTCTCGCTGCTTTACGACTTAATGCCGCAGCTCAAAGAGGTCGATATGGCTGAAATGCGCCCGATTACCTTCACAAGCCGCGACGGACTCACTATTCATGGCTACATCACGCTGCCTAAAGAGGCTTTGGCAGGTGAAAAAGTGCCACTGGTAGTAAATCCGCATGGAGGCCCGCAGGGAATTCGTGACAGTTGGGGTTTCAACCCTGAGACACAGCTTTTTGCAAGTCGTGGCTATGCTACGCTTCAAGTCAACTTCCGAATATCCGGCGGTTATGGGAAAGAGTTCCTGAAAGCGGGTTTCAAGCAAGTGGGAAGAAAAGTGATGGATGATGTGGAAGATGGTGTAAAACATGTGATTGAGCAGGGCTGGGTAAATAAAGAGAAGATTGCCATCTACGGTGGAAGCCACGGCGGTTACGCTACTCTGATGGGATTGGTGAAAACTCCAGATATCTATGCTTGTGGTGTGGATTACGTGGGAGTGTCGAATATTTTTACCTTTATGAATTCCATTCCTGAATATTGGAAACCCTATTTGGATATGCTGAAAGAGATCTGGTACGATGTCGATAACGAAGAAGAGGCTGCCATCGCGAAAGAAGTTTCGCCCGCGTATCAGATTGATAAAATAAAATCACCGCTCTTTGTAGTGCAGGGTGCCAATGACCCGCGTGTAAATATCAACGAAAGTGACCAAATCGTGGAGCAACTTCGTGCAAAAGGTGTAGATGTGCCCTATATGGTAAAATACAACGAAGGACATGGCTTTGCACACGAGGAAAACAGCATCGATTTCTATAAAGCCATGATGGGATTTTTAGCGAAGTATTTGAAGTAAAACCTTATACAAAAGGAGGGAATGGAACGGGCTTGAGGGTTATTAGCAAAATATCTAAAATAAAACCCCTCTCCAACTCTTCTCTAATGGGAGAGAGACCGGAGTGACATAATATGAAACGTGGGAGTATCAATTGAAATGATACTCCCGGTTTTTTTTGATGATTTATTGGAAAAAGTAGTATCTTTATAATTGGAAATTTCCCCAACGGAACCACAACAAGTCAATGCCATTTGGCTGAATCAGAAGAGTTGTTTTGTAAGGAGGATAAGCAAGTTGGTATACATTCAGGTATAAAAGAGATAAGATGAAACGCACATTATACATTATATCCGTTTTAATCGCTGTTTTGTCAGTCATCGCGACTTCATTCGGACTGTTTTATTCTGATGAAGGTGAAGCCTATACTTTTATCAATCAATATGGCGACTCTGTAACAATTTTCGGGAACGGGTTGTATAAATATGATTCGCTGTTTATGGCACCAATATTTAAAGGAACAGATTGTGCCATATTGTTCATCGGTGTTCCTGCATTAATAATCGCCTTGCTGTTGGATTATCGGAGAAACAGTACCAGCACCAAAATGTTTTTAACGGCAATCCTTGCACTATTTGCCTACTACTCGACAAGTGTAGCATTTGGGGTTACCTACAATTTCTTACATTTGATTTACATAGGGTTATTCGGGTTAAGTTTCTTCGGATTGATTATCGGCATCTCTCAAATTCAAATCAATACCAAGATTACCCTTCCCCGAAAAGGGATTAATAATTTTTTAATTATTTCCGGAACTGCTCTGTTTGTCGCCTGGTTGCCGGATATTCTAGCATCGCTCGCTAACGGCAGGTCATTGGCATTAATTGAAGTATATACCACAGAAATCACCTACGTACTGGATATGGGGTTAATATCTCCCCTCTGCTTTGTTTGTATCTATTTACTTAACAAGGAGAAGAGGATGGGATATATTTTACTGGCCATCATGCTGACCGTTGGTATATTCGTGGGGTTCATGGTTATAATACAAACGTTGTTTCAGATGCATTATGAAATAGCAATACCGATAATGGCGCTGATAACAAAGGTTGCCATATTTACGGTGCTGGCTATCGCGGCAATCTATTTCGAAGTGAAATTATTCAAGGCGATAAAGCAAAGCGCGAATCCCTAAAAAGAAAAAAAGTATCTTTACGATTGCAAGTAACTCCATGACTTCTGCGGTAATCCCACGTAATTTGAGTGGATTAGAAAGAGTTTGCGGGGGTGTAAGTAAGTTGTTCGTAAGTTTACGTCTAGTACAGGTTAACAACGAAGCGAATTTGAACTATAATAATGGAAAAATGCGACAGTCAAATGTGCTTGATTACAATGGTGTTATCGCCCTTGGCAAGCAATTTCCTTCCACCAAAGCCAACCGATTTATAGAGTGGTTCACCTACAGCGATGAAAAGCATCGATTATTCCTACTATTACGAGGGAAATAAATAAATCTTGAAAATAAAAACTATCAAACCCATAAAAACTCAAACAGTATGAACGAAAAATTATTAGCCGGAGTTGCAAAACTTCAACCCGAAATGAAGGAGTGGATGGACTACATGCACCAAAATCCAGAACTGAACATGGATACGCCGAACACGGCGAAATACATTGCCGATAAACTGAAATCGTGGGGTTACGATGTGGTGGAAGGCGTTGGCGGAACGGGTGTAGTAGGTTCTTTGACCGTGGGTGACGGGAAGAAATCCATCGGTATGCGTGCCGATTTTGATGCGCTGCCCATTCTGGAAGACAACGATTTGCCGTACAAGAGTAAGGTAGAGGGGTGGTCGCACCTTTGCGGACATGATGCCCACGCCACGATGCTACTAGGCGCGGGAAAATATTTGGCTGAGACCAAAAATTTCAACGGGACGGTTCGGCTGATTTTTCAACCGGGAGAGGAGACGATGGAAGGTGCACCGGCCATGGTCGCCGATGGGCTGTTCGAACGTTTTCCCGTTGACGCGGTGTACGGGATGCACAATATGCCGGGTTTGCCGTTAGGCAAATTTCACTTCCGCGAGGGCGAAACGATGGCTGCCGTGGATAATTGGGAAATTGAGCTGACGGGTAAAGGCTCGCACGGTTCGATGCCGGAGTTGAGCATCGACCCGCTGGTTTGCGGGGCATCGCTGGTAATGGCACTGCAAACCATAGTGAGCCGCAACGTGTCGCCCTGGAAAAACTCGGTGGTCAACGTGGGGGCATTCCAGTCGGGTGTAGCGGGCAACGCTGTTCCGCAGAAAGCCATTTTGCGGTTGAGTATCCGCAATATGGAGTCCGACCTTCGTACGATGGTGCTTGACAAAATCCGTACGATCACCAAAGCGCAGGCCGAAGCATTTAACTGCGCGTATGAAATTCGCGAAGGCATGGCGGGGGCGGTGCTGGTCAACACGCCCGAAAACACGCGATGGGCGGTTAACGTGGCAAAAGCCACCTTCGGAGAAGAGAACGTGGTGGAAAACATGCATCCCTACATGGGTAGCGAGGACTTCGCCTTTATGCTGAAAGAGAAAAACGGAACCTACTGTATGATTGGCAACGGCGACACCTTTATGGTGCATCACCCCAAATACGTGTTCAACCAAGATATGCTTAGCCGTGGCGCAACCTACTGGGTGGCGTTGACGGAGGATTATTTGAAATAACAAGACAACCATTCAAGCATCTGATTCCTACTCACCCCTTTATGATAATAGCGTTTTTTTGTTTATGTTTGTGCCAACAAATTGAGAATTCGTAAATCACAAAATAATGGATGATATGAGGAAACGAGTAGCCCTATGTCTTATTGGCATTACTTGCCTGTTTTCAAACGCGATGACGCAATCCGAACAGGCCGTGCTGGAAGTACCGGAAATACCTGAAGTTTATCGTCCCACCGGCCCTATCTACAAGGAGGGATGGATCGATTTTAACAAAAACGGGAAGATGGACGTCTACGAGAACCCCGAAGCGGATATAGATGATCGCATCAACGACCTGTTAAGCCAAATGACCTTAGAGGAGAAGAGCAACCAGATGGTCACCCTATACGGTTACGGTAGGGTGCTGGAGGATGCACTCCCTACCCCCGAGTGGAAGAACAGGTTATGGAAAGACGGGATTGGCGCGATCGACGAACACCTTAACGGGTTCCGCCAGTGGGGCCTGCCCCCGTCAGACAACCCGTACGTTTGGCCCGCCTCACGCCACGCGTGGGCGCTGAACGAGGTGCAACGCTTCTTCGTTGAAGAAACCAGGCTGGGTATCCCCACGGACTTCACCAACGAGGGTATCCGGGGAGTGGAGAGCTACAAGGCCACCAACTTCCCCACCCAACTGGGTCTCGGACACACTTGGAACAGAGATCTAGTCAGGAAGGTTGGCTACATCACCGGTCGAGAGGGGAGGCTTCTAGGGTACACCAATATCTATGCCCCCATCCTGGACGTGGGCCGCGATCAACGCTGGGGCAGGTACGAAGAGGTGTACGGAGAGTGCCCCTACCTGGTAGCCGAACTGGGGATCGAGATGGTAAAGGGAATGCAGGAAGAGTACCAGGTAGCCTCTACTGGCAAGCATTACGCTGCCTACAGCAACAACAAGGGGGGACGTGAAGGGATGTCAAGGGTAGACCCGCAGATGTCTCCCCGTGAGGTGGAGAACGTGCACATGTACCCGTGGGAGCGGGTAATCTGGGAGGCCGACATGCTAGGGGTAATGAGTTCCTACAATGACTACGACGGATTCCCTATCCAGAGCAGCTACTATTGGTTAACCACGCGGCTACGCGGTCAGATGGGATTCAGGGGCTACGTGGTATCCGACAGTGATGCTGTGGAGTACCTCTACTCGAAGCACGGCACGGCTGCCGATATGAAGGAGGCGGTATACCAATCGGTGATGGCGGGCTTGAACGTACGCTGCACTTTCCGCTCACCCGACTCATACGTCCTGCCGTTACGAGACCTGGTCAATGAGGGTGCCATTGACATGGAGATAATAGACGAAAGGGTGAGGGATATCTTGCGGGTGAAGTTCCTAGTGGGCCTCTTCGACAACCCGTATCAAGTTGACCTCAAAGAAGCCGATAGGGTAGTCAATTCACCCGAAAACCAACAGGTGGCGTTGCAAGCATCCCGTGAAAGCATTGTATTGCTGAAGAACGAGAACAACGCATTGCCCCTGAATATCGATCAGTTACGTACCATCGCTGTTAGCGGCCCCAATGCCGATGATGCCTCGTACGCCCTAACACACTACGGCCCGCTCGCCGTAGAGGTCGTTACGGTGTTAGAAGGAATACGAAACAAAGTGGGGGAAGGAGTAGAAGTACTTTACTCGAAAGGATGTGATATCGTGGATGCCAATTGGCCAGACTCGGAGATCATCGATTACCCGATTACCGACCTGGAGCAGGCCGAAATCGATAAGGCAGTGGCCGACGCGATGCAGAGTGACGTGGCCGTGGTGGTGCTGGGTGGGAACACGCGTACCGCGGGTGAGAATAAGTCCCGCTCTTCCATCGATTTACCGGGACGCCAGTTGGACCTGCTGAAAGCGGTACAAGCAACCGGCAAGCCGGTGGTACTAATCCTGATAAACGGCAGACCACTCGCTGTTAATTGGGCAGATAGAAACGTGCCGGCGATCATTGAAGCGTGGTACCCGGGATCGCAAGGGGGAACGGCCGTGGCCGATGTGCTATTTGGCGACTACAACCCCGGTGGGAAGCTCACGGTAACCTTCCCGAAAACCGTGGGGCAGATACCCTTTAACTTCCCCGCGAAGCCCGCCTCACAAGTGGACGGAGCACGTGGCATTGGCCCGGATGGAAACCAAAGCCGTGTAAACGGTCCGTTGTACTCGTTCGGACACGGGTTAAGCTACACCACGTTCGAGTATTCAGACCTAGAGGTCTTCCCGGAGGATATTAGTGAAGGTGAAAGCGTGACTGTCCGCTTCAAGGTAAAGAATACCGGTGAGCGGGAAGGCGACGAGGTGGTCCAGCTCTACACGCGCGACGTTTTAAGCTCAGTAACCACTTACGAGAAAAACCTGAGGGGATTCGAGCGGTTACACCTGAAAGCAGGTGAAGAGAAAGAGGTGGAGTTCACACTCCTGCCACGCGACCTGGTACTGTTGAACGAAGCTAACGAATGGGTTATTGAACCCGGCGAATTCCGGGTAATGATAGGGGCCTCATCCGTGGATATACGACTGACCGATTCGTTCTACGTGTTAGGTGAGGGCTTTGATAAAAGTAAAGTCGTGGATATTCCACCGGTAATCTCCAACCCACAAACATCAACGGCACTCCACGTGCTTGACGACAACCCCCAAACCTATTGGGAGGGACACCGGGGATACCATATCACCTTCCCGATGGATGAGACCAAGCCACTGGACAACATCTTCATCCGTTGGCACGAGGAGACCGATATGGCATCGCTTTTCGAGATTCAGGTGTCCAGCGGGGGCGGACAATTCATTACCGTCTTCGAAGGTTCACCCAAAGAGGCGAACACGAAGAACCAGTACCGCTTTAACGAAACGGCCGGAACAGACCTGAGAATTAGGGTTATCTCGGGGAACGTGAAGATATCCCAGCTGGAAATCCCGCGGTAAAGCATTGCTTTCACCCGCATCAACATCGGCACCCATGCCAATATCGGTGCCGATGCTGACGTGGTGCCGGCATTAACACACAGCTCAACAACAAGTTACATGGGGATAATTGGCATGAAGACCACACCTTAGTTCAACGTAGAGGCAAACCAGCGGAAAGACAGGGATTCGAACCCTGGGTACCCGTAAGGGTACAACGGTTTTCGAGACCGCCCCGTTCAACCACTCCGGCATCTTTCCTTAAGTCGCCTGCAAAATTACACTTTTTTCGCTTAACAACGGAGAAATCGACGAGAAAATTGGGCTACGTAGATTCTAGTATTAAATGCAACATCGTTTAGCAAAAAGGCAAATTATTTTGGGTATGCATTGCCTGATCAGCTTGTACGCGCACATTCGACAACGTACAAAATATTAACAGTAAATTAAGTATCCTTTTAATTACATTGTTTACCCTTATTGGTTCAACAAGGGACGATCAATTAAATTTCAGCGAATACAAATCCGCGTCTTTCATGAAAATTCTCAAACGAACCCTTTTCGAAGCCAGTGATTCCACGTTATTATCTCCTTTCCAGGTTACAACTCTCGAGATCTCATTGCCAATGATTGTATCTGAATCGTCCATCGTGTAACCGGGGATTGGTTTCCCATTCTCATCCTGAATTTCGAATTTAAGTTCGCCTGCCGCGGAGGTCGAGTAATTTATCTCAAGCTCTTTGCCCGAAAAAGTGAACGGTTTGCTGAGGACTTCCCCCCCTTTATACGGGGCAGACAGTGACGTGAATCCATCCAATCTTAACGAATACCTGTGCAAATGAGCCGTAGGCTGAGCATAATCTTGATTAACGTATATGGACATCTCCGTCGGACTTGTCTGTACGACGTTCAAAGCGGGATAATTGGATCGTGAGACCCAATTATCCAATCCGATTCCCGGACGAATAAATGCTTCCATGAAAGTACGATCATACACGTTCCCTCCCCGTGAAGTCATGAAAAAGACATCCGAGCAATCTTTGAAATAACCGGGATTTACATTAAGTTCTTTTGCTTGTTCTTCTGTCAAAACCTGACGTCCGGGCATAAACCTACCACCAATCGCGATATAGATATGCGGAGCCCTGAAGTACGGGCTCGTTTGTTGGGTATAGAGGTGCTCCAGGGGCGAATCGCCAAATGTCATCGCTTCCGGCTCCGACCAGTTGATAAAATCATCTGACGTGGCGCGTGCTACAGATCTATATCCTTTATATTCAGTAAACCCTCCATCGGACCAGATGCGAAAATAGAGCACGTAACGCTTTTCACTTTCGGACCAAAACGCCACATTTTGAGAGTCGAAAACCCCTTTTCCAAACACGGCTTCATCTTGTAATTTTCTCCAATGAATACCGTCTTCGGATACGAACGCCAGTAAGCCAGTCTCGCCGTGTCCCCCTAAGCCTTTATATTTTTGATCGGGTGTGACGTTGGGGTTCTTATCAAGTAGCGGGCTAAAATTATGAGTGACAGGAGCAATATTGGCCAAGATAACGTTATTATCTTTTGATCCTTGAATCGTATGAATTCCCAAGTTGGGTTTATACCATTTTATTCCATCTTTTGATTCGGCGTAACAAGTGACCTCGCTGTCAGTTCCATCTCTTCCGGCCTCCGGTAAACCCCTGTAATACAACCTGTAAATATCGTTATCTTTAATCATTGTCATATAACCACAGAAGGGACCTTCCCACGGTTCGTCGAAATAAAGCACCGCTCCCTCATCAACAGGAGAGTGCATTTTCATTTCGACCCCATATAGCTTGTCAATTAAATAATCATCAACAAATAACTCTCTATTATCATTTAATTCTAGGGATGTTTGCCCTAAAAGCGAAAAGGGTATCAGTAAACAAGAAATCAAATAAATTATCAATAATCTTGTCATAATGTTATGTTTTTTGATTTAATTTTAGTCGTGTAATAAATGCTAAAAGCGCAACCTTCTATCTTTTTTGCCCAGTGTTGCACCTACTATTTGAACTTGAACTCTTCCATTACTTCGATAACACTTCAAGCGCCCCGTTGACCGCGTTCAACAGTGGTTCAATGGAGATGGGCGACCCAACAGCATGCTTCATCCACGTCTGTGGGATAATGCTTCCCTGGGTGTACATCCGGTCGATCTCGTCGGCCAGGTTCTTGCCACGCACCTGCTGCTCGACTTGGAAGGCGATCAGGTGACCCATCGGGTAGTTAGGCAGGTAGAGTGGGTAGTCGATCATGTGGGAATAGATACCCAGTAGGGTTTCATTTTCACCACCCAACACGCCCGCGTAGTAGCTGTTCCACACCTCTTTCGCAATGCGGGTAACCGCCTCTTTCAACTCCGCGGGGGTAGCCTCGGGATGCTCGTAGAGCCACTCCCACGACTGGATATCCACCAGGGAGACGCCCATGATCTCGTAAGAGGCCCAGAAGTTATCCAGGGCCAGGTAGTGGTCATCGAGCGGGTTGGGGTTCTTGAGCCCCAGCAACTCGAGGTCCCGTTTCTGGAAAAGGAAGGCAACCGCCTCGGTAAACGCGGTATTCGGCACCCCGTTCAACATATAGTAATCCACATCGTTCATGGTGATGGTCTGCTCCACGTTGTGCCCGAACTCGTGCACGGCGATATTATACCCTTTATAATCAAGGCCATCAGCAACAATCCGTGTACGTAAACGGGCCAGGTCGTTACGCATCGCGGCACCCCATGCATGGCCGGCACCCCGGGAGGCTTCCACGATAATGAGCGACGTGATCTCCCGTGCCTTATCGGCTTTCCAACCCAATTTCACCAACATCCTTGGCAAATCAGCCTCCAGCGACTCCGCGGTTGGATACTTGCGCTGGGTAATGGTGGTGAGTTCGTCCTCCGGGATTCCTCCCTCCGCCTTGAAACCGTTATACCAGATATCAAACGGCTCCAGCTTCCTGCCCAATCGGTTTTCAATAAACGTCGCCACCTCCTTCACCTGAGGTGACGACAGCAACCCCTTGAAGAGCGCTTCCACATCTTTTTGAGGCACCTCCATGGTTCGGTCGAATGCCCTTGCTAACTGCGTGGGATAGTGCGTGTTATAAACATCAAGCCGCTTCATCGCCAGGTAATTCTTCAGGAACACCTCGTAACGACGTGTCTCCTCGGGTTGCCCCTCGACCGTCTTCCCCTCATCAAAAAGCTCGTTCGAGAACGGGTTCCACGCGTAGCGGTCGCTGTTGATCACCTCCAGGGGAATAGATTGATCGATGATCCGTTTCATCACCTGGTAGATCATCCGCTGCTTCTCCAACCCCTTATCAGTGTCGGCGTAGTTCGATTTCAGCTCATCACGCAACCCCCAGTGAGAGATCAGCTTCATGCCATCGGGGAACAGTTGCTCGCCGTTCTCGTTGCGCAGCTTACCCATGTAGATGTTGTAATCCGAGATGTAAGCGTCGGCCTCGGTCGTCGTTTTCGACACATCCTGTTGGATGGCGGCCGGCACACGCGAGGTGAAACTATCGCCCATCCGTGCGTACGCCCACTCTTTCCTCGACCACTTTTCACCAAGCTCTGTCTTCTCTTCCAACGAGTAGAAGGGGAAGTTCAGTGCAGTGAGGAACGCGACTTTATTCGCGTAGAGGTCGTCCGTGAGGTGCGACGACGGGTTGTAACTCCCGAACATCATATCCACCGGCGTGATCACCGGCCCGTCGAGTTGCAACGGCTCTTTCAACGCCACGTTCATCTTATGGAAGTTACCATGTATCACCTCAAAGTTGCGCTCCAGGGTAGTGTAAAGCTGCTCCAACTCCTCTTCTCCCGCCACGAACGACTCAAGGCAAAACCGGACGAAATCCTCTTCACTGCCATCCGCTTCTCGCCAAAGCCCAGCCACCTGTTTCACGCCACGCTCTACACGAAATGCACACGCTTCTCCCAGTGAATCGGTCATCTGACGAACCACTGCCTCAAGGCGGGTAGAAGGGATAAATTCTGCTGTTTCCACTTGCTCTGTTTTAATGGGGTTATTACAGGCCATCGCTCCAAGGATAAGGGCGATTAAGGCCATCTTGATGATTTGTCTCATAGGTATCTATTATTTAGTCCCAGGGAGGACTGTTACTGTATGATGTATCACGGCTCACATTTTCAATAGATACACAAATTTACAAAAATTCCATGAATGGAGTGATAAATAACCGTAAATCATGATTGTGAGAGATGAAAGCCGTGGCTTTTCCATCGCTTCTTGTTCGGAATTAAAAATAATTTTGTTTTCTTTGTGATAGACGCATTCAATAGCGTGGTGCGTGATTTCACGTGGCAAGTTCCAGCAACACGTGGTAAGTTCCAACAAATTGAAAAAATGAATATGAAACCGACTTACACCCTGTTTTTAATGATGACATTATTTTTGGCCATGCCACCTGTTTTGATGATGGGACAAGAGTCCGGCATTATCGCTCACCAAGCGACGATTGAGCAAGTGGCCACAGGCTTCGCATTCACCGAAGGCCCCGCGGTCTCTCCCGATGGAAGGGTTTTCTTTACCGATCAGCCCAACGATCGGATCCACGTGTGGCACGAGCGGGAGGGGATCAGCCTCTGGCTGGAAGGCACGGGGCGATCAAACGGGATGGACTTCAACCAGGACGGTGGATTGGTCGCGTGCGCCGACCTTCACAACCGGCTGGTCGTTTTCAACGAGCAAAAAGAGGTGCGCATCCTTTGCGAGAACTACAAAGGGAAGCACCTGAACGGACCAAACGACGTATGGGTTGCCCCCTCAGGCGATAGTTACTTTACCGATCCATACTACCACCGCAACTACTGGGAAGAGGGTCACCACGAAGCGCAGGATACCCGTGGTGTGTACCACCTTTCAACGGATGGTAAGGTGAGTCGGGTAAGCGACAAATACGTGCAACCAAACGGTATTATCGGCACGCCCGACGGCAAGACGCTCTACGTGGCCGATATCAACGACCGGAAAATATGGAAATACGACATACAAGCGGATGGAAGCCTGGCAAACCGAACCTTTTTCGCGCCGGAAGGATCCGACGGGATGACCATCGATGAGCTGGGCAACGTCTACCTCACCATGGGCAAGGTATGGGTCT
Organism: Fermentimonas sp.; assembly: GCA_033808735.1. Taxonomy (GTDB): domain Bacteria; phylum Bacteroidota; class Bacteroidia; order Bacteroidales; family Dysgonomonadaceae; genus Proteiniphilum. The sequence goes on from JAPXNA010000025.1 coordinate 13,988, forward strand.
ACTCGCCCGAAGGAGAGTTGATAGAAGCGATCGATGTTCCCGAGAGCCCGTCGAATGTCTGCTTCGGGGGTAAGAACCGAGACATCCTGTTTATCACCGCCCGCACATCGGTGTACACGCTGAAGATGAACGTGAAAGGAGTCAAGTAAGACAACTTTCTCGCTAAGGTCTTCGCCTTGAAAGGGGATAACGATGACATAACAAGACTATAGAATCATTTTAAAATAAACAAGACATGAATGATATCAACAAGTACGTGAAAACGCATGAGCAGCGTTTCCTGAACGAACTTTTCGAGTTAATCCGCATCCCATCCATCTCGTCGCTCCCAGAGCATAAGGACGACATGTACCGCGCCGCTGAAAAGTGGAAGGAGCTCCTACTGGCAGCCGGGGTCGACAGGGCAGAAGTGATGGAAACCGATGGCAACCCGGTAACCTACGGCGAGAAGATCATCGACAAAAACGCACCCACTGTCCTGGTGTATGGCCATATGGACGTGATGCCGGTGGATCCGTTAGAGCTTTGGGATAACGATCCCTTTGAGCCGGTCATCAAGGATGGGAAAATCTGGGCGCGGGGGGCGGACGATGACAAGGGACAAGCGTTCATGCACGCCAAAGCGTTCGAGTATCTCGTACAGTCGGGCAAGCTGACCTGCAACGTGAAGTTCCTGATAGAGGGTGAAGAGGAGGTGGGTTCCCCCAGCCTTCCCAAGTTCTGCAAAAAACACAAGAAGATGCTTCAAGCCGACGTGATCCTGGTGTCTGACACCTCCATGATCGCACCCGATATACCCTCCATCACGACCGGCCTGAGGGGGTTAGCCTACTGGCAGGTGGAGGTGACTGGGCCCAACGCCGACCTGCACTCCGGCATTTTCGGCGGTGCGGTGGCCAACCCCATCAACGTGCTCTCCAAGATGATCGCCCAAACGATGGATGACGATGGACGCATCCTTATCCCCGGTTTTTACGATAATGTGGTGGAGGTCTCCAAGAAGGAGCGTGCCTTGATGGCCAAAGCCCCTTTCTGCCAGCGGGAATACAAAAAATCGCTCGGCATAAGGGCGGTGTTCGGCGAAAAAGGGTACACCACCAACGAGCGCACCGGGATTCGTCCCACGTTCGACGTGTGCGGTATCTGGGGCGGGTATATCGGCGAAGGGGCTAAAACGGTACTCCCCTCTAAGGCATATGCCAAGATCAGCACCCGCTTGGTACCCGGGCAAGACCACGAGAAAATCGCCAAGCTATTCATCGACTACTTCAACTCCATCGCCCCCAAATCGGTGAGGGTGAAGGTCGACTACCTCCACGGGGGACCTTCGTACGTTTGCCCGATTGACCTCCCGGCTTACAAGGCCGCGGAAAGGGCGTTCAAAGAGGTATATGGAAAAGAGCCGGTACCGGTGCGTTCCGGTGGAAGCATCCCCATTATCGCCACCTTCGAGGAGATACTGGGTATCAAGTCGGTACTCATGGGGTTCGGTCTCGCCTCAGACGCCATCCATTCGCCCAACGAGAACTTCCCGCTGGAGCAGTTCTTCAACGGCATTCGAACCATCCCGCTATTTTACAAGTACCTGCCAGAAGAAATGGGTAAATAGGGGCCGGTTTTACACTCCCGGGAGAATTTGAAAAATGCCGGGGGGGTGGTTTAATATTAGCCAATCACGGCGTAAGCCATGTAACGGGTCTCTTCCGTGACGGGTGTTAGCGGCAGGTAACCGGAAACAATCTTGTTGCCTTTCACCGTTAGCGGGTGTTCCCGCTCCATCTTTCGGTGAAACGACAAAGCGACTCCCGGCCGTTTAAAGTAGTCCACCGTGAACATCCCCTCTGCACCGGGCTGGACGTGCCGTTCATGAAAGGTGCGAGATACAATCCCCATGTTCATGCGCATGTTGATCTCCACACAGGGATGAACCTTGTAACCCCCTGGGGTAGCACATACCATCATATCCACGCCCACGTACCCCCGGTAACGGGGAAAACGGTTTGGTAGCAGCTGCAACAGCCGTTCCCTGAGCTGATGCAGCAAGGAAATAGGAACGTACGAACCCAGTACCTCCTCAGTTCGAGCATCAGTCAGCAGTTCATTACCCATGTACGCACCCGATGCGGTTGTTCTGAACAACGAGTAGCCGGCAAATCGTGCCGTGCCGTTGTCCAACCAAAACTCCATCGCGAAATCCCTCACCCTATCCCAGATCGGCTCGGCCACCACCCCGCCCTGCACCCTGATGACCCGCCGACACCGGTCGATCTGCTTATCGGTGATGCCTCCCAGTATCCATATCAACCCCTTCCCACTACCGGAAAGGGGCATCTTCAACACCTTATCGCCGGGGACCGACTCTAGGTAGGCCAACAGCTCTTCAACGGATGTAACATAACTGGACTCTCCTATGAGCCGCTCATCAAGCGCCATAAGATCGGGCAACGTTTCCACCGCATGTTTCCGGTGAGCGTACCCACGTAATTGCTTCAGCTCAGCCATCGAGGGGAGTTGACGCTCAGAAACCCCGGAAACACGTAGCGCACTCACCAACAACGGGTTCCAACCCCAAGGCACAAGCAGGGCATTTGGGTAAGAGGCGAGAGACGACATCGGGACTAAGGAGACTTTAAGGTCAAAAAGTTCTTTCATCCTGTCCAAGAAGACGAGGTTCTCCTCCCCCTCGGCAATCACCATTACCTCTTCTTCATTTTCACGTGAGTTTACAACGACACCCAGTGAACCTCCAACTACAGTCTGCGACTTCTCAACGATACCTTTTGGATGTCCAATGCCATCCCCTGCGTTTCCGGTGAATCTGTTTTCGCTGCCGGCGTACCAGATAGGCAGCAAAGCCATCTCACGTGACATCCTCACCGCAGATGCCGGCGGCATGTAGTTAGCTGAAAAATTCGCTAGCGCAAGATCATTCTCGGGATTAAATAGGTACATAAAACAAAAATAGTAACTTTAACTCAGAATCCCAGATATTAAGTTTGACATATAAAAAACTGGGTATATGAAAAATAAATGTTATTTTTATCGTTTGACAAACCCACTGCAAAAATGACCATTATGACAAGAAAAAACATCGTGTTTCACTCACTTATTATTGCATGCTTGTTCACAGGGATTTCTTGTGAGAATAAATCCAGCTTAACTGAATCCTCTGCTACACCGGCAGACACTCTTTCGTTCGTAACAACAGAGGCCCCCAGGCATTTTTTTAATAAACCGGAAGAGTATCTTGATTGGCAAGCCAAACAGATACTAAGTCTTACGGGATCGGCCATGCTGAAATACCCTCCCCGGATTGATGAACCATTGGAACGCCAAATGGCCATGTTAATGCTGGATGCCGTTTTTCATGATGAAAAAGCGCCACACCGTGAGTCCGTGCAAGACTTTCACCATAGGCGTACCCTATTTGCCTTAGAGCAAATCAAAAACGGGGAGGTAAAAAGCGGAGTGAAAATTTGGAAACTATATAACATGGGGGTTATAGCTCGCACCCAAACGGTAACCGTTGCTTTTGATATAACACGAGGCTACTCATCCAAATCCGACTCATTTGCATTATCCAACGAAATCATGGAAAAAATCATCAATCATTGTGATGTGTTGTTTATAAGCCATCGGCACCGGGATCATGCGGATGAAGAGGTTGCCAAAATGTTTATTGAACAAGGCAAACCGGTAGTTGCCCCACCAGATATTTGGGAAGATAAGGATATATATAGCGCGATCACCCACTTGGATCGTAAAGCGCATGAGATACAAAGCCTTCCGCTAAACAACATTGATTTAAACCTTGAGGTTGTCATATACCCGGGACATCAGGGCACTGACATACCTAACAATGTTGTATTGGTCATCACACCAGAAAAGTACTCAATATGCCATACCGGTGATCAATCGTCTGATGACGACTGGAACTGGATAGACGAAGTTAAAAATCATTTTAAGGTTGATATTCTTTTGCCTAATTGCTGGACAACCAATCCCCTTAGAACCTCGAAAGGGTACAACCCGCAACTAATCATCCCTGTGCATGAAAACGAGCTGGGTCACACGATAGACCACCGGGAAGCCTACGCGCTAAATTATTCCCGCTGGAACGTGCCATATGATAAAATCATAATGTCTTGGGGAGAATCTTTTCACTATAATCCGTGAAAATTCTCATAAAAACGACCTGAAGCGAATTTTCATTGCCGGCGTACCAGATAGGTAGCAGGGCCATCTGTTGTTTTACTCATAGGCGGGAGAAAGCCATTCTTCTGTACCTTTTTCTAAGCTTTCTGCCGCCCATTTAATCCCTCGCTTCATGATCTCGAGTGCTTCGGGCACATTAAAATCGCTCGCAACGTGACCCAATGAAGAGTAGAAGACCCGTCCTTTCCCGTACTGCTTCTTCCACGCTACCGGTATCACGGCTCCATTAATCCAGAAGTCGTGATCTCCAGCGAAAGTCGTCGTCGCCAACACCTTCACATTTGGGTCCACATGCATGTAGTATTGCTCCGATTTCATATCGAAATCCTCCAACCCACGGGTCACCGGATCCTCCCGATCAGTAATATTCACCCTGTAAGGGATAACACCACCGGGATGAGCCACCCACTGTCCTCCCACCATGTATTGATACTCGGTGTTGTCTCGGAAAGAATCACCCAATCCCCCGTGCCATCCGGCTAATCCTACGCCTCGTTTAACGGCATTAAGCAACGCCCTTTCCCTCGAACCGGAAATCTGGCTCATCGTGACGTGCTGGATAATCAAATCTACCTCCGCCATCAGTACCGAATCATCGTAACACGCCAGGTCATCGTACAAGAAAACCTCCGCACCTTCCGACTTGAGCCAGGGAACGAAAATATCCCGGCATTGTTTGGGTTCATGCCCATCCCATCCACCGTACACGTACAGCACCTTTTTGCCTTGCAACGCGTTCTCGCTGATCATCTCATCTGCCATAATTCCAAACGTGAAAAGCAGGATTCCCATGAAGGTCACCGCGATTTTTTTGTCATGTTTCATACGAAAATGTTTAATATAGTTATCTAATTGATATTCTGTTAATTACAAGAATTCTAATTACAAGTGTATTTCAGTTCAGACAAAACAAAAGACAGCACTCGTCTTTTGGACAAATGCCCGG
>JAPXNA010000026.1:0-18506 GCA_033808735.1 Fermentimonas sp.
CCGGGCATTTGTCCAAAAGACGAGTGCTGTCTTTTGTTTTGTCTGAACTGAAATACACTTGTAATTAGAATTCTTGTAATTAACAGAATATCAATTAGATAACTATATTAAACATTTTCGTATGAAAGAAAAGAAAGCCTGTTGCAGGAACAACATAATCATTTAATTGATTTATTTCGCAAGTATCTTCTTGTGGGTGGGATGCCAGATGCTGTTAAAACTTACATTTCTACGCGTAACATAGCTAAAGTGCGAGAAATTCAGAATTCGATAAGGAGACTTTACGTGGCGGATGCCACAAGATATGAAACAAATAGTCAAAAGAAGCTGCATATAGGTCGTATATATGAAATGATCCCTTCACAGATGGAGAACAAGAAAAAGAGAATAGTGGCAAAGGAAATAAGAGGAAAGGAAGGGGACAGATTTAGTTACTATACAGAAGAATTTGAATACTTGATTTCATCCGGTATTACTCACGCGGCTCGCGCTGTATCAAATCCTAAATATCCGCTTGCAGAAAGTCAGAGTAAAAATCTTATCAAGCTATATTTTAACGATGTGGGGTTACTCACGGCGGCTTTATATCAAAATAACATACACCCTGTATTCAATAATGAAAAGAGCATTAACCTTGGCTCGGTATACGAAAATGTTGTTGCACAGGAACTCTCTGCGCACGATCATAAACTATTCTATTATGATAACAGGGCAAAAGGAGAGGTCGATTTTCTGATAAATGACCAAGCTACCGCAAGTATACTTCCCATAGAGGTGAAGTCGGGTAAAGATTACACAAGGCATAGCGCATTAAACAATCTGCTAAATGTCCCGGATTATCACATCAAGTCCGGTATAGTTCTCTCCAATAAACGCGAAGTCAAAACCCTAAATAGCATTACCTATATGCCGGTTTATTATGCAATGTTTTTAGGTTCAATGCCGGTGAAAGAAGATGACCTCATCTTTTAAAGTGTAAATTTAATAGAAAGAAATCTTATAGAAAAACAGGGAAATGGACCTGGAACATATTATTCACTAAAATAAATTACGCCCTGTAACAAAGCCTATATGTAATGCTCCCTTCGGTCGCACTACATATAGCCCAAACGTTCAGGCAAGCATAAAGACGACCCGCAATGACTCCACGACTAATAACAATATTAACATTTGTCATAGGACTTGGACTTTTTTCCTATTCGCTGACCTTGCCGTATTACAAAGACCAAAAAGCCGCAGACGACTTGCTAAACCGTTCGTATGACATAGACAAGCAAGAATACTATAAACAAGAAGCGGAACTTAGAACAAGCAAGACAAGATTTATGGACTTAGGTACAGGAATTGCAATTGCTTCCGGAACAATTTTGCTTTTTCTCTTGCTGACAAATACGAGAACTTTTGCCGACTTCCAAAACTTGAAAACGCTGAATAAACTGACAACTTTTGTAAGTGCAAATCTTGTTTGGTTATTGCTTATACCGGGGACATTTTGGTATTACACATTTCGTGGCGGACGAGGCGACTATCCACCATTTGCAGATAGCATTGGAATACCTATATTCACATCAATTCCCCTTTTTTTATTTTCACTTATCCCATTGAACATTTTTATTCTTTTGACAACGCTCAAAACCAACTTGCCGACAAAACTATTCGTGAAAGCAGACACTTACAACAGACCTGCAATTTTATGGGAAGTGTTTTTCGGTTTTTGGCTTTTAATAAATCTTTTGTGCTTCGTTGGCTTTGTGGTAGACGGAGACCACATATCAATTTTAGTAAACTTGTTTTTTACATTTGTATTATTGACATTACGTGCAGGACAAATCAGTAAATACAAACAGACAACTAAAAATGCCTGCCTGTAACATCGTATTGGCAATTGGCGGGCTGAACGGCTTCGTATCAACGGAAGTTCAAATTCCAACTTCTATTCTTCGATTAAAGTTCAGTGCTAATAATTCCGCCTTTCGCCAATCCGCAGCCCGTTAGCAGAAACTATAATAAACGAAAATGAAAATATCAAACAAAGTGAAACTATTTTTATGAAACGTTTTCCGTCTGAAAAAGTGTACCATTAGCTTCGAAAATGACAAGGTAGGTTTATCCTGATTAGACGCGGTCGGGTAGTTCATCTGTTTTGCTTGAGACTCCTGCCTCAAGAGAATTGAGCCAAGGAGAGTTCGTTCCAGGGAATAACCTCTCCATGTGAAGTGGATAAAGCGCGGTCTCCGCTGTAGATGATACAACAATCTTCCGGTTTGGTTTCTGAAAGTTTAGCCCATACCTTGATGCCCTTGAAATGGTCGGAAGAAAAGGTGGCACCCGACTTTATCTCGTAAGCTTTCTGTTTGCCTTTCACAGAGACCAGAAGGTCAACCTCATTGCCGGTGCTGTCTCGCCAAAAGGTGAGGCGGGGTATTTGCCCGTCGTGCAAAGCGGCTTTAACAAATTCGTTGATCACCAAATTCTCAAAAAGTCCTCCACGTAAATAGTGGGTAGATAGCTGCGAGGCGTTTTCGATTTCTAACAACGAGCAGGCCAACCCCGTGTCGTAAAAATAGAGCTTGGGAGATTTCACGAGCCTCTTCGCGTAATTGTTGTGATCTGGTACCAACAGGTAAACGATGTAGCTAGCTTCTAAAACCGACAACCATGATTGGACGGTAGATACGGCTATTCCCATCTCGTTGGCCAACGATGAGAGATTAAGCAGCTGCCCGATGCGTCCGGCACACAGCTTAATAAAACGGATAAACTTGCTCAGGTTATCAATGTTTTTCAACAGCCTCAAATCCTTCTCAACGTAGGTTTGAATATAGTTCGGGTAGAAATCGGAGGGATGAATCCTTTTGTCGTAAATCCTGGGATACCCACCGTGAAAAATTTCCTCGTTGCTCGTTTCCAGAGCCAAGTCTGCCAGTTTTAACTCGTTGTGCGAAAAAGGCAATAACTTTAGGATAGCCGTTCTTCCCGCGAGCGATTGACTGATGGATGGCATCAACAAAAAGTCTTGCGATCCGGCCAGGTAATACATCCCTTCCCGGTTTTCGTTGTCAACGTGCGTCTGCAAATAGGAAAAAAGATCGGGTACACGTTGCACTTCGTCAATAATGGTTTTATCGGGAAAGGTTTTAAGAAAACCCCGCGGGTCGTTAATGGCCAGTAAGCGGCTATCGGGATCTTCCATTGAAACATAGTTGTAGTCAGGTAATGCCGATTTAAGCAAGGTGGATTTACCGGATTGTCTTGGACCGGTAAGCGTTACAATTGGAAATTTGCTTCCCATATCAAGCAGTTTCCCCGTTATAGTGCGTTCTATCATACCCCTTTTTCTTGCAAATTTACGATTGAAAAGTAAATTTGCAAAGTTTTTGGTCGGTTATTTTGCTTTTTCAGCCGTTATGGGAGGATACCCGTTGTAAGTTGTTCGAAGCCGTTGGTTCCATTAATTCATAACGTTCATCGGTCGAAGAATGCAGGGTAGCTTTGCCAACAGTTGAACGTGACTTTACTAATATTTACGCCTTGTACTATTAGCTACTACATCGGCTTAAGCTGTCCGCGGTCTTCGTTTCAAAATAATCAGTGCCAATGGTAAAGCGCACGAGCAACCCAGCGCGTCGGCAACGAATGGCGCATTGATAATTACTTACTAGTTAACTCCAGTATACTCTTTACTTTCCGAAAGTTGCCCCGGAGATGTTTTTTGGCTTATCATTTGTTGATTCCAACACGATCCAGGAGAAAGGCGAACTCGAAAGCGGTATCCTTGATACCGTCGTGCCGGCCAGTTGCCCCGCTTTCGGAACCTCTTTGTAATCGGCGACTCTTGTACCCGATGAGATATTCATCGTAAGAGGGCAGCAATACCGTTCGTTGGCGAACCCCTCTTATCCTGCAATCATGGTGGATACAATTATAGTAAGGTCTATCGGATCTCCTTCAAAGAGATCGTCTGGAAGACCATGTCAGCCTGGCTACTCTCGTAGAGAATACCGATGGTAGAATCATTGACCGATGTGATACATGAATATCCCCGCCCGCTGTATTCATCAAGCAGGATATATTGTTCTTCGGGCCATGTGTTGCCATCATCGTAACTCACTTTTAGCGTGATGTTGTTCCGTCTGAAAGCAGATGCCGGGTTCACAAAGAGCAGTAACGACTTCTCTTTACCTTCATCATAATAGGTATGCTTGTGCAGGCTGGCCATGCAGGTGGGTTCTACCAGGGCTTTGCGCGACGTGGGGTGTTCCGTCCAGGTTTCCCCCAGGTCGCTGGTGACAAACACGGAACGACCGTTCAGCTCCTCATTGCCCCGGTTGCGGTTATCCCGCATATTCAGCATTAAATCTCCATTCTCAAGCTCGACCACCGTGCACTCCGTGGTATTTTTCGTGGCAGGATTGCTGGTTACCCAGCTCTTCCCGCCATCTTTGCTCCAGGTGATGTTGGAAAACGGCACTCCTGTTTCATCCCTGCCTTGGGTGGGTAAAACCAACGTGCCGTCTGTCATGGTAATGCCCCGACCGGGGGCCGGGGCGAAGAGCCACCACTCTCTCTTCTTGAGGTGAGTGAGGTTTACCGGTTCACTCCAGGTGAGGCCGTCATCGCTACTCTTGGTAATCAGGAATTGCGAGGTCTCTTTCACGCCGTACCCGGGTTGTGATCCTTTTGTTTGCCATTGGTGAATCCACCGGGTGCTGTCGGTAGTCAGTCCTTTCACCCATTTGCCGGTTTCATCATCAAGCACACCGTGCATCCAAAGTCCGGCCACGTAGATATCGCCGCTCTTCTCGTCCACCAGGATGCAGGCATCGCTCACCCCGTTGTATTTTTCCGGCATGCCACCCCATTCATTCCTGTCGAGTATCACCTGCATGGGTTCCCAGGTACGCCCCCCATCGAGGCTCCGGTTCATGGCAATATCGATATGCCCCTGTAGATCGCGTGCACTTTCATATCGCGCATCGTAAATCGCCAGCAGCGTCCCCTGCTTCGAGGTGGCCAGTCCAGGAATGCGGGAGGTATGTACCCCGTCTTGCCCGTGTTGACGTAGTGCCACGCCTGTACGCAGGGGTTCGGTTTCACTTTTTGAAAGATGCAATTTCCCCTTGTCGGTGATAATTTTTTCGCACCGTATCCCTACGCGGTGCGTGAGGTCGATGTTCTCTTTGAGCGTGACGGATACCCAGAGGGTAACCGTATCTTCCGTCAAAGGAAAATGATGGATGAACGTCGCCATGTTACCTTTCGGTACCGTTTCAGCAATAGTTTCCGCTGTATCGAACTTTCCCGCTTCATCGGTTTTGAAAATAGATATTTTCGTGATGTCTTCGCTATCTGTGGTACTTTGCAGGGAGAAGACCACCTTCCTTATATTGTAGTCCGTGTCGTTATCGAGTACCAGGGTAATCTGTTGTACGGGGTTGTTTTCCTTGCCGGTTAACATGGGCAATGTAGGCGAGTTGATTTGCACTTTCACGTTATCGTTGTACCTACACGAGAGTAATACAACAATCAAGGAAATTAAAAGAGCTGTTTTATTTCTCATAATAACAGGGTGTGTCTACTAGGTTACTGTAATCGATATTTTCCTGTTTTCTTTTTCTATTCAACCTTTATAGGGGTAAAAAAGTAGGCATAGAATAGGAGCTAAAGTTTCGTCGAGACCGTGTACGCGTCGTGGCAGAAGATAAGTGTCCGCTGGTCGGCTTTCGCCTTATCCAGGAACCGCTTTTTCTCTTCCATGGCCAGGGCGGCGCTGTTATCGTAAGCCGAAACCCAGTTCAACGACAGGTTGAGCGAGGTGGGTACTACATCGCCCGGGAACGCGTAGTTGCCTTGGGGAGTATCAAGGAGCACCACGATTTGCCCGGGTGAGTGACCGTCGTACAACTCCAGCCGCACATGTGCGTCTATTCGAGTGTCCACTTGCACGAGTTGTAGCTGCCCCGCTTTATGGATGGGTTCGATGTTATCGGCGAAGAACGACCCTTTTTCGAAGAGCATGGGGTTCCGGTAGTTCTCCCACTGATCCAGACTCACCCAGTAGGTGGCGTTGGGGTAGGTGGGTACTGTTTTTCCTGCCTCGTTTAGCATGGTGCTACCGCCGCAGTGGTCAAAATGGAGGTGTGTTAAGATCACGTCGGTCACCTCTTCCGGTGGGTACCCTATTTCGCGGATCACCTGCACAACATCTTTTTGGCCGTAAGGGTGGTAAAACTTTAACTTGTGGTCATGCTTGTTACCTATTCCCGCATCCACGAGGATTCGCCGTTCGCCGGTATCGATAAAGAGGCAGCGGAGCGCCATCACGCACATGTTGTTATCATCGACCTTGTACTTGGCCGACCAGTATTTTTTGGGGATCGAGCCAAACATCACCCCGCCATCGCCGAGGAAGTAACCCGACTCAATGATATGCCATGTAACCATCCCTTTGCCTTTTATGGCTACAAAAATAGCCGAAAAAAGTGTAAAGTGAGGGCAAAAGCGGTGAGAAAGTCGTGGTATCGCATTGTCGGTAAGGGAAATTTATTCGCTCTAATGGTACGGTTCTTGGGCATAATGTTGTAATTTTGTGGCGAAATTACAATATTTTGTTAGTACGACCTACACGAGACAATATCGCGGAGTACCTGCTGTTCATGTGGCAGGTGGAGGACCTTTTGCGCGCGTACGATCTAGATATCGACAAGGTCGAGCAGTCGCTCGTGACCCCGGTGTACCATTCACCGGAAGAGCGAAAGGAGGTGAGGGATTGGTACGAGGGATTGATCATGATGATGCAAGCGGAAGGGGTGCAGGAGAAGGGACACCTCCAAATCACCAAGAATATTATCATCGACTTGACCGATACTCATTTGCGGTTGTTGAAAGACCCTGCGGAATCGGAGTATATCGCCACGTACTATAATACGCTGCCCCATATCGTGGCACTCAGGGCAAAGGGGACCGACCCGGAGATGCCCGAGCTGGAGACCTGCTTTACGGCGCTATACGGCTACCTGCTGCTCAAGGTGCAGCAAAAGGAGGTGTCGAGTGAGACCCAAGCGTCGGTCGACCAGATAACCAAGCTACTGAGGTTGCTCTCGGAGAAATACAACACAGTTCAATAATAACAAGGTATGGCTATTTTCACGGGTATGAGCAAGCATTTGGGGGGTACCGATCAGGTTGTTCTCCCCCGACCGATCTTTTACGGGCTGGTGCAGAAGAACGTGCTGGTAACCGGCGCGTACGGGCAGCTGGGGTGTGCGTTGAAGAGCGCAAGCGAGCGGCTGAACCTCCCCTTTCGGTTCTTTTTCACGGACGTGGATAGTTTGGATATTACCGATATCGATCAGGTAGATGACTACGTGCCCCGTCATCATATTCAGTACATCGTGAACGGGGCGGCTTACACGGCGGTAGACAAGGCCGAGGCGGAACTTGAGCGTGCGTTTGCCGTGAACGCGGAGGCAGTTCGGAATCTGGCGTTGGTGGCCAGGGAGCATGCGGTGAAAATGATTCACGTGTCGACCGACTTCGTGTTCGACGGCTGCTCGGATGTCCCTTACACGGAGGCGATGAAGCCGGTTCCGCTGTCGGTTTACGGTGCGTCGAAGCTGAAAGGGGAGGAGGCCCTGCAAGCGGTGGGAGGCGATTGGATTATCCTGCGTACCGCTTGGCTCTTTTCGGAGTTCGGCTCCAACTTCGTGAAGACAATGATCCGGCTGATGGGTGAGCGGGAGAGCCTTACCGTGGTGAACGACCAAACGGGGAGCCCTACCTACGCGGTCGACCTGGCGGAGATGATCCTCTACATCCTGCAACGGGCGGAGGAGGAGCAGTCGTGGAAAACGGGACTGTATCACTTCTCGAACGTGGGGGCGGTTACGTGGTTCGACTTTGCCCGTGCGATCCAACGATTGGCCGGGCTAACAGGGTGTAAGCTGCTACCCGTTTCAACGGAAGAGTACGGTGCCGCAGCGGTGCGCCCCGCGTATAGCGTGTTGGATCACGCCAAGACCCGGGCGGCGTTCAACGTGGTTATCCCCACGTGGGAGGATGCGTTGGAGCGCTGTATTCAAGCAATTAAGTCGCATGGAAAATGATTGGAATATCATGGGTGGCAAGAAGGAACTTTCAGGTTTTTTTATGGGCAAGTATTGCATGATGAAAGAAACATTAAGGATAGAATAAACGGGAGAAGTGGAAATACGAGGAACTACAAGGAAGACAAGAATAGAAATAGATGACAGAAAAAGAAGAGATTCGACGGCGACGCACGTTCGCCGTGATTAGCCATCCCGACGCGGGAAAAACCACGCTCACCGAGAAGCTGTTGCTCTTTGGTGGCGCCATTCATGTCGCGGGAGCCGTGAAATCGAACAAGATCAGGAAGACGGCCACGTCAGACTGGATGGAGATCGAGAAACAGCGCGGTATCTCGGTCGCCACTTCGGTGATGGGATTCGAGTATAACGACCATAAGGTAAATATATTGGATACGCCTGGTCATCAGGATTTCGCGGAGGATACCTACCGTACCCTCACGGCGGTAGATAGCGTGATCGTGGTGGTGGACGTGGCGAAAGGGGTGGAGACCCAAACCCGCAAGCTGATGGAGGTTTGCAGGATGCGCCACACCCCGGTGATGATATTCGTGAACAAGCTGGATCGCGAGGGGCGTGATCCGTTTGAAATCCTCGATGAGCTGGAGGAGGAGTTGAAGATTACCGTTCGCCCGTTGAGCTGGCCCATCGATATGGGGGAGCGATTCAAGGGGGTGTACAACCTTTACCGCGATAGCCTCGACCTTTATCAGCCAAGCAAGCAGCGGGTCACCGAGTCGATTCAGCTGGATGTGAACACGCCGGAGTTGGAGCAGCATATTGGCGGTACGCTAGCGAAGCGGTTACGTGATGACGTGGAATTAATCACAGGGGTGTACCCCGCGTTTAATCGTGAGGAGTACCTCGCGGGTAGATTGGCGCCGGTTTTCTTTGGCTCCGCGTTGAACAACTTTGGGGTAAAGGAGTTGCTGGACTGCTTTATCGAGATAGCCCCTTCACCTCGCCCCGTGCAGGCCATCGAGCGCACGATAGACCCCTACGAGGAGGAGTTCACCGGCTTCGTTTTCAAGATTCACGCGAATATGGACCCCAATCACCGCTCCCGCATCGCCTTTTTGAAGGTCTGCTCCGGCAAGTTTGAGCGGAACGTGAACTACCGGCACGCAAGGCTTGACCGCACCATGAGGTTCTCTTCGCCGACTGCTTTTATGGCGCAGAAAAAGGAGATCCTGGACGAGGCGTTCGCGGGCGATATCGTGGGGTTGCCCGATAACGGCAATTTCAAGATCGGTGACACGCTCACCTCGGGTGAGTTGTTGCACTTCAAGGGGTTACCCAGTTTCTCACCCGAGATGTTCAAGTACATCGAGAACGCCGATCCCATGAAGGCAAAGCAGCTGCACAAGGGGGTAGAGCAATTGATGGACGAGGGGGTCGCCCAACTGTTCACCAACCAGTTCAATGGTAGGAAGGTAATAGGGACGGTAGGTCAGCTCCAGTTCGAGGTGATCGAGTACCGGTTGCTGCACGAGTACGGGGCGCAGTGCCGGTGGGAGCCGATCAACCTCTATAAAGCCTGTTGGATCGAGAGCGATGACGCGGCGCAACTGGCCGAGTTCAAGCAGCGAAAGCACCAGTACATGGCACTCGATAAGGAGGGTAGGGATGTTTTCCTCGCGGAATCGAACTACATCTTAATGATGGCGCAACAGGATTTCAAGAACATCCGCTTCCACTTCAACTCCGAGTTTTAGCGGCTTCATATGAACATGTCTGTCAAAAAATGTCCAACCTGTCGCGTTAGGTCAGGCATGCATTCCCCCGTCCATGAGAATGTTCTCACCATTGATGTATGCCCCGGCATCTGAGGCTAGAAGAATCATAAGTCCTTTGATATCATTATTGTTTGCCATTCTTCCCACGGGTACTTTCTTGCAATAGTTCTCTAGGAACCTTTCTGGCTGGTGGTTAAACAGTCCTCCAGGGCTTACGCAGTTTACGCGTATATTCTTGTCAGCCAGTACTCTCGCCAGGTACCGTGTCAGGTTTATTATACCCGCCCTGTGAAAAAAGTAGTCAGGTGGTGGCCATCCCATATCCGTGCCTTCGTAATTGGAAAGATCCGGCCCAAACATCCCCATCATGGAAGCGATATTGATGATGCTTCCCCCACCACTTTGCCCTATCAGGTCGGCCATTTCACGCAGTATATCCATTGCGCCTGTCGCGTTAACGCGCATCGACTCGGCGAAGTTTTCAATAGGGTCCCCGTATCCCTTCATTGGCCGCGATACCGCGTTGTTGACAAACACATCCAAGCGTCCAAACTCTTTGTTAATCTCCTTTTTCAGCGCTAGGATCGATTCGTGATCGCCTTGGTCCAACCGCATCGCGTGCACGTCAAATCCTCGATAGCGGAATTGTTGTGCCATCTCTTGCACATTATCTAGGTTTCGAGAAGCTATAATCACGGTGCCGCCTGCTTCGGCCATCCCTTCCACGATGCACTTGCCATACAAGCCTGCGCCCCCCGATACCAATATGATTTTATCTTTTAAACTTAGTAAGTCCATTGCATTCATATCACCCTTACGTTAAAACTTAGACATGTCGATTACTTTTCCGTCTCCTTCGGAGCTTTCAACGGCAGCGATTACCGTTCTAATGATATTTTGGGTTTTATCGAAAGAGAGCCGCGAGGCACCCTCCTTTACCGATCTTATAAACTCGATGATATTATCGCGGAACATGGAGTAGGAATTTTTGAATTCTATTAACCGCCAATCCTCTTGTCCAAAAAGCGATATTTGGAATGTGCCCACTATATCCATGAACAGGTGCACCGTGGCTTGGAATCCGTCCTCAAACTTAATATGCACGATTTCCTTATCCTTTTTGCCAATGGATTTCACGGTGGCGGGTAACGGATCATCCAACAGGGAGAATAGTCCTTCCAAGATATGCACGCCATACTTGATCCAATCTTTTTTCCCGACGGCCGTTGCTAATTCAAGTTTCCCCAAGCTTTTTATCTCTTGCTTCACTATTCTGGCTTCATTCGCGTAACGCATTGAGGAACATGACATGATTAGCCTTCCTTTCGCGCTTTCGTTGGCAAAAAAGTTCAACTCCTCTTTCGTTATTGCAAGTGGCTTGTCAATGAAGATGGGCATCCCGGCATCCAGGAATGGCTTCGCCATGGTCACGTGATTTTCCGGATCATCCCTCGACAAAAGGACAGCATCCACCATTGGTATCATATCTTCCAGCGAGTCAGCCACCTGGGGTATTTTGCTTGACATCGCGATGCTTTCAGATATTTTACGCTCTTGTGTCCATACGCAAGTCACTTTTGCACCGGGTATCCCGAGCGTATCTTTGTTGGCTTCCAGGTAGTTGGCCACCGCCGGGTAGCCTATCCTGTTGATCTCCCCGGCATCAAACGCTCCATTAATGATTGACGACCATGAGTAGGGATGTGCGTTGCCGGGACTCATCCCTATAATTCCTATTTTTATCATGCTTTTTAAACCAGACTTGTTTTTACCTTAACCAATTCATTTTATCCCAATAGGGGAGATTGATGAATTCCGGGTCAGGATATGCCATCTCCCCTAATTGTTTCAACGTTTCTTTATCCAAGTAAACACCATCTACCGTTCCAAGTGCCTCTTCCAGGTACTTTTTCTTGTCGATCCCTATCAAAACTGCCGACACCTCGGGGAATGAGAGTGCGAACTTGGTGGCTAACGCCGGCAGGTTGTAGTAACGCCCATCCAAGAGTTTATTGTAATTGGCGATATGCTTTTCAACCTTGCTCAACGCGGGGTGTAAGTTCACGCCCTTATCGCTCAGCAACCCTTTGAGCAAAACCGACCTTACCACTATACCGACCCCTTTCTTTTCTGCCTCTTTGAATAGTTCCCCTTGTCGTTGATCCATCAGGTTAAACGGTAGTTGAAGTATGTTCCAAAAACCCGAGTTTATCGCTTTTTTGGAAACTTCCGTCGTGTAACTGGATACGCCCGTGGCCCTAAATAGCCCCTTCTCTTTTAGCTGTGCAAAGGTGTTGATGATCTCTTCCTCGTCCAATATCTCGGGCGTGGCCTGATGAAGCATGAACAGGTCCACGTGGTCTGTTTGTAGTTTTTTAAGGCTGTCCAGGAGAGACTTTTTGATTATCCCTTTTATTTTCCCTTTAGGTGGCAGCTTTCCCTGGCCGTCCAGCAGATGCACGCACTTGGTAGCGATAACCACTTCGTGTCGTCTGTTTTTAAACGCTTTGCCGATAATATCCTCGCTTTTCCCGTACATCCGGGCAGTGTCAAAAAAGTTGATGCCCGAGTCAACGGCCAAATTCAGGAGTTCAATGGCCTCTTTCTCTGTCAACATATCTTCGGGTCCCTCCACCCCGATGCCGTAAGGCATGCCTATCTCCACGCATCCGAAAGCGACCTCTGACACCTCGATGCCGGTTTTTCCTAACCTCCTTTTTAGCATTGTTATTATTGTCTCTATGATTGTCGTTTCAGGCTATTATCTGCTTACCTCGTCGCCTCGTTTCACTAAGAACATTGCCAAGGTAAATTGGTCAAACGGCCAACTAGTTTGTTCTGCTACCAACCGTTTCATTAAACTGCTCTATTATCTGCTCGCAGTAGTTGCTTAATCCTACCACATCGGCACCGATGCTTATAAACTGGTAGCCTAGCTCTATCAACTGCTTGGCGTTTTGCGCGCTTCCCGTTGTCGCCGCGAACTTGCCATGCTTCCGGGCCACTTTGGCCATGCGCTCGCGCGTCTCAACCAGCAGGGGGTGATCCCACTCGCCGGGTGCACCAATAGCGTGACTGAAATCACCGGGGCCAAAAAACAGCATCTCGTACCCTTCCAGCGCGGCGATGGCTTCCAGTTCATCAAGTGGTTCAGGGTCTTCTATCTGCAGTGCTATGAATCGTTGCTCGTTAGCCTGCTTCAAGTAGGTGTTGAAGTCCAACTTCGTGTACCCCCCATCGGCATTACCCCCATCAATTGGGCGTCTCCCCAAAGGGTGAAAACGGGTCTGGTATATGATTTTTTTGGCATCGTCTAGGCTCATCACGTGGGGAACGAGCAACCCATCGGCGTTTATCTCCAAAGGTTTTATAAGGTTGCTGTAGCTCCCGCGTGCTACCCTGATCATCGTATCAGCACCGTATGCTTTCACCGCCCAGTTTTGTGCTTTTATATCCGCCCAGTCCTGCGCCACGTGCTCCCTGTCGAGCCATATACAGTCGAATCCGGCCATGGCGGCAATCTCCGCGGCCTCACCCGAGGGTAGGTTTAGCTTAAAGCAGCTCACCACTTCCCCTTCCCTCAACTTTTTCAATACTCTACTAGACCGCCTCTCGTTCATTTTCATCTATTGTTATAACTACAGCCCTTCTCTTTTTGCTGCCTCCCTTTTCACGAGCCACAAGATAAAGATACAAATAATTAAGCTCAATGCAGCCAAACGGTAGACATAGCTCAAGTTTATCTGCGCATCGCGGAATGCGCCCGCAACGTATATACCCATCCCACCGATGATGGTGGAGAACATGTTCAACAGACCATACCCGGTAGCACGATAGCGATTGTCGATCAATAGGGATAGCATGGGCATCAAGTTGGTGTCAACAAACATGCGCATAAGCCCATAGATTAAAAAGGAGATCACCGCTATAGATAGGGCCGTTGTATAGCTTCCTATAAAAATGGCGGGAGCGGCAATGCCCAGCCCTATCATTGGTACCAATATACGTGCAAAACGGTTTGTTTTGCTCCAATGGTCTGAGATAGCACCTCCCAATAGTAACCCTACTATTGAGGCCGGGTGAAGATAAGCGGTGGCATAGAAGCCCGCCATGCTTTGCGACAGGTTAAACTGCTCCTTGTAATAGGTGGGAAGCCAGGCCATAACCATCCATCCAATTATACCCATTACACCCCAGAATAAAAACAAATATATAAATGATTTACGAGAGAATAGATCCCGCATAGCTTCACCAAACTTAACCTCTTTGCCCTTTCTTTTTACTTCTGCTTTTGAGGGTTGTATTCCCTCCTCCACGTGATTTTTGGGAGCATCTTTCAATATGAAAACCAATATCACGGCGTATGCTATGCCCACAAGTCCCATAATATGAAAGGCATGGTTCCATGAGTGGTTTTCGGCAATCCATCCACCCACAAATCCCAGGCTTTGCCCCACCATTACGCCTGTCATATGCAATCCGGTGGCTAGTGATTGCGTTGTGCCTTTATGGTAGTCCAATATCAATGCCAATGCGGCCGGTATGTAGAAAGCTTCACTCACACCCATTAACGCCCTCGTTATCAGCAGCTGGTTGTACGTGGTAGCATAAGAGGTGAGCCACGTTACCAGTGACCAGATGAATAGGCTTACGATAATGACCTTGCTGCGGCTAAAACGATCTGCTATGAATCCGGCGAACGGGCTTAACAGTCCATAGACCCACAAGAAGACGGAAGTGAGTAACCCGAATTGCGCATCGGTCATGGGAATACTATCCACGAGAGAGGTGCGCATTGTCGCTATCATAGTGCGATCCAGATAATTCAGCGCACCCACTACGAAAAGCAAGCCAACGACGACCCAGGGGTTTTGGTTCAGCTTGGCTTGAGCAACCTGAGGTCCATATTTTTTGTCGTTCATACTGGTATGTAATCTTGTACGTTAGGGTGTATATAGCTTGCTTTCATCTCATCTCTAGAATCGTTCCGGCGATATAACGGGTACCGTTCTCTTCATTGAAGTAGTATATCACCAATATCCTATGATCATCCAACAATACCGACCAACTGTATCCTAAGTCTCTATTATCCCCGTCATCACGTAGTATCATCTCGGTAGAAGTAGCAAAGTCCGTGCACTCGGCGTTTAACACGCGCGCACGAATTCCATAAGGCTGGTGTCTATAGCCATAAGTAAGCAACACCCTGTCATCGGGCAACCGTAGGGCGTGGCAGGGATGTCCTTTGAAGCCCATCGGCTCCCATTGAAAGGTCTTGCCCCCGTCGGTAGAGCGGGCTATACAGGCTTGGTCATCCATGTTCGCGGTTCTTAGGAACGCCACCAAATCCCCTTGTGGTGTCTCGAGAATAGAGGCTTCATTGAAAGAGGCCTTATCGTTGGTTGCCACTAAACCCGAGTAGCTCCAGGTAAGGCCTTTATCATCGGAGATAAGCAGATGATTCGAGGTCTTTCTTGTTGGAACAGAGTCATTAACGGCAACTACCCAATAGATACGACCATCCTTTCCTTCACAAAGTGCCCCTCTATTGTACGCGGGTAAGGGCTCTCCCAAAGCGTTAAAATTAATCTCCTCGTCCACGTGTGGTGGATAAATTGGACCTTGCCATGTTTGTCCTCCATCCGTTGAACGTACCAGGTAACCCCCCAAGAACACCACACCTCCACCGATTTTGAAATGCGGGGTTTTCAGATTATCGGTTCCCTCTTGATCCACATAAGACCACCCGTAGCTCGTGCAAAGCAGCGTGCCATCTCTCAGTTTGAGGAGGCAGGGATCTTGTGACCCCCCAAACGGGTGCGCGTATATCAACTCGGGTTCGGTAGTCCATGTTTCCCCATCTTTAGAACGCACCATGACCAGGTAGCTGTTTGGATCGGTATGACTATTGCCTTTCTCCCCAAAGATTCGTCGATCTGGGGCGCGACGGAACGCCGTGATGAATTCGCCCTCATCGTTTTTCACTATCGAGGGGAATGAGGAGTAAAACAGCGGGTCTTCGTATATAACGATGTCTTTAACTTTTTTGATTTCTCCGGTTGCACCATTTTCTTTGCCCCCTTGCTTGTCCTTACCGGAGCATGAAAAAAGTACAAGAACGAGGTTTGATACCACTAAGAGGAAAAACAAGAAATACCTGATTCGATTCATACGATTATTTGATTTAATTGTTTAGTGTATGGAGTTGCTGCCAAGTAAGCATTCACCTGTGCACCTTTTACCGGTGATTTTCCTTGCATGATTTGCAAAGTATCGGCATGTAAAGATATGAAATCCCGTGAAAACACACAACGATATGGCAATGTACATTCAGGGTGACAAGCATGTAAAGATATGTAATTCCGCCTTGTGGGAAGGTTTTTTGGCTAAATAAATTCTTTTTGTAACTTTACGTTTTGTTGGGCGTAGAGGTCATCATTCACAGCTTCGCTCTTATTGTGGACACTACTGAATCAAGAAAATGAAAACCTTACTTACGTTGCTTCTGTCTCTTTGCTCGCTTGTCTTGGTGGCGCAGACGCCCGATTACATGGGGTGGGTTAGTCAGTCGGCCGACTATATCGAGGCGAACAAGCTGGACAGCGCGGCTTACGCCTTGCAGCGGGCCATGGCGATGGAGCCCGCGAACGAGCATAATCCCGTGCTGTTGTTGAACTTGGGAATCCTGCAGCGGCAGTTGGGACTGCTTGACGACGCGTATATCTCGTTCACCGCCTCCTTGGGGAATAACCCGATGCCCGAGGTGGTGCTCCATCAACGTGCTTCGCTGTTATGTGATATGGACCGTTTCGATGAGGCGATGGAGGATTACGATGCCATCATTCGCCACTACCCGGAAGATGTTGAGGCCTATTACCGACGGGGATTGCTCTTTCTGGATAAGAGCGACCGCGCGAGCGCCGAGGCCGATTTCAACGCTGCGAAAGCAATCGACCCCGATAATATGTACACGAAGCTGTGCGAGTCGCTGCTCTTTAAGCTGGACGATAACTGGGAGGCCGCCGGTGAAATTTACACCCACCTGTTGAAAACCGTGCAGGATCCGAACCCCATCTTTTACATGAACCGGGCGGAGTGTTACCTGAACAGCGATCGGCATTCACGGGCGGCAGCCGACCTGCAGGCGGCATGGAGCTCACAACGGGATAATCCTTACTACTACGTTTTACGCGGCCGTTTGCGCTTGGAACAGTTTGATAAGATGGCGGCCCGCGAGGATTTCCTTCAGGCAAAAAAGATGGGGTACGATGCCGCCATCGCGGACGAGTGGATTAAGCGAACCCAATAACCCCATACTTTTTTAAGTTACCTTTTATTCCTACTACCAATGTTTTATCACTTGAAGGCTTATCTTTGCATTGATAATCGATAATAATTAGAAAACGGGTTGCAGACCATAAATTGATATCGTATGCTTGGACTATTATTTGAATTCGTATCAGATTATATCAGGGAGAATTTTGTCATACTGCTTGATCATATTGGAACTTTCGCATTTGCTATAAGCGGGATCAGGTTAGCGGCCGAAAAAGAGTTTGATTGGTTTGGGGCGTATGTCGTAGGACTAGTCACGGCTATTGGTGGTGGTACCACGCGCGATTTATTGTTAGGGGTAACGCCATTTTGGATGTTAAATAGCTCCTATCTGATAGTTACAGGGGTAGCTTTGCTATCGTTTATCTTTCTCAAAAAGTATATTTTCAGGTTGAATAAAACCCTGTTTTTATTTGATACCATTGGTCTCGGCCTGTTCGTAGTGGTGGGAATCGAAAAAACCTTAGCCGCGAACCTTCCGTTTTGGGTTGCCATTATCATGGGTATGATTACTGGCTCGGTTGGGGGTCTAATCAGGGATGTTCTGATTAACGAAATGCCCCTCATCTTGCGTCGGGATATCTACGCGGTAGCTTGTATTATCGGGGGCCTCGTGTTCGCGTTATGTTATTGGCTCGATATGAACCGTGCTCTAATCAACATTATCTCGGCTTCTTCCGTGATGCTGATACGATTTATTGCCGTTAAGTACAAGATCCAATTACCCACGGTAAAACATCATGATTCAGCAGGTTAGTAAACTTCCACAAGGTCATTGATAGTAAACTCAATATTTCGTCGCGTGATTAACAGCTAGACATAAATTGCCAGAGGTGATTAATAAGTTCCGGAAAATCAAAATATTTTGACTTTTCGGAACTTATTGGTGCTTTTGTTCAGTTGAATTTGTCAAACAACAGAGATGATTTATAACAAGTACAAACAATGAAGAGAAAAGTGAGCGAATCCCTTTTGGCGTGGGGGAACGGCAACTATCTTTGGTGAAGCCATCGAGCGTTTCCATTTACAAGATAGTAAGCGACATCCGCGTCGAGATAGTCCAAACCAATTCAAGTATCAATGTGCTTTCTTTTTTCTTTTTTCGAGAAGTTCATCATGGAAGGATTATCTTTGCACTGATAATCTGTGAAATTAAATTATTTGAACTTATACTTTATCATTTCACAGAACTACAGGTTTAAATAGGGTCTGCTGAAAAACCTTACGCGACTTTTATTATTTTGTAAGACGACGATAGGTTTTCCATCAGTTTTAGTTGAGAAAAAATACAAAAAAAACGTTCTTTGAAAAATTGCCAAAAAATATCCTC
>JAPXNA010000027.1:0-18050 GCA_033808735.1 Fermentimonas sp.
TTCTTCTTTCTTTTAACAAACATCTTTAAAAACATCTTGCGTACCCCAAAACTAGGGTACGCAAAGATATATATTCTTGTTTATTAGGCAATTATAAAAATGCGTTTTTTAGAGTGACGAAGTCAGGTGAATTATGAACCCTTAGTGGCGTTGTTAATTGAGCCAGCCGATTTTTTTGATGCATCATTCAGGATCTTCATGAACTCCTCGCCGGTAATCGTCTCCTTCTCGAGCAGGAAGTTGGTCGCCTCGTGCATCTTATCCAGGTTTTCCGTGATGATTTGCCGCGCTTTATCATGAGCCTCGTTGATGATACGGTGCACCTCTTTGTCGATGTCGGCCGCGGTCTTATCAGAACAGGTCAGGGAGGCGTCCCCGCCTAGGTACGCGTTCTTTACCGTCTCCAGCGCCATCATGCCGTACTTATCACTCATCCCGTAGCGGGTCACCATGGAGCGGGCCATTTGGGTAGCCCGTTCAATGTCGTTCGAAGCTCCCGTGGTGATGGTCCCGCAAATGATCTCTTCTGCCGCCCTGCCACCGGTGAGGGTTGCGATCCGGTTGAACAGATCTTCGCGGCTCATCAGGTACTGTTCACCCTCATCAACCTGCATGGTATACCCCAGCGCGCCTGATGTTCGGGGGATAATCGTGATCTTGTGCACCGGCGCGGAGTGGGTCTGCTTGGCAGCCACCATGGCGTGCCCGATCTCGTGGTAAGCGATAATCTTCTTTTCCGTTTCGGAGATCACCATCCCCTTCTTCTGCGCACCGGCGATGACCGTCTCCACCGACTCTTCCAGGTCTTCCGTCGTTACCACATCACGCCCCATTCGCACCGCCCGTAGTGCGCCCTCGTTCACGATGTTGGCCAAATCCGCCCCGGAAGAGCCCGCCGTGGCCCGCGCCACGAGGTCAATATCTATCTCCTCGTGTTTCACCTTCTTAAGGTGCACCTCCAGTATCGCCTTCCGCCCCTGCAGGTCGGGTAGTTCCATCTGGATACGCCGATCGAATCGTCCCGCCCTCAGCAACGCCTTATCCAGGCTCTCGGGGCGGTTCGTCGCCGCCAGGATGACCACCCCCTTCTTGCTATCAAACCCGTCCATCTCGGTCAGCAGCTGATTCAGCGTCTGCTCCCGCTCATCGTTGCTACTCATGCCATCGCGCCGCTTGCCGATAGCGTCAATCTCGTCAATAAAGATAATACAAGGCGCCTTCTCGTTGGCCTGTTTGAAGAGGTCGCGTACCTTGGCCGCTCCCATACCCACGAACATCTGCACGAACTCGGAACCGGAGATGGAGAAGAAAGGCACCTTGGCTTCACCGGCGACCGCCCGGGCGATCAACGTCTTCCCGGTACCGGGAGGCCCCACCAAGAGAGCCCCCTTGGGTAGCGTAGCCCCCACCTTGGTGTATTTATCGGGGTTATGCAGGAAGTCGACCACCTCACTCAGCGCCTCTTTCGCCTCATCTTGCCCCGCCACGTCGGCAAACGTGGTGGAAATATCAGAATCGGCGTAAATCTTCGCCCCGCTCTTCCCAAAGGACAACACGTTGTTCCCCCCGGCCATCCGCCCCTGGATCGACTTTGACATCTGCCGCCATAGCAGGTAGAAAATCACACCGGGAAGCACCCATAGCAACAAGAAGTTAATGAGCGGGGAACTTTCGCGGGGGATGGTCTTGGTAAACTCGATACTCCCCGTTTCGTTCGGGCTCCCAGCGTTCAGTAGCCGGTTAACCAAATCGGGATCATTCACGCAACCGGTTTGGTACACCTGCTCCTCGTTCCCGGAGGTCACCGCGGAGAAAAAGACACGGTTCTCTTCGATCTGCACCTTTTTCACCTTCCCCTCTTCTACCATCTGGATAAAGCTGCCGTAATCGGTATCGATAATCTTCTGCTGCACCAGCTTGGGCATGATTAACCCGTTTAAAAGCAGCACCAGGATGATACCGAATATAATCCCGTGGTAAGGATTCTGTCTTACCTTATCGTCGTTCTGTTGTTCTACCGCCATAAGTTGATTTTATTATTTGATTTTTCAGTTTTACTTTGCAATGAATAGCATGCAAAACTCGTGCAAATCAATCAACTCATCATGGCTGAACAGGCGGCAAACATGTCCGATATCTCTTTTTATCGTGGTATCACTGTATTAAATTCAAAGTTCAAGCTTCAATTTTTCATCGCCGTTCACATCAAACACCTGGAGCGTCATTGCCGACCCGTTCTTTTTGAGTATCATGATGGTGGCATCTTTAGGATTGTTTCCCCCTCCGATCACCACGGGAAAGTTGTTACCAATCGTCTTTTGGGGATGGTATGCAAAGCGATGAGTGTGACCATTCAGGGCAATGTCAAATGGTGCATCCTTCAGAATATCGCCCCACTCGTCGAAGCTTGGATTATACGCGCCTTCACCTAGGCCATATATGGGAATATGATGAATCAACACCCTTTTCTTCGCTTTTTTAAACTCTTTGTTGGAAACTTCTTTCCTCAAAAATGCGCCTTGCTCCTTTCGCAACCCTGTAAAATCATTCAAGCCAAAGTACTCCCGATGACCATCATCTTTGTCCTCCCCGCAATCCAAAATCACAAAACGGGTGTCTCCCCAATTGAATGCACCGTATGTTTTTTCACCCATGTATTCGAGCAAATCACGGAGGCCGATAGAATAGGCCCCCCGTATTTCATGATTCCCCCGCAAATAGAAAACCGGTGTTGACTCCGCGCCCATCTTCTCATTCATATATGACATAGAGTTGACGGCCTGAGCTTCATTTCTTGGATCATCAATATTATCGCCATTAAAAACCACAAAGTCATACCCAACATCCTTGACTACTTCTGAAATCAGGTCGACCAGCCCTTTTCTCTGATGAAGATCATTCAAAATGACGGCGGTGAAGTCGGTATCTTTCTCAGTTGGTAGCCTGAAAGTATAGGTCTCCGAGACCGCCGTCTTTCCAAACTCCTTCCGATAGGCCTCGTACACCGCGATTTCTCTGGAGCATACCCTGTAACTATACGTTTGCCCGGGAATCAGATCCTCCAGCCGAAATGTGTGCAGGTAGTTGTTGCACAGCATTTGACCATCCAGGTAGATATGAAGTTGTTGATCCAACTTGCCGTCGACCCCGTACTCCACCCAGCTATGCACCGGCACATTTGTAAGCCAAGAGATGGTGATACCACCATCTATCGGTCTTTGAAGATAGGGCTTGGTCCTAAATATCTCATCTTCATCGGCATGCAACCTGACCTCAACATAGAGCGGTCTATGATCTGATGCCACCTTCTCCTCAATCACCCCTCTGTTCGTGAGCCTCGACCAATTTTCCATTCCCTTGTAACCATAGATATAGTCGATACAAACATTGGGCTCATCAGTAGGATAGGTGTTTGTTTGGGGTGAAAGCAAGGAGGTGAAAACATCACTCAATGCAATTTGTTCGGGTGAATCGGGCTTCGAGTTCATATCACCTGCCAGGAAAAAGGGCTTGTCCAGCTTCTCTGCCTCCTTTTTTATGATGTCAACCGACTGCAACCGATCCTCATGGTTCAATGAAAAATGCGTGCAACCAAAGTAATACTCTTCAAGTTCAACAATCAGCAGCATCCTGGCCTCTTCGCGCCCTGGCAAAGGCACCCTTTTAACACTTAACGGTTTCTCTTTGGAGAGAACGCCCAATCCATATTTCCCGCCATCGTAATCAATGGCAGGGGCATAGGTGGGAAACATGAGTGTTTTCCTGGACAACTCGTCCAGAACATCCACCCCGTTGCTTCTCCCGGTCACGCTATCCAGCTCCTGAACAGCCAAAATATCAGGTTTGACGCTGTTTATAACGTCTGCCACCCTCTGATAATCTGTCACATTATCCAAGCCCCGGGCATTTCTTACATTATATGACATAAGCCTTATGGAGTTTTGCTCTTGCAATGGCGCAGCATATGCAAAGGAGGAGATCAAAGCAAAAAGGCCTAAAACAAACAAGATTTTCCGTCTATTCATAACATACATTTTTTAATAACCGCAACATGCGTTCATAGCGATATTAACCTGATCAACAAATATGGCAACGCATGATCATTTACCACAAAATTAGATGAAAAAATAGCTTTTTCCAAGCATGCAAGACAAAAAGCAAGAAAAACTTACAGGGGAGGGTAAACAAAAATTTATTCAATAAAGATTGGTTAAATTGATTGGATGTTCGTATATTCGCGATACGAGACTGAATTGTTAGCTCAGCTGGTTTAGAGCGCTGCCTTGACAGGGCAGAGGTCGCTGGTTCGAATCCAGCACAGTTCACTGAGGCCAACCCGCCATTCCATCGAGTTGCCAAACTATTGTGTCCCACTAAACCAACCGCGATTCAGCAAAACACCGCCCCCTCTCCCAAACCTATCATTGTGTTCCACGGAACCTACCGCGATTTACCAAAAACGGGGGAACTTGTTGTAACTTGAGACGAGCAACCCCACCACCTCGGAGTAGTTGACCTGTCCCGTACTCACCCGATTGGTTTTCAAGTACGCGTCATACACCTTGTCTTGTGCGTTCGAGAGCGGCTCGCTACGGGCTGCCAGCCAATGTTCCCTGTTTTGTTTTAGATGGTTCAAAATCTCCGGCCGCACGGACAGGTAGATCTCCTTGTAGTTATCAGGGAGAATACGGCGGGCGTCGTTCAACACGTACCCAAGCGTGGAGACGTACGCACTGTAGCGTACCTGCCTATCATCGCTCGCAGCGCAAACAATAAACGCGTAGAGGTTGGACTCCGACTCGAGGCCGATACCGAACTGGTGCGCCATCTCGTGCGCCAGGGTGAACGGGTAGGTGAAATCGAGGCTGTAGTGGTTCACGTGCACCTCGTTGAAGAACGGCCCAAAATACCCGGAAACGCCCATTTTGGTATGGAATGGCTCGAACATCATCGGCTTCGCCCTTCGTTTGCCGTTGGGGAAAGTCAGCCGCAGCGGCTCGTGCAGTTTATCGTAAACCGACTCCAACTCCGCCTGAATCGCTTCTCTATTCATTCCCCTACTTCCTTTCATTCCGTCACCTCTACTCGTTCCACCATGGGCACTCTTTTTGAAACGTTCCTCGCGAGCCCAACTCGATATTTCAATGGCCTCCCCATCCATACCGCTATCTCTTAAACCTGCGAAATCGAGGTACGACTGATTCGCGTGCTCGATGAACCAAGTCACGAAATCGTGGAACCCCTCGCTATCGTAAGCCACCTCTTCTACTTCGCAACGGGTGTAGAAATCCTCCCTGAAGTAGGCAATTCCCCAACTAAAGTAGAACCACGCGACGAGAACCGTCACGAAGCGCAGCAATGAAAAGAGGAAACGAACGAACCCGCTCCTTCGGGCAATGGCAAGCACGATAATCACCAGCAACCAGAGCACCGCACCAATCAAGAACAAGTCGTACATCGAAAAGGGGAAGAGGCTGGAGAAAGAGGACAGCAGCGTGGCCACCGCCGGGTAGAGCGCACGCATATACCATTCGGAGAGCAACGGGACATAACTAAACAGGACAATAAGCGCGAACAGGACAATAGAGACGATGAACGTTCTACGCCGCTTTTTCCTCTCCAGAAGCGTATACCCCCTCGGGTGAACACGTCGAACTTTATTAGCCCGCTTAGAGATCCGGGGGCGGGTTCTTCGCCGCTTTACCCTTTCAACACCCTTCATACCCATGCTATTCTTGGTTAAGCGGCTTCTTGTACACCCAACATCCCGGCTCCGAAACGTGGTCTTGAACAAGCGTGTCAGGGGGCTCTTTCCTCAGCATCCACACCACCATCAAATCGCCCGATGCGGCACTGAGGAAAACGATACCGAAGAGCAACCAAAAGAGGCTGCCCACGAAAAAGGCGGCGACAATAGGCAAAAGCCCCAGCAACAAGGCGGGCATAAGGGCCACCAGGGAGTATTGCTTCACCTTCAACGGCTCGCTGCAATGGCAATAGGGTGTTAGGTATTCGCGCAAAAAACCGAACCTGACACTGGAAAAACCCGATTCGGCGAAGAGCCCAAAAAAGATCCCGTGAATCAGCTCGTGCAAAGCTACCCCCGCGATAAAAAGAAGGAGAAAAAGGAGGCATCCCTGCCAGGTAATTGCTAACGCGGGGTTCCAGATCAAATAGAAGGGAACTCCAAGAAATACCACCGAGAAACCTATGATCGCCAAGGCCCATTTGCTTGCCGCGACAATATCGATGGTCCTTTTCTCTTTTTTGTACCCCTCCTGTTTGTTGTCTTTGTTTGCCGCATTTGTTTCGTTTACTTCGTTCATCACTTTCCTGTTTGTAGTCGTTCCTAACGATTAACCTCAAAATTACATGAAAAAACCTACATAAAAAAACTCCTTCATCATTCAACCACGTTACCCGCTTAACTACCGCATGCCATATATTCCTTTCAAACAGACTGATGAGACTTTTACAAAGTCATTATCTTGTAATCAATAATAAACGTGAATACGATAACCGAATCACCTGTTACAATTGAGGCGGTTTCATACGATTAAAACTATTATTTTCACTAAAGTTAGACTATTGCTACGTTCGGCATATCAAAAACAGGTTTTTTCTCTGCACTCTCTTATCGCAATAGTTCAAAGGTATCGTATGGAACTCGCTTTAATCATTGTCATGGGTGTAAATGGTTTAGATGCTCGTTTCATACCGGATCAACTCAAAATCAAGGGTTATTTACAGGGAAAAGCGTAGAGGAAAGTCAGATTTACCCGAAATATGAATCATTTTGTATATTTTTGCATTGTCTTACCGTCGAATTGATGAGTAGGGTGTCTTTTTTAACTCAAGCAAACATCGAATGAACGGGAAGAATCTTTTTTAAAATCAGGAGGGATCTATGTCAACGTTACGTTTTAACGCGGTAGAGGAGGCATCAAGGAGGGTTCCGGTGGAGGTACCCACCCCCGATCAGTTGCCCTCGGAGTATTTTGGCAAGTACGTGTTCAACCGCGAGCGCATGTCGAAGTACCTCTCGAAGGAGACCATGAACATCGTGCTGGAGGCTATTGACAGGGGCATCACGCTGCACCGCGGCATTGCCGAGCACGTGGCCGCCGGGATGAAGATGTGGGCCATCGAGATGGGGGCCACCCATTACACCCACTGGTTCCAGCCGCTCACCGGGGGGACTGCCGAGAAGCACGACTCGTTTATCGATTTCGCGAGCGGCCCCGGGGAAAATATCATCGAGCGCTTCTCCGGTAAGCTGTTGGCACAACAGGAGCCCGACGCATCGAGCTTCCCCAGCGGAGGCATACGCAACACCTTTGAAGCGAGGGGCTACACCGCGTGGGATCCGAGTTCCCCAGCCTTTATCATCGATAACACCCTCTGTATCCCCACCGTGTTCATCTCCTACACGGGTGAGGCGTTGGACTACAAGACCCCCCTTCTGAAAGCGCTTTCCGCGGTGGACAAGGCATCGGTAGAGGTTTGCAGGCTGTTCTACCCCGACGTGAAAAAGGTCTACTCCTACCTCGGCTGGGAGCAGGAGTACTTCCTGGTGGACGAGGCGCTCTACGCGGCACGGCCCGACCTTATCCTTACCGACCGCACCCTGATGGGGCACGAAAGCGCGAAAAACCAGCAGCTCGAGGACCACTACTTCGGGGCCATCCCTCCGCGGGTGGTCGCCTTTATGCGAGAGGTAGAACAAGAGGCCTACAAGTACGGCATCCCGTTAAAGACAAGGCATAACGAGGTGGCTCCGAACCAGTTCGAGCTAGCCTCGATCTACCGGGACACCAACCTCTCGGTGGACCAGAACCTGCTGGTCATGACCCTGATGCGGCGTATCGCCTCGAAGCATCGCTTCCGGTTGCTCTTGCACGAGAAACCTTTCGCCGGGGTGAACGGTTCCGGCAAACACAACAACTGGTCGCTCTGCACCGATACCGGGATTGGCCTGTTCACCCCCGGGAAAACGGCGTACGAGAACCTGTTGTTCGTCACCTTCCTCGTGAATGCCCTCATGGCCGTTTACAAGCACAATGGGCTGTTGAAAGCCTCTATCATGTCGGCCGGCAACGCTCACCGCCTTGGCGCCAATGAAGCGCCCCCCGCCATCGTCTCCGTTTTCCTCGGCAAACAGATATCGGCCGTGCTGGACAAGATTGAGCAGAGCTCCCGCGATGATGATATCACCGTGGATGAAGAAATCAAGCAGATGAAGTTAGGCATAGCCCACATCCCGGAGGTATTGATTGACAACACCGACCGGAACCGCACGTCGCCCTTCGCCTTCACCGGAAACCGGTTCGAGTTCCGCGCCGTGGGCTCTTCAGCCAACTGCTCCTCGGCCATGATCGCACTCAACTCGGCCATGGCATCGCAGCTCATCGCCTTCAAGAAAGAGATCGACGAGAAGATGGCATACGGATTGAGGAAGGAAGAGGCCATCTTCGACACCCTGCGCACCTATATCCGGGAGTCTAAGCCCATCCGCTTCGAAGGGAATGGCTACAGTGACGAGTGGAA
The DNA here is from genome assembly GCA_033808735.1 of Fermentimonas sp. Classification (GTDB taxonomy): domain Bacteria; phylum Bacteroidota; class Bacteroidia; order Bacteroidales; family Dysgonomonadaceae; genus Proteiniphilum. The sequence goes on from JAPXNA010000027.1 coordinate 8,548, forward strand.
GGAAGAGGCCCAGCGTAGGGGACTTAACTGCGAGATGAGCGTTCCCCTCGTGTACAACGAGTACACCCGGGAGCAGTCGGTTAAGATGTTCGAGGCCATTGACGTGTTGAGCGAGAAGGAGCTGCACGCCCGCAACGAAGTCAAATGGGAGACCTACACCAAGAAAATACAGATAGAGGCACGGGTGCTGGGCGACCTCAGCATGAACCACATCATCCCCGTGGCCACGGAGTATCAGTCGGTACTGCTCGATAACATCTACAAGATGCACGCCGTGTTCAGCAAGGAGAAGGCAGAGAAACTAGCTCGGCAGGATAGTGTCCTCGTGGAGGAAATCGCGGAACACATCGCCTCCATAAAAACCAATGTCGATGAGATGGTGGAAGCACGAAGAAAGGCCAATCGGTTAGAGAGTGCGCAGGAAAAGGCCGTTGCGTACCACGACGAGGTGAAGCCTTTCCTAAACGTGATTCGCTACCACGTGGATAAGCTGGAGTTGATCGTGGACAACCAGATGTGGACGTTACCCAAGTACCGGGAGCTGCTCTTCATTAGTTAACAAGCGTTGATTACCCGGCTTCCGCGTGTTTCGTTGTAACTGCTTTCGGGTTCAAGCCTGACGGACGCTAAACGTACTCGTCCCCGTAGCGAAGCTTCACGTCGGTCACGAAGTGCTTGATGCGTTGCTCTTCGCTCTTCTTGCATATCATCAGCACGTTATCCGACTCGGCCACGATGTAATCCTCCAGTCCCTGGATAACGGCCAGTTTCCCGTCGCTCATCGCCACGATGTTGTCACCGCTCTCCACGAAAAGCGCCTTGCAATTCAGGTGCGCGTTGTTATTTTCATCCCTGTCGGAGATATCGTGCAGCGCCCCCCAGGTGCCCAAGTCGCTCCAGCCGAAATCCGATATGTTCACGTAAACGTTATCGGCTTTCTCCAGTATCCCGTAGTCGATGGAGATGTTCCGGCAGAAGGGGAAGCTCTTATCGATAAACCGCTTCTCGGCAGGCGTGTTAAACAGCTCCTTCCCCTCGTTAAACTTCTGGATGATATCCGGGAGGTGTTTTCGGAACGCATCGATAATGCTGTTCACGTTCCACAGGAAGATACCCGAGTTCCACACGAACTCGCCGCTATCAACAAACTTCTTTGCCAGGTGATAATCGGGCTTTTCGGTGAATGCCTTCACCTTGTGGATTCCATCCTCCTGCTCCTCGCCCGACTGGATGTAGCCATACCCCGTTTCGGGGCGGCTCGGCTGAATGCCCAGCGTGAGCAGCACCGGGCTCTTCTCCACGAAGCGCAACCCCTTTTTGATATCGCTCACGAACCTCCCCACGTTCAAGATCAAGTGGTCGGAGGGAGCCACCACGATATTCGCGTTGGGGTTCACCGCCCGAATGCGAAACGAGGCGTAGGCAATGGCCGGGGCAGTGTTCCGCCGGATAGGTTCCAGCAGGATCTGCTCATCCTTTAACTCGGGTAACTGCTTTGACGTCATCCCCGCGTAGGCGTCGTTGGTGACAATGTATATGTTCTCAACCGGAACAATCTCTTTGAACCGGTCGAACGTGCTTTGCAACAGCGACCGTCCCGTGCCAAAAAAATCCAGGAATTGTTTGGGTTTCCCCTCTTTGCTAAAGGGCCAAAAGCGGCTTCCCACCCCACCGCTCATGATCACGCAATAGTTATTGTTTCTCATTCTAAGATTTTAGTTTTGATGAATAGATACACGCTCATTCTCTTTCGCACTTTAAAGGTACGAATAAAATTTGAAACCGGGCCAAGAAAGCGTGGGCAATTCTCCCCGACCCGGAAAATGAGCAGAGAACAAGTTCACTTGGACTATGCCATGGCGAGAAATAGTGAACTAGTTCTCAAGCAATATCCTTACGGGCCCCATCAGGCCCGATTCAAGCAGTGGAGAATCTTTATTGAAATGCTTGTAGGTAGTGAAGGTATACCTGCCGCTCGCACGGGGCTCACCTTCCGTCAACCATGTCGGCCACTGCCCGTTCACTATCCCATCATCAGGAAGTTGCTCATCGCCTATCAACCGGTTGGGCCAAAGGTTAACCACCTCTATCTCCAACTTATTTCCTTTCTGTTTCACCGCATCAGAGATATCCACCCGCCAGGGGAATGTCCATACCACACCCAAATCCTTACCATTGAGCTTTACACGCGCCATATTGCTTACCCTTCCCAAATCCAGGTACAACGATTTCGCGCCCGTTTTCGGCAGATCAAATGTCTGTTTGTAAACAGCTGTTCCTGAGTAGTATTTGATGCCGGGGTCTGAATGTTGTGTCCAGTCCGTCAACCGGTCGAACACCACCGATGCAGGGCCTCCCCATTTGGGGTCAAAGGATACCGTCCACGGGGCATCCAACACCGCCAGCTGCTCTATTTCCGGGAAGTTGGTTTTGGATGTAGGCGATAGCCCCTTGGTGCGAAAGACGATGAAATAACCTTCGTCCCTGTCGAATCGAAGCGGTATAATGGTTTGTCCTCCTTCCCGGAAATATTGGGGCAAGGCACGCGTTTCACCAGTGACCGGATGCCATAGCTCCGGTTGGGCGTCTATGACGCGAAATTTGCATGTTTCGGCTGTCGCCTTTCCGGTACGGTTGGAGACGAAATAGATCTCCGTGCCATTCAATGTACGATGCGTGTAGCGAATACCGCCTTCCGACTCGAAATCGGCAGGCACACTTTCCGCTACTATTTTCGCGGTAATATCGTAATGTGGATACAGGTTGTCAGCCTTCTCTTTCAGCTCCTGCCCCCAGATGATTTTCCCTTCTCCATAAAGACGGGTAGTCAACGTTTCAGGAGCCTCATCCGCGTCCCACAACTCCATCACCAAAGCCTTCACCTCTTCATCACACCGGGGATAATTGCTAAGGCTGGGGGATTTTTCCGGTGGAACCCCTACTATTGTTGCTCCATCGCGGACAAGTTCCTTGATCTTCTTTAACAGCTCAGGTGTCATGGTTTTGAAATAGGGCAGCACGAGTACGCGATAGGTGGCACCACCCGGGAAAACAATCATGTTCTCCTTCACTTCGGCTTTATAGAGCATGCTGGGCGGGCAAGCATCGAAGTTATACCCTTTCCTGTCCGGCAACACGGGATTTTCATATTCGTATGCCGACTCGGGTGCGAGAAATACATAAGGAGATGCTTCAGGCGCGAGATAGAGCAGATCGGCCACGGTACGTCCCTGTTGCAACATGTATTGACACCGCGCCACGTAGCGATGATAAGCATCAACCATCGGCCACCATGTTTGGTTGCGGTCCCAGTGAACGCCATAAGGTCCCATCGTCATGCCCGGGCGCAGGCTGTCGGGCAACGACTGGTGCTGGAAGGTATGGTAAACGAAGCGGTTGATACCGGCTGCAAACGCCCATTCACCCTGATTTTTCATTGAGCCGGGATGTTGTTTCCAATTGTCCACGGCGGTAAAAGATTCGGCCGGCACTACCGCTTGTCCCAACAGGTGCGACACCGAGGCACCCTCGGCTACCCCGAACGCGGTATTGAACCCCCCGAGGCTCCAAAACTCACACATCGGCATATCGCAGGAGGCCGCCAGCTCCATATCTGCCATCGGTGTCATGTCATAAGGCTCAATGGAAACACCCAATCCATACCGTTTGGCATACTTCATCACGTAGCCGGTATGATTCTCCACCACCAACTCCTGGGCTGTTTGCCTCAAGTCCCATAGGAACCGTTCACTTTCCTCCCGATTTTCCACCATTATTCCGGCATAGAGCGGGTAATAGGGAAGCGGGTCATATCCCCTGCGTTGGGTGAATTCTTCACGGAAACGGGCGGTCCAGTTTTGCGCCCCCATCTCCCAACTGTCGATATGCAGCATATGCAATCCACCCTTGGGATTGGGTTTCGTGAACCCGATATGTTGAAAGAGATTTCCGGTGAACCGGTCTAAATGAGCCTTTATCGCGATGGTATCAAATTTGTCGGCTTCGAATCCCAATCCCGGATACGGTGCCGGACGGGTAATCGCGCCATTGTTGCGACTGCCGAAACGCATCACCCTCCATTTGCCTTGGGGAACATCCCAACTTAGCGTACCGTCCGCCTGCAGCTTATCGCTCAGGTCGATAACCTGGCTCTTTTTCACCGCTTTATCTCCTGGCTGTGACTCGAAAAACATGGAGAGGTACTGCCGGACACTATCGGCCGAACTGTAGGGACGACGGTAATACAGGGCTTTTTCATCCATCTCCTTCATGTTCACGTAACCATAATCCCGCCCGGGCGTGCGCTCTGTGCCTATCAACGTGTTGTCTGCAGGGAAAGCCAGCACGGCAACATCCTCATAAAACGCTTCCCACCTCTCCTTCAGTTCGGGTGTTAATGTTCCCTCACCAAAGAAAGGCATCCGTGGCGCGGGTTTAGCCAACTGAATGGTTCGCGTTGCGCCCCCGGTCACCTCCACCGATGAATAGACCAAGTGCTGCATGGATTGCGCGCCTTCCACCCAGGGGCCCCCGCTACCACACCACCCCGGTCCGGTACCCAACGTGATGAATATGCCGAGACGCTCACACTCCTTGACGGCATGGCCGAACAGATCTTTCCACTCCTCGCTGAGGAAATCGACTTTACCGCGGGGAACGCCTACATTGACTTCAAGATAGACCACGTAACCGATACCGGCCTCTTTCATTGACACCAAGTCTTTGGTTATCGACTCTTTCGACAGATTGCCGTCCATGAAATACCAATAGACTCCCGGTCGGGCGGAATCAGGCGGATTCAGAAAACCTTTTTCCAATCGTTGGTCGGATGAGTCTGCACAGGAAAAAACGGCAAGGAGAGTTAACAACACCGTCACTATTTTAAAATTTGCTCTCATACGACTATTTTTATGTTTCAGTATATGGAACCTATTATTAAGGGCTTGACCCGGCCTCACCGTTTTGTACGCTTTACGTTTACCAAACATATAGATCTGTTCTATTTTTTTGAAAAATTCAATTAGCAAATCTGCACCATTGGTATTCTCAACAGCGAAGCCAATTTTCTAATAACAGCTGCAACGTGTCCCACTCCGATGGCACAATGATGGGATGGCCCGGCTTTTGACCATTGGTCGATAAACGTGCGGGCGCCGATAGAAAAGCGGTAACGGCTGTTGGTATTGCCGATTTCCAATACAGGTCCTGCTACCGAGGCACCTTCCGCCACCAACAGGAACAGTCCCTCTTTTCCTTCACACACCGACAGCAAGGTGACATCGCCTTGCCGAACGCTCATCTGGATGGATAGCCCTTTGCCCGGTTTACCGTGATAGACGGGAAGAGGCACCAGTTGGACCCGACCTTCCGCCATGGCAAAATGGGCAGGGCCATCGTGTCCCAGCATCACGATATCGTCGTTGAAATCCATCGCGTAAAACTCCGAGAATGAGCCGCCGGCACCCAATAATGACATGATTTTCATCGCCTGCACGTTCTTTACTTCACACTCCCCGGCTACAGGGATAGCATTTCCGGTAAGCAGCGTATTACCGGCAATCATCGAGGTAACAATATTCTCGTATTCATTGCCATCATACCCTTCATAATAATAGGCCAACGAGCCTAGACGATACTTAGCAATCAATTTATCCAAAGCAACGGCTGTTTTGGCTGCACGCTCCAGTTCCGACTGTTCACATTGGGGCGACACATCGAAATGTTCGGAAAACTCCTTGAGTTTTTGGTCCGTCTCTTCACGGGTCACCGCATGGCGGAACGCGTTAAGTTCGCACATCTCAAGCAGTTCAATGTGGGTGCCAAAAACGGCTGACTGCATCGTGAGATCGGTATATACATCCAACATGCCACAGTAGTAGTTACCAAGCATACCTAAGCGGTTATTGCTCATTCCGGATTTCACGCTGGCGGCATCAATCCAGCCCTTGATCTCTTCCCACACGTACTCCTCCTGCAAATAGCCGGATACAATTTCGTAATGAATACCGGCACGGTTGCATACCGCTGCAAATTCAGGCACAGAGCATGCCTGACAGTGGGCAAGCCATTCGCCGGTCATCTTGCCGCGATCGCCTAAAGCGTTCAAAGCGGCATAATGGATAGCGGGAACGGGCTGCACGTTCAGGATGATAACGGGCACGTTAAGCCGTTGGATTATGGGCAAAACGGTGGACGACAAGGCATAGGTGGAAATATACAGGAAGACTATCTCCACCTCTTCCTTTCTCAAGGATGAAGCAGCCAATCGCGCTTTTTCAGGACTGTCCACCATACCTACATCAACCACGGTTGCACCCAACTCTCTCATTTTGCCCGCGATTTCCTGCTGATAGCCGGTCAATCGAGCAAGCAACCCTTCAAACTGTGGCCAATAGGTATCTAAACCTACACCAAACAAGCCCACTTTCACTTTTTGTTTCATTTTTGATTATTTATTAGAAGCTATCCAAGAGCCTGGTATAAAAATAATTATATTGGCAAATCTGCGCTTAACAAAGCATTTTCCATGTAATTTAAATGTAGATTCAACTGTTACGTGCAACACCGTTTAGCAAAGATGCGAAAAATATTATTTCGGCGTTTCATATTACAACACGAAAATAAAACTTTTTTCCCTAAAGAGAGAAGGCGCACCTTTCTATCTATTTTACCTGGTGTTGCATTTACTATTTGAACTTACACTTGGCTTGACAGCTTCGTATCATTTGCACTTCTTAGTAGAACTCACGCAATGCAACAATTTTGAAAAAAGAGGGCTCCCTGTTTTGAATTATCGAAAAAAGATGTACTTTTGCAGACGCTAAGAGCGATGCCCAGATGGCGGAATTGGTAGACGCGTTGGTCTCAAACACCAATGGATGCAAATCCTTGCCGGTTCGATCCCGGCTCTGGGTACAGTTTCAACTTTGTAATCACCCTGTAATCAATAGGTTATGGGGTTTTTACTTGCCCAAAGTATCAAAATAGTAACGTTAGCCAACCGGTGTTATTGTTTGTTGGTGAAAATGTATCTGCAATTCATAACCGTTATATCATCAGAAAAAACATCATCCTTGGGGTGGTAATAAATTGACTACTCTTTCCCGCCAGCATCAGGGGAAAATGTTAAATACCTCTCTCGCTTCATTTCAGCCCCTCTGTGGCATTTATATGGCTTTCCGCATATCTACCTACCCCAAATAATTATCGTGCCTTAAATCGCCTTAAAATGGCTTGTTTGTTATATAGTGTTTGTAGTACACTTAACCAATCGTCTGCATCATCATCAGAATAACAACGGCATCAGGATAACAGCTACATATCAGTCAGGAATCAATCAACTTGTTCTCGGTCGGTCGCTGTTTTGTTTGCGAAAGCTCTGTAAATATTTTATGGGGAATGTTAGATATTCTATTTAGCACCATTGACCTCGAAGGTGTGTTAACTATCTTTATATTAACGTGATACATGTGATATGTCGTGCACGATATACCTTTCTATTTAGAATGGTTCTAAATAATAAATCGGCTTCGGTGGGTGTGAGTAGGCAGGTGGTGAGAAAACATATGGGTCGGTTCCCTCATCCTATTCATCGTTTCACTTGTTTTAGACTTATCTTTCAAGTTCGTCAATCTCCCGTTACCGGCAAGTGTAGAACGACACAGCAACCATTGACACGGACGACTAAAAAGTGAACATTAACACAAGGACAAACCATTTTGACAGGTGACCAACATACAGACCATATTGAAAACGGACAGCGAGTAAGCCGACACTCATTGCCGACCCTTCTGTATTTTTTACTTTACTCACTGAGTTTTCATTTTTTAAAGGTGTTCGTGAATGCAAAAAGCATTTCCCCACAACACATTTTTTTAATTCAATTTTATTGCCACCGCACAAATGGCACATTTGTTTTTCCCGACACACAAGCCAACCCTTCTCAAATGCGAAGCATTCACGAACACCATAAAAACATATAATCCGTGAGTAAAACCAAAAGAGCCATTTTTTGCCAACGCACCTACAAACAAACTAACAATAATTTAAACATTTTTTATATTGAAAAATGAGATAGTCAAAATAATAAATCTATCTTTGCGGACACATTTCAAAATGACATGAACAGAATAAAAGAAGTGTTGGAAGAAAAAGGAATTAAACAAACTTGGTTGGCGGAACAACTGGGTAAAAGTTACAACATGGTGAACGGCTATGTGCAAAACCGACAACAACCAAGACTGGAAGTACTTTTTGAAATTGCTAAAATACTAGGAGTGAAACCACAAGAATTATTAAAAGAGGAAAAATGACAAGCATAATTCAACGACAAGAATTACAAAATAAAATATGGAAAATAGCCAACGAAGTTCGTGGCTCGGTAGATGGATGGGATTTTAAACAGTTTGTTCTGGGCACGCTGTTTTATCGTTTTATCAGTGAAAATTTTGCCAATTATATGAAAGGTGGAGATGAAAGCATTAATTATGCAAGCCTTTCTGATGATGTGATTACACCTGAAATAAAAGATGATGCGATTAAAACAAAAGGGTACTTCATTTACCCAAGCCAACTTTTTGTAAATATTGCCAAAACAGCTAACACCAACCCTAACCTAAATACAGACTTAAAAGCAATTTTTGATGCAATTGAAAGTTCTGCCAATGGCTATCCCTCAGAATCCGATATCAAAGGTTTGTTTGCCGACTTTGACACCACAAGCACTCGATTAGGTAACACCGTTGAAGCCAAAAACAGTACTTTGGCTAAAGTATTAAAAGGAATTGAAGAACTTGATTTTGGAAATTTTGAAGATAATCATATTGACTTGTTTGGTGATGCCTATGAGTTTTTGATTTCCAACTATGCAGCCAACGCAGGAAAATCAGGTGGTGAGTTTTTCACGCCGCAAAACGTGTCCAAACTTATTGCGCAATTGGCGATGCACAAGCAAACTTCGGTAAACAAGATTTACGACCCTGCCTGTGGTTCGGGTTCTTTACTGTTGCAAGCTAAGAAGCATTTCGACAATCATATTATTGAAGAAGGTTTCTATGGGCAGGAAGTAAACCACACCACGTACAACCTGGCCCGTATGAATATGTTTTTACACAACATCAATTACGACAAGTTTAATATCGCTTTAGGAGATACCTTACGCGACCCACACTTTGGTGATGAAAAACCTTTTGATGCCATTGTTTCCAATCCTCCTTATTCTATAAAATGGATTGGTAATGATGACCCAACACTAATTAATGATGACCGTTTTGCTCCTGCCGGTGTATTGGCTCCAAAATCGAAAGCAGATTTTGCTTTTGTGCTTCATGCTTTAAGTTATTTATCTAGTAAAGGCAGAGCAGCGATAGTTTGTTTCCCCGGTATTTTTTATCGTGGCGGTGCAGAGCAGAAAATCAGAAAATATTTGGTAGATAATAACTTTGTTGAAACCGTTATCTCTCTTGCTCCAAACTTATTCTATGGAACTTCTATTGCAGTAAATA
>JAPXNA010000028.1:0-15448 GCA_033808735.1 Fermentimonas sp.
GGCAGTAAATGAGATTTTTTTACTATTTTTGTATTGCATGTGTCAGGTGAGTGTTATTTTTTATTTAACACCTTAAAGATAAATACTTTATCTGATACATGCAACTTTTATTTGAGACTTTTAGGTACACATTTAACAGGAAAATACACCATGAATAGCGGTATAAAGATCCTGATTTTTACCGTACGCTTGGAAAAAGCTGTTTTTTCATGTACTTTTGTATCTCGAAACAGCAACCACAAATAGCATTATGTCAACTCGATTTAAACGAACACTGATCACCTCAGCATTACCCTACGCCAACGGGCCGGTACATATTGGCCACCTGGCCGGGGTGTACGTACCCGCCGATATTTACGCCCGCTACCTGCGTCTCAAGGGCGAGGAGACGCTCTTTATTGGCGGCTCCGACGAGCACGGGATCCCCATCACGCTCAAGGCGAGAGCCGAGGGAGTCACCCCACAAGATATCGTGGATCGCTACCACGAGTTGAATAAACAATCGTTCGAGGCGTTCGGTATCTCGTTCGACATTTACTCGCGTACCACTTCGGATATCCACCGGAAGGTGGCATCCGACTTTTTCAGGACGCTCTACGACAAGGGGGAGTTCACCGAGAAGGAGAGCGAACAGTATTACGACGAAGAGGCGAAGCAGTTCCTGGCTGATCGCTATATCGTGGGCACCTGCCCCCATTGCGGGAACGAGAAGGCCTACGGTGATCAATGCGAACAGTGTGGTACTGCCCTCAGTCCCGATGAACTAATAAATCCCAGGTCGACCCTCAGCGGCAGCCAGCCGGTGAAACGAAAGACGAAGCATTGGTACCTGCCGCTCGACAAGCACGAACCGTGGCTCCGCCAATGGATACTGGAAGAGCACAAGGAGTGGAAAAGCAACGTTTATGGCCAGTGCAAATCGTGGCTTGACATGGGACTTCAGCCCCGTGCGGTGAGCCGCGACCTCGACTGGGGCGTACCGGTACCCGTGGAAGGTGCCGAGGGAAAAGTCCTCTACGTCTGGTTCGACGCACCCATTGGCTATATCTCGAATACCCTGGAGTTGCTGCCCGACAGGTGGGAGACCTGGTGGAAGGATGAAGAGACCAAGCTAATCCATTTCATCGGGAAAGACAACATCGTGTTTCACTGCATCGTCTTCCCGGCGATGTTGAAGGCGGAAGGATCCTTTATCCTCCCGGAAAACGTGCCGGCCAACGAGTTCCTGAACCTGGAGGGGGACAAGATATCTACCTCCAACAACTGGGCGGTATGGCTGCACGAGTACCTCGAGGAGTTTCCCGGCAAGCAGGATGTGCTGCGCTACGCGCTCACCGCTAACGCACCCGAGACGAAGGACAACGACTTTACCTGGAAGGAGTTTCAAGCGCACAACAACAACGAGCTGGTCGCCGTCCTGGGCAACTTCATCAACCGGGCCATGGTACTAACCCAGAAGCACTTCAACAGCAAGGTGCCCGCGCTGGGCAAGTTGATCGAGTACGACCGGGAGACCATCGCCGAAGTGAAGAAGGTGAAAGGGGCAGTTGAAAGTAACCTGGAGCAATTCCGCTTTAGGGAAGCACAGAAGGAGGCGATGAACCTGGCACGTATTGGGAACAAGTATTTGGCCGATACAGAGCCGTGGAAAACCGCCAAGAGTGACAAGGAACGTACCGCGACCATCCTTAACATGGCCCTCCAGATCACGGCCAACCTCTCCATCGTGTGTGAACCCTTCCTCCCCTTTTCGACCGAAAAAATCCGTACTTTCCTCAATACCGGGCGGTTCGACTGGAATAGCCTGGGGAGCTTCCAGTTGCTCGCGGAAGGGCATGAGTTAGGGAAAGCAACGCTCCTCTTCGAGAAGATAGAAGACGAGGTGATTGAGCGGCAGGTGAAGAAGCTGCACGACACGAGAAAGAGCAACCAAGCCAGCGCTGATATTGCGCCAACAGTAAAACCAATCAAGGAAGCCATTCAGTTCGACAGTTTCGAGAAGCTGGATATCCGTGTAGGCACGGTATTGGAGTGCGAGAGGGTACCCAAGACCGATAAATTGCTGCGCTTTTTGCTGAACGATGGCCTGCGGGAACGCACCATCCTCTCGGGTATTGCCCAGTGGTATCCTACCCCCGAAGAGCTGGTCGGCAAGCAGGTCTGCTTTATCGCCAACCTGGAGCCCAGGAAGATGCGGGGCATCCTATCGGAAGGGATGATCCTCTCCGCCGAGAACGCTGACGGCACGCTGGTACTCATCGAACCCGAACAAATGGTACAGCCGGGCAGCCCGGTCGTGTAAACTACAAAGGATTAACAATGAGACATTCCGGTAAATTCAAGAGAGCGCTTCCCGACCTGATCGTGGTGGCGGCCTTCGTTCTCGTTTCATTTATCTACTTCGCACCCGCGGTGATTGAAGGTCGGGTGATCGCGCAACACGACTCACTCGCCGCCATCGGTCAGGGACAAGAGCAGCGGGATTACATGGAGCGACACGACGGAGAACGTACCCGATGGAACCTCTCGATGTTCGGGGGCATGCCCTCCTACCAGATGAGTCCCACCTACGACTCGACAAAACCTCAAGAGGTGGCTAAAAAAGCCTACTCCCTCTTCCTGCCGAACTACGTCTCCCTACTGTTCATCCTGCTGCTGGGATTCTACATCCTGATGCGGGCGTTCAACGCGTCTCCCCTGATCAGTGCGCTGGGTGCCCTCTTCTGGGCTTTCTCATCCTACTTCTTTATCATCATCTCGGCTGGGCACATCTGGAAGTTCATCACCCTGGCCTACATCCCCCCCACCATCGCGGGCATGGTGTACGTGTACAGGAAAAAGTACCTGTTAGGGAGTCTCCTACTCATGGTGTTCGTCGCTTTCCAGCTATCGTCCAACCACTTCCAGATGACCTACTACTTCCTCTTCGTGATGCTTTTCCTCTGGATCGCCTTCCTGGCGGACGCGATACGGAAAAAAACGATGGCCGAATTCTGGAAATCGACCGCGGTAGTGGTTGCCGCCGGCCTTATCGGGGTGGCCGCCAACACGAGCAACCTATACCACACCTACGAATACAGCCAAGAGACCATGCGCGGCAAATCGGAGCTGACCCATCACGGCGATGCGAACCGAACCGGCGATGGGCTGGAACGGGATTACATCACGGCGTGGAGCTACGGTATCGGTGAAACATGGACCCTGTTAATCCCCAACACCAAAGGGGGCGCATCAGTGCCCCTCGGTCACAACGAGAAAGCAATGAGCAAGGCGAAACCGGAGTATGCCCCCATCTTCCAACAAATCGGGCAGTACTGGGGCGAGCAGCCCGGCACGTCGGGCCCGGTGTACGTGGGGGCTTTCGTGCTAACGCTCTTCGTATTGGGACTCTTTATCGTGAAGGGACCCATCAAGTGGGCCCTGCTGGCGGGCACCCTCTTCTCGATCACCCTGTCGTGGGGAAAAAACTTCATGGGGCTGACCGATTTCTTTATCGACCACGTGCCGCTATACAACAAATTCAGGGCGGTATCATCCATCCTGGTGGTTGCCGAGTTTTGTATCCCCCTACTTGCCGCGCTGGCGGTAAAAGAGCTTATTCAAAAGCCAGAGACTCTAAAAAAAGACCCGAGACCGCTCTATATCAGCCTCGGGGTGACTGGGGGAATTGCCCTTATCTTCGCGATCGCCCCCAAGCTGTTCTTCTCGTCATTCGTCTCCTCAACGGAGATGATGGCCCTACAGTCACTTCCACCGGAGCATATCCAACCGTTTATCGCCAACCTGACCGAAGCGCGTGTCTCCATCTTCATCGCCGACGCGTGGCGCAGCTTCTTTATCGTCGCCATGGGTGCCTTGATCGTGTGGCTGTTCATCCGAAAGAAGATCAAGCCAGAGTGGATGGTGGCAGGTATCCTCCTGCTCTGTCTCGTGGATATGTGGGGGGTGAACAAGCGATACCTCAACGATGATGATTTCGTGGCCGAGACGAGCCTACAGCAACCGTTCACGAAAACTGCCGCCGACGAGTATATCTTGCAGGATACGACACCGTATTACCGCGTGCTCAACCTGGCCACCAGCACCTTCAACGATGGGGTCACCCCTTACTGGCACAAGGTGATTGGCGGGTACCACGCGGCCAAGCTACGCCGCTACCAGGACCTGATTGACGTTCACCTCACGGACGAGATGATGGCGCTGCATCAAGAGGTTATCCGTTCGCAAGGCCAGTTAGACACGGTCGACGCGGAGGCTTTCAAAGTGCTCAACATGCTCAACACCAAGTGGATCATCATGCCAGCGCAGGACGGCAGCACCCTACCCATCGAGAACCCGCACGCCATGGGCAACGCCTGGTTCGTGGATGACATCCGTTTCGTGGAGAGCGCCGACGAGGAAATAGATGCATTGCGTACCCTCAACCTCAGCAAAGAGGCGGTAGCCGACAAACAGTACGAGCCGCTGTTGGCGGGACTGGTTCTCACACCGGCCGACTCGACATCGACCATCGTTCTGACCGACTACGATTCCGATTTTGTCACCTACACGGTGGATACCCAAAAAGATGAGTTGGCGCTCTTCTCCGAAGTGTACTATCCGAAAGGGTGGCAGGTTACCATTGATGGTGAGCCGGTGGAGGTGTTGCGGGCGAACTACACGCTACGCGCTTTGCCCGTTCCCGCGGGGCAACATACGGTAGAGTTCCGCTTCGAGCCGCAAAGCATCCGGGTGACCGATGGCATTGCCTACGCGGCACTGGCCATCATGCTGCTCACGCTGATTACCCTTATCGCTCGCACAGGTCTCGGAACGCGCACCACTCGCAGTTCTTCGGGTTCTCCGTCTGCGTGAAAGGGATGGATGGGTTGAAGATCTTCTCCAGGAGCGCATCAAGCTGCTCCTTGAATTCCGGAAGGTAAACCGAAATATCGTCAACGGGTTGCCTGTCGCACCGCACGATCGGATCAAAATCCTTGTAGACCGACCGCAAGTAGTAGATGGCGGGCGACGCCGACACACCGGGGTTCTCCAATAGGTAGAACATCCCGTACAGGAACACTTGTAAAATCTGGTGGGGACGGTTGCCCTTCGACGCGTCAAACAGCTGTTGCACCTCCTTGAACTCGGTCGCTCCCATGCCCGTCTTGTAATCGATGATGCGGAACACCCCGTTCACCCGATCCACCCGGTCAATAATCCCCTTGACGTTCAACGCGAGCGAATCGTTTACCCGATAGGTTCGGTTAAAGCGGTACTCGGCCCCCACGTACTCGAAGGGGGTGAACTCCCGGTCCAGTTTAAGCGTCTGCAGCACGTAGCTCCGCAACACCTCGCCCACCAGGTAGTGCTGCCCCATCAATGGGCGCATGTTCTCCTCCTCCTTAAAGTAGTAGCGGGCGAACGCTTGTTCAATCGCCTCGGTCAGCCGTTTTTCATCTTTCATCATCTCGTTCAGCGCGTCGGGCGTGATAACCTTCCCCTTGAAGCGGCTGTAGATCAACTCCATCACCTGGTGGAAGATCGACCCAAACAGGTCAGCCTCGATCGTCTCCCGCACCTCCTCTTCCTCCGAAAGTTCTTCCACCGCTGTGAAGTAAAACCGCAACGGACAATCGATATAATTATTGACAAGCGTAGCGGAAAGGAAGGCGGCTCCCCCCTCGCGGTACCCGTTCAACCGGCGCGTTACCTCCGGGGTTTTAGTGACCGTGATCGGGAGAACCTCCGGTGCCGCCACGTCGTACGTGACGACCCGCTCCGACAGATTGAAATGGTCCCGGTAAAGGTATTTCAACTGGTAGAAGTAGCGGCTCACCTCGCCCGTCTGTATCCCCTCGGCACGCGTATCGTACAGCAGGAATACCCGCTTCGCACGGCTTATCATCCGGTAGAAATGGTACGCGTAGGTGCCGTCTTGCTGCTCCCTCGTGGGCAGTCCGAACCCCTGCCTCAACGTGTAAGGGATAAAGGAGCTCGCCCCGCTTCTTACCGGGTAAACCCCCTCGTTAAACGAGAGGATGATCAGGTTCTCGAAGTCGATGGCCCGGGTTTCCAGCACACCCATCACCTGTAGCCCCGACAACGGCTCGCCGCGAAACGCGACGCTGAGGCCGCGTGCCAGCTGCTTGAAGAGCCTGAAGTAGGTTTCAACCGACATCCCCTTGGTGCCTTGCAAGCTGTCATCCAGGCGGCTGATCGCCTTGTAGCACTGCACGATGAACTCCCTCTCCAGGTCGATCGCGCGGACGCTCCCTTCCGGTCGCTCCTCATTCATCCTCTCATCGGTAAGGCTTCGGTAGAGCGTAGTGAGGATTGACTTCAGGTACCCACCGATATCCTGCCACTTCATAACCGGCGTAAACAGTTTCTCAAGCATCGGGTGCGGCGGGATATCCGTTCCGCTCACCCGGTTGAGGTTCCGCGCGACCATCTCCTGCCTCAACGCCTCGGCCTCTTCCTTGGCGGCCCCGCTTACCAGGGGGTGAGCAAGCAGCGCTTTCACGTGGCGGTGGTAAAAGGTAAACGTCCCCTCCTCCCCTTGCGCCGACTTTTGCAGCCGCGCGATCAGGTCGATCAAGTAGGCGATCGACGCGTTGGAGAGGGAGTACCCCATGGTGACGTTTATTTTCCCGATCTCGGGGGGTATCGAATAGAGGAGGGGCATCAACAAGGTCTCGTCCGGCAGCACGATGGCCGTTTGGATCGCTTCGTCCGGGTCGGGAATGGCGTTCGATTGAATCAACCCCGATAGGAGTCGGTTCACCTCCTTGGCCTGCCCCACACCCGACGGGACGCCAATCGCTTCAACCCGCGTTTTCCTTAGTTCCTCCCCTGTTTCCCGTTGTTCCTGTTGTTCCTGTTGTTCCCGCTGTTCCCGTTGTTCCCGTTGCTCCCGTTGCTCCCACTGTTCCTGTTGTTCTCGCTGTTCCCGTTGTTCACCACCCCCGTTTTCTTGCCCGTTTTCCTCTCCCCCCTCGTCAATCGGGAAGCGGGAGGGGAATCGGGACAAGTTCTCTTTAACCCAACTCGATGCCCTGTTTTTCTCATCCCGCACCAGTGGCGATTCGTAGTCCCAATAGAAATCGGCTTGTCCCCTCTTTGTCAGGTGCTCCATCAAGTGCGCCTCCGATGGGGTAAGCGCGTTCAGTCCCACGAAGATGTAATGATCACTCTCGGGAAGGTCCAACGTTCCGGATTGGGCCCGCTCCACCACCTCTCGAAACATCATCCCCTCGTAGGCCTGCCCCTTACCGTGCAGCGCCTCACTAAACGAGGTGTATAGCTCGAACAACACCTCCCATATCTTCTGGAACCGCTGCTTCGTCCGGTTCCCCTCCACTGGCATAAAATGCGACCAGAAACGACGAACGGCCTCCACCTGCCGCTCCGAAAGATGTTCCATATCGTCGTCCAGCGACCGGTAGTCACGCACGTTTCGAAACAGGTCACGCGCATCGACAAGGTATTTATCCACGTCATTGAAGTCGTTCAACAGCATCTCCCCCCAATAGAGGAACTCGTCGAAAGGCTCATCCGAACCACTGACCTCTCCAAAGAGCTTGTGAAGCAAAACGAGTGACTCGACCTTCTCCGAGGGACGGTAAGGTGAGAAGCCCTCGAACAGCTCCTGGATGGTCAATATCGTGGGAGAGAACAACGGCTTACCGGCTATCTCCGAGAGATACTTCTGAAAGAAAAGCCCGGCACGCCGGTTCGGGAAAACAAACGTGCAGGTGTATAACCGATCACCATACTGCCCGTGAAATATTTTCGCTATTTTGTAAAGAAAAGGGGTCATTCGCCTATCCATTCAACTCTGCAGATATTTGCTCGCCTTAGCATAGTTCAGCTTCGAAAGCAAAAATAGCATTAATTCCCCAGAGATGCGCATTTATTCTCAAGAATGACTCAAATCAACTTTGATAAATAATAACCTAATGTCATTTAAACCAAACCTATAACCACGTTACTATCGCTGTAAAGCGTACGCGTAAACCGACATAAATAAATTCGTAACGAACAGAGATAAAGATTGCACATTTTCAGGGGCAGTATCACTGTTTTGTCAGAACTTTAACATTCTGTGTGATTAATTTAACTGGTCCTATTAAGCCTGCTGGCTGTAAGGGAGAATCTTTCCTGTGATAATACCAGATAATAAATGATTTGCGTTCCTTTGATGGCCTAGGTTGTTGATTATTGAACCAGTCAGGAAATGCTTTCATCGCTCTTCCCATTTGAATTCCCCTGTCTTGTCCCCATTCAAAATCAGCGGAGTACTGTTCATCCCCAATTAGACGATTTGCCCAATTGTTTGTAACAGCAATTTCAAAAGTGTTTTTTCCTGATTTTAACCAATTTGTAACATCAGTTTTATAGGGTGGATACCATAAAACACCTGTATTCTGTCCATTTATTTTTAGTTCGACAATATCATGTACTTCACCTAAGTCAAGTAGAATCTTTTTATTCTTATCTTTTGAATAACCACTTATTTCTATCTCTTTTACATAAGTTGCTGTTCCAGAAAAATACTTAACAGAGAAATCTGAATCTTGACTGAAATCGGTTAGTGAATCAAATTCTTTCTCAAATGAAATGTCTAATTTCGGTTGGAACTCGACTTTCCATGGTCCTTCAATCAACTGAAATGTCTCTTCGACAACTTCAATTTCAGGTAAAATCAAATTTTTATAACCATTATTTTTTTTGGCAGGAAAAATCACGAGAATTGATTCATCTGGATTCAGGGTTAGATTTACAAAAGTAGAATCGTTTTCTTCTTTCCATTTACGTGTCATTTGAATACATCCTTTATCTGCTCTCCATAATTCAGGGATCCTGTTCTTAACAGCGAAAGGAAAAGTTTCATTCAACACTGTTTTATAAGGATTTGTTATAAAATAGATTTCGGCTTCCAAGGAACTTCTATGAAGAACATTTTTTCGTGTTGAAACGAACTTGCCTTGGCGTAGCAACATTTGACAACGGGTTAGATAATCAAAAAAAGCCCTTCCAGGTGCAATCCATGTTTGATTTCTCCCAAAATGCGTTCCCCACCAACCCATCCCCATACCTGGTTGATACTGATCTCCAAAAGGTTGATGTACCCAGTGATGCAAAAACAGCCAATTGGCTCCAGACATGAAACAGCCATCTGCTGAATGTTTGAGAAAAGCGGGATCCTCAGTGTATTGACTAATTTCGGGCATTCCAGTAAATGCTTCTGCTCCAACAAGGTTTTTCCCGGCAGCCTTAGCCGCATCAGTGATTTCAGATGAAATTGCCCCGCTTCCATTCGTCCAAAATTCACCCATAGGTAAATCCGGTATTGAAACACACTCTGTAGTATTAAAAGGCCCAGCATATGGTTCCCAATAAAAATGCAATCCCGATTTATTGATCATCTCTTTGGCAACTTTCCATCCGTTATCAATATATAAACGATTGATTACATCTTTAAAATCATTGTTAAAGCTAATAATTTCAGAATTTTCCCCTATAACTTCTCGCAATGCTATCCAGGGAAGAGGGTCATAACCTTTTAACGTTTGAAACTGTTCTCTTAATCCGGGAGTCCAATTTTGATTACCAGCTTCGTAACTATCTATCAATATGTGTGTAAAAGTTGTTCCAATATATTCTTTTAGATGTTGAACCAAAGGGTCAAGAACATTTTGCCAGTGATATATATTTTGCTCACGGCTCATTTTATCAACCTCCAACGCTTTTCCAATCAAGTCATCTGGTAATGGATGAGGATTTGACATCGTTGGCGCATGCCCAATTCGAAGGATATTCCATGTTCCATCAAGGGCATCCCACTTGAATTGCCCTGCAGAGTCTATATGATCTGATAGATCGAGTAGGTCAGTTACCTTCACATTTTCCTTGTCGGGAATGGCTATGACTCCTATGTCATTATAATAACTTGCTTGTTGATCTTTAGTACTTCCCAACCCACGGTATATTGGCAATCGAGGTCTTTTTAAAGAGAAATCCACCTTTTGCTTTCCCTTTATCTTCGTATTACTAAAAACAAGTTTCTGCATACCTCTTTCTTCCGTGATCCAAGGGCCTCCAGTTGTAGTGTAACCTGGGGTATTATGAATTCCTAATTTTAATCCTAAACGCTTTGACTCTGAAGCCGCATGTTTTAAGGCTTCCCAATATGCTTCACTGCGATAGGTTTGCTCTGGCCAAGGATTATTATCTATGGGAGTATGTGATTCCTGAACAGCTGATGCTATGTTAAAAATAGTAGCCCCTCCAATTCCTGCATCTTTCATTGCCTCCAAATCTTTCGTTATCCCTTCTTTAGAAAAATTACTACCCATCCAATGCCACCATACATACGGACGATATTGAAGAGGAGGATTTTGAAACATAAAGGCTAATTCCTTTAACGTTTTATCTTTGTTTTCGTGTTGTTCAGTGACTTTGGAACAAGAACATATAACGAAAGATACGATTACTATAACTGTTAATTTTCTCATTTTGTTTTACTTCTGTCGCGTTAATTCATGAAAAACTGAAAAAGAATTTACACCATTTGATCTCACTTGCATATTTTACAGAAAATCTTTCACGAATTCGTGTAATTAAGATATACTGGTATTATCAGCAATATTAATTTTTACTATTTTCGATTTTAAAAATATATATTTTTTAGAACAACCGCAAAGACTTTTAAAAAACAATTCGTTATAAACTATCCCTATGAATTCTACTAAGAAGTAGCTCAGTTTTTCTCGGTAAATAACTCGCAATCATTTGCACCATATCAATAAAGTATATACTTTTGGTAGACATCAACTGTTTAAAAGTGAATCAGCTTTCGTGCGAAACGAATTCATTTTACAGCAAAAACTATCAATAATATGAACACGAGGAACTTTTTATTATTACTGGGGCTAAGCGTTACTACCTACTTCGCATCGGCACAACCCGACATCTACGGGAATGTGAAATTATACAACAAACCGGCGAATGGATATCGTGGAATCTGGTACCATATCACTAATGCAGGTCAAGCTGGGAATCCCAGCGCGGAATTTAAATACAAATATAGTGGCGGTCTCGGCACCTATCCGGCAAACCACTACCCGTTTTCGGTATACGCGAAGGCTGTAGACAAAACTTTTTTCTGCTATGGAGGAACCGATGAAACTGGTGAAACCCTGCTACATATGGTTTCCTATTATGACCATAAGAACGGGATGGTACCTCGTCCAACCATCTTGCTTGACAAAGCTACAAACGATGCCCACGACAACCCGGTCATGCAGATTGACAAAGACGGTTATATCTGGATTTTCTCCACATCACACGGTACCGGACGTCCCTCCTTTATACACAAAAGCAGATTGCCATACGATATCAGGGAATTTGTAAGGGTGCCGGCAACAAAAATCGTGAACGGGCAAAAAGTGCCAATGGACAACTTCTCATACTTGCAAATCTACTACTCTAAAGAGGATGGTTTCACGGGACTGTTCACCCACTACGAGAAAGAAGGTGGTCGCGTGATAAGCTGGATGACTAGTGAAGACGGTGTTGAGTGGTCGGAGTGGAAAGATCTCTCGTTGTTGGACCAAGGTCAATACCAAACCAGTGGCAATCAAGGCAAACGAATCGGGACATCGTTTAACTATCACCCGGAGCGTAAAATACGGGGTGGACTGGATTACCGGACAAACCTATACTACCTGCAATCCAATGATTTTGGAAAAACCTGGGTTACGGCTGACGGCTCAGCAATTAACTTACCGCTTACCGAAGTTAACAACAAAGCATTGGTGCATGATTATGATTCGAAAGAGCAAAACGTTTATATTGCAGACCTGAATTTCGACAAAAAAGGACGCCCCATCATCCTCTTTATCACCAGCAAAGGACCTCTTCCCGGACCTGATCATGGGCCAAGGATGTGGCACACGGCATGGTGGGATGGTGGAAAATGGGTGATTAACGACCTGGCACCAGCCGGAAACAACTACGATGCCGGATCCATTTACATGGGTAAAGGGAACCGCTGGATAGTAATCGCTCCAACCACCTTCGGTCCACAACCCTATAATACGGGTGGTGAGATGGAGATGTGGGAAACAAAAAATCAGGGGAAGAAATGGAGGAAAGTGAAGACGCTGACAGAAAACAGCTTATACAACCACACCTATGCCCGCCGACCCATTAATGTACATCCCGATTTTTACGCGTTTTGGGCAGATGGGCATGGGAGAGAACCTTCTGAGTCCAGGCTTTACTTCTCAGACCAAAAAGGGAATGTATACCAGTTACCACAAATAATGGACAGTGACTTTGCTAAGCCCATACCCTATCAACCCGGCAAATAATATATGTCGTGTAACGGGTATTATTTAAAACAAAGTTACAGGTGTTTTTTCTCAGTTACATTTACTAGTTAAACTTACATTTTTTCGAAAATATAATAAAACAATAAAACTCTCGCGAATTGTAAAACTATGACGAACAGACGAGATTTCATTAAACAGTTATCAGCGGCAGCCGCGGCAGGTTTAGTCCCCAGTACGATTACATCTCGTACGCCCGCCAATCGAACGCCTGCCACACAAACGTTAAACACCCCAACATCACTTACCGGTGAGAAGATTTGGGCATGTTTAATGCACCTTTCGTTTAACTTCGCCGGGGGAATAAAAAGCTGGGGAGGCCTACGAACGGAATTTGAACCCGACCAATCGGTCTGGGATAACGCGATAAAATCGATGGCAAGCAACGGGATCAACATGGTCGTGATTAACCTGGACGATTCCGTTTTATGGAGGAGCCACCCGGAGATATCGCTTGAAAACTCGTGGACCCCGGAACGATTAAGGGAGGAGTTGGAAAAGATCAGGAGGCAAGGCATTGAACCCATACCCATGCTGAACTTTGCCGCGACGCACGACGCGTGGCTGGGTAAATACGCGAAGATGGTATCCACATCTCCCTATTACCGGGTGTGCAAGGACCTGATTGCCGAGGCCATCGAGATTTTCGATAACCCCAGGTTTATCCATTTCGGAATGGATGAGGAAGACTATAGTCATCAAAGCCATTTTGATTACATCGTTATCCGACAAAACGAGCTCTGGTGGGGTGATCTCTATTTTTATATCTCGGAAGCGATGAAAAAGAACGTTCGACCCTGGGTCTGGTCGGATTACGTGTGGCATCATCCTGAACAGTTTTTCAAAATGATGCCAAAGTCTGTCATACAGAGCAACTGGTATTACGGGGAAAACTTTGATCCGGAACTCACCTACGTCAAAGCATACCTTGACTTGGAAGCCGAGGGATACGATCAAATCCCCACGGGTAGTTTTCATGCTGTTCCAAGTAAAAATTTCGAGGCGTTGAATCCGAAAAACATAGGCAACACGGTGGAGTTTTGCTCCAAGCATATTGCAGATTCTCGCCTAATGGGCTTTATGCAGACATTCTGGATGCCCACCACCGAGAAGTTCGAACCTACTATTCTAAAAGCTATAGACCTTTTCGGAGAGGCAAAGAGATCTTTCGATAAAAAATAGATGGAAACAGGTATCAGAAAATGGAATAAATACGTCATTTAAGGGTACACACAACACGATTTTCCACTCCTATTCGATACGACCTGCTGACTTGATAATAATTTACAATCATGATGAATCTTGGCAAGAACAACAAAATTTGGGCCTGTTTATTACACCTTAGCTTTAACATGTGGGAGGAGTTCATTTCACCCCATAGACCCTTTCGTGGTTTCAGACCCAATTTGCAATTGAGCGAACCTCTATGGAATGATGCTATTGATTTAATGGCTAAGCAAGGTGTAAACATGGTGGTGATAGATTTGGGCGATGCCGTTAAGTATGAAAGTCACCCTGAAATCGCGGTGAACAATGCTTGGAGCACCACACGACTGAAACAGGAACTGGGAAAAATAAGGGCACTGGGCATGGAGCCCGTTCCGAAATTAAACTTTTCCGCTGGTCACGACACCTGGCTGAAAGAGTACTCCAGAATGGTCTCCACGGAAAAATACTATCAAGTCTGTTCAGACCTGATACAAGAGGTTTCGATACTGTTTGATACCCCTTTATTATTCCATCTTGGCATGGATGAAGAGGGCGCGGGACATCAAAAACATCAAAAACAGATAGTCATACGAAAAAACCAGGCGTGGTGGAACGATTTCCTTTTCCTGGTTGAAGAGGTGGAAAAAAACGGTTCACGTGCGTGGATTTGGCCGGACTACATGTTGTGGAATGAACCCGAGCAGTTTTTCAAGAACATGCCTAAGTCCGTTGTTCAAGGAAATTGGTTTTACGGGGAAGAACATGACCCCGAAAATAAATATGTGAAAGCATACCTTGACCTTGATAAGCACGGGTTCGATCAGATACCCACCGGAAGTTACCACAACTACAACACCGGGAGTATCGGGGGCACGGTCTCTTTTACAAAGGAGCATATCGATGACACGCGACTGCTCGGTTTTTTACAAACTTTCTGGAGGCCAACGATCGAAGAGAACAGGGACAGGATCATTGGAGGTATCGAGTTATTGGGAAAAGCAAAAAGAGCGTATTACTAGTATTACGTGTGTGTAAGTTTAAATAGACCCCAAGAATTTGCACCGTATTGATAAAGAGTGTACTTTTGGTAAACATCAACTGTATTTTATTAAAAACACGCACTTATGAAAGCAAATTGTATGGTTATTGCTCTCCTCCTTATTTCCATATCCTGCCAGCGTCCGAAGACACAGAACAATGATGTAGCCGACCCGGTTCGAGAGGATATCGAATGGCTGAACGTGTGGCTTCCACACACTAACGATACCCTCTTGCCTCGCGTCTTACTGATTGGCAACTCTATCACGCAATCCTATTCCCAAGGGGTAACCGACCTACTGAAAGACAAAGCATATGTCGGACAGTTGACGACCTCGAAGTCGTTAGGCGACCCGGCATTGATTGCCGAGGTATCTCTGATTCTTCAGCAAGCCACTTTCAACGTCATCCACTTCAACAACGGGCTTCACGGTTGGGGGTACACGGAAGAAGAATACGCGAATAGCTTTCCTCAACTCATTCAAACACTCAAGGAGTATGCTCCATCGGCCACGTTGATATGGGCAAGCAGCACCCCCTTTCGTTCTGGAGAGGGTATGGTTGGTTTTGACCCCCTAACGGAACGGGTGAAAGAGCGGAATAAAATTGCCCTGGAAGCAATATCGGGACATGGAATCGCTATCAATGACCTGTTCGCATCTGCCGAACTCCACCCCGAATATTATACCGGGGGAGATGGTGTACACTTAAACAAAGACGGGGTAAATGCCCTCGCCGCTCAAGTGGCCAGCGTTATAGAACAAGCTTTAGCAAACTGAACCTCACCACCTTCAACCAACAAAACAACAATAGCTATAAAACAA
>JAPXNA010000029.1:0-13819 GCA_033808735.1 Fermentimonas sp.
AAGTCGTGTGAAATAATAGTCATGACAAACAAAAATCGCATTTCGTTTTCATAAACAGTCCAGGCAAACATGTTAAAAAATCGCATTTCGTTTTTAAAATCACTCGCATTTCGTTTTTGCGATTATAAATTTAATTTCCGATCCCGGCACGGGTATTTCGGAGAAAAACATGTACATTCGCGTGAAATTTGCATGTAAGGTTATCACGTGAAATATCAATGAACCTATGTTAGTAAAACCGTTTAAAGGAGTTCGTCCACCAAGGGAGTTCGTGGAGGAGGTCGCCTCGCGCCCTTACGATGTGTTGAATTCAGAAGAGGCTCGTCAAGAGGCCCAAGGAAATGAAAAATCGCTCTACCGCATTATCAAGCCGGAGATCGACTTCCCCCCGGGAAAGGATGAGCATGATCCGGACGTGTACGAGAAAGCCAGGGAGAACTTCCGGATGTTTCAGGAGAAAGGCTGGTTGGTTCAGGATGAGCGGGAGTTTTATTACCTCTACGCGCAAACCCGAAACGGTAAGACGCAGTACGGCTGGGTTGTAGGGGTACATGTGGAGGAGTACACGAGCGGCAAGGTCAAGAAGCACGAGTTCACCCGCCACGATAAGGAGGAGGACAGGATGAAGCACGTGCGGGTGACCAACGCGAACGTGGAGCCGGTTTTCTTCGCGTATCGCTACAACGAGGTATTGGATGAAATTGCTCGCGGGGTGACCGCCCGGGAGCCTGAATACGATTTCATCTCTGTCGATGGGGTGGGACACCATTTGTGGTTGGTGTCGTGCGAAGAGGAAATCCAATGCGTCACGAACGCCTTCGCCACTATTCCAGAGCTGTATATCGCCGATGGGCATCACCGCACCGCTGCGGCCGCCCTGGTGGGAGCAGAGAAGGCCAGGAACAACACTCACCACACCGGGGATGAGGAGTACAACTACTTCATGGCGGTCTGCTTCCCCGATAACCAGTTGACCATCATTGATTACAACCGGGTGGTAAAGGATCTGAACGGGATGAGCCCCGATGAGTTCATTCAAAAACTGGAACGCGATTTCGTGGTGAAACCAACCGGGTCGGAATTACAAAGGCCGACCGAACGGCGCAATTTTTCCATTTACCTGGATGGCCGCGCCTTTAGCCTCACCGTGAAGCCGGGTCTGTACGAAGATGATAACCCCATTAATCAACTTGACGTCACGATTGCATCGAACCTCATCCTTGATGAACTGCTAGGTGTCAAGGACCTGAGAAGCGACCAGCGGGTTGATTTCGTGGGGGGTATCCGTGGCCTGGGCGCACTTAAAGAGCGGGTGGATAGCGGGGAGATGGCCATGGCGCTGGCCCTGTACCCTGTCTCGATGGAACAACTGATGGAGATCGCGGATACCGGGAACATCATGCCGCCAAAAACTACCTGGTTTGAGCCGAAATTGCGCTCGGGCCTCGTGATTCATAAGTTGGCATAAAAAAACTACACTGCCCAAAGCAAGCAGTGTAGTTGTCGTTGTCGGGATGAGAAGATTCGAACTTCCGACCCCTCGCCCCCCAGACGAGTACTCTAAACCGGACTGAGCTACATCCCGAAAACGTGCCTGCAAAAGTATCATATAAAATTGAAATATGCAAATTTCCTCTCCCTTATCTTTAAAGTATATTATGAAATTATATGGCGATACATAAGGAATAAAGTTGTTAATTTGTGATCTAATAATTGATATTGAGGGGTTGACTATATGTTATTTCGCATGTTGGCGCTGTTTCTTACATGAATCGTTCAGGATTCCCTCCAAGCGATGTAGCGCTAGTTTAAACATTTGATGTAGCAAGAGTCCCAAGTGTTTAGTGTGAGACCCAATAGATTTAGTGTAAACCCCGGGAAAAAATGTGAACGAATGGCTTTTACTGCAAGACAAATTGCTGACTTCTTACATGGAGAGATCGTTGGCAACCCCGATGTTACCGTGTCTGATTTCTCGAAAATAGAAGAGGGTAAGGCAGGCACGCTCACCTTTCTCGCTAACCCGAAATACACCTCCTATATCTATACCACCGAGGCCGATATTGTGCTGGTAAATAACGATTTCGTACCGGATAAACCCATCAAGCCCACGCTCGTTAAGGTGCCGAATGCCTACAAGGCGTTGGCATCGTTGTTAGAGATGGTGAACGTTGCCAAGCCACGAAAGACGGGGCATGAAGCGATGAGCATTGTTGCCCCGTCGGCTAAACTGGGCGAAGGGGTTCACGTGGGAGCTTTTGCATACGTGGATGAGAACGCGGCCATTGGTGATCGCTCGGTTATATACCCGCAGGTGTACATCGGCGAGAACGTGAAGGTGGGCAAGGACTGCATCCTCTACCCGGGCGTGAAGGTTTACCGCGACTGCGTGATCGGTGATCGCTGCATCATCCATTCAGGGGCGGTTGTCGGTGCCGATGGGTTCGGCTATACCAAAGAGAGCGAAAGGTACCACAAGATCCCGCAAGTGGGTAACGTGGTCATCGAGGAGGATGTGGAGATCGGTGCCAACACCACCATAGATAGGGCTGTGATGGGTTCCACCGTGATCCGTCGCGGCGTGAAGCTCGACAACCTGATACAGGTGTCCCACAACTGCGAGATCGGTGAACACACCGCCATGGCGGCGCAGGTGGGCATTGCCGGCTCTACCAAGATCGAGGAGCACTGCGTTTTGGCCGGGCAGGTAGGTATCGGGGGACATATCACCATCGGGAAGAACTCGCAGATAGGGGCACAGTCGGGTATCATCAGCAACACTAAAGAGGGCTCGGAGGTGATGGGTTCGCCCGCCATCCCCTTGAAAAGTTACTTTAGGGCGAGCATCATCACTCCCAAGCTTCCCGACATGTACAAGCAGTTGGCCGCGTTGGAACGGGAGGTTGCCAAGCTTAAGGAAAAGTTGGGCGACGAGGAGTAAAAACCACTTTTTTCCCATTCTTTATAAAATCAAATCGAGATTCTGACTGGATTTCGTGCTTTTGGTTGTATATTTGCACAGAAATAGCTAAAATGTGTAATTAAAGTTTGATGCAGTGAAACAGAGAACAATAAAAGAGAGCTTTACGTTGCGAGGAATTGGCCTCCATACCGGGCTAGATATCGAGGTGATTTTCAAGCCCGCCCCTGTTGATCACGGGTTGAAAATCAAGAGGATCGACCTGGAGGGAGAACCCGTTATCGATGCGTTGGCAGAAAATGTCGTGAACACGCAGCGCGGAACCGTGGTGGGTAAGAATAACGTGACCGTAAGCACGATTGAGCATGCCCTTTCGGCATTGTACGCCTTGGGGATAGATAACTGCTTGATCGAGGTCAACTCGGCAGAGTTCCCTATCCTCGATGGCAGCGCGATCGAATACGTGAAAGCCATTCGGGAGGTAGGTGTTAAGGAGCAAGCGAAGGATAAGGATTACTACGTGGTTCGCAAAAAGATGGAGGTCGTCGACCCCGAGACCGGGTCGAAGCTCACGCTGCTGCCCGACACCGATTTCTGTATCAACTCCTTTATTGAATTCGATTCGCGCATCATTCCTAATCAGTCGGCCACCATGGACTCGGTTACCGACTACGAGACGGAGATTGCCCCTGCACGCACCTTCGTTTTTGTTCGCGAAATTCAGCAGCTCAGGAAGGCGGGTTTGATCAAGGGGGGAAACTTGGATAACGCGATCGTAATTTACGAGAGGAAGCTGCCGCAAGATGAGCTGGATGAGATAGCCGATGCGGTGAACGTACCGCGGCACGATGCCAACGAGTTGGGTTACCTTAACAATCGTGAGTTGGTGTTCCCCAACGAGCCGGCACGCCACAAGTTACTTGATATCATCGGCGATATGGCCCTGGTGGGGAAGCCCATCAAGGGACGCGTGATAGCCGTTCGTCCCGGGCATAAGATCAACAACCAGCTGGCGAGGCTCATTCGGCGCGACATCAAGCTCAATGAGGTGCAGCCTCCCATCTATGACGTGCATACCGAGCCGGTAATGGACAACAACCGTATCCGCGAGTTGCTCCCGCACCGTTACCCGTTCCTCTTGGTCGATAAGGTCATCCAGATGACCGATACCTATATCGTGGGCGTGAAGAATACCACGACCAACGAACCCTTCTTCGCGGGACACTTTCCGCAAGAACCGGTTATGCCGGGTGTGTTACAAGTGGAGGCGATGGCGCAGGTGGGTGGACTCTTCGTGTTGTCGAGGCTTGACGAGCCGGAGCGCTATTCCACCTACTTCCTGAAGATCGATAACGTGAAGTTCCGCCACAAGGTGGTTCCCGGTGATACCCTCGTCTTCCGGGTGGAGCTCACCAGTGAAGTTCGTCGGGGTATCGCGACCATGCGGGGGCTGGCGTTCATTGGTGACAAGGTAGTCTCGGAGGCTGATTTCACAGCGCAAATCATTAAGAATAAGTAAGTGAACGTTTGCATGCCGTGTGATGGACGTTTTTACATGGTCCATTCCCATGGTCTCGCGAATGTGGAATAGATAACATGAATCGAAGCTATGACGACTGTTTCATCTTTAGCGTTCGTACACCCTGAAGCCATCCTTGGCGATGACGTGGTGGTGGAACCTTTTGCCTACGTGGATAGGGATACGGTGATTGGTGAAGGTTCGCGTGTGATGGCGCAAGCCACCATCCTGCCGGGTGCTCGAATTGGGAAAAATTGCGTGATCTTTCCTCATGCCATCGTTTCGGCTATCCCGCAAGACCTCAAGTTCCAGGGGGAGGAGACCATCGCCATTATCGGTGATAACACCACCATCCGGGAGTGTGCCACGGTAAACCGTGGTACCGCCTCGAAAGGGTTCACCAAGGTGGGAAACAACTGCCTGATTATGGCCTACAGCCACGTGGCCCATGACTGCATCCTGAAGGATCACGTGATCCTGGGCAACACGACGCAGTTGGCGGGCGAAGTGGAAATTGACGACTACGCCATCTTGAGCGGTGGTACCCTGGTGCATCAGTTCTCTCGGATTGGCGCACACGTGATGATCCAGGGTGGGTCAAAAATCCCGAAGGATATACCCCCTTACGTGATGGTGGGGCGAGACCCCATCGTTTACGTTGGGCTTAATATCGTGGGGTTGCGCAGGCGGGGTTTCACCAGCGAGCAGATCAACGCCATTCAGGAGATTTACCGTTTGCTCTACATGTCGGGCCTCAACGTCACCCAAGCCGTGGAGCGCATAGAGAGCGAGTTGCCGGAATCGGAAGAGCGCAACTACGTCCTGGACTTTATTCGCTTCTCAGCTCGCGGTATCGTTAGGGGAAGCATGGAGGGATGATCTCGGGTTTGGTAACCATGAACCTTGAGCGGGGGTAACTATTGGGAACCCACGAGAAGGCAACCAAGGGAGGGGTAACCATGAAGGATGGACTTTTTTTTCCGGCCGAGTGGTATCCTCAGAGCGGGATCCAAGTAACCTGGCCTCATCGCGACACCGATTGGAAGGATAACTTGGAGGAGGTGACAGACTGTTACGTTACCTTCTCGAGGGAGATTCTCAAGCGGGAGAAACTACTGGTGGCATGTCAAAACGCATGCGAAGTAGCGGCTCATTTTACCGAACAAGAGCAAACAAACCTGCTTCTGTATGAGCTCCCGAGCAACGACACCTGGACGCGCGATCACGGGGGCGTGGGACTGTTCGACGGGGGGCAACCCTTGCTGGTCGATTTTGGCTTTAACGGCTGGGGACTGAAATTCGCTGCTAACCACGACAACCAAATTACCCGCCATCTCTACGATCGCTTGGCTTACCGACCGGATGTGGTCTATCAAAACCGTTTGGACTTTATCTTGGAGGGAGGCTCCATTGAGACGGACGGGACGGGGACGCTCCTGACCACCTCCCGTTGCCTGCTTTCACCCAACAGGAACGGGGCATTTACCCGGGAACAGGTGGAGGATAGGCTGAAGCTGATGCTTGGGGTTGAGCGGGTGCTGTGGTTGGATCACGGCTTCTTGGAGGGGGACGATACCGATAGCCATATCGACACCCTGGCCCGTTTTTGTAATGAGGAGACCATCGCTTACGTGGCTTGTGACGACGAGGAAGATATTCACTACGGTGATCTTAAGGAGATGGAGCGGGAGCTGAAGGCTTTCGTGACCTCCAGCGGGAAACCCTATCGGCTGCTGTCGCTACCCATGGCAGACGCTTTGTATTACGAGGGGAGGCGTCTGCCCGCCACGTACGCTAACTTCTTGATCATCAACGGGGCAGTATTGATCCCCTTCTACGGATCCCCGAAGGATGGTGTCGCCAAAAGGCAGTTACAACTTGCCTTTCCTGATAGGGAGGTGATTGGCATCGATTGTCGGCCGCTTATCAAGCAGTCGGGTTCACTGCACTGCGTGACGATGCAGCTTCCCGTCGGGTTCTTGTAATTCTGAAATTCGAGTGATTATTCATTTGCTTTTAAAGCGAAGACCTTCGCTCGGGTTGCGGGGACACATCCTGCGAAGTTCGCGTTAAAAAAGAAAAGCTGTTTGAACGACGTTAGTCGTGAGTTATTTTTCTTTTAGCGAACAAGCAGCTGATGGGTCGCATACCGAGTGTCAGTCGAGCTTGAAAGCAAATGAGTAAAATAACAACACGTGTAAACGAATAACTATGAAGATAGGAATTATACAACAGGCAAATAGTGCCGATGCCGCCGTGAACGTGGCCCGCCTGGAGGAGAAGATTGGGGCACTTGCCCAGGGTGGGGCTGAGTTGATCGTGCTGCAGGAGCTTCACAACAACCTCTACTTCTGCCAAACCGAAGAGGTGGACCTGTTCGATCTGGCGGAGGCGATACCGGGCCCCTCCACCGACACCTTCGGCGCCTTGGCGAAAAAGTGGGGGATGGTCATCATCTTGTCGCTTTTCGAGCGGCGGGCTCCCGGCCTTTACCACAACAGTGCCGTGGTAATCGAGAGGGATGGTTCCATAGCTGGCACGTACCGGAAGATGCATATACCGGATGACCCGGCCTATTACGAGAAGTTTTATTTCACACCGGGTGATCTTGGGTTTGAACCCATTGATACGTCGGTTGGGCGACTGGGTGTCCTGATCTGCTGGGACCAGTGGTATCCCGAGGCGGCGCGGCTGATGGCGCTTGCCGGGGCGGAACTGCTGATCTACCCCACAGCCATCGGGTGGGAGTCCAGCGATAGCGACAACGAGAAAATGCGGCAGCGAGACGCGTGGATTACCGTGCAGCGGGGACATGCTATTGCCAACGGTTTGCCATTAGTCGCGGTGAACCGCACCGGTCATGAGCCCGACCCGTCGGGGCAGACCAACGGTATCCAGTTTTGGGGGAGTAGTTTCGTTTGCGGACCGCAAGGTGAGTTCCTGTACCAGGCCCCGGAAGGGGAAGATGCGCGGGTGGTGGAGATTGACGTAGCGCGTACTGAAAAGGTACGTCGCTGGTGGCCCTTCTTCCGCGACCGCCGAATTGATGCCTTCGGCGATCTGACTAGGCGGTGGATCGATTGAATGAAGAAGAAGGCAAACAAGAAAAAGTAAAAAACTGTTTTGACTTTTGAGACAGCCTCTTTGATGGCATACAGTGAAAATTGTTACTCTTTTTCAAACTCTTTGAGGTCGGAAATGCTTTGGCGGAGGTCTTTGATTTTCTTAAATACCACTTCATTCCACCAATGCTTCCAATAACTACAAAGGCGAGGCAGGAGAGTATAATCTAATGTCTTTTATATTACACGCTTTTATGGACTGGCTATTCTTCTATTTTAATAAATCGCTCGGCAAATCTTCTCCCTATCTCCCTTTGTCCTTCTGAGTCGAAGTGAACCCTGTCTCCCTTATCTTTCAAGTCAGTTGTCTTGATCAAATATGAATTGGGGTCACTTTTAATATATTCCTTAATTTTAGAGTTTATCGCTTGCCACTTATCATCTGTCTTCGAAAAAGAACCTAATTCTCCAATCATTATTGGTAATTCACTATTGCCGATCGCGTTCCTAAAAAGGGTAAATAATATTTGAAGCTGCTTATTATATACATCTATTGTCTCTTGTGTGGATGCATCACTTTCTCCTTGATGCCAAAGAATTCCTTTTATAGTGCCGTGTTTCTGTCCGATTTCAATTTTCTTTTTAAAGTTAGTCATCAATGTAACATCTCTATGTGTCGAATCATTTATCCATTGACTAATTGAACTACCGCCAACTGCTGTTGGGATTATGAATACTGAAATACTGTCAGGTATCTGTTTTAACAACTCTTTCCCAAATGATAGTCCACAGTCTAAGCCTGTTGCCCTGGGTTCATAAAAGTGAAGGGGTTCTTTTGCAAGTATTAATTCTCCCTCTTTGTTGATGGTGAAAATCCTGCAATCCGGTATGGTATCAATAGGCTCGACCTTTCCACGTCCTGCCATATTTGATTGTCCTGCAAGAATAAAAACCCAAATATTTTCTTTGCCAGGAATCACGTTCGGTTTTTGTTCAACCTTCGGAAAGAATTCAGTTCTATCATCATCCTGTTTTGCCCCGTAACCGACAAAAACTAAGATGGATAATATAAGAATGTAAATTTTATTTGTCATCGTGTTGTTTTTTTAGCTTGTCTATTATTGGCTATATTGTGATTGTGTGTTGTGTGTAGACTTTATTAAACTGTCTATTCAAAAATCTTATTCCAAAATAAAACAGTACACTTAAAGATACAATTAATGATATGTATATCATTTTATTAGCAATCAGATCGCTGATTGACGAAGCATTGCTGGTAGAAAACATGAATATTAGGAATGCTATTACATTATTCGTGAAATGTATCAAAATACAGGGTATAATTGACTGAGTTTTATAATAAACCCAACCAATAAACAATCCTATCAGAAAGGCATTAATCGCTTGCCACGGATTTAAGTGAATCAAGGCAAAGAGAAGGCTTGAGCAAATAATTGATTTTCTTGGTGAATAAACCTTTAAATAACCATCAAGTATAATTCCCCTGAAAATCAATTCTTCAAAAATTGGAGCAAACAGCACAATTGTCATAAATGAATAAATATCTTTCGATACCATTTTACTCATCAACTCATCAAGCCAATCTGGAACTGGAATCAGTACCGTTATTGGGTCAATGATTACAATCATCATGACTGTCAAAATGACAATTTGAACATAAATCAACCAACTAGTATTATTTATCTTGATGGTATAGTTATCGGCATTGAGCTTTCTTCTTTTTTCAAATACCTGTGGGTCGTGATGATTGTTGGAAGCGAATAGGATAAGAAATTCATCAGGGAATCATTTATGTCAAATAATAGATTATCTATTAGTTTTAGAGAAAATGAAAACAACAGTGTCATTAGAATTAAAAATCCTAATAATCTAAATGTCTGTCTAATAGTAGGGTAATAAGTCATTGTGAGTCTCTTGTCAGGTTTTGTTTTTCTCTTCGTATCTCTTTTTGTGCCAAATTTGCCACGAGTTTATGAGGTTTTGCCACAAAACATACAACCCGGGTCCGAGTGATGCAATGGGGTTTAGGTATGTTTGAGTGAGCCAGATAGCCAGGATGGTGTTTTTTTGTCCAAGACTTTGTCCCCCGGCGACAACGAAGGAAAATTTCCTGCCGATTTTCCTGCCGAAACCGAACTGCAACAGGCAAATCAAAAGTGAGCTAACACCAATTGTTGTTTCCAACAAGAAATTGCTACTGCTATGACTTACGACGAATCGGGTAACGCTGCCAAGAACAATGGTCAGCGCTACTGCCCATAAATAAAAAGAAACAATTTGTGCCGATGCTATTTTTTGATGCAGTTTGGGAGCGGTTTTTTGAACTAAGAGCGATGCAAGGAATGGCAAAACCAGAATAGGCATCACCTTCAGGAAAATATACCCGAAAGATGCCCCAAAAGAGAGTGTTTTGCCCGTTTCGCCAATAATTGAAAAGAATAGCGGCGCCATAAATGCAATGGACAAATTGCTGATAACCGAATAGGCTGCCACGGTAGAGATGCTTCCCCCCAAAAGACCTGTGACCACGGGTGCAGAAGTGGCTGTCGACGCCAAAACGCATATCATACATGCCTGCGCCAATACTTCGTTAAACGGGCGAACTGCCAGGTAAATCAAAGCACTGCCAACATATTGAATGCCTAATAAAATATAGTGAAACCTGGTGATTTTGATACTATTCCAGGAGATGCGACAATAGGTAATAAAAAGCATCAACGAAAGTAGATAGGGTGTTGCAAACGATAAGGCATATAGCTGTTTGTGAAACACGATGCCTAAAACTATGGCTATGGGGAGAAGATTTTTTTCTAAAAAACGTTTCATGCAGCTTTGTTTACTTCGCAACACACCATTTTATTAAATGACGCAAGCGTGATAAATTAGTGTTAGCGGTTTAGGGTTTGTTTAAAATCACGACAAAATTACGTTTATTGTTTTGATAAAACAATGGCGTTGTTTGTTTTTGATGTGGTTGTGTCAGCTCTTCCTTTACTGAATGGTAGAGAGGTCTACTTTGTATATAGAGGGTGTACCATTTTCTTTGGTTATAAACATCACCATGTATACAGGTGCGTAGAGTATACGTTCATCAAGTTGTACATTGTTATGGCTAAAGACGATAGCCTGATCGATGGCATACTCCGGTACATTCATCACGTTTACAAGACCACGGTGTCTTTGGTACTCTTTTCCGGATTTAACTTCAATCGGTAAAACTTTTTCGTCTTGCTCGATGATGAAATCGATCTCTCCCTTTTTCTTGTTGTTATAGTAGCAGGGGGTGTAACCATGCGCCGTCAGCTCCTGTGCTATCACGTTTTCGCAGATGGATCCCATGTTGATGCTGTCATCTCCCAAGATAATACGAAGTTGGATGCCGTTGGCATATTGGGCGGCAAGTAGTCCCACATCGTTCTGAAACAGCTTGAAGAGGTTGCGGGAACGGGCTAACAGCAAAGGTGGTATGCAGCTTCTCACCAGGATCATATTGAGCTATGTCCCGCTTGTAAAGATGGATAATGTCTCGTTGTATTAACATGACCTCTTGCAGGTTGTTGCTTTTCAAATACTGGGTGACAGCAGCAGGCATCCCCCCAACAACCAAGTATAACCTGAATAGTTCAAGCATCTTGGCATGCAACACATCGTCAACGGGGGCTCTTCCCTCCCATGCTTTTTGCAAAGCCTCAATTACCTGAGGCTGAACTCCCACGGCGGTTATAAACTCTTCAAAGTTGAGCGGAAACATTTGTTTAACTCCCATGTAGCCTACCGGTTCAGAGCGCAAATCCTTGAGGATTACTGTACCAGTTTGTATCGCTGCTTTTACATGATAAGCGTTTGCGAAAAACATTTTTTTCAACTATTTTTGTAGATGAAAAAACCTCTGAATTTATAGATGAAAGTACCTGAAAGGCGGTTATGAAAAAACTACTCTCCATATTGTTGATTGCAAGTTGCGTCGTCTTGCCCGTGACAGGACAAGAGAAGCCTCGTGAAAACGAGCGGCCAAAGGTGGGTGTCGTGCTTAGCGGGGGTTCCGCCAAGGGTTTCGCGCACGTTGGCGTGTTGAAGGTGCTGGAGAGGGCCGGGATCCCGATTGATTGCATTGCCGGGACAAGCATGGGAGCGGTGGTCGGGGGGCTCTACTCGGTTGGTTACGGTGCCGATGTGATTGATTCGCTTATTAACCTCCAGGATTGGGATTACCTGATGCGGGATCACGTGTACCGCAAAGATTTGCCTGCCAAGCAGCGCGAGAGCAGTAAGAGACACCTGGTTTCGCTGCCGTACCAATTAAAGATAAAAGAGGGAGAGGGCAGGTTGAGCCTTCCCCCGGGTGTATTCGCCGGCCAAAATATCTACAGCCTTTTTTTGAACATGACCATTGGTTACCAGCATCCCATGAATTTTGATGATCTGCCAATCCCGTTCGCATGTGTGGCGGCCGATGTACGTACCGGTAAAGAGGTGGTGCTCCGAGAGGGGGTATTGCCCATGGCCATGCGTGCGAGCATGGCCATTCCCGGTGTATTCACCCCCGTGGAGCAGGATAGCATGCTACTGATTGATGGGGGGATGATCAACAACACCCCGGTGGATGTGGCGCGGGAGATGGGCGCCGATATCGTGATCGCCATCTCATTCCCACCCGATGAAAAGGCGATAGAGAAAGGACAGGGGAGCATCACCGAGGTGGTAGGGCAGATTGGAAACTTTATCGGGACACAGAAGAGAATACAGAACCTTGAGGATGCGGATCTGTTGATAACGCCCCTGTTGCATCCTTATGGCTCGATGGATTTCTACCAACAGGCCATCGACTCGATTATTGCCCGAGGTGAAGAGGCGGCCGTGAGGGAGTGGGAGGGGTTGATGGCCCTCAAGCGTTCGCTGGGTCTTGACTCGATAGACAGCTCAAGACTCGCGAGGGAGGTCGTTAATCCCTACATCAACGTGGATACGCTGTTGATAAAAGGTGTCCGGGTGGAAGGAGTATCTCCCAGGGAAGAGAGGCGGGTATTACGATGGATTCCCCTGCAAGACGACAAGGTGACCCGAAGGCAGTTGGATGCCATGACCGCGCGGGTGTTTGGCACCGGGCTGTTCTCCAGCGTTCATTACCGACTGGACGGTGAGGGACCCTTTGATCTCGTATTCAACGTGGAGCCAAAGGTGACTAACACCCTTAACCTGGGCTTTTACTTCGATAGCCAGGATATGGCGGCGATTCTGGCAAATACTACCATTCGATTAGGTAGATCGCTGGAATCGATGTTCGATATCACCACGAGGCTAAGCCGTGACCCCTACTTCATGGTGGATTACTCTATCAACAGTGGTCTCTTTTACAAGGGGGGTATAAACTACACGCTGAGCAGGAACGACTTGCCCATTTATCGCCGGGGGAACCTGTTGTATAATGCGCGGGTCGTGAGGAATGCCCTGACGCTCAACTTTTCCGAGTTCTACTTTGGGGATGTGAAACTTTATTTCGGGGCGGGTCTCGACAACTATCACTTTACCAACCCCTTGTTTCATCCCCTGAACCAAGATGTGATGGAATCAGAGGATCAGCTGTACATCAACTACACGTTTAACGGGGTGTACGACAACCTGAACGATACTTACTTCCCTTCCTCTGGAAACTATTTTTCGTTTCAATATTGTCTGCATACCGATAACTTCGCGCAGCTGAATAACAGCCACCCCCTTAGCGTTTTGCGAATGAACCTGCTTAAGTCGTCGCATCTATTCGGCAACGCGTACTTTACCCCACGCCTTGCCGCACGGTACGTGATGAGCGAGAACGCTCCCAATATCTATCGCAACTTCGTGGGTGGGAGAATCGATGGCCATTACCTGCCTCAACAAATTGCCGTGCAGGGCTCTAAGGGGATGGAACTTCTGGGTAACTTGGTGCTCTCTGCCGATATGGGAATCCATTATGCCTTCACGCCCAAAAATCACCTCTACGGGAATGTTAACTTTACAATCCATGGCGAACACTTGGACAGTTTCTTTAAGGGAGAGTCGTTCTGGAGTGGTAATATCGGGTACTCTCACCTCACCATAGTGGGGCCACTGCGGGCCGAACTCGGCTACTCGCACCTTTCTAGACGCTTCTACCCCTACCTGAGCATCGGTTACCACTTTTGATTACCCTTGTACAACGCAATGGGAGCCGCCTTGCCACGGCATAGTCCAAGTAAACTTGTCCTCTGCTCGTTTGGCTTAACGAAATAGTTCATTGACATTAGACTATTTCTCGCCACGGCATAGTCCAAGTAAACT